>CAVXIY010000008.1:0-110210 GCA_963761955.1 uncultured Actinomycetota bacterium | reverse complement strand
CGCCGCCACAGCCGGACGAAGGACCAGATGACCAGCACCAGCACCGAAGCCGGACCGGGAGCCGCCCGGACAACGCCGCGGTGCCGATTCGTACATGGGCTTCGTCGGGGTGAGCACCGGCGGCTCGTCCATCCGGAAGGTGTTCCCGGAGTGGGCCGACGCCCTCGACCTGCCCACCCGCACCCTGGTCGGCCACGACGTCGCGCTGGACTCGCCGCCGCAGGTCTACCGCGAGGTGGTGGAAGCCATCCGCGACGACCCGAAGCACTGGGGCGCCCTGGTCACCACGCACAAGATGGCCGTGCACGCCGCCGCCCGCGACCTGTTCGACGACTGCGACGACCTGGCCGAGACGTTCGGTGAGATCTCCTGCATCGCCAAGCGCGGCGGACGGCTGGTCGGCAGCGCCAAGGACCCGGTGACCGCCCGGCTCGCGCTGGAGGAGTTCCTGGCCCCGGACCACTTCGCCCAGAACGGTGGTGCGGCGCTCATCCTCGGGTCCGGCGGAGCCGGGACGGCGCTCAGCCACCAGCTCGGCGTACGCGCGCGACCGGCCCGAGGAGATCATCTGCACCGCCCTCACCCAGGAGCCGCTGGACCACGCCCGGCAGATCCATGAGCGCGCCGAGCTGCCCGACCGGCCTGGTCCGCTACGTGGTGACCGCCGGCACCGACGACGTCGACGCCCTGATGGAGTCGCTGCCGCCGGCCAGCCTGGTGGTCAACGCCACCGGAATGGGCAAGGACCGGCCCGGCTCCCCGGTCTCGGCCGGCGCCCGCTTCCCCGAGCGCGGGGTGGTGTGGGAGTTCAACTACCGCGGACCGCTGGACTTCTGGCACCAGGCGCGCGCCCAGCAGCAGGAGCGGCGAGCTGCACGTCGAGGACGGCTGGCGCTACTTCGTGCACGGCTGGAGTCAGGCGACGGCCGAGGTCTTCGACATCCCGATGCCGGCCGAGACCGTCGACGAGCTCGGCCGGATCGCCGCCCGGTTGCGCTGATGGTCGACTCCGCGACGGTCCGCACGGTGCTCGGCGACGTCGCCGCGGCCGCACTCGGTCGGACCAACTACCACGAGCACCTGTTCCAGGTCAGCCCGCTGCTGGTCGGCGACGAACTGGACGACGAGCCGGCCAGCCAGGCCGAAGCCGCCTCGCTGCGGGACTCCGGCTTCGCGACCATGGTCGACGCCACGCCCACCGGCCTGGGCCGCCGACCGGAGGCCCTGGCCCGCATCAGTGCCGCCGACAGGTCTGCACGTCGTCGCGACCACCGGCGCCCACCGCGAACCCCACTACGGCTCCGGGCACTGGCTGCTCGAGCAGACCGAGGAACAATTGGCCGACCGCTTCAGCCGCGACGTCCAGGAGGGTCTGCCGTCAGCGACGGTCCGGACCGCGCGCCCGCCGCCGTCGGCCCGACGGGCGAGCCGGTACGCGCCGCGGTGGTCAAGGCCGGCATCGGCTACTGGAGCATCACGCCCTTCGAGCACCGGGTGCTGGCGGCCGTGGCCGCGACCTGGCAGCGGACCGGGGCGGCGGTGATGGTCCACCTCGAGCACGGCAGCGCGGCGTTCGAACTGCTGGCCGAGCTGGGTCGCCTCGGCGTACCGGCGTCGGCGGTCGCCCTGGCCCACGTGGACCGCAACCCCGACCCCGGCCTGCACGCCGAGCTCGCGGCGGCCGGCGCGTACCTCGGCTACGACGGGTTCGCCCGCAGCCAGCGCTGGCCCGACTCGGTGCTGCTGGAGTGCCTGGAGCGCAGCGCGGAGCGCGGAGCGGCCGAACGCATCCTGATCGGCGGTGACGTGGCCCGCCGGACGCGGTACCGGGCGTACGGCGGGATGCCGGGCCTGGCCTACCTGGGTGAGCGGGTGCTGCCGCGCTGGGAACGGGCGGCCGCGCCGGAACTGGTGGAATCCGTGCTGGTCACGAACCCGGCACGCTGGCTGAGCGGTACCAACGACGAGACGAGCAGAGGAGACTCCCGATGAGCGAAGACCGAACAGTGCAGCCGGTACCCCCGGTGGCCCTGTCCATCCTGGCCGAGGCCGGCCGGCTGGGCGGCAGCAACGGCCGGTACGAGAAGTTCCTGACCGACCTGGACGGGCTCTACCGCGACGCGGCGGCCTACCAGGCGCGGCTGGCCGAGGACGACGGCGAGCCGGTGTACTGGGTCGAGACCACCGAGACCGAGCCCGGTCCCGGCGGGTTGATCACCGGCATCAGCGTGCTCGAGCCCGGCACGGTCGGGGCCGAGTACGCCATGACCCGCGGGCACCTGCACGCCATCGCCGACCGGTCCGAGCTGTACGTCGGCCTGTCCGGTCGGGGCGTGATGATCTTGGACACCGTGGACGGCGACACCAAGGTGGTGGAGCTGAACCCGGGCCAGGCGGTCTACGTGCCGGGCCACTGGGTGCACCGCAGCGTCAACGTCGGAACGGAGCGTCTCGCGACCCTGTTCTGCTACGCCGCGGACGCCGGCCAGGACTATTCGATCATCGAGCGGGCCGGCGGCATGAAGTCCCTGGTCGTGGCCGACGGGGACGGCTGGGCCGTCCAGCCCAACCCGGACCACCGCGGCTACCAGCCGGTCGCGCCTTCATGATCATCTCTCATGATCTTGGTACGACGGGCGACAAGGCCACGCTGGTCAGCAACGACGGCGAGGTGCTGGCGGCCGTCACGTCCGCGTACGGCACCGACTTCGGTCCGCGCGGCAAGGCCGAGCAGGACCCGGAGGACTGGTGGACCGCGCTGTGCGCCGCGACGCGGGAACTGCTCGGTCGCGCGTCGGTGCGGGCCGAGGACGTCGAGGTGGTCTCGTTCTCCGGTCAGATGATGGGAGCGGTGCTGCTGGACCGGTCCGGAGCGCCGGTGCGGCCGGCGATCATCTGGGCCGACACCCGCTCGGTGGCCCAGACGGCCACGCTGGTCGACCGGGTCGGGATGGCCGAGGGGTACAAGATCACCGGGCACCGGCTCAACCCGACGTACTCGCTGTCCAAGATCATGTGGGTGCGCGACCAGGAGCCGGAGGTCTTCTCCCGGGCGCGCACGGTGGTGCTGGCCAAGGACTTCGTCGCCTATCGGCTGACCGGCGTGCTGGCCACGGACCCGTCCGACGCCTCCAGCACGAACGCCTACGACCAGGCGGCGGGGGAGTGGTCGACCGAACTGATCGAGGCCGCCGACCTGCCGCGCTCGCTGTTCCCCGACATCGTCCCCTCGACCGCGGTGATCGGGCACGTCACCGCTGACGCCGCGGAGGCCACCGGCCTGGTCGACCGGGACGCCGGTGGTGATGGGCGGCGGCGACGGTCCGATGGGGGCCCTCGGTGCGGGCATCATCTCGCCCGAGTCCGGCGCGTACACCTATCTCGGCTCCTCGTCCTGGGTCTCGGTGGCGGCCGACGCACCCCTGCACGACCCGCAGATGCGCAGCATGACCTTCAACCACGTGCTGCCCGGCCGGTACGTCCCGACGGCGACGATGCAGGCCGGCGGCGCGTCGCTGGAATGGGTGATCGATGTCCTCGCACCGGGTCAGGACGACCGGTACGACCGGTTGCTGGCCGAGGCCGCGGACGTGCCGGCGAGCGAGGACGGCCTCTACTTCCTGCCCCACCTGCTGGGTGAGCGCTCGCCGTACTGGAATCCCGCGGCCCGGGCGGTCTTCGCCGGCCTCGGCCGCCACCACGGTCCGGCGCACCTGACCCGAGCCGTGCTCGAGGGCGTGGCGTTCAACCTCTACACCGGTCTGCTGGCCTTCGTGGAGAACGGCACCCCGATCGACGCGGTCGACGCGATCGGCGGGGCGGCGAACTCGCGGTTGCTGCTGCAGATCTTCGCCGACGTCTGGGGTGTCCCGGTGACCAGACGCAACCTGGTCGACGAGGCCACGGCCGTCGGTGCGGCGATCGTCGGTGGGGTGGGCGTCGGCATCTTCGACGATTTCGCGGTGGCCGGCCGGTTCTCCCACGAGCTCACCACGCCAGGCGCCCGACGCCGGCGCCGCACGAGCGCTACCGGCGCGAGTACGCGCTGTTCATGGAGGCGTACGCCCGGCTGGAGCCCTGGTTCGACAAACTCTGACCGGCGCCACCGCGACCAACCCGGAGTCAAGAGCGGTTGGCCCCGAGCAGCGTCCGAAGCCGGTCCAGCACGGTGCGAGAGCGCACCAGACGGAGGGGCGGTGAGGTCGTCGCTCAGCGCCTGGACTCGGGTGATGAGATCCCCCTGCGCGAGGTCCCACTCCTCGTAGCGGGGGCCGGGCAGCCGGGCCACGTCGAGGCCGGCGCCCAGGCTGATCACCCGATCGGCGGTGTGCAGCGCCCGGGCGCTGAGCCGCTGCTCGTCGGCGGGGTCGAGACCCATCGCCACGAGCATCTCGTCGGAGCGGCCGCCGGGGTCGGCGGGCTGCGTGGTGGCCGTGTCGACCGTGACCCGGTCCCCGGCCAGCCGGCGCAACAGGCTGGCCGCGATCTGCGGGGAACTGGCGTCGTGACCGACGAAGAGCACCCGCGGACGGGTCGGGACGGTGAGTGTGGTGGTCATGGTCGGTCTCCTGGATCTGGACATGGTTTCCAGGCGGCATCGACTGTCATGCGCAGAGTGCGCGGAACAGCCAGTTTAACCGATCAGACCGCTGCGTCCTCGACGTGCGGCGCGAGGTGACCGCTACCCGCCTTGTGCCTTTGCCCACACTGATGCGCCCTGCCAGTCGATGGCCACGACCGGCTCGTCGCCGACGACCCAGGCGTCGTGGCCGGGCGGCAGGGAGGTGATCTCACCTGGACCCGACTCCAGTTCGGTGCCGTCCGCCATCACGACGTGGACTCGTCCGGAGAGCTGATATTGCTGGTGCGGCGCCATGCAGAGGTCGGTGCCGGCCACCGGCTTGACGTGTGTCGACCATCGCCAACCCGGCTGCGCGGTGATTCTCCCGACCTGGGCGCCGCCGGCGAGATTGACCAACTCGAGCCGCCAGTTGTCGCCTTCCCGCACCTCGTCAGGCTTGTCGAACGAAACATGCTCCAAGGGCTGCGTCATCGCTGCTCCTCCTTATCCCCTTGTTTCGGCGTACCACCGTGGCCTTCACTCGTCAAGACTTTGGCGGCCCGGATGCCGGGGGTGGCGAGACGCCTACGGTCGGGCCGCTTCGCTTGTCCTCACCTCGCGGAGTGCGAGGTGAGAACTCGCGCCCTTGTCAGCAGAGCCGGGGATCCGCCCTGGTCAGAGAAGGGATGACGTGGTGAGCACGATCGATCAACAGGCGACCAGGGCCGACCAGGACACCGAGCAGGACATGAGCGCGGCGGTCGAGGCGCAGATGGGAAAGATCATCAGCGAGCTGGGCGGCGCACTCGGGGTGCTGCTGACCTCGCTGGGGACGCGCAGCGGCCTCTGGGCCGCGCTGGCCGGGCGCCGGGCCGCTGACCACCGAGGAAGTGGCCGCGAAGGTGCTGGTCGACCCGGCGCTGGTACGTGACTGGTTGCGCGCTCAGGCCGCCGGGGGTTATCTCGACTACGACCCGGCCGCGGAGACGTTCCGGCTCCCGGACGCGGTCGCCGCCGCGATCCACGAGGGACCGGGCGGGGCGCTGGTCGATGCGGCGGCCACCATGATGTCCTCGATGGGCGAAAGCTTCGGCGACTTCAGCGAAGCGTTCAGCACCGGTCAGGGATTCGGTTGGCACCAGCGCACCGCTGAGCACTGGCACGGCACCGACGCCTTCACCCGTGTCGCCCTGCCGACCGACCTGATCGCTGCCGCGATCGACCAGCTCAGCGACGTCGGATCGGCACTGACCAGCGGTGGCACAGTCGCGGATGTCGGCTGCGGCTACGGCACGCCCACCTTGGGCATCGCCGGGTTGTATCCCGCCGCCTCCGTGCTCGGAATCGACTACCACGACGCCTCGATCGCGCATGCCCGCGCCGAGGCCGCCGCCACCGGCGTCGGCAACGCACGGTTCGAGGTCATACCGGCCACTGAGCTGCCAGCCGCTGACTTCGACCTGATCACCTTCTTCGACTCGTTGCACGACATCGGCGATCCCGCCGGCGCTCTCAGCGCGGCCAGGGCCGCGCTCGCTTCCACGGGTGCGGTGTTGTTGTTCGAGCCGATGAGCGCCGACGACGTGCAGGGGAACCTCAACCCGGTCGGCCGGATGTTCTACGCCGTGTCAACGCTCGCGTGCACGCCCAACGCGGTCTCCCAGCGGACCGCCACCTCGGTTGAGCCGCTGGGGGCGCAGGCGGGCGAGCGGCGGCTTCGTGCGCTGGCCCGCGAGTCCGGGTTCACCCGAGTGCGCAGATCGAGCGTTGACGCACCGATGAACCTGATCTTGGAGCTTCGACCCTGACCGGCGATGATGACGGGGTGAGCCCAGCCGAACGGCTCCTGGGACGTGCAGCGGCGCTGGCCGCGGCCGGGACGGTGCTGGACGACGCCCGGGCCGGCGCCGGTCAGTTCCTGATGATCAGCGGCGAAGCGGGGGTCGGCAAGACCGCGGTCCTCGGGGCACTCGATCGGTCAAGCGGGGCCTGACGCGCTCGTCCTCCGGGCCACCTGCTGGGAGGGCGACGGGACGCCGGTGTACTGGCCGTGGTCCCAGGTCCTCCGCGCGAGCGGCCTGTCCACGGCCGAGCTCGGCGAGGCCGGGTGGCTGCTGGACGCCACAGTCGGCCCGGCTACGTCGAGCCCGTACGTCGACCGGTGCGAGCACGGTCACCGCGGCGGACGCACAGTTTCGGCTCTTCCAGTCGGTCTCCCGCTCCCTGCAGACTCTCGCCACCCATCGGCCGCTGCTGGTCGTCGTCTCGACGATCTCCAGTGGTCCGACGACCCGTCGCTGCGCCTGCTCGGGTTCCTGGCCCGCACCCTGGCGACGAGCGGGTGCTCCTGCTCGGCGCCTACCGCGACCTGGAAGCGTCCGCCCAGCTGCTGGACCTCGCCACCGCCGCGCAACAGCTCCCGCTGACCGGCCTCGTTCAGGGCGATGTCGAGGCCATGGTTGCGGCGATCGCCGGCCCGGACGTGGCGGCGAAGGTGAGCATCCCGATGTGGCGGCGGAGTGGGGGCAACCCGTTCTTCGTCCGCGAGCTGACCCGCTTGCTCCTCGCGCAAGGCCGGTGGCAGGACCAGACGCACATCCCGGCCAACGTCGCCGAGACCCTTCGCCGGCGACTGGCTCGACTCTCGACGGAGTGTGTGCGGCTGCTCGACTGGGCCGCCGTCGCCGGTCGGGACATCGACCTCGGGCTGCTGACCCAGAGCGGTGCGGTGAGCAGCGAGAGCGACGCCGTCAACGTTCTCGAGGAAGCGCGACGCGCCGGCGTGGTCGAGGTCGGCGACGATGGAACCCGATTCACCCACGACCTCTATCGGGAGACCGTTCTCGACGGCCTGAGTCCGTCGACCCGGGCCGAGATCAACCTCGCGGTGGGGCGGGCCCTGCAGGCTCGATCAGCCGGTGCGGCTCGGGTCGCCGCACATCTCCTCGCCGCCGGAGCAGAGGCCCAGCTGGACGCGATCGACTACTCGATCCTCGCTGCGCGGGAAGCAACGGCACGCCTCGGGCATGACGACGCCTGCGTTCAGTACCTGCGCGCACTGCACCTGCTCGACGAGCTCGAGCCCGGCGCGCACGTCGATCAGCGTCTCGCCCTCTTGCTGGAGTTGGCCGCGGCGCTCGAACGGTCCGGGCAGTCTGAACAGGCCGGTCAGCGGTACCGGGAGATCGCCGACATCGCCCGGGCCCGAGGAGACGCAGCGACGCTCGCGCGCGCCGCTCTGGGCATCCATGCGCTGGGACACCGTTCGGGTGGCGAGAGCGCTGAGGTGGTCGGGCTGCTGCAAGCCGCGGCCCGATTGTTGGAGGAGTGCGACGGATCGCTGACCCTGCAGTCGCAGGTGGCCGCTGCTCTGGCCCGCGAGATGCGACACGGCACGATCGGCGCCCCGGACCCCGAAACCATTCGCACCGCGATCCGAGCCGTCGACCTCGCCGCCGCCGCCGGTGATACCCATGCGGTCGCGGTGGCGAAGCTTGCCCTCCAGGACTCGATGTGGCGCCCGGGCACCGCGGTTGAGCGACTGCCCGTCATCGGCGAGATGCTGGCCGCTGCGCTCTCGTGTGGTGACGCCGACCTGGTCGCAGAGGCCCACCTGCTGCGTGCAGCCGCGCTGATCGAGCTGGGCGACCCGGCCGGGCGCGGGAGCTGGCCAGCTACATCTCCCTCGCCGAGGGGCTCGGGCATGCGCGAGGACGCTGGTGCGCCCTCACCCGACGGGCCACCCTCGCTCAGCTGGTCGGTCGCGCCGACGAGGCGGCACGACTCGGCGAACAGGCACTACAGCTCGGGCGCGCGATCGGTGAGCCGGACGCCTTGGCGTGCTTCTGCACGTCTCGCTGGTCACTGGTCGCCCTGGGCGTACCCGAACCGGAGCTCGAGCTGGAGCCCTTCGATCCGCTCTGGCCGATGTTTCCGATCTTCAAGGCCTGGCCGCACGCGGCCCGGGGTGACGTTCTCGCCACGCGGGCTGCCCTCGGGCGACTTCAGCGTGCTCGACATCGCCGAGGCGACCGGCACCGAAGGACTTGCCGCCGCCGCCGTCGTCTTCGCCGTCGCCGGCACCACCGCCCAGCGGTCATGGACCTACGAGCGGCTGCGCCCGCTGGCCGGCACCCATGTGCTTGTCGCCGGCTGCGCCTCGTACCACGCTGCCGTCGACCATCACCTCGGCGCGCTGGCCGCCTCCCTCGGAGACACGTCCGGGGCCGCGGCGCACTTCCGCGCCGCAATGAGCCTGCACGAGCGACTCGGGGCCGCCGGGTGGCTGCGGCTGTCCGAGCAGGCCCTGGCCGCCCTTCCGGCATACGACGATCGAGACGACGAGCAACGAGTTCCGGCTGGTCAAGGGACTGTGGCACCTCGGGTTCCGGGGGACTCATGCCCAGCTGGTCGACTCCAAGGGTCTGCGGGATCTCGCCGTCCTGATCGGCGCCCAAGGCAGCGACGTCCACGTGTTCACCCTGCTCGGCATCGAGACACCCCGTACCGGCGCTGATCCCATGCTCGACGACCAGGCGAAGGCCCAGTACAAGGCCCGCCTCCGCGCCCTCGACGCCGACATCGATGAGGCCGCGGACTTCGGCTCCGCCGCGACCGTCGAGACCCTCCGCGCCGAGCGTGAAGCGCTGATCCACGAACTCGCCGTCGCCACCGGGCTGGGAGGACGATCCCGCCGCCTCGGCGATCCCGCCGAACGCGCCCGCAAGACCGTCAGCGCCCGCGTTCGCGATGCCCTGTCGAAGATCGCCCAGGTGCACCCTCAGCTGGCCCAACACCTTCGAGAAACCCTGCACCTGGGCACCCACTGCGGGTACGCACCCCGCCCCCCGGTCCCTTGGACAGTCACCACGCACGAGACTCGCGTACCAAGATCGGATCCGCCGACGATCAGCTCAGATCGAGGCTGATCGGCTTCGGGTCGACGTCGGCTCATCGGTGCTCACCACGATCCTGGGATCGGCGTGCCTCGAGTCATCGGTCACGACGCGCTGGGCGGCGATGGCCCAGCCCCACATCAGCGGCAGCAGCGCGCTGCCGAGCGAGGTCACCGACGTGATCGCGAACATGAACGGGATGAAGATCATCAGCAGGATCGGAGTGGCGCGCGGACGGAATCCGTTGCGCAGCATCACGATCCCGAGGGCGATCCCGCCGAACCCGATGACCAGCATGGCGGCGATGCCGACGATGAACATCTGGTCCATCCACGGCGTGAAGTAGTCGCCGAACACGGAGAGCGTCATCACGGCGTAGGCGGCGAGCATGATCTGCCACAGCCGTCGCTCGGCTCCCGCGGGCTGCGCCGGCGGTAGACGAGGTAGGCCGCCGCGGTGAAGGCGAGGCACACGGGAAGCCAGATCTTGCCGTAGCGTGACGTAGACGGTCCACGGGTCGCTCCAGTCGAGCAGCGGTCTCAGTGCGCGGGTGGCCGGCTCGCCCCAGGCCCGGGCCAGCGGTGACTCCTCGAAGTCACCGGGGTGGGCCTGGGCCCGGGCCAGGGCGTGGACCTGCCCGACCACGGTGCCGACGGCGGCCATCACCCAGGCGAGCCTGCTGATCACTCGGGCGGTCGTTGGGGTGATCTCCATGGCTGACTCCTTGTTCGGCTGGTGGTTGGCCGTCGACTGATCGGCCTGCTTTCGACGGTAGGAATTCGGCGCCGCCCGGTCATCCTGCCGGCGCACGAAATCGCGGTGGCCCTGAGCAGGATCAGTCGCGTCCTCCGCAAGGAGGATGTCGGCCCGACCATCCGGGCAGTACCGTCGAGGCGTGAGTCGCAGGAACTGGGCCTTCGACATCGCCCTCGCGTTGGCGGTCGGGCGTGCTCGGCCAGCTCGAGGCGTGGTGGGGCATCGGATCGACGCACCGCCAGGGTCCGCTGTGGGTGCAGTCCTTGTTGTATGCCGTGACCGCCGTCCTGCTCGTGTTTCGACGGGTTCATCCGCTCGGCTGCCTCACCGCGATCGTCGTGGTCGAGCCTCGTCGAGTTCGTGGCCGTCGGCTCCCCGGAGGGGTTCGGTGTCAGCCTGGCCCCGCTGATCGCCACCTACACGGTCGGCAACCGGCTGGAGTGGCGCCGGTCGTGGGTCGGGCTCGTGCTGTCGGTGGCGATGGGGGTGGCCTGGGCGGCGTTCGACCCGATGAACGTCGACGCTCGTCCGAGCGTCTGGGCTCGTTGGTCTGGGTGACTCCGTTCATCATCGCGTGGCTGCTGGGCACGGTGGTCCGGGTCAGCCGGCTCAACGTCGAGCAGCGGCGCATCAACCGCGAGCAGCGGGCATCACAGGCGGTGGCCGAGGAACGGACGCGGATAGCCCGGGAGCTGCATGACGTGATCGGGCACAGCGTGAGTGTGATGACGGTGCAGGCGTCCGCGGTGCGTCGGATGCTGTTGCCCGAGCAGGTGGTGGAACGGCAGGCCTTGGAGACCGTCGAAGCGGTGGGCCGGGAGGCGCTCTCGGAGATGCGCCGGATGGTCGGGGTCCTGCGGCAGCCCGGTGCTGACACCGAGCTCGAGCCGCCACCGGGGCTCGGTCAGGTCGGCCGGCTGGCCGAGAAGTTTCGCCACTCCGGGCTGCCGGTCTCGGTATCGGTGACCGGGGCGGTCCGGGACCTGTCTCCGGGACTGGATCTGACGGCGTACCGGCTCGTGCAGGAGGGGTTGACCAACACGTTGCGGCACGCGCGGAACCCGCAGGGCGCCGAGGTGGCCATCGACTTTTCCGCGGACCGGATTGAGCTGGCCGTCCGTGACGACGGGCAGCCTGTTGCGGCGTCGGTGCCACCGGCCGAAGCAGGCAACGGGCTCCTGGGGATGCGCGAACGGGTGGCGGTGTACGGCGGTTCGCTGTTGGCCCGAGTGCGGCCCGAGGGCGGCTTCGAGTTGGTGGCCACGCTGCCCCTGGATCAGGCGTGAACGCCGCGGCCGACTCGTCGGCGTCCTCGATCGGCGTGCTCATCGTCGACGATCAGGCGTTGGTGCGGGCCGGGTTCCGGATGATCCTGCAGATCGAGCCGGACATCCACGTGGTGGGGGAGGCGGCGGACGGCGACCAGGCGGTGGCCCAGGTGGCGGCGACTGACGCCGGATGTGGTGCTGATGGACGTACGCATGCCCGGGGTCGACGGCATCGCGGCCACCCGACGGATCACGGCTGACCCGTCGTGCCAGGCGCGCGTGGTGATGCTGACGACGTTCGACATGGACGAATACGTGTACGCGGCGCTGCAGGCCGGGGCCAGCGGGTTCCTGCTCAAGGACGTGCAGCCCGAACTGCTGGTCGCCGGCATCCGGGCGGTGCACGCAGGCGAGTCGCTGCTGGCGCCGACCGTGACCCGGCGGATGATCGAGTCGTTCCTCGAGCGGCCGCGCGGTGCTGGACGGCCGGTGAGCAGCAGCGGCTGGCGGCGTTGACGTCTCGCGAGCAGGAAGTGCTGCGGCTGCTCGCGCGCGGGCTGACCAACGCCGAGATCGCCACGGAGCTGTACGTGTCGGAGACGACGGTGAAGACCCATGTCGGCCGCGTGCTGATGAAGCTCGGCCTGCGTGACCGCGTCCAAGCGGTGATCTACGCGTACGAGACCGGGCTCGTCAGCGGCGGCTGAGCGCGAGGACTAAGCCACACATTCGGGCATTTTGTGCCGAAATAGTTGCCATTTGGGTCTAGACCGGACCGGATTCACTGCGTTACTGTCCGGAGTATGCAGCCATTCGGATGATTTGCACAGACAATCGTCCACCCTGCGTACCGCTCACGAGATGGCCTGCGGCGGAGCCGCCGGCACCAGACCTGCAGTTTGCCGCGACCGATCACCTGGCAGAGAAGGACCTCTCCATGACCAGCTCCAAGCAACGCCGCCTGGGAGTAATAGGCCTCGGCGTCAGCTTTGTCCTCGCCCTCTCCGGATGTGCCGGTTTCGGGAACCTCGGCAACGAACCGGGCGTCACCACCGTCACCCTGGCCACCGTCAACAACCCGCAGATGCAGGACATGGCCCAGCTGCTGCCGGAGTTCACCAAGCTCCATCCCGACATCAAGATCAACATGATCTTCATGGAGGAGAACGACCTGCGTAACGCCGCGACGAAGGACGTGGCCACGAAGGGCGGCCAGTACGACATCATGACCGTCGGCGCCTACGAGGTGCCGATCTGGGGCGAGAACAAATGGCTCGTCGACCTCACCGACCTGGCCGCCGAGGATCCGGCCTACGACGTCGACGACTTCTTCCAGCCGGTCCGCGACGGGGTGTCGTACGAGGATCGGCTCTACGCGGTCCCCTTCTACGGGGAGTCGTCCTTCCTCATGTACCGCAAGGATCTCTTCGAGCAGGCCGGCCTGACCATGCCCGAGCGGCCCACCTGGGACGCAGGTGGCCGGGTTCGCGAAGCAGCTCAAGGATCCGAGCCAGGACCGGGCGGGCATCTGCCTGCGCGGCAAGCCGGGCTGGGGTGAGATGTTCGCCCCGCTGACGACGATCGTCAACACCTTCGGCGGCCAGTGGTACGACATGAACTGGGACGCCCAGGTGAACAAGCCCGGCTTCGTCGACGCGGTGCAGTTCTATCTCGACACCTTGGCGGACGGGGGTGAAGCCGACCCGGTGTCCTTCGGGTTCACCGAGTGCCTGAACCTGTTCAGCCAGGAACGCGCGGCGATGTGGTACGACGCCACCTCGGCCGCCGGCTCGGTGGAGTCGGATCAGTCGAAGGTGGCCGGCAAGGTCGGCTACGTCCGGGCCCCGGTCAAAGAGACCACCGACTCCGGCTGGCTGTGGTCGTGGAACCTGGGCATCAACGCCGAGTCCGACAACAAGGACCAGGCCTGGCAGTTCCTCAAGTGGGCGACCTCCAAGGAGTACGCCAAGTTGGTGGGCTCCCAGCTCGGCTGGTCGAAGACTCCGCCCGGCACCCGCAAGTCCACCTACCAGATCCCCGAGTACATCCAGGCCGGCGGCGAGTTCGCTCCGCTGACCGCGCAGATCATGTCGGAGGTCAACCCGAAGCAGCCCGGCGTCAAGCCGCAGCCGTGGGTCGGCATCCAGTACGTGACCATCCCGGAATTCCAGGATGTCGGCAATCAGACATCTCAGCTCGTCGCCGACGCCATCGCCGGCCGAAGACCGCTTCAGCTGGCCCTGGACCAAGGCCAGAAGATCGCCGAGCGAGCCGGCGAGAACCAGAAGGAGGGCTGAAATGGTCGACACGCTCGAAACCATGCCGACGTTCGACAAGCCCCTGGGCGGGGCGTCCGGCAGGAAGGCCGCCAAGGTCCCGCTCAAGGGCCAGGACCTGGCTATCCGGAAGTTCGCCCGGAAGCTGATCTCCCCCGCCCTGGCGGTGGCCATCCTGATCACTCAGATCCCCTTCCTGGCCACGATCTACTACTCCTTCCAGGACTGGAACCTGGCCCGACCCGAGGAGCGGTCCTTCGCCGGCTTCTCCAACTACGTCGCCGTCATCACCAACGGCGCTTTCCTGCCCTCGATCTGGGCCACCATTCGTATCGTCGGCGGCTCGATGCTCTTGTCCCTGCTGCTCGGCCTGTTGCTGGCGGTGCTGCTCGACCGCAAGTTCAGGGGCCAGGCGCTGGCCCGCACGTTGTTGATCACGCCGTTCCTGGTGATGCCCGCCGCGGCGGCGTTGATCTGGAAGTACTCGCTGCTCGAGGTCAACACCGGCATGGTGAACTGGGGACTCGGCCTGCTGGGTATCGAGCCGGTTGCCTGGAACACCGACCACCCCGCGCTGACCATCGTGTTCACCCTGACCTGGCAGTACACACCGTTCATGATGTTGATCTTGCTCGCCGGGCTGCAGTCCCAGGCCGGTGAGATCCTCGAGGCGGCCGACGTCGACGGCGCCAGCGTCCTCCAGACCTTCCGCTTCATGACCCTGCCGCATCTGCGGACCTACGCCGAACTGGCCATCCTGCTCGGCACCGTCTTCATGATCCAGGTCTTCGACCCGGTCAACATCATGACCAAGGGCGCCGGCAACACCAAGACCATCGCCTACCTGCTCTACGAGCGTGCCTTCATCGGACAGCAGATCGGCGAGGCCGCCGCGTACGGCGTGATCACCGTGATCGTCACGATCGTGATCGCCACCATCGCGCTCCGCACCATGTTCAAGATCTTCACCGAGGAGGCGAGCTGATGTCCACCACCGTCGAGACCACTCGGCCGACGACCAGCCAACCGGCCCGCACCGAGCGCAGCGGCAGCAGCCAGTTCACCCGGCGGAAGGTGGTCGGGTATCTGGTGACCCTGCTGACCTGGGTGCTGGTATTGCTGTTCTTCTTCCCCGTGCTGTGGATGATCATCACCAGCTTCAAGACCGAGGGACAGGCGGCATCCTTCCCGCCCCAGTTCTTCTTCACCCCCACGCTGGATGGCTACGCCGCCGTGTTCGACCGCGGCATGGGCCTGTACCTGCTGAACTCGTTCTTCGTCGCGGTGCTGTCCACCATCGTCGTCATGCTGCTCGCCATCCCGGCGGCGTACGCCTTGTCGGTGCGGCCGATCGGCAGGTGGCAGGACGCGCTGTTCTTCTTCATCTCGACCAAGTTCATGCCGGTGGCCGCCTCGATCATCCCCGTCTTCCTGCTGCTGCGCTCGGTCAACCTGCTGGACAACCTGTGGTCACTCGGCCTGCTCTACCTGGGCGTCAACCTGCCGCTTGCCGTCTGGATGATGAGGTCGTTCTTCGCCGAGGTGCCGATCGCCGTCGTCGAGGCCGCCCAGATCGACGGGGCCAGCTACAGCCGCGAGCTGTGGCGGGTGTCGCTCCCGATCGTCGCTCCCGGTGCCGCGGCCGCGGCGCTGATCTGCTTCATCTTCGCCTGGAACGAGTACTTCCTGGCCAACCTGCTCACCGCCGTGGTCGCCCGGACCACCCCGCCGTTCCTGGGCAGCTTCGTCGACGGTCGCGGGCAGTTCCTGGCGATCCTGTCGGCGGCGTCCACCATCGCGGTGCTGCCGGTGATCGTGGCCGGCTGGCTGGCCCAGAAGCGCCTGGTGCGTGGCCTGGCCATGGGGGCCGTCAAGTAGCAGGACCATCACCCTCCACTTGTCCGGTCGCCCCCCACCTATTGATGGGGGACGACCGGACAAGTAGGTGGGGTGAGCAGGCTGGAGGTTTCGGGTGAGGGCATGGCTTCGATCCGCTCCGGATGGTGGCCGGTGCCGGTGACCGCACCCATGGCGAGCAGGACGGCGACCCACAGGTCGGTCGCGGTCACTCGAAGGGTGACATTTGCTCGACCGGCGGAGTCCCAGCCGAAGGCGGGGTCGAAGTCGGCCATCTGGCCGGCGGTCTCGTGGAGTCGGTCCTCATGGGTGGTCGGGGCGTCCCGCAGCGAGACGCGGACGG
This sequence comes from uncultured Actinomycetota bacterium, assembly GCA_963761955.1. Lineage (GTDB taxonomy): Bacteria > Actinomycetota > Actinomycetes > Propionibacteriales > Propionibacteriaceae > Microlunatus. The sequence continues at coordinate 94,254 of CAVXIY010000008.1, read as the reverse complement.
TGAAGTTGGGGCTGGTGACGCTGGGCGGGTAGTCCGGCGTCCCTCCCGGGCGGTCCCTTTCGGATGTCGAAGAGATCCGGCCACGGTTGGAGCACGGCCGTTGGGTTCTGGTGGCATTGGGGCCCTTCGCTCGCTGCGTTGGACTGAGGTCGTGGTGGCAGGTCGCTGGCGACCAACGCTAGGGAGCCGGGCCTGCCCTCACTAGCGCGGTGGATGTCCAGAACCGATACTTTCTTGCCGGACGAGCGCAGGTTCAGGACTGGTCGGCTCAGGGTCTGGCTCTGGCGGCGGAACTCGCGCGGGGTGACGCCGTACTGGGCTCGGAACTGCCGGTTGAAGTTGGACAGGTTCGCGTAGCCGGCCCGGTGGTAGATCGAGCCGACGGGGAGGTCGGTGTCCTTCAGGAGTTTGCCGGCCTGGGCGAGGCGCAGCTTGCGTACGGTGTCGCTGAAGGTCTGGCCGCTCATCCGCTTGAAGTACTTGGAGAAGGCGGACTCGGACATGCCGATCAGCTCGGCGGCGGCGGACAGCCGGACCTCGCCCACCAGGTTGTCGAGGATGTAGCGCGAAGGCGCGGTCGATGATGTCGGCCGCGTACTCGTCATCCAGCGGCGGCAGCCATGCCTTGGCGAGCGTCTGGTGCTCGGCGCGGGGTGCCGACGCCAGTACGCCGAGCAGGCCGAAGATGTGGCGCAGCCGTTCGGCGCCGGTGGTTTCGCCGATGGACTGCAGTTCGTCGGGCGCCTTCGCGCGCGGTTTGGCCGGTGAACTCGATCCCGCGCGCCGATCTTCTTCAGCAGCGGGTTGACGTCGCTCAGCTCCGGCAGCACCGCCTGGCATCGCCGGATCCAGTCCGGGTGGAACTGGAACACGATGTCGCGGTCGGCGATGATCTCACCCGGCTCGAGGTCGCTGATCCAGTGATGCGGCAGGTTGGAGCCGACCAGGACGAGTTGTCCGGCGGAGAACGCGTCGATCCGGTCGCCGACGATGTAGCGGCCGGTCCCGAACCGGATCAGGTGCACCTCGTACTCGGGGTGATAGTTCCACCGCGAGTACGGGCTCGGCACGCTGTGCATGTGCCAGCGCGCCGACAACTCGCGGATCGCTGGGCACCACCTCGCGAGCCGCCGGAATCGTCGCCAGCCGCTGCGCGACGACCGCCGACCGCGGCTGCCGCTGCTCGTCCGCTCGCCATCGCGCGATCGCCTCACCCCAAGAGTCGCTGTGGCAAGAGAGTATCACCGCCCGACATGGCGACCGCTAGAACGCAGCCGGTGCGTCCATAGGCTCGGGCCACGACCCACCGAAGCGGTGTCGAGAACCACCTACAGTCAAGGACCACCAGATGCAGAATCGAAGTGCAGTGCTCAACTGCGGCCGCGAGCCTCGAAGTCCTGGAGCGGCCGGTCCCGGTGCCGGACCCTCACCAGGTGCTGGTCGCAGGTTCAGGCCGTCGGGATCTGCGGCTCGGACGTGCATTACTACGAGCACGGCCGGATCGGCCCGTACGTCGTCGACGCACCCGATGGTCATCGGCCATGAGGCGGCCGGTTTCGATCGTCGCGATCGGTGACGGAGTCGACGACCGATCCGTGGGGGAGCGCGTCGCGCTGGAACCCGGCGTGCCCTGCCGGCAGTGCGACCAGTGTCTGGCCGGGCGCTACAACCTCTGCCCCGACGTGGTCTTCTTCGCGACGCCGCCGGTCGATGGCGCGATCAGCCAACTGGTGGCCATCGACGCCGATTTCGCCCACCCCGTGCCCGACGGCCTCAACCACGAGCAGGCGGCCATGGCCGAGCCGGTCTCCGTCGGCGTCTGGGCGGCCCGCAAGGCCGGGATCAGCCCGGGCGACCGGGTGCTGGTCACCGGTGCCGGCCCGATCGGGCTGCTCGCCGGCCCAGGTCGCCCGGGCCTTCGGCGGCGTGGACGTCACCGTCACCGACGTGAGCGAGTTCCGGCTGTCCGTCGCCCGTCAGCTCGGTCTGACGGCCCACCGGGCCACCGATCCGCTGCCCGCAGGAGTACGACGTGCTGCTCGAGTGCTCGGGAGTCCAGTCGGCCCTCACCGCCGGGATGAGCGGCGATAGCCCGAGCCGGTCGAGTCGTGCTGGTCGGGATGGGCGCCGACGCCGTGCAGTATCGACGTGCCCCTCGTCCAGGGCGCGCGAGATCACTCTGACCGGGACCTTCCGCTACGCCAACACCTACCCGCTCGCCCTCCGCCTCATCGCCGCCGGCCTGGTCAAGGTCGACGAGGTGATCACCCACCGCTTCGCCATCGATCAGACCGAAGCTGCGCTCACCATCGGTCGACGTGACCCGAACGCCCTCAAGGCGATCGTGCTGCCGCAAGAGACCGAGTGAAGGATGCGCGGGGCGGCGGCCACCGGCTGAGCCCTGCATAGGGTGACGCCCATGACCTCAGCGCCGACGACCTCGCCCGCGGTTCACCGGCTCACCCAGTACGCCCACGGCGGCGGCTGCGCGTGCAAGATCCCCCCGGGCGAGTTGGAGGATCTGCTCGCGGGCCTGTCCCCGTGGACGTCGGCGGACCTGCTCGTCGGCCTCGAGTCCGGCGACGACGCGGCCGTCGTCCGCATCGACGGGAATCGCGCGATCGTCAGCACGGTCGACTTCTTCACCCCGGTCGTCGACGACGCGTACGACTTCGGCCGGATCGCCGCGGCCAACGCCTTGTCCGACGTGTACGCGATGGGCGCGCGGCCCGTCGTCGCCGTGAACATCGTCGGCTGGCCCCGCGGCGTGCTGCCGCTGGAACTGCTGCAGCGAGGTGCTGCGCGGCGGCATGGACATCGGCCGGGAGGCCGGCTGCCACATCGCCGGCGGCCAGAGCATCGACGACCCCGAGCCGAAGTACGGCCTGGCCGTCACCGGCCTGGCCGACCCGGATCACCTGCTGCGCAACGACGCCGCCCGGGCCGGCCTGCCGATCAGCCTGACCAAACCGCTCGGTCTCGGCGTGCTGAACAACCGGCACAAGGCCACCGGCGAGGTGTTTCCGGAGGCGGTCGCCACGATGACCGCGCTGAACGCGCGCCGCCTCGGAGGCCGCGCTGGCCGCCGGCCTGACCGCAGCCACCGACGTCACCGGGTTCGGTCTGCTCGGGCACGCGTTCAAGATGGCTCGGGCGTCGGGAGTCTCGATCGTGATCGACGCGGCGGCGGTGCCCTACGTCGACGGAGCCCGGCAGGCGCTGGCCGACGGCTACGTCAGCGGCGGCACCCGGCGCAATCTGGACTGGGTCCGGCATCAGCTGAGCGCAGACCGTCTCCGAGGACGAGTTGCTGCTGCTCGCCGACGCCCAGACCAGCGGCGGGCTGCTCGTGGTCGGCGAGATCCGGGTTCGCCGGTCATCGGCGAGGTCGTGCCGGCCGGCCGCGACCGCGCTCATCGTGCGCTGACGCCTTCACCGTCCGCCGCGCCGTCTCGGCGGCGCGGCGGCGATCCAGCCGTTCCCGCTGCGGGACGACGGTGTACTTCGGGTCCTTGGCCGACTCCTGCCGGCCTCGAAGACGCCGAACCGGGTGCAGGCCGAGCCGGCCATCAGCATCAGGCCCGAGATCACCGCCGCGATCCGGCTGCGGCCGCCGAACAGCGCCGCGCCCAGCGCGCCGGCCGCGGTCAGGGCCTTGCTGGCCCTCATCAGCCGCCCGGCGGTGCCGGTGTGCAGGGTCTCGGCCGACAGGCCCATCGACTGCTCCATCCGGTGCTCGACCGCCAGCTCGGCGACCGCGCCCGCGACCGCCAGCCGCCGGGCCGGACCGGCCTGGTCGAGCGGGGCGCAGCATCATGCCGAGCCCGCCCGAGGCCGCGGCCGCCGAGCCGACGAAGACGAACGGCAGCTCGCGGTGCGCGTCGTGCCAGGCCGGGGTGGCGGTGTCGGTGAGCAGCACCGCGGTGTACGACGCGACCGCCGGGGCGAACGACGGCGGCCGCCAGCCCGGCCGGCCGGGCGGCGCAGCTCGAGCAGCCGGCCGAGCGGGCCGAAGCTCGACCGGCAGCAGCCGGACGAGTCTCGGCGCCGCCGGCCAGCACGGCGCCCGGCGCGTACGCGGTCAGGATCCAGGTGCCGACCGACATCGGCGAGGTCGGCTTGACCACCCGCAGCATGTTGACGAAGCGCTCGGGCCGGCCGAGGTCGTGGACCAGCGCGACCATGCTCACGCTCAGACCGCCCAGCGCCGCCGAGCCGGCCGGCCCGCCGCAGGGCCGGCCGGTCGGTCAGGTCGGCGCCGGCGGCCAGCAGCGAGGACCCGGCGGCCAGCCCGCCCATGAACAGGTAGGCCGGGATGTCGGCCTCCCACGGCGAGGCCTTGACCACCGGGCGGCCGTAGTAGGAGGTGAACGTCGCGTCCGGCACCATCGGCTCCTCGGCCCGACCCCGCCGCCGGCCACCCGCCCGGCGTCCGCCGCGCACCGGCCTCGGCCGGGTCCGGACGTGCTCATCGGCGGCGCCCGGCGAAGACCGCGGCGGCGGCGGCGAGCAGACCGACCGCGGCCAGCGCGGCGTGCTTCCACATCCGCGGCAGGTCGGCGGTGGTGACGACCGGATCCGGCGGCAGGCCGTAGACCTCCGGCTCGTCCAGCAGCAGGAAGAACGCCCCGGCCCCGCCGATGCCGCCGTCGGGGTCCTCGCCGTACAGCCGGGCCTCCGGCACCCCGGCGGCGTGCAGCGTCGCGACCCGGTCGACGGCCCGCTCGCGCAGCTCGTCGAGCGTCGCCGAACTGGATCGACTGGGTCGGGCAGGCCTGGGCGCAGGCCGGCGTCTGGTCGTTGCCGAGCCGGTCGTAGCACAGCGTGCACTTCTGGGCGATGCCGACGTTCTTGGTGCCCTTCTCGCCGATCCGGCGGTCGATCACGCCGAACGGGCAGGCCGGCACGCAGTAGCCGCAGCCGTTGCAGATGTCGTCCTGCACGACCACGGTGCCGAACTCGGTCCGGAACAGCGCGCCGGTCGGGCAGACGTCCAGGCAGGCCGGCGTTGGTGCAGTGCTTGCAGACGTCGGAGGCCATCAGCCAGCGGAACTCGGTCCGCTCGCCGGCGTCCGGGGACGCGCTCGGCAGGTCGAAGCGCGGGCATGCCCAGGTCGACCCGGGTGGCCGACGGCTTGCGGCTGCTCGATGAACGCGACGTGCCGCCAGGTGCTCGCCGCTCAGCGCGCCGGTGTTGTCGTACGAGCTGCCGAGCATGTTGAAGCCGTCGTCGGGGATGCCGTTCCACTCCTTGCAGGCCACCTCGCAGGCCTTGCAGCCGATGCAGATCGAGGTGTCGGTGAAGAACCCCTTGCGCGGCGGCGACTCCGTCCCAGCCGGCGTCGCGGGCCGGCCCGGCGGATCGGTGGAGCCGAACGAGAAGCCGGCCCGGCGGACCGCTGGATCGACGGTCATGCTGTTCCTTCCCGGACGCCATCCTTGCGCGCGCCGCCGTTGGGCCCGCTGGCGGGTTGCGCAGCTCGTTGCCGGTGTCGAGCGGTGATGCCGGCCCGCCGGCGGTAGGCCTCGACGTACTCCAGCAGGGCCGGGCCGCGCGGGCGGCGGCCCGGCTGGATGTCGCACGAGGCCGACCTTGGTCTCCTGGATGTGCACGTTCGGGTCGAGCGTGACGCCCGAACAGGTCGTTGGCCGAGTCGCCGGTGACCACCGCGTCGCCGCCGACGCCCCAGTGGTAGGGCAGGCCGATCTGGTGGATGATCCTGCCGCCGACCCGCAGCGGCACCACCCGCTCGGTGACCAGCACCCGCGCCTCGATCGGCGGTCCGGGCGGTGACGATCGTCGCCCAGCCGATGTTGCTCCAGCCCGCGCTCCCGGGCCAGCTCGGGCGAGACCTCGCAGAAGAACTCCGGCTGCAGCTCGGACAGGTAGGGCTGCCAGCGGCTCATCCCGCCGGCGGTGTGGTGCTCGGTCAGCCGGTAGGTGGTGAACACGTACGGGAACACCTCGGCGCCCGGCTCGTCGCCGGAGGGGTTCGAGTAGGTTGTCCGTGCGCGGGAACACCTCGCCGGGTCGGGTTGGCCTGCTGGCGGTACATCGGGTTGCTGACCGGCGACTCCTGCGGCTCGTAGTGCGCTCGGCAGCGGGCCGTCCAGCAGCCCGGTCGGGCGCGTACAGCCAGCCCTTGCCGTCGGCCTGCATGATGAACGGGTCGTCGCCGGCGCAGCGCCGTCCGGGCCGACCGCGCCCTCGGGCGGCCGGTAGGACGGCGGCTTGCCGACCTCGAAGTCCGGCACGTCGTGCCCGGTCCACTTCTGCTGCTCCTCGTCCCACCAGACGTAGGCCTTGCGCTCGCTCCACGGCTTGCCGTCCGGGTCGGCCGACGGCGCGGTTGTAGAGGGTGCGCCGGTTCATCGGCCAGGCCCAGCCCCACTCCGGCGCGACCCAGGACTGCTCGCGGCCGGGCTTGCGGCGGGCCGACTGGTTGACCCCGTCGGCGTACACGCCGGTGTAGATCCAGCAGCCGCCGGCGGTCGAGCCGTCGGCCTTCATCTCGTTGAAGCGTGTTCAGCAGCTGGCCCGGCCTTCTCGCCGGTGAGGTGGAAGCCGTTGATCTCCCGCAGCACCGCCTCGGCGGAGATCTCGCCGTGCTCGTCGACCGGGTAGTCCCAGGTCAGGTCGAGCAGCGGCCGGTCCCGCGGGTCGGTCGAGCCGGCCAGCCGCTGCCCGGATCTTCTGGCCGAGCAGGTAGAAGAACTGCGAGCTCGCTCTGGCGTCGCCCGGGCGGGTCGACCGCCTTGTGGTGCCACTGCAGCATCCGCTGGGTCTGGGTGAAGGTGCCGTCCTTCTCCACGTGGGCGGCGGCCGGGAAGAAGAACACCTCGGTGTCGATGTCCGTCGGTCTTCAGCTCGCCGGTCTCGATCTCCGGGCGCGTCCTTCCAGAACGTCGCCGACTCGATCAGGTTGAGGTCGCGGACCACCAGCCACTTCAGGTGGGCCAGGCCGAGCCGCTGCATCTTGCCGTGCGCCGAGCCGACGGCCGGGTTCTGCCCGAGCAGGAAGTAGCCGTCGATCTTGTCGTCGAGCATCGCCATCACCGTCGCGTACGTGCCGTGGTCGCCGGTCAGCCGGGGCAGGTAGTCGAACGCGAAGTCGTTCTCCGCGGTCGCCGCGTCGCCCCACCAGGCCTTGAGCAGGCTGACGGTGTAGGTCGCGCGCGTTGGTCCAGAAGCCCTTCTGGTCGGGGCTGGCGATCTGGTCGACGTAGTCGTCCAGCGTGTCGTGCGTCGCCGGCCTTCGGCATCGGCAGGTAGCCGGGCAGCAGGTTGAACAGGGTCGGGATGTCGGTCGAGCCCTGGATGCTGGCGTGGCCGCGCAGCGCCAGGATGCCGCCGCCGGGCCGGCCCATGTTGCCCAGCAGCAGCTGGATGATCGCCGCGCCGCGGATGTACTGCACGCCGACCGTGTGGTGGGTCCAGCCGACCGAGTAGACCCAGGTGGTGGTCCGCTCCCGGCCGCTGTTGGCTGGTCACCGCCTCGCAGACCTCGAGGAACTGCTCGGGCGAGATGCCGCAGACCTCCTGGACCATCTCCGGGGTGTAGCGGGCGTAGTGCCGCTTGAGCACCTGGAAGACGCAGCGCGGGTGCTGCAGCGTCTCGTCCCGCTTGACCTCGGCGTGCTCGAGCGCGGCGCCGTGGCCGCCGAGCTCGTGGCCGGCGCCGCGGTCCGACGCGTCGTCCTCGCTCTCGTCGCCCTGGCCGCCGGCGTCCGCCGGCCGGGTGCCGTCGGCCGATGCTCGCTGCCCTCGTAGGCCCAGCTCGCGGTGTCGTACGTGCCGGTCTCCGGGTCGTAGCCGGAGAACACGCCGTCGAGGTCGTCGACGTCGCGGAAGTCCTCGCTGACCAGGGTCGGCGGCGTTGGTGTAGGCGACGACGTACTCGTGGAAGTACTTCTCGTTGCTCAGGATGTAGTTGATCACCGCGCCGAGGAAGACGATGTCGCTGCCGGCCCGGATCGGGACGTGCGTGTCGGCGACCGCCGACGTCCGGGTGAAGCGCGGGTCGATGTGGATGACCTTGGCGCCGCGGGCCTTGGCCTCCATCACCCACTGGAACCCCACCGGATGGCACTCGGCCATGTTGGAGCCCTGGATGACGATGCAGTCAGCGTGCTGCAGGTCCTGCAGGAAGTTGGTGGCGCCGCCACGGCCGAACGAGGCCCCCAGACTGGGGACCGTGGCGCTGTGTCAAATACGGGCCTGGTTCTCGATCTGGATGGCGCCCAGGGCGGTGAACAGCTTCTTGATCAGGTAGTTCTCTTCGTTGTCCAGCGTCGCGCCGCCGAGGGCGGCGATGCCCATGGTGCGGCGCAGCGGCCGGCCGTGCTCGTCGTGTGTCCTGCCAGCGCTTGCGTCCGGGACTCGACCATCCGGTCGGCGATCATGTCGGTCGCCTCGTCGACGCCGATCCGCTCCCACGCGGTGCCGCGCGGGCGCCGGTAGAGCATCGTCGTCGCGCGGCCGGGGGAGTTGACCAGCTGCTCGCTGGCCGAGCCCTTCGGGCACAGCCGGCCGCGGGAGACCGGGGAGTCGGGGTCGCCCTCGATCTGGACGACCCTCTCGTCCTTGACGAACACCCGCTGGCCGCAGCCGACGGCGCAGTAGGGGCAGACGCTCTGCACGACCCGGTCGGCGGTGGCGGTGCGCGGCGTCAGCGCCTTGGTGTGCGCGGACTGCACGGCCGCGCCGCGACCGAGCGGGTCGGCGCCGGTCAGCTGCCGGACGACCGGCCAGCCCAGAAAGGTCTTGCGAATGTCCACGGTCACCTCCTGGCTCGCAGCCTAATCCGTCTCGCGCTGGTGCTAGCCTCCCGGGTAGTCGAGGGCGAATTCACCGACGCGAGGTCAAGTCACCGGTGGCTGCGAAAAACATGTCCCATATACCCAGATCCGCGCCGTTCAAACAGGCGGATGGGCCTTATGGTGAGAGCGCGAGGGTTCGTCCGTGGAGTTACGACGGTCGGGGGATCGACAAACGCCATCAACGAAGCGAAGCTGGGCCGATCTCGACCCTCCCATGCCGGTCCAGTTTCGTCAGGCGAAGTCGGTCCTTCGACGGGCTCAGGACACGATGGTGCGGGCTCAGACCCGATTGTGCAGCTCCGGCACACTCGATGGCGGCCGCAAGTTGTAACAAACTCTCAAAACGACGACAAGCTATGGACGAGTCGCCGCTGCCAGCATGACCCCATGAACATCCAGCAGTGGGAACGGGCCGGCGGCTCGAATCCGAAGTGGCCCGGTTGGCGGGGGAACCGGAATCCGCGCACCACGGGAAAACTGTTCACCAGGCCACGAGAGGACTAGCGTGAGGCCGTCGGGGAGCCGGTGAGCTATTCACCACGGCGACGCACAACGCCTGGTCCGCGCACCGCAGTCACGCGAAGGAGTCAGCATGGCCGGCAATCCCACTGCCTATCTCTACGGGCCCAAGGGACGCATCAGAGGAGTCGCCGGCGTGCTCGTCTCCACCAACGTCGCCGCCTTCAACCCCTGGCCGGTGTCCCTGGACTACCGGAAGGCCTTCTCGGTCCGGATCATCTCGGCCGACGGCAGCACCGATGAGTGGGCCACGCCCAAAGAGGTCGTCTACATGCGGCTGGAGGGCGCGAAGGAGAGCACCAACGTCGCCGGCGTCACCCTCGACCGGCACTCCGACTTCCCGGTGGTCCTGGGCGAGCGCGTCCCGGACGACGTCATCGTCGAGGCGCTCGAGGACAAGGTCAAAGGCAGCCGAGGCGCTCTGCTCGATCTCGGTGCGGACCGGTTCAGCGGATTGGCGACCCGGAGCCGTCGCCTGCCCGACCGTGGCCGCTCCGACGCTCGGTGACGCCAAGCCGCCGGCGGCCATCCCGGAGAGCTTCACCGTCAGCACCGGTCAGGCCCGGCTGGCCGAGCGTCTCGATCTGTCGAATCTTCCGGTGGGACTGAGCCGGGGACGCCGGTCGGGCCTCCTCGAAGTTCGGCTGGCCGGACTTCCTTCGGCCGGTGAGCCGGCGATCCTCCGTCAGGGATTTCCTCATCGCGGTCGTCGCGGTCGCCCTTGGACCTGTCGTTGTTCACCCAGCTGTCCGATCCGCCCGATCAGACCGGCTGGGTCAGTCGCGACATTCCCCCGGCGGTGATCATCGGGGCCGGGCTGCTCGCGGTGATCCCGCTGTCGTTCCGGCGCCGCGCGCCGACGGCGGTGTGCCTGATCATGGCCGGGTACGCGGTGCTGTTGACGGTGACCCTGGGTTCGCGACCGCTGGTCTCGCTGCTGGTCGCCCTCTACACCGCGGCCGTCTGGTCCGATCGGGTCCGGGCCCGGGTGTGCCTCGCCGCCGTGCTGGCCGCCCACTCCGTCGCCGTCGGGTACGAGGCGTCGTTCGCTGGAGCAGGCATCTCGACCTTCGCGGTCACGGCCGTCGCGCTGGTCTACGGCCTGCTCGATATCGCCACCTGGGCGGCGGGGCGATGGGGCTCGAGCGCGGCCGCTCGCGCCCGGGCCCGGGAACTGGAGGCGTCCCGGGTCGGCCCTGGCGGCCGCCGCGGTGGACGCCGAGCGCCTGCGGATCGCCCGCGAACTGCACGACATCGTCGCCCACGCCGTCACCGTGATGGTGCTGCAGTCGGCCGGCGCCAGCCGGATGGCCGTCAAGAACCCTGAGCTCGCCGCCGGCGCGATGCGGGCGGTGGAGAACACCGGCAAGCAGGCGGTCGCCGAACTGCGCCGGCTGTTGGAGGTGCTCCGCGCCGAGGACACGGCCCAGACCGATGCCGACGGCGACGTCGACGCAGCTCGCGGGACCAGCCGGCTGGCCAATCTGGACGACCTGGTCGCGCAGATCCGCTCCATCGGCATCAATGTCGCGGTCGAGGAGACCGGCACCCGGCGCGACCTGGATCCCAGCGTCGATCTGGCCGCCTACCGGGTGATCCAGGAGGCGTTGACCAACGTCAACAAGCACGCCGGCGCCGGTGCGGTGGCCCGCGTGCAGCTCTCCTGGAAGCCGAGCGAACTGGTCATCGAGGTGGTGGACGATGGGCGGGTGAACGCCGGCATCGAGCATCTGGCCAGCGGCTACGGCCTGGTCGGCCTCGCGGAACGGGTCAAGCTGGTCGGCGGCCGGCTCGAGTCCGGGCCGCGCCCGGAGGGCGGCTTTCGGGTGTACGCCGTGCTCCCCACCAGCGGCTCCGACCCGGCCGGCCCGATCGCCGGGTCGCGGGGGAACCGGAGCCGGACACCGTGACGATCCGCATCCTCCTCGTCGACGACGAGCAGCTCGTACGGACGGGCCTGGCCATGATCCTGGCCGTCGAGGACGATCTCGAGGTGGTCGGCTTCGCCTCCGACGGCGAGGACGCGGTGCTCAAGGCCGCCGAGCTGCGGCCCGACATCGTGGTGATGGACGTGCGGATGCCCAGGCTGGACGGGGTGGAGGCGACCAAGCGGATCCTGGCCGACCTGGAAGGCTCGACCGCGGTGCTGATGCTGACCACCTACAACGTCGACGCCGCCGTCCGGGCGGCGCTGCGGGCGGGCGCCTCGGGATATGTGCTCAAGGACGCCGCTCCGGATGAGCTGGTCGGGGCGGTCCGGGCCGTGGCCGACGGCGAGGCCTGGCTCGATCCGGCCGTGGCCAAGACTCTTGCTGGACGACTTCAAGTCCCAGCAGGCGACGATCCCCAGCCCGGTCGGCACCCCCGAACTCACCCCGCGCGAGCGTGAGGTCCTGCGGCTGGTGGCGCACGGGCTCTCCAACACCGAGATCGCGGAGTTCTTCACCATCGCCGAGACGACGGTGAAGACCCACGTCAGCCGCATCCTGATCAAGCTCGGCCTGCGCGACCGGGCCCAGGCCGTGACCGTCGCGTACCGGCGGCACGTGCTCGAACCCGATGATCCGCTCCCGCCGCGGCGTTGATCGACGCCGCGGGCCGATCGGCACGCCTACTTGGTCCGGCCTTCGACGGTGAAGCAGCCGTTCTCGAACGCGCCACTCGTACCGGTGTCGCCGCTGATCCGCCACTACGGCTCAACCTTGTGCCGGCCGGCCTTCAGCGGGATCACCGCGAGGGTGCTCCGGGTCTCCCAGTACTCGCTGTGGTTGGCGAGGTTGCCGGGTCCGTACACCTTCTCCTGCACGGCGCCGCCGTCGATCGAGTAGCCGACGCGGATCTCCGCGTTCGGGACCACGCCCATGTCGGCGGCGAGCTGGGCGACGACCTTCCGGGCCACGTCGCCGTTGTCGATCGTCACGGCGAGGCCGAGCGGCTGCCAGCCGTCGGCCACCTTGATCGTCTTGAGCCCGAACGCGCACTTCTCCTGCGCTCCCGGAATGGCTTCGGCGGTGCCGGCGAACAGGGCGTACGTGCCGGCTCCACTGAGCAGGGCACTGGCCGCGACGAGTGCGCCGACGCGCTTGGCTGAACGAGACATCTGGATCCTCCTATGAAGTCGTCCGACCCCGATGGTCGAGCGACATGTTGAGGATCGCCTTTGTGGGTGGTCCGGGTCGTCCGCCTGACACCTGATCTCCGCCGTCATCCTGGTGGAGTACGGCGGCGACAAGCGCACCCCCACGGAAGATGACGCGCGATCACGTGCCGTTACGCGCCCTGAGCCTGTCGAAGGGCGAGATATCAGTCCAAAACGACCAAGCTCAGGCGCGAACAGGCGATTCAGTGAATGCGCCGGACTATCCCGCAGGCGACGCGAACGCTCGCATTGCCGGTGCGAGCGGTGAGGTCCGTGGCCGCCGGCACTATTGGCGCGTGTATTGGTTGGGCTCGGTGCCGAGTGGGATATTCCCGAAATTGTCCGGATTTGCGTGGAGGATTACCGCCCGGCCGGGCATCAACCATGGTTCGATTCGGTCGGTACGGAATCTCAGACGCGCAGTTCCATCGGCCATCACCAGCGGGCTGGGCAGGTCGCCGTTGTGGGCGCCGTGGACCTGCCCGGTCTCGGACAGGTGCCCGTCGGCGGAGGCGAACCAGGCGGTGTTCGGCCCTTTGGGGTCGGCGACGCAGCCGTCTCCGTTGGCCGGATCGTCATTGGCGTGAATGTGGAAGCCGTGGAACTGGCTCGGCGCGACGTAAGAGTTCGGCCGGAGCTTGGCGTTGACACTCGTCACGTCGCGACCGATGTGAAACTTCACCGTGCCGACGACTCGACCGTCGGGATCCCGCAGTGTCGCTCGGAATTGGGCCGGGTGCGCATCCGCCGGAAAGCCGAAGACGAATATTCCGGCCACGGCCGCGGTCAATGACGCTGTGGCTAACGCGAGTATCTTCCGGATCATCGCGATACACCCCTCGAAGATGTGGACTTCGATTCATCATGACGCCAATTCGACCATTGGCTAGGTCTCAGCGGAAATTGCGCATACCCTCGACAGATATTCGCGTGGTCAGAACCTCAGCAGGACCTTCGAGGACGTCGCCGAGTCCTTGGCCACGGCGAACGCCTGCAGCGCGTCGGCAACGTCGAACTCGTGGGTCACGATCGGGGTCGGTGTACAGGCTGCCGTCGGCCAGGGCGGCGATCACCTCGTCGATCTCGTCGTTGAACCGGAACGCGCCGACCAGTTCGAGCTCGCGGGTGATCGCCAGGGAGATGAGGACGGGCTGCTCCCCGCTGGGCAGCAGTCCGACCATGACCACCCGACCGCCGCGGGTCGCTCCCCGGAAGGCGCTGGCCAGACCACGGTGGCTGCCGCTCGACTCCACCACGATGTCGGCCTGCACGGCGGCGATCTCGTCGGCCTGGGTGGCGAGCAGGGTCCGGGTGGCGCCGAGCTTCCGGGCGTTCTCCAGCGGCAGGTCGTGCATGTCGACCGCGGTGATCTCGCCGGCCCCGGCCCGCTTGAGCACGGCCACGACCAGCGCGCCGATCGGTCCGGCGCCGATGACGAGCGCCGACTTGCCGCGACCTCGCCCGCCCGGGACACGGCGTGCCAGGCCACCGAGGCGGGTTCGACCAGGGCGGCGTCGCGCAGACCGAGTCCGGCGGGCAGCGGCCGCAGCATCCGGCTGGGCAGGGTCGCGTACTTGACGAAGGCTCCGTCGGTGTGCGGGAATCGGCCGGCGCTGCCCAGGTAGGTGCAGCCGGGCGACAGGTTCGGCCGGTCGGCCGGATAGCGGGTCACGCCGTCACCGGCCGGGCTGGCCGGATGGACCGCGACCTGGCGTGCCCACGCTCGGCCGCTGCCGTCCGCGGCCGCGTGCACCACCGTCCCGACCACCTCGTGGCCCAGCACCATCGGCGCCCGCAGGATCGAGTCGCCGGCCGCGCCGTGGGTCCAGTAGTGCAGGTCCGAGCCGCAGACCCCGCCGTACGCCACGTCGACCACGGTCTCGTCGGCGGCCGGTTCGACGGAGCGACACCGGCTCCACCCGCAGGTCGCCGGCGGCGTACGCGACGACGCCGAGCGAGTCGCTGGGCAGGTTCATTTGTTGTCCTTGTCTTGCGGTCGTCGGTCGGGGTCGATCAGACGACGGGTTGGTGAGGGTGCCGATGCCGTCGAGGGTGATCTCCACCGTGTCGCCCGGGTTGACGGCGACGAAGGTGTTCGGTGCGCCGCTCATGATCACGTCCCCGGGACCGAGGGGGATCCACCGAGCGACGTAGACGATGCTCTCCGCGACGGTCGAGGGGAGGTTGAAGCTGCCGGACCCGGCCGCGACCTGGTCCGTTGATGGTGACGGTCGTGGCGACGTTCTCCGGGTCGTCGAGCTCGGTCTCGATCCACGGGCCCAGCGGCGTGTACCCGTGCCCGCCCTTGCCCTGGAACGTCTTCTCGTCGACGGCGTTGCGGTCCACATTGGTCACGTCGTTGACCACGGTGTAGCCCAACACGTAGTCGAAGGCGTTCTCCAGCGGTCAGCCCTTCGGTGTCGCGGCCGATGACGACGGCGAGTTCGCCCTCGATGTTGACCGTGCCGACGTCGCGCCGGGCCTGGATGGCGTCGCCCGGTCCGACGACGGTGCGGATCGACTTGTGCCAGGCCTGGATCGGCAGCGGGTGGTCGTTGTTGGTCTTGTTGTGGGCGATGCCGACCAGCACCTGCGGCTCGCACGGGGCGAGCAGCCGGGCCTCGTCGGCCGGAACGGTCACCCCGGTGCGGACCGGCGGGTCGGCGAAGCCGTCCTCGACCAGTCCCAGGCCTCTCCGGTCCAGATCGCGTAGCGCGGGCCGTCGTCGGTGTCGAGCCGGGCGATGCGCATGCTCAGACCACCGCCGTCATGCCGCCGTCGACGTACAGCACCTGTCCGTTGACGAAGTTCGAGGCCGGCGAGGCGAGGAACACCAGGCCCCCGACGAGGTCTTCGACCTCGCCCCAGCGGCCGGCCGGGGTGCGGGTCGTCACCCACTGGGTGAACTCCTCGTCGGCGACCAGGGCCTGGGTGAGCTCGGTCGAGAAGTAGCCCGGGGCCAGCGCGTTGGTCTGGATCCCCTTCGGACCGAGGTCGGCGCACAGGCCCTTGGTCAGCATGACGATCCCGCCCTTGGTGGCGCTGTACGGGCGCGATCCCGGGCCGGGCGAGCTGGCTCTGCACCGATCCGATGTTGATGATCTTGCCGCTGCCCCGTTCGACCATGCCGCGGGACACCCGCTGGCTGACCAGGAACGCGCTGGTCAGGTTGGTGGCGACGAGGTCGTTCCAGTCCTCCAGGGTGAACTCGGTGAACGGCGCCCGGCGCTGGATGCCGGCGTTGTTGACCAGGATGTCGGGCGTTCCCCACTCCTGCTCGATCTCGGCGATGCCGCGGTCGACGGCGGCCTGGTCGGTGACGTCGAACGTGCTGACCCTGGTTTCGCCGCCGGTCTCCTCGGCCAGGTCGTGGGCCGTCGCCGTGACCTGGTCGAGGTTGCGGCCGTGGATGGTCACCCGGCTGCCGGCCTGGAGCAGACCCTTGGCCAGGGCCAGCCCGATGCCGCGGCTGGAGCCGGTGACCAGTGCGGTGGTGCCGGTCAGGTCGAAGGGGTTCATCGGACGGTCACGAATCCTGCCTGCTTGTCGTCGAGAGCATCCTCGAGCCGGGTCAGGTCCCGGCCGCGGGTCTCCGTCGCGATGAAGGTCGTCGCCAAGCGTGATGCAGGCGAGGATGAAGGTGTAGACGCCGAGCGGCACCCACGACCCGTCGAACTTGGCGATCAGTGCCGCACCCAGCACGCCGGCCAGGCCGCCGGCGATCACCGCGCTGAACTCACGGGAGACCGCGACGCCGAGGTAGCGGTGCTTGTTGCCGAACATCTCGGGCAGCATGGCGCACTGCGGGCCGAGCATCGTGTTGACGCCGAATCCGATGCCCAGCGCGATCACCACGATGACCAGCCAGGCATGACCCTGCGAGATCAGGTACCAGCCGGGGAAGGCGAGCAGCACCATCACGACCGCGCCGAACCGGTAGACCGGGAGCGCGCCCGAGCCTGTCGGAGATGTGGCCGGCCAACGGCACCGAGATCATCCCGATCAGTGAGCCGACCGCGACCGCGATCGGACCGATCGACCGGTCGACCATGACCGTGCCGGTGGCGTACGCGACCGCGAGGGAGTTGAACAGGTACGAGCCGCCGTTCTCGGCCATCCGCAGCCCGATGCCGCGGAGCACGCTGGGCAGTGAGTGTCCGAAGATCTCCCGCATCGGGTGCTCGGCGATCTGCTCGTGCTTCTCCAGGACGATGAACGTCGGGCTCTCCCGCAGTCTCATCCGGATGAACAGTGCGACCAGGACCAGCAGGATCGAGGCCAGGAACGGGATCCGCCACACCCAGCTCGAGCAGGAGTTCCTCCGGGATGGTGCCGAGATAGACGAACACCGATGGCGGCCAGCAAGGTCCCGGCCTGGATGCCGATGAACGGCAGCGCCGCGAAGAACCCGCGGCGCTTGATCGGGGCGTACTCGGCCATCAGCACGGTCGACCCGGCCTGCTCGGCGCCGGCTCCGAAGCCCTGGCACAACCGGAGGAAGACCAGCAGGATGGGCGCCCAGATGCCGATGGTGTCGTAGGTGGGGAGCAGCCCGACCAGGGTGGAGGAACCGCCCATCAGCAAGATCGTGACGACCAGGACCCACTTGCGCCCGAGCTTGTCGCCCTTGGTGCCGAAGAACAGGCCGCCGAGCGGGCGGGCGACGAACCCGACCCCGAAGGTGGCGAAGCTGGCGACCAGGGCGATGGCCGGGTCCAGGTTGGTGAAGAACAGCTTCGAGAAGATGAGCGCGGAGGCCAGCCCGTACAGCGCGAAGTCGTAGTACTCCAGCGCGCTGCCGACCGTGCTGGCCAGGGTCGCTCGACGAAGGTTGGCCGCGTACTCAGGATCCTCAGCTTCGTCGACCGGGGGTATGAACGCAGCGTCTGGCACGTTGATCTCCTTTGATTCAGCGTCCCGCTCCGACTGGGATCAGCTCTGGTCGGCTGTCGGAGCGAGGGGGGAATAGCGGAACGCTATCAGCCCAGTGAACGGAGTGCAACAGGTTGAATGAAGTCTGGTCGAACGGCTAGCCGGCGATCGGGCGTCGGAGCAAGGGGTTGGACAGCCGGTCGACCGCCAGCACGCAGCTCTTCGACGATGGAGGCGACGAACTGGTCGCTGGCCTGAGCCGCCATCAGGGAGGCGCCCATCGCCAGCGACTGGTCACCGCTCGCCCAGGGGGGCAGGACCACCGCCACGCCGTAGACGCCGGGGTGTACCTCGTTGTCGTCGATCGCGTAGCCGCGCTTCCTGGCCAGCCGGACCTTCCGGAGCAGCCCGTCGAGGGTCTGCACGCTGTGGTCGGTGCGCCGCGGGAAGTGCTGGGGCCCGGTGAACCGGGCGGCGATCTCGGAGTCGGTCAAGGTCGTCAGCAACGCGTTGCCGACGGCCGTGGGCGCGGCCGGGAATCGGCTTCCGATGCTCGCCGAGAGGCGCATCGGGGCGCGACCCTCGTGTCGAGCGAGGTACAGCACATCGGTGCCGTCCAGCATCGCGATCTGCACCACCTCGTGACCGAGCAGCGGCGACGAGGTGCAGTAGTCGTAGAACTCGCGAATCTGGTTGAACCGCGCGATGAAGGCGCCGCCGAGCTCGACCGTACGCCGCCCGAGAACGTAGCCGGTTGCGGTGCGCGCGATCATCCGGCCGTCCTCGAGCACCTGGCAGAGGTTCGAGGTCGACGACTTCGCGGCCCCGATGCCGCGGGCGATGTCGCCCAACGGCATCGGCTCACCGTCGGCCTGCTCGAGCAGGGTGAGGATCTGCAGGGCTCGGGACACCGCGGGGGCCGGCGTCCGCTCGACGTTGCCGTCGTCGGACGCGCGAGATTCAGTAGAAGTCAACGGTGTCCACCCGGTTGAGGAGCTCCTCCCCGTCGAGCAGGCGGGTCGCGTTGCCGGCGAACAGTTCGGCGATCAGCCGGTCCTCGGCCGAGTTGAGGGCGCCGGTGTGGGGGCTGACCAGGAGGTTGGGCTCGGCCCAGAGCGGACTGCTCTCCGGCAGCGGTTCGGTCGCGAACACGTCGAGCGCCGCGAACCCGATCCGGCCGTCGCGGAGCGCGGGCAGCAGTGCGTCCTCGTCGACCACCGTGCCCCGGCCGACGTTGACCAGGATCGTCCCCGGCTTGACCGCCGCGAGGACGTCGGCCCCGATCAGCTTCTCCGTCGCCGCCGTTCCGGGCAGCGTCAACACGATGGCGTCCACCTCGGGCACCGTGGACACGATGTCCTCGACCTTGATCAGCCGGTCGACGTGCTCGACCGGCTTGCCGTGCCGGCTCGTGCCGATCACGGTCGCACCGAGCCCGGCCAGCTTCTTGACCACCTCCTGACCGATCCCGCCGAGACCGACGACCAGGACCGTCATCTCCGAGACCTGGCGCATCTCCCAGCGGCCGCTCCAGTTCCGGTCGCGCTGCTGAGCGAGCAGCCGAGGAAGATCCTTCGCGCCGGCGAACAGCCCGAAGACCGCGAACTCGGCCAGCGGTCCGCCGTGCACGCCGGCCGACGTGGTGAAGACGATTCGGCGCAGTTGCTCCTCGCTCAGTCCGGCGGCCTTCACCTGTCCGCCGCCGCCGGCCGCCATCGTCTGGACCCAGCGGAGCCCAGGATTCGCATCCGCCGTCCGTTTCAGGGCCGCGGGGTCGACATCGGGAATGCCGTACAGGACGTCGGCCGAGTCGACCATGTCCTCGAACGCCTGTTGCTGGCTCGGCGTACGCCGAAACGCCGGATCGCCGGAGAAGTCGGCGGCATGGCGCATCGGGGGATAGAGCGACTGGTCGCGGATCAGGTCGATCCGAGGCTCCAGCCGCTCGATCAGCTCGCAGTGTGCCTCGGCCAACGGCGAGGCGACGACCACGCGTAGACGTTCGGAACTGTCGGTCATTGACATTGCCTTTCGTCGTCTCGATCACGGAACAAGATCATCCACGGTCGGTTCCTCAGTGTAGGGGACATTCACAATGTTGTGACATGTTCACTCCGCTGAATCTTCGCTAGGGTGGACTCGCATGGCGAACGAGTCAGCCGACAACGGCGTCCCGGTGGGAGTGATCGGTCTCGGCATGATGGGTCGTCCGATGGCGGTCAATCTGCTCGAACCGCGGCGACGGAGTCGTGCACATCACCGGGCGACGGCGGGACCGCTACGCCGATCTCATCGACGCCGGCGCCGTGTGGCACGACACCCCGCGATCGCTGGCCGGTGCGGTGAAGGTCCTGCTGCTGATGCTGCCGGACCTGCCGCAGGTCGAGGAGGTGCTGACCGGCCCGGACGGGATCCTGGCCGCCCAGCCCGAGGACCTGCTGCTGATCATCTCCTCGTCGTCATCCCCGGTCGGGGTCTCCGAACTCGGTGCTACGGTTGGCCGAGACGACGGCCGGGGCCGTGCGGGTCGTCGATGCCCCGGTGTCCGGCGGCGTCGACGGGGCCGAGGCCGGCACGCTGTCGATCATGGTCGGTGGTGAGGAACGTGATGTCGCGGACGCGTCGGCGGTGCTCACCGCGTGCGGCAACCCGGTCCATCTCGGTCCGCTCGGCTCGGGCCAGGTGGCGAAAGCGTGCAACCAGATGATCGTCGCCTCGACCATCCTGGCGCTCGGCGAGGCCGCCGTGCTCGCCGACCGGAGCGGTATCGACCTGGGCGTGCTGTTCCGCCTGCTCGGCGGCGGATACGCCGGGAGCCGCATCCTGGAAACCCGCGGCGACCGGATCGTGCAGCGAGGACTACAGCCCGTCCGGCGTGGCCAAGTACATGGTCAAGGACCTCGACTTCGCCACCGCCGTCGCCGAGGCGACCGACACCCATGCGGTCCTGCTGCCGGCCGTGAAGGCCGCCTTCGAGGAACTCACGGCGCAGGGGCTACGGCGACAACGACATCGCCGTCACCCGGCGCTACATCGCCCAGCGCTGACTCCGGCCGACAACCCGGTGAATTTGACCGCGTAGTCGCGGTCAAATCCACCGGGTTGTCGGCTTACTGAGCCAGCACGTCGCTCTCCCTGGCTGCCGGCTCGAGGTCGACATCGGCGACCGCCGACTGGGTGGTGGTGAAGATCTTGGTGGACTGGGTGTCGAGCGTCTCCGGCTGCAGCACGGTGAGGATGTTGTGACCGGGTGGCGGCAGCCGGAGCCGGTAACGCCCCTCGGCGTCGGTTCTGGTCGTGGACTCGGACCTCGCCGGTGTGGGCGCTGAGGGTGACCAGCGCGCCGCTCAGCGGCAAGCCGTGATGCCTGACCCGGCCGGTCAGCATGAGTGGTTCGGTCAGCTCGATGCGGACGACCTCGGACTTCCCGGAGAAGTCGACGACCGTGGATCGCGGCGTCCACCCGTCGGCATTGGCGATCAACAGATACCGGCCGAGACCGGGAAGCGCCAGGGAGAAGGCGCCGTCGTTGTCGGCCCGACTCCAGTCCAGCGGTTCGCCCGCCAGACTGACCGCGGTGACCACCGCCTGCGAAATGGTCCGGGCCCCCGTTTGCTGGACCCGGCCGTGGATGACGATCTCCGCACCTTCGCCGACCCGGGTGATCGAAGGCGCCGGCCCGACCAGAACCGGCTCCACCTCGCGTTGGGGACGAACCACACCACGCCGCAGGAGAGCAGCGCCGCCAGCGCCGCCAGCCAGAAGACATCGCGGAACGCCTCACTGGTCGGCAGCTCGATGCCACCCACCGTGACGGTCACCACGGAGAGGAGCGCGGCGATGGTGGCGCTCGCGGTGGAGGTGCCGAGGGCCCGGAGCAGCGCGTTGAGGCCGTTCGCGGACGCGGTCTCGGTGATCGGCACATTGGCCATGATCAGGCTGGGCATGGCCGCGTACGCGACGGCGGACCCGATGCTGACCACGGTGGAACCGACGATCACGGCCAGCAGGCTCTCGTCGAAGAAGACCCGACCGACATAGCCGACGCCCATGATCACCGATCCGGCCATCAACGTGACCCGGCCGCCGAGCCGGTTGATCATCGCACCGGAGACCGGCGAGAACGCGACCATGGCCAGACCGGAGGGCACCATGGCGAGGCCGGCGGCGACCGGGGTCAGCCCGAAACCACTTCCGGCGACCGGCTGCTGAAGCTGCTGGATGCTGATCAGGATGTTCGCCATCAGGGCGAAACCGACCAGCACCGAGGCGATGTTGGTCAGCAGGATGGGGCGGCGGGCCGAGGTTCGCAGATCGACCAGGGGCTGGCTGACCCGCAGCGAGTAGGGGACCCAGACGGCGAGGACGACGACCGTCAACCCGAGCAGCAGCAGGGTCCGCTCGCTGCCCCAGCCCCAGGTGCCGCCCTTGGAGATCACCAGCAGCAGGGCGGTCAGCGCGACCGAGAGCAGCACGGCGCCGGGGAAATCGAAACGGCCTCGGGTCTTGACCCCGGATTCGGAGACGACGACCAGGACCGCGACCAGGATGGCCACGCCGACCACGGCGGACACCCAGAAGACCGAGGTCCAGCCGAACCGCTGGAACAGGATGCCGCCGAGCGGCAGGCCGAGTGCCCCACCGATCCCCAGGGTCGCGCTCATCAACGCCACCGCGGAACCGACCCGCTCCTTGGGCAACTCGTCGCGCAGGATGCTGATCCCGACCGGAATCAGCGCGGCGGAGAAACCCTGCAGTGAGCGGCCGATCAGCAAGACGACGAAGCTGCCCGCGCTCAACGCCGCGACCAGCGATCCGACCGTCATCAAGGCGATGCAGACGAGCATCATCAGCCGCTTGCCGTGGCTGTCGGCCAACCGGGCCACGACCGGGGTGGCGACTGCTGAGGTCACCAGGGTCGCGGTGACCAGCCAGGACACGTTGTCGGTGGAGATGTGCATCAGTTCCTGGAAACCGGGCAGCAGCGGAATCACCATGGTCTGCTGCAACGAGACGGTGGTCCCGGCCAGGCAGAGCACCGCGACCACCCTCCAGATGGGCATCTGCTTCGGCTGCACTGCGGTCGGCCATCGACGTCCTCTGCTTCGTCCAACGCGGGTCTCGCTTGCTCGACAATAGGACGGCAGCAGTCGGGGCTCCGTTGTGGGGCCGGTCGGCTGAGCCGGAATTCGGCGTAGCGCGCAGTAATTGGCCTTGTCGCTTCCGGTCCGGAGCCGTGTTTCCTGAGCCTGTCGAAGGATCGCAATATCCAGGATGAATATATAATTCGCGGCACATTCATTACGCGATTCTGCGTATATCCGTGCCGGACAATCGCGATCAGAATCTCGAGTATGAAATGCCGGAACGGTTTATGCGAATGGGTGTCAATCACCGCTATCGGGCTGGTCTGCGCAGTCGGATCCATCATGCTCGTCGTCCCGGCCCGAGCAGACAGTCAGCCGCGGCCGGCCGAGGCCGCGGCCGCCGACCCAGTGCCGTACACGCCGCCGACCGGGCCAGGTCTTCGGTGTTCCGGCCAGCGCCGGCGGTACGCCCGCGCAGCAATTCGTGTTCCACCGAGCCGTCACCGCATCCTTCCGCGCGGCTGTGCCCGGTTCGACGGTGTGGGTATCGATGTTCTCCTGGGATGCCGACCGTGTTGACGTGCAGTCGGATTCCATCGCCGCCGCCAAGGACGCCCATGCCCGTGGGGTGAATGTCCGCGTTCTCCTTTACCACAAGCGTTTCCAGCAGCGAGGAGATCCGGTCACTGGCCGCCACGCTCGGCACCGACACCACGAAGCGGTCGTGGGCGAAGGTCTGCGTGGGCGCCTGCCTCGGCGGCAGCGGCGCCGAAGCTCGGCGTGCACCACGCCAAGCTGCTGGTGTTCAGCAAGATCGCCACGGCCGGTGGGAGGTTCATCACCGACCTCACCTACGTCAGCTCGGCCAATCTCACCGGCTCCAACAGCGTCGATTCGTGGAACAACACCACCGTCATCCCCAACGATCCGACCATCGCCAAAGCGGCCACCGGGTACATGGCGGACATGGTCAAGGACGCGCGTGACCTGAACACCGGACCGGTCGCGTCCGGCATCTATCGCATCGACTTCTATCCTCGAAAGTCACTGGCTCCCGATCCGGCGCTCGCGGTGTTGAAAAAGGTCGGCTGCACCGTGAAGGAGGCGGGTTACGGTCGCGAGGAACGGACCGTTGTCCGGCTGTTGATGTACGGATGGAAGGTCGGGCGCCTGGCGGTGGCCAAGAAATTGGTCGCCTTGCGCAAAGCAGGCTGCAATGTCGCGGTGATCGTCAACAACGACCCGGCCCAACACTCCCTCTCGGCCAAGGTCGCCGCCAAGTTGATCAAGGGAAAGGTGCCGACCTGGGACGGCCGGTGGGTCAAGGACCGCGTGTCCACCCGCTACAACCACGCGAAGACGCTGGTCATCAACGGCAGCTACGACGGCAAGCCGACCAAGCGGGTGTACTCCGGGTCGTCGAACCTCACGGTCGGCAGCGTCACCAGCAACGACGAGATCACCCTGCGGACGATCGACGCGGCCACGACGACCCAGACCGAAGCGTGGTTCACCCAGGTGAAGGCGCACTCCAAGCGATTGACCAAGGTTGACCGAGCATCACGTCAGCGGCGGACCGACAGACGGCCGAACTCGCCGGACCCGACGTCTCAGCGGCACGACGGCTCGGGCCCGCCGACCTTTACGTGAGGTAGATGCGCTCTCAGGGGATCGCGGGCGAGCCGGATCGACGGTCGTGCTGGACGCCTACCTCGAGCTCCCGCGGCGCACCGATGGTGGTCGGTCGTTCCTCACGATCGTACGCGGTTCCGGGGCGAGCCGGACGAAGCGCGACCTCGACGTCGACGTTCTGCGCCGCCGCCGTTACCCGGTCCGCATCGATCGAGAGAGCACGACCATGCTCTCCCACTCGACGTCCGAGGCGAGCAGGCCCGCCTGGCGGCCGGCCTCGAGTGACCGGTTGCCCGGGCAAGCACTTCGTCGACGGGTGAGCGGTATCCGTGT
Source organism: uncultured Actinomycetota bacterium (assembly GCA_963761955.1). Taxonomy (GTDB): domain Bacteria; phylum Actinomycetota; class Actinomycetes; order Propionibacteriales; family Propionibacteriaceae; genus Microlunatus. The sequence goes on along the minus strand of CAVXIY010000008.1, from coordinate 69,852 downwards.
CCTGAGCCTGGTCGCCGGACCGCAGCGTTGCGCTTCGACAGGCTCAGGGCGCGGATGACGGGTCGAGCTGTGCCGACGAACGATAGAAAGGGCCGGTGGCTACTCCCATCGGAACCCTGTTGCTCCTCGGCGCCAGCGGCGACCTGTCCGGCCGGCTCCTGCTGCCGGCCCTCGGCCAGCTCCTCGATGCCGAGGAGCAACGGCGAAACATCATCCTGATCGGCGCCGGCACGGAGGACTGGGACCAGGAGACGTGGCGCGAACGGGTGCGATCCTCCTTCGAGTCCGGCCAGGTCTCGACGGAGACCGTGGACGCGGTGCTGGCCACCACCCGCTACGAGAAGGCCGACGTCACCAGCACCGACGACCTGAAGCGACTGCTCGACGCGGGTCCGCCGGCGCCGGCCCTGTACTTCGCTCTGCCGCCGGCCGTCACCGTTCGGGCCTGTACCGCCCTCAAGGAGGTGTCGCTGCCGAAGGGCACCACCCTCGTCCTGGAGAAGCCCTTCGGGACCAACGCCGAGAGTGCCGCCAGCCTCAACGAGTTGTTGACCGAACTGGTGCCCGAGGCTCAGATCCACCGGGTCGACCACTTCCTGGGCCGCGCGACGGTGCTCAACCTGTTCGGCGTGCGGTTCGCGAACCACCTGTTCGAACCCTTGTGGAACCGCGATCACATCGATCACGTCGACATCGTCTTCGACGAGCAGCTCACCTTGGAGAACCGCGCCCGCTACTACGACTCGGCCGGGGCGCTGATGGACATGATCCAGAGCCATCTGCTGCAGATCCTGGCGCTGGTCGCCATGGAGCCCATCGCCACGGTCGAGGCGTTGGACGTCCGCGACGCCAAGGCGGAGGTGCTTCGGGCCTGTCGGCTGTGGAACGACGACCCGGTCGCCGCCGGTAAGCGCGCCCGCTACACGAGTGGCTCGATCGACGGACGCGACGTCCCGGACTACACGGCCGAGCCGGGGGTCGATCCGGCCCGCAACACCGAGACCCTGGCCGAACTGACCGTGGAGATCGACAACTGGCGTTGGGCCGGGGTGCCCTTCCGGCTGCGATCGGGCAAGGCGCTCCGCGACCGGCGCAAGGACGTCCTGGTGACCTTCAAGCCGCTGCCCCACCTGCCGACCGGGATGCATGGCGGACCTCGTGCCGGATCGGCTGCGGCTCTCCATGGGCCCGGACGCGATGGCCCTGGAGATCAATGTCAACGGACCGGGCGACCCGCTGGACCTCGAGCCGGCGGTCCTGGGCACCGACCTCAGTCCGGGGCGGCTGCCCGCGTACGGCGAGGTGCTGGCCGGCGTGCTCGACGGCGATCCGCTGCTGGCGGTCCGCGGCGACACGGCGGTGGAGTGCTGGCGGATCGTCGATCCGGTGCTGCAGGCGTGGCGGGAGAACCGCACCCCGATGGAGGAGTACGCGGCCGGCTCGACCGGACCCGACTCCTGGTGAGCCTCGGCCGTTTCGTCCGTGTGCGCGCATACGGCCCTGATTCCGGCGAATCGGGGCCGTCTGGTCCGTTGTGCGCGCAAACGGCTGGAGCAGACTGGTGCGGAGTTGATCGGATATGGACGAGGAGAACGAGGCGCTCGACGCGTACTCGCGGGTGGTGATGGGTGTCGCTGAGCGGGTGCTGCCCAGCGTGGCCAGCCTGCGGGTCCGGCTCCGGCGGGGCGAAGGCGGCGGGCAGCGCGAGCGTGCTCACCGACGACGGCTTCCTGCTGACCAGCGCGCACGTCGTCGAAGGAGCCGACGCGGCTGAGGCGGCGTTCACCGACGGCACCGAGGTCGACGTCGACGTGATCGGCCGCGATCCGCTGTCCGACCTCGCGGTCCTGCGGGCCCGCAGTTCCGTGCCGCCGGCCGTGCAGCTGGGTGACGCCTCCCGGCTGCGGATCGGCCAACTGGTCGTCGCGCTCGGCAACCCGCTCGGGCTGGCGGGCAGTGTCACCGCCGGCATCGTGTCGGGGCTGGGGCGTTCGCTGCCCACCCGCCAGGGCCGGGTCGTCGACGAGGTGATCCAGACCGACGCCGCGCTCAACCCGGGCAGCAGCGGCGGCGCGTTGACCGACAGCCACGGGCTGGTGGTCGGCGTGAACACCGCCGTCGCCGGCGTCGGGGTCGGCCTGGCCGTGCCCATCAACGCCACGACCCAGCGGATCATCAGTGCGTTGATGACCGGCGGCCGGGTCCGCCGCGCCTGGCTCGGCATCGCCGGCGCCCAGGCTCCGCTGCCGCCGCCCTTGGTGACCAAGCTCGGCCGGCGCAGCGGGCTGCGGGTGGCCCAGGTCATCTCCGGCAGTCCCGCCGAGCTGGCCGGCCTGCGCGCCGGCGACGTGATGGTGGCCGTCGAGGGCAAACCGGTGGTCTCCAGCACCGAACTGCAGCAGCGGATGGTGGCTGACGCGATCGGTCGCCGGGTGGAGATCACGGTGTGGCGCAACGGCGCCCTGGTCGACGTCATCGCGATCCCCCGCGAGCTGGCCGGGGTCTGACGGACCCCCCTCACCCCCCACTTGTCCGGTCGCCCCCACCTATAGCTGGGGGACGACCGGACAAGTGGGGGGTGAGGGGCGCTAGCGGGAGTGAGGACCACCTTGCCGATGTTGCGGCGTTCGGCGAGATAGCGGTGGGCGTCGCCGGCCCGATCGAAGGGGAAGGACTTCGCGACGACCGGCATCAGGCGTTTCTTGCCGAGGTCGCTCAGCAGCGGTGCGGTGATCCGGTCCATGCCGCCCTCGCGCTTCCACCAGCTGAGCAGGTTGAGCCCGAACACGCCACGATTCTGATTCAGCAGCCGGCCGCCGTTCCACCAGGGCATCGTCGAGGTCGGGATCCGCAGCAGGCTCGACACCGTGGCCTTGATGCTGCGGCCGTTCTCGTTGAGCGCCTCCGACAGTCCGTACATGATCAGCCGGCCGCCGGGCCGCAGGATCCGGTAGTCCTTGCGGAACGAGGTCGGACCCATGGCGTCCAAGATCACGTCGACGCCCTCGCCGTTGGTCAGCCGCCGCACCTCGGCCTTGAAGTCCTGGGTGCGGTAGTCGATCGGATGGTGCACGCCCTGAGCGGTGATCGCCTCGTGCTTGGCCGCCGAGGCGGTGCCGAAGATCATCTCCGCGCCGACGTTGCGGGCGACCTGGGTTGCCGCGATCCCGACGCCGCCGGCGGCGGAGTGGATCAACACCCGGTCCCGCTCCCGCAGCCCGCCCATGATGATCAAGGCGGCGTACGCGGTGCGCGTAGTTCACGCAGAAGGCCGCCCCCTCCTCGAAGCTGAAGTGGTCCGGCATCGGCAGCACATCGCGGGCCCGGGCGACGGCCAGTTCGGCCTGACCGCCGAACTGGGTGCCGGCCATCACGCGCTGCCCGACGGCCAGTCCGGACACGCCCTCGCCGATCGTCTCGACCTCGCCGGCCACCTCGTAGCCCAGGACGCACGGCGGCTTCGGCGCCGCCGGGTACAGCCCGACCCGCGCCATCGTGTCCGCGAAGTTGAGGCCGGCGGCGCGCACGGCGATCCGGACCTCACCGGCTCCGGCGACCGGGTCCGGCCGGTCCAGGACCTCGAACACCTCGGGCCCGCCGGTCCGGGTCATCACCACAGCCCTCATGGCCGAAACCTACCCGTGACGCCGCCGCAGTCGATCCGTCGACCGACTGACCGATCCTCAGACGTGCAGGTGATACCCGCCGCCGCTCCGGAACCGCCGCTGCTGGGACATCCGGAGAGCAGGAGGACCAGCGCGGTCACGAGCGCCAACATGATGCGGACCTTCTTCGGCGCACCATCGCTACCCCCTCAACTCTTTCAGGTTAGGACCGTCGGACCCGACCAGCAAGCGGTCGATCGGCGTAGCGACCCGGTCGCGATATAGTCCCTTTGGGATGAACATTCGACGAACACCGGGAGCCTCATGTCGACCACCGCTGCACTGACACCGACCTCGTACGCCATCCTCGGCCTGCTCGCGATCAAGCCGTGGACCACGTACGAGTTGGCCAAGCAGATGGACCGGACGCTGAACCGGTTCTGGCCGCGCGCCCGGAGCAAGCTCTACGAGGAGCCGAAGAAGCTGGTGGCCCAGGGGCTGGCGGAGGCGGCCGCGGGCGCCAATGGTCGCCGTCCGCGCACGGTGTACTCCATCACCCCGGCCGGCCGGCGGGCGCTGGCCGCCTGGCTGGCCACCGACAGCGCCGAGCCGGTCTTCGAGTCCGAGCACATCCTGAAGGTGTTCTACGCCGAGAGCGGGTCGACCGCCGACGTCCTGGCCACCCTCCGCCAGCCTCCGCGAGTGGGTGCACGAGCGGACCGTGCACAACGTGAAGGTCGGTTCGAGCTACCTGGCCGGCACCGGGCCGTACCCGGAGCGGCTGGCCACCCTCGTCCTGACCGGCCGGTTCCTCGACGACTACCTGGAGATGATCGACCGCTGGGCCGGCTGGGCCACCGAGATCGTCGCCACCTGGCCGGCCGCACCCGCCGACGCCACCCCCGACGTGGCCGCGATGGCCGGCACCGTCAGCCAGGCGACCGCCCGGGCCGAGCGGTGGATCTCCGAACAGCCGAGTGCCGGCACGGATGACGCTGCCGTGCCGGCACGCTGAGCTGATCGGCTCGGCTCTCAGCGACTCAGGCGCTGAGTCCGGTGGGCTCCTCGCTCCGGAACGCGTCGGCGTACTGCCGCGCGAACGCCGCGAAGGGCCGGGCGGATCGTCCGGTGAGCGCGTTGACCGTGCCGGTCGTCGTGGCCTGCACACCGCGCCGCAGTTCGCCGAACACGGCGACCACCTGCTCGGCGGCGAACGGCGGCAGGCCGGCGTCGATCAGGGCCGGCACCGCCGCCTCGGGCGGGATGTCGACGAAGCCGACGTGCCGACCGGTCGCGGCGGACAGGTGCGGCGGCGACCTGGGCGTAGCTGATCGCCTCCGGACCGGTGAGCACGTAGGTGCGGCCGTCGTGGCCGTCGGTGGTCAGCGCGACGGCCGCGACCGCCGCGACATCGGCCGGGTCGATCATCGCGATCCGCGCGCCGGCCGGCCGGAGCGAACAGCATGCCCTGCTGGCGGACGTGTTCGGCGGCGCCGAGCAGGTTGGTCATCACGAACCCGGGTTGGAGCAGCGACGGCCGGCACCCCGCTCGCCTGCAGGTGCTGCTCGATCAGCCCGTGCCAGTGCCAGTACGCGACCGGCGCGCCGATCGCGGCCCCGCGGGCCGACAGCTTGACGATCCGCCGTACGCCGGCCTGCGGCGGCCGCGTCGATCACGGCGCACTCGTACGCCACCTGCTCGGGCACGTTGCCGCAGGCGAGGAAGACGGCGTCGACGCCCTCGACCGCGGCGCGTAGCGAGGCCGGATCGGCGAAGTCGCCGACGGCGATCTGGATCCGGCCGTCGGAGATCGGCTGGATCGCGGCCGGGTCGCGGACCAGGGCCCGGACGGTCGCGCCGCGTGCGGTGCAGCAGGGGGATCAGGGTTGATCCGACGGTGCCGGTGGCGCCGGTGACCAGGATGGTTGGGTGGTGTTCATCGGTCGTACTCACTTTCTGGTGGGTTGGGTTGGACGAGGGTCGAGCGGGATGTTGCGGTTGAAGCGGAAGACGTTGTTCGGGTCGTAGTGGGCCTTGAGCCGGACCAGGCGGTCCCAGTCGTCGGCGGAGTAGGCCGCCCGGATGCGTTCGGGCGTCGCGCCCTCGAGGTCGAGGAAGTTGACGTAGGTGTCACCGGTGGCGTGTCCGCGGATCCGCGCCTCGACCTTCTCCAGGTGGGCCCGGACGGCAGCGTGCGCGCTCCGGCGTCGGGGTGATCCCGATCGCGTTGAGGCTGAAGGCGGCGTCGGTGTGGGCCATCGGACTCAGCGCGCCGGCCGGACCGGCGAGCGCCCCGCCGAGCTGCCGGACCTCCAGCATCACCAGCGGCGACCGGGCGTCGGGGCCGGCGAGGTCGACCAGCGCGTCGATGGTGCCGGGCGTGAGATCGCGGAGCAGTTCCGAGTGGCTCATCGACGCCCAGCGGGTCGACCGGATCCATGCTGATCGCGGCCAGCGCCGCGGCCGGCATCGCGGCGAAGGTGTCGACCTGCGCGGGGCCCAGCGCCGCCCGGGCCTGGTCGATCAGCGCCCGGCCGTCGGCGGGGTCGCCGCAGAAGCAGCCGCGGAGCGCGACCAGCTGCGTGCCCGCGCAGCGGCTCGGGGACGGTCGGCAGCGGCGGGAAGGTCCGGAACGTGACCGCCGAGGTCAGCTCCGGCGGCGCCGACCGGCTCCACTGCGCGAAGAACCCGAGCACGTCGGCGGCCCGGTCCAGCGGGTAGTACAGGTTCCCGCCGTAGACCTGCCGCACCGGGTGCAGGGCGAATTCCAGCGCGGTGACGATGCCGAGGTTGCCGGTGCCGCCCTTGAGTCCCCAGAACAGGTCCGGGTGCTCGTCCGGGCTGGCGGTGACCAGCTGGCCGTCGGCCGTCACCACCTCGGCGCGGAGGACCGAGTGGGCGGCCAGGCCGTACCGCCGGCCGAGCCAGCCGAAGCCGCCGCCGAGGGTGTAGCCGACCACGCCGACCGTGGTGCTCGAGCCGGGCAGGCCGGCCAGACCGTGGACCGCCGCGGCCTCGACGCACGTCGTCCCACACCGCACCGGCTTCGACCCGGGCCACCCGCGCGTCCGGGTCGACCTGGACGCCGCGCATCCGCGAGGTGTTGATCAGCACGCCGCCGTCGCACGGGGTGCCGGTGCCGTGGCCGGTGGCCAGCACGCCGACCCCGAGGCCCGCCGTCCGGGCGAACTCCACCGCGCAGCGGATGTCCTCGGCATTCTCGGCCAGCACGACGAGGGCGGGTCGGTGCTCGGCGTTGAGGTTCCAGGCGGCGCGGCGCCGCGTCGTACGCCGTCGTCGCCGGGCAGCACGGCCGCTCCCCGGAGCCGGGCTCGCAGGCTCTCCAGGTGCTCGGAGGTGATCTGGTCAGTCGTTGTTGCCGTCATAGCGGCCTCCTTCTTCGATGGTGGTTTTCGCGCGCGGTCGGAGGCTCGAGAGCCTGAGCGGCGATGGTGGTGCGCCCGGATCGGGATCGATGTGGCGCAGGTGCAGGCCGAGCATGAGGGCGCTGGCCGCGAGGTAGAAGCCGTGCAGGAACCAGATCGGTCCGGCCGGCAGGCTGTACACGTAGATCGCCTGGATGACGTTGCCGACGTTGGCGAGCACCAGGCTCGGTCGGCTGTACGAGCCGAGGTCGCGCGTCCGGAGCGCCCGGTAGAGCATCGGCAGGTAGCTGAGGACGAACAGCGTGGTCGACGTCAGACCGGCCGCGAGAGCGAGTTCTCTCATCGGAACCTTCATGACTAAATAGTCCCTTCGGGACTAACTCGTCACCATTGTTAGTCCCAAGGGGAGTATGTGTCAAGACGCTTTTGGCGCGCGTCCTGACCGATACGGGGACGCGTACGGGATGGTGGGCGGCTCAGCCGCCGGTCAGATCAGTAGTGCGAGAGGGAGCGCGCTTGGGTCGCCACGCCGGCGCAGATGCAGTCGCGACGGCCCGCCGCGATGCCGCTGGCCGCGCACCAGCGCGAACTGATCGCGTCGTGGATGGACAGGGGGTGTTGGCACGTTTCGCAGAGCTCGGGTTGGGTGCCGTCGTCCGTCTGAGGAGCAGGGCCGGAGGTATTCATGTCGAATCCATCGTGGCCCGTCAGTAGGGCCGAATGCCGATCGCCATGGGACCGCTGAGCAGAGGTGTCAGCGGAGGGGCCCGATGGCACTTTCCACTGTACGGGACCTGTCGAGGCCTGATGACCGTGATGCGAGGCTGGAGGCAACTGTTACCTGGCGCCCATCGAAAGGACGACCATGACTGACATGGAGTACCGGAGGCTCGGGACCACCGGGCTGGAGATCTCACCCATCTGTCTCGGCGTGATGAGCTTCGGCGACGCCAGCCGCGGCGGTCACCCGTGGGTTCTGGCCGAGGACGACGCCCGCCCGCTGATCAAGCGCGCGGTCGACGCGGGCATCAACTTCTTCGACACCGCCAACGTCTACTCGAAGGGATCCAGTGAGGAGATCCTGGGCCGGGCGCTGCGCGACTTCACCGACCGCGAGGCGACGGTCGTGGCCACCAAGGTCCACGGCGAGATGCGTCCCGGACCCAACGGCCGCGGGCTGTCCCGGAAGGCGATCTTCGCCGAGGTCGACAACTCGCTGACCCGGTTGGGGATGGACTACGTCGACCTGCTGCAGATCCATCGGTGGGACAAGCACACCCCGATCGAGGAGACGCTCGAGGCGTTGCACGATGTCGTCAAGGCGGGCAAGGCTCGCTATCTCGGGGCGTCGTCGATGTACGCGTGGCAGTTCTCCAAGGCGCTCTACCTCGCCGACCGGCACGGCTGGACCCGCTTCGTCAGCATGCAGAACCACTACAACCTGCTCTATCGCGAGGAGGAACGGGAGATGATCCCGCTCTGCGCCGACCAGGGGATCGGGCTGATTCCGTGGAGCCCGCTCGCCCGCGGCCGGCTGACCCGCGACTGGGACGAGACCACGAACCGCAGCGAGACCGACGCCTTCGGGTCGGGGCTCTATCGGGAGGGTGACCGGGAGATCGTCGCGGCGGTGGCGGCCGTCGCCGAGGAGCGCGGGGTGCCGCGCGCTCAGATCGCCCTGGCCTGGCTGCTCAGCCGGCCCCAGGTGAGCGCCCCGATCGTCGGCGTGACCAAGGCCCATCATCTCGACGACGCGATCGCCGCCCTCCAGATCGAACTGACCGAGGACGAGGTGGCCCGCCTCGAGCAGCCGTACGAGCCGCACGCCGTCGCCGGCTTCAGCTGAGGCGCGTGCCGTATTGGTCCGTTGTGCGCGCAAACGTGCCCGGAGTCGGCCGTAATCGGGACCGTTCTGGTCCGTCGTGCAAGCGCAAAGGGCCGTCGGTATCGGGATGCGCTCAGGCCGCGCGGTTCCGGCCGGAGGGGCAGTTGGATCCGCAGCACGGTCCGGCCCGGTTGCGAGTCGATGGTGATCGTGCCGCCGTGCCGTTCGACCACGATGCGGCGGGCGATGTCCAGGCCGAGGCCGGTGCCCTTGCCGACGTCCTTCGTGGTGTAGAACGCCTCGAACGCGTGCGCAGCCACCTCGGGCGGCATGCCCGATCCCGTGTCGGCGATCTCGACCACGACGCCGTCCTCGGCGTTGCGGGTCGCCACCCGCAAGGTCCCCTCGCCGTCCATCGCGTCGATGGCGTTGTCGATCAGATTGGTCCAGACCTGATTGAGTTCGCCCGCGTACGCCTCGATCGGCGGGACGTCGGCGCCGAAGTCCCGTTCCACCGTGATCCCGCCCAGCTTGTGGCTGAGCATCACCAGGGTGGTCTCGAGCCCGTCGGCCACCTCGATCTTCTGCAGCGAGGCCCGGTCGAGCTGGGAGTACGAGCGCATCGCCGCGACGAGTTCGGAGATCCGCCGCGTCGACTCCTTCAGCTCGGCGAGCAGCGTGGCCACCGAGAAGGTGCTCGCCACCCATTCCAGCGCCGGCTCGAGGCTCGATCCGCCCACGATCGCCTCCGCCCGCGCGCACCAGGCCGGGTCGACGCCGGCCGCGGCGAGGGGCGGGGCGAGCCGCCAGGCGCCGCCGACGCCGTGCCGGCTCAGCCACGCACCGAGATCCTGCTCGCGATCGGCTCGGGCGAGCGGATCGGGGTCCACGGCCTGCGGCTCGATCTCCCGGCGCAGCTCGTCCAGCCCGGCGAACTGGGCGGCCGTGACGTCGTCGTCGGCCAGCCGCGCCGAGCCCGGTGAGCAGCGTCTGACTGGCCGATTCCAGGGCGTCGACCGAGCGGGTCGCCGCGGCGGCCGGATTGTTGATCTCGTGCGCGAGGCCGGCCGCCAGGGTGCCCAGGGTGACCAGGGATTCGCGCTGCCGAACCGTCGACTCGATGGATCGCGCGGTGTGGTACAGCCCTCGGATCAGGTGCCCGCCGAACGGGAACCACGCCGTCGACCGGTCGCGCAGCACCGCGGCCGGCACCCGGAGCACCCGGCCGGGGCGGGCGCCGCGGCCGGTCGCCAGATAGGTGCCGGCCTCGTCCCAGGCCCGGAACCCGCCGGCCCAGCGGCCCGGCTCGTCCATCCGGGCGACGACGGTCTCCTCGCGGCCCACGTGCCGGAGGAGATCGATGGCCCCGTCGACCAGGACCCACCAGAAGTCGGCGGGCGCACCCTCCCGGAACAGCTCGAGCTCCGGGCACGATCGCGACCTCGGTGCCGCCGGCGATCAGCTCGCCGAGCTGCTCGTCGGCCAGGCCGTCGAAGATGCTCAGGGCCCGGAGTTCGGCGACCTGCATCAGATCGTGGCCAGGTAGCGGTGGACGAGGTAGATCGACATCGCGCCCTCGCCGACGGCCGACGCCACCCGTTTCATCGAGTCGAGCCGGACGTCGCCGGCGGCGAACACTCCGGGCACGCTGGTTTCGAGCGCGTACGGCGGGCGTTCGATCGGCCAGGGACGCTCCGACGCCAGGGCCAGCAGGTCGGGGCCGGTGACGCACGAAGCCGTGACTGTCGCGGACGACGTCCGGGCCCGAGCCAGTCGGTACGCGGTGAGGCGCCGATGAAGATGAACAGCCAACTGGCGGGCACCTCGTCGGTGGCGCCGGTCAGCCGATCGGCCAGGGTGATCCGCTCCAGATGCCCGACGCCTTGCGCGGCCACCACCTCGCTGCGGCAGCGCACCTCGATGTTGGGTGTGGCGGTGATCCGGGCGACCAGGTACTGCGACATGGTGGCGTACAGCGTCTCGCCCCGGACGACCAGCACGACCCGCCGGGCGTGGCGGGCCAGGTTGAGCGCGGCCTGGCCGGCGGAGTTCGCGGCGCCGACGATGTAGACGTCGTCCCCGTCGCACTGGCTCGCCTCGCTGGCGCTCGCGCCGTAGTAGACCCCGCGGCCGTTGAGCTCCTCGACCCCGGCCGCCGGCAGCCGGCGGTAGGACACCCCGGTGGCCGCGATGACGGTGCGGGCTTCGATCTCCCCGGCGCCGTCGAACGAGCACGGCGCGGACCGGACCGCGACTCTCCAGTCCGGTCACGTCGCGGGCCAGCACCATCTCGGCGCCGAAGCGGGAGACCTGGGCGATCGCCCGCTGCGCCAGATCGGAGCCGCTCAGCCCCTTGGGGAAGCCGAGGTAGTTCTCGATCGCCGCGCTCTGGCCGGCCTGGCCGCCGGGCGCCTCGCGCTCGACCACCACGGTGCTCAGTCCCTCGGACGCCGCGTACACCGCAGCGGCCAGTCCGGCCGGACCGCCGCCGACGATGCACACGTCGTACAGCGGCTGCTGGGCGCTGGTGTGCAGCCCGAGCGCGCCGGCCACCTCGAGGATCCTGGGCGCGCGGAGCGTCTCGCCGCCCGGCACCAGCACCAGCGGCAGATCGGTCGTGGCGGCCTGGGCCAGGTCGCTCAACCGCTGCGCCTCCGCGTCGCGTTCGATGTCGTACCAGCGGTAGGGGACGTGGTTGCGGGCCAGGAACATCTTCAGGTCGTAGCTGCGGTCCGACCACCGGTGGCCGACCACCCGCACGTCGGAGCTGTGGTCCGGATGGGCCTGCTGCCAGTCGCCGAGCAGGTCGTCGAGCACGGGATAGAGCCGCTCGGCCGGCGGGTCCCACGGCTTCATCAGGTAGTAGTCGAGGCCGATGTCGTTGATCGCCTTGATGGCCACGTCGGTGTCGGCGTACGCGGTCAGCAGCACGCAGCTTGGCGGTCGGGGCATGGACCCGCGCCTGTTCCAACAGCTCGATCCCGGTCATCTTCGGCATCCGCTGATCGGCGGCGATCAGCGCCACCGGCTCGTCGCGCAGCGCGATCCGGGCGAGCAGCGAGAGCGCCTCGGCGCCTGAGGACGCGGGCAGCACGCGATACTCGCTCGCCGTACTCGCTGTTCAGGTCGCGGACGATCGCGGCCAGCACCTGCCGGTCGTCGTCGACGGCCAGGATGGTCGGTTTAGTCATCGATCAGCCTCGTGACGACCCAATCCTCCCCGATCGAGATGGCGCTTGGCGGCGACCACCGACCCAACATATCGGCATCGTCATCCGGCAGGGTACGTTTCGCATACCCCGCTTCCCATACATTTCCTCGAGGAAAAGAGCACCATGCCCGACACCCGTACGCCAGTTCTGTTCGTCCACGGCCTCTGGCTGCATGCCAGCGCCTGGCAGCCCTGGATCGATCTCTTCAGCGAAGCCGGATACGAGCCGCTGGCCCCGGGCTGGCCCGGTGAGCCCGACAGCGTCGAAGCCGCCCGCCAGGCGCCCGAAGCGGTCGCCGGTCACGGCATCGATGAGATCACCGCGCACTTCGCCGCCGTCGCCGATGGTCTGGCGGCCAAGCCGATCCTGATCGGTCACTCCTTCGGCGGCACGATCGTGCAGAAGCTTCTCGGCCAGGGCTACGGCGCCGCCGGGATCGCGATCGACGCGGCACCCTTCCGCGGTGTGCTGCCGCTGCCGATCTCGGCCCTGCGCGCCGTCGTTCCCGGTGCTGCACAGCCCGTCGAACAAGGACAAGTCCGTGGCGCTGACCTCGGAGCAGTTCCGCTACGCGTTCGGCAACGCGCTCGAGGCCGACGAGTCCGACGCGCTGTTCGAGCAGTGGACGATCCCGTCACCCGGGCGTCCGCTGTTCCAGGCGGCGACGGCCAACTTCAATCGCCATACCGAGGCGTCCGTCGACGTGGACAAGTGCCGACCGCGGCCCGCTGCTGCTGTTGATGGGCGGCCAGGATCACACGGTTCCCGAGGCGATCACCAAGGCCACCCTCAAGCAGTACAAGCACTCCACGGCGGTCACCGAACTGGAGGAGTTCCCGGACCGCGGCCACTCGCTGGTGATCGATCACGGCTGGCGTGAGGTCGCCGAAGGTTGCCTCACCTGGCTGCAGAAGCAGGGTCTCTGACCATGGATCTTGGCCTCAACGGCCGACTGGCGGTGGTGACCGGAGCCAGCAAGGGGATCGGTCTCGCCGTCGTCTCGGCGCTGGTCGAGGAAGGGGCGACGGTCGTGGCCGGCGCCCGGTCCAGTTCCGCCGAGCTCGACCGGCTGATCGACGGCGGCCAGGTGCACCATGTCGCCGTCGACCTCAGCGATCCGGCCGGTCCGCAACACCTGGCCGATCGGGCCGCGGAGCACGGCCCGGATCGACGTGCTGGTCAACAACGTCGGCGCGGTCGGCACCCGGCTCGACGGCTTCCTGGCCATCACCGACGAGCAGTGGACCCGGTCGCTGAACCTGACCCTGATGGCCGCCGTCCGGATGACCCGGGCGGTGCTCCCGGTGATGCTGGCCGCCGGCCGGGGCAGCATCGTCACGGTCAGTTCGGTCAACGCCTTCCTGCCGGATCCGAACGTGCTGGACTACTCGGCCGCCAAGGCCGCGCTGAGCAACTTCAGCAAGTCGCTCTCGAAGGAGGTCGGCGGCCGCGGCGTACGGGTCAACACCGTCAGTCCGGGACCGGTGAACACCGACCTCTGGCTCGGCGAGGGCGGCGTGGCGGAGAGTGTCGCCGCGCCACCGGGGCCGAACCGACCGCCGTACGCGACGAGGTCGCCGCCGGCACGGCGACCGGCCGGTTCAGCACGCCGGGCGAGGTGGCCGACCTCGTCGTCCTGCTCGCCGGCGACCGGGCGGGCAACGTCACCGGCTCGGACTTCGTCATCGACGGCGGCCTGGTGACCACCCTCTGACGCTCATCCGGCGTACGGCTGACTCCTGATTGCGCGTTTCCCGTCACGTGCGGGCAAACCTGGGTGAAATCCGCCTCCCGCACCCCGGTTTCCCCGCATGCGACGGGAAACGCGGACGGGAGTCAGCCGCTACCGGCCGCCGAACTCGCGGGTCTGCTTGTAGACCAGGTGCCCGTTCTCCAGGATCTTGACCTCCAGGTCGAGCGAGGTCTCCTTGTCGTTGGCGGCGGTGACGAAGGAGCAGTTCGGGTAGTAGCCCGGCTTGGCCCGGCAGTACGCGTTCTCCACCCGCTTGGCCAGGTTCACCAGTTCCAGCATCCGCTCGGTCGACAGCACCGGCGTGGTCCGCACCGGGGCGTCCGGGGTCGGCTTGGCGAACCGGGTCACGGTGAAGCTGACCGGCTCGTCGTCGGAGATGAAGCCCGCGATGGTGACCTCGGAGAAGGTGCCCGGATCGGGATTGGTGACCAGGTTGTTGCCCTCCTGGACCGACAGCGAGTAGCCGTAGACGTCGTCGGTGTTCAGCACCCGGGTGACCACCACGGCATTCGCCGCGACCTCGGACTCGATGTCGTACTCCGGCACGATCGCCAGCCCCATCGCGACGCTGTTCTGGTCGATCCGGGCGAAGGAGCGCTCCTCGACCGCGCGCTTGTTCCACAGGCTGGCGTACACCCCGCGGACCGCGCAGCCCACCGTCTTGGGCTTGACCTTGCGCTTGACCTCGCCGTCGTCCTCGTCGAGTTCGATCCGGCACGGCCGGTCCGGCCGGTCTTCCTTGTCGGTGTCGGCGGCGAAGCTGTCGTGCAGGCCGGCGCCGTCGAAGTTGGGCACGTCCTCGGCGTTCGCGCTGGACCGGACCTTGATCTTCTCCACGCCGGGCAGCACCTCGTCCAGCTTGGCCCGGATCCGCTCCAGGGCGCCGTCGGGGAAGGTGCCGGCCATGAACGCCGCCTGGACCGCGGCCACCTTCTCGGCCCGCTGCTTGGGCGACAGCTCGCCCGCCCTGCTCCGCCTCGATCAGGTCGGCGAGCTTGGCCCGGAGATCGGCGTTCGGCGGATGATCGACGAAGTCCTGGTACGCCTGCAAGGGCACGGCGAAGCCGTTCGGCACCAGCTCGTAGCCCGCCTCGGCGCTCGGGCTGCCCGGGTCGCTCACCCGGCCCAGCACCTGCCGTGGGCCAGGAAGCCGAGGTTGGTGGCCTTCGAGCCGTAGCGCGAGGCGTAGGTCAGCGTGCGCGAGGTGGTGGTGTCGGCCAGTTCGTCGTACGAGCGCAGCTGGTCCTCCCGGCGCCAGCGGAGCTTGACCAGCGGCCGGTCCATCCGTTCGGCCAGCTTCTGGGCGACGATCTCGTCGGTGGTCGGTTCGATCAGGAAGTCGTCACCGCGGACGACGAGATGCACCGGCTGGTCGGCGAACGGCGCCAGCCGCGGATTGTCCGGACCGGCGTTGCGCAGCACCGCATTCGGGGTGTTGCGCTCCTTCGACTTCAGGTTGACGTGGGAGTTGGTGTCCTGCACCGCCTTGGTGAACACCCCGGCCACCACGGACAGATCGAGCGGCAACTCCTCGAAGACGGGAATGTCGGTCGGCCGGAGTTCGTCGTTGTCCGGCGGGAAGATCCGCAGGTGTCCCCAGGCCTCGCCGGTATTGAGCGGCAGGTACTGGATCGAGCCGAGGATCTGGTCCAGCGTCAGCACCTCGATGCAGGCCGCGGTCAGTTCGTCGGTCACGGTCGCGGTGGTCTGCTGGGAACCGGTCGGGACGAAGGCGAAGCGGGCCCGGGAACGGTGATCCGCTCCTTGACCTGGCTGACGGCCGCGACCACGGTCTCTTCGGCGATGACGTCCTGCGGATAGAACTGCAGCCCGTACACCGGCTCCGCCGAGCCGTCCAGCAGATAGGTGTGCACCACCCCGGCGACATAGCGCTTGTCCTGGGTGAAGTAGGTGACGTCGTTGAACTCCCCGAGCGACTCGGGGATGTTCAGGGCGGCCCGGGCGAAGAAGTAGTGGTAGCGCGCGGAGTCGGGAGTCTGGCCGTCCTCGACGAAATTGCCGTTGACGAAGTGCACCCGCGGTTGCTGCCGATCTCGCCAGTCGATCAGGAATTTGGCCACCCGGCCGTTGACCACCAGGTCGCCGGCCGGCTGGGAGATCGCCGTCGTACGTCTCCGCGGTGGGGATCTCGTCCAACGCGAGGGGTAGGGCAGCCGCTCGGCGGTTCGGCGGCGGCGAAACGGAGCCTCGCGCTCGCCGATCGGGTGGTCACCTCGGCGGGCATTCGTGGCAGGAATCCAAGCATGGTGCGGCCTTCCGGAGTTCTCAGTTCAGGTTTTCATGTGGGTGAACCCGATGAGAAGACCGCGGGAGCTTCTGATACCGCCGAGCGCCCATTTCTTCGCGAAGTCAGCTGTGACGGCCTGATGGCTCAGCCCGCCGGTCGCGGCCGCTTCGTGCTACTGCGTTTGGCGATCGACCAGGCGACTCGATCCTCACCGGAAAGGAACCCTTTCAGGATGGCCGTCACAAGTTCTTCAGGATTTCCCGCTGGCTGACCGGGACCGGGAGTGGGACGGTGCGGCGGCGGAGAAACGGATTCGTGCCTGGGCCGGCGCCGAGGATGAGCCCAACGAGAAGTACCGCGACGCGCACGTCTGGTACGACGCCGACAAGAAAGAGAACTTCACCGCGTACAAGCTGCTGATCGCCGATGTGATCAACGGTGAGATCCGCGCCGTGCCCCGCGGCTTCATGGCGGCGGCCGCGGTCATGCAGGGCTCGCGCGGCGGGGTCGACCTGCCGGCCAAGGACTCGACCGGGTCAAGAGCCACCTGGCCAAGTACTACGACAAGCTGGGTGAGTCTGCTCCCTGGGAGTGACCGACCAGGCCGGCCTGCGTCGCCACCCGGACCGCATTGAGCCGGTCGCGAACGCCGAGTTTGCGGAAGCAGCGCTCCAGATGCTTCTCCACGGTCCGCGGGGAGCAGCCGAGCTGGCGGGCCGAGCACCGGGTCGTCCGGCCCTCGGCCAGCAGTTGCAGCACCGCGAGTTCACGCCCGGTCAGATCGAAGTCCGCGGCCGTGTCCGCCGGTCCACGCTCGGCGGACAGGCGGGCCAGGGCGCGGATCTGCTGGTCGACGGTGATCAGCGACTGCTGGATGTGCCGGGCGAGCGTGAGGTCGTCGTCGGAGTAGTCCTTGCCGCCCCGCGCGACGACGAAGGTGCGGAACATGGTCCCGTCGAGGCGATAGGGAATGCTCAGTTGCTGTTCCATCCCCAGCTGGATCAACCGCCGATCAGTGCGTCGGCGTGGAGAGCGGGGTAGGGCGGTGCCGGCGAACCGTGGATCTGGTCTGCGCCGGCGGATCCTGGTCGGTCGGTGAACCAGGTGATCAACGGCTGGCGGTCGGAGAGCGCGCCGGAGGGGCACGCGTCCGGGGTCGGCCGGGCCAGCAGGATGTCCTCGGGAGCGATCATCATGCCGAATGCGCCGTCCTGGTCGCGCCAGTTCCACGATGCCGCCGTGGAGTCGTAGCAGTCGCGCAGACGACCCAGGATCGTCTGTTTCGGCATTGTCGTCATCGGCTCGCGCAGCAGTTCAATCACGCTGCTGAGCCAGTCGACAATGCGCGGCGATACATCTGACATCTCGAACTCCCAGAAATCAGTCACTCGTTGTTACTCTCACTTGATGACGCGCTGAATGGGCAATGTTGAGGACCCCCGAGGCTGGCCCGGAAGCGCGCCAGGGGTCAGAATGGAGTCTGTTATTCGCATACGGCAGGGGGTGAGGCATATGAGCATGTCTTACCTCGATGACGACCCGCGGGTCGCCGCAGACGGTCGCTCCGGCGGCTGAGCAGGCCCGCGACGTCACCGCCGCCGCGGTGACGGCCGCGCTGCAGAAGTTGTACGGCTTCTTCGTCGAGCACTATGACGAGATCCTGGCCATGCCCGGCTCGTTCGCGTCGGTCAAGCGGGGGCTGCCGCTGGCCGCCGAACCCTCCGAACTGATCAACACCGTGCTCAGCAAACTGGCCGACCGGATCAACCAGGCGAGGACGGCGACGGAACTCGCCGAGCGGGCCGGCGCCTACTGCCGCCTCGGCTACGTCTACCGAGCCATGGAGAACGAGAACAACGACTACGGCCGCCGGCAACTCCGCCTCCGGCCGCTGTCGGATCAGAACGATGATCTGACCGAGGGCCCAGCGGCCGGCGAGCGATCGGGTGACGACGAGGACCGCCGCAATCTCGCGGTCCTGCTGCAGACGCTCCGCAATCGCGCGGAGCGGGCCACGCCGCGGGCAACCTGCCTGACCACGCTCCATGTCCGGTGCTGGCAGGCGGTGGTCGCCGGACACGGGGCCCAGGCCAGCCTGGCCCGGGAGCTGAAGGTCGATCCGTCCCGGATCAGCCAGATCAAGTCATCGGCGACGGCCAAGGTTCGCGAGACCCTCTACATCGCGGGCGTGCTCGGCCAGCCGGGAACGCTCAGCGACGCGGACCGGATTCACGCCTGCCTCGATGTCTACGACGTGACGTCGGGCCCGGCTCGGGCGCTGACCACCGAACAGCGCGCCCGGCTCGCGACCGCCGCGCACGCGGTGAAGGTGAGCCCCGCGAGCGGGCAGCGGGCCGACTCCCGGGCCGCGGCCGATCGGTACCTGCGGCGGAAGGACAAGAAAAGTCTCCGCGAGAAGATCGACGCCGACGTCGAACGGCGGCAGGAATTCGAGGCGGAGTTCGCAGATCTGCTGCACGCCGCCGAAATCGCCCAGTCGAGTGCGATCGGTCATCCCCATCCGAATTGCACGCTCAACTGCGACCCGCACAATCCGCAGCATGACCGCGTCATCTGGCATATCGAGTGGACATGAGCGGCCAGAATTCGAGTCCCGGATTTTCTGATCTGAGTGATCCGAATGACCCCTTCTACGCCGACCCCTTCGATTCTGATTCGTCGGACGTCATCGTCGATGCCGACTTCGTCACCCCGTTGGACCGTGCGGTGGTCGACGCCCTGGACGGATCCGATCTGGGAGCGACGCTGACCTTCGAGCGGATCGGGCGTGGCGCGTACGAGGGCTTCACGCTGGCCGAGGCGCGCGCGATCGTCGAGAACCCGGATCAGCTCGCGCATCTCGCCCTGCTCTGGCAGCTCCGACCACCGCCGGCGCCGATCACCGCGAACTCGGTGGTCGATGATCCGACGGGGCGCTGGCATCGCGAGCTCCAGCGGCGGACCCAGCAGCCCGCACCCGGCCGGGATCGGCTGCGGCCATTCGAGCCCGAGCCGGCGAGCGCCGGAGCGCGCCGGCCGCGGTCGAGCGGTGGGGAACGATCCTGGTCGCGGCGAGCGTCGCCGCCGCGCTGGTGGCCGCGGTCCTCGTCGGGGTGAGCATGTCCCGCAAACCGACCGACATCTCCGGATATTCCCGGCCCCACGAACTCGGCCGCGCCCGAGCAGGGCCCTGCCGAAGTCGGCACCGCTGGCGCCGGACCAGTTCGTGGTCCCGTGGGGCCCGGACGACCAGTTGCAGCTCTACGTCGCCAGCGTCAACGGCAGCATCGCGCCGCGCCGGCTCGCCGGTCCGGCCGACCATCGGCTGTACGGAGCGTCGTTGTCGGCTGATCGACGCAGCCTGATCTACATCGACGACACCGAACACTCCGTGCGCACCATGGCGGTCGACGGGACCGGCGATCGCCCGCTCTTCGACCGCCTGCCGTCCGGGTGCTACGGACCCGGCCACGTGTCCTTGAGTCCGGCCGACGAGAACATTCTGGTCGTGCAGTGCGTCCCGAAGTCCGGATCGAGCCGGCTGATCGTGATGACCACCGACGGCGACCTCGTCCGCAGGCTGCCCACCGGCCACGTGCGGGTCGACGATCCGTCCATCTCCCCCGACGGCCGAACGGTCGCCTACTGGGCCTCGGACGTGGCGACCGGGCAGACCGGGGGGTCGATCTACACGATCGGCATCGACGACGCCGCTGCGCCGGTCGCGCTGACCGAGAGCGCCGCTGGTTCCGACGCCGATCCGGCCTGGTCGCCGGACGGAAAGTCCATCGCGTTCCGCCGGAGCGGCGCGGACGGGAACTGGGACGTCTACCAGATGGGCTCGGACGGCAGCAACGTGCGACCGTTCGTCACCGGTCCGGCCCGAGATCACAAGCCGGCCTGGTCACCCGACGGCCGGCAACTGATGATCATCTCGAACCGGGACGCCAAGGACCAGGACCGACATCGTTCGATCTCTACCTGGTGAACGCCGACGGAACCGTCCTCAAGCCGCTCGGCTTCTCCGGCCAGGAGATCTTGACCCCAGCCTGGTGGCACCGGTAGTCGCGACAACCACCGGGGTTCGATGCCCGGTCCTGACACCGGGGTCATCGACTCGTCCGGGCCAGGAACTCCCTCGTCCTCGGTTCCCGGGGATGGTCGAAGATGGCCTCGGGCGGACCCTGCTCCAGGATCCGTCCGCCGGACAGGAAGCAGACACGGTCGGCGACCTGCCGGGCGAAGGCCATCTCGTGGGTGGCGAGCACCATGGTCATCCCGTCGTTGCGCAGTTCGCGGAGCAGCGACAGCACCTCCCAGACCAGCTCGGGATCGAGGGCCGACGTCACCTCGTCGAGCAGCATCAGCGCCGGGGAGTTGACCAGCGCGCGGGCGATCGCCACCCGTTGCTGCTGGCCGCCGGACAACTGGTCGGGCATCATCGCTGGCCCGGTCGGCCAGCCCGACCCGCTCCAGCATGGCCATCGCCGGACTCGCGGGCCTGCGCGGCCGGGACCTTGTGCACCCGGATCGGCGCGAGGGTGATGTTGTCGATCACGCTCAGGTGCGGGAACAGGTTGAACGCCTGGAAGACGATGCCGACCCGGGCCCGGACGGCATCCACGTCGACCCGCGGATCGCTGATGTCCTCGCCCTGCAGCAGGATCTGACCGTCGTCGACGGTCTCCAGCAGGTTGAGGCAGCGCAGCAGCGTCGACTTGCCCGACCCGGAGCCGCCGATCAGCACCACACAGTCGCCCTCGTCCACGGTCAGGTCGAGGCCGTCGAGCACCACCTGGTCGCCGAAGACCTTCCGCAGGCCGGTCGCTTCGAGCAGGCTCACAGCGTCACCCGCTGCGCCGGTGATCGCCATACCAGCCTTGGCGGCGGGCGACCCAGTCGGTGATCCGGGCCAGCGGGATCGTGAGGGCGACGAACAGGCAGCCGGCGACCACGTACGGGGTGAAGTTGAAGTCGATCGCCGTCTCGATCTGAGCCGCCCGGATCGCATCGATCACCCCGAGGACCGCGATCAGGCCGGAGTCCTTCTGCAGGCTGACCAGGTCGTTCAGCAACGGCGGCACGACCCGCCGGACGGCCTGCGGCAGCACGACGAACCGCATCGACTGCGCGTAGGAGAGCCCGAGCGAACGAGCCGCCGCCCGCTGCGAGGGGTGGATCGACTCGATGCCGGCCCGGAACACCTCGGCCACGTAGGAGGAGTAGGTCAGCACCAGCGCGGCACCGCCCCAGATCAGCGGATCGCTCGGCAGCCCGCGCAGCCGCAGGGCCGGTACGCCGAAGCCGAGCAGGAAGATCACCAGCAGCAGCGGCAGTCCGCGGAACAGATCGGTGTAGGCCGCGGCGAAGACCCGGAGCGGGAAGAAGACCGGCCCGCGCAGGGTGCGCAGGATGGCCAGGGTCAGCCCGAAGATCGCGATCAGTACGCCGCAGACGAGCATCACCCGGATGTTCAGCCAGAGCCCGGTCGCCACCGCGGGCAGCGCCGACCAGGCCCGCGCCGGGTCGAAGAACGTCTCCTGGACCCGCGGCCAACCGGGCGTCGAGGTGATGCCGAATCCCACACCGACCACGACCACGACGGTGCTGACCACGGCGATCAGCGTCGATCGGTTGGACCGCCGCCGCCGATAGGCCTGACGTTCGACCTGGAGCGCGGACGGTTGCCAGTCGGTGGTCATGATCGACCGGCTCAGGGAGCGGCGGGACTCAGGAGAGCTTCGGGGCGCCGTCGGTGCCCGACAGCCACTCGCGACTCCAGCTTCGCCAAGGTGCCGTCACTCTTCAGCGCGTCGACCGCCTGGCTGACGCAGGCCGTCAGCGGGCTGCCCTTGGCCAGCACCATCCCGAACTGGCCCGGCGTCCCGCCCCCGGCGGGGAGCTGACCGACGATCACGCCGTCGTCGAGTTGGGCCGCGGCCATGTAGAAGGCCGTCGGCAGATCGACCACGATGCCGTCGATCTGGTTGTTCTTCAGGGCCTGGACCGCGAGGTCGTTGGTGTCGTAGACGGCGGCCTTCTTGGTCGGCTGGATCTGCTCGTTGATCGCGGTGTAGGACGTGGTGCCGACCTGGGCGCCCAGCTTGGCGTCCTTGAGCTCGGCGATGGTCTTGGCGCCGGCGATCGGGGAGCCCTTGGTGGTGACCACGGTCTGGGCGACGTCGTAGTAGCCGCTGGAGAAGTCGACGGCCTTCCTGCGGGCCTCGGAGATCGAGACCTGGTTGATGTCGACGTCGAACTTCTTGTCGCCGGGGGCGTACGCGTTGGTGAACGGCACCACGATCCACTTCACCTCCGACTGCGCGAAGCCGAGCTTGGTCGCCACCGCGTACGCGACCGCGGACTCGTAGCCCTTGCCGTTCGTCGGGTCGTCGTCGGCGAACCACGGCTCGTAGGCCGGCTTGTCGGTGCCGACCGTGAAGGTGCCCGCGGTCACGGTCTGGAGCTGGTCCTTGGTGCAGGCGTCGGCGCTGGACGACGTCGGTGGGCGTGGTCGCCGTGGTCGGCGCCTCGTCCTGCGGGCGCACAGGCGGTCGCTCCGATCGCAACGAGGGCTACCGGCAGGACGGCGAGCAGGGCACGGGCTCGTACAGACATGAGCACTCCAAGAGATCGCAGATGCGCACTTACCCTACCGGCGCGCGTGGTATTGCTCGGCCTCATAAAGTCGGCTGCATGCAATGTCCCCAGGATCAGACCGTTCTGCAGATGACGGAGCGGCAAGGAATCGAGATCGACTACTGCCCGACGTGCCGCGGCGTCTGGCTGGACCGCGGCGAGCTGGACAAGATCATCGAGCGGTCGTCCGGCCGCCCGGCGCCGCAGCCGGCCGCCGGTCAGTACGGGCAGGGCGCGCCTCAGGGCACCGCCTACCCGCCTGCGCCGGGCTACGCGCCCTATCCGAACTATCCGCGAAGCCCCGACAGCCCCGACGACTATCGGTACGGGAACGACCCGCGGTACGCCAACGACCCGCGCTATCGCAAGAAGCGCAAGCGAGGGCTTCCTCGGCGACCTGTTCGACTTCTGAGCGCTCGCTCGAGTCATCGGAGGCGTTCCGGCCGCGTACTCACGGCCGAAACGCCTCCGTTGTTGGGCTAGACGGCAGCGGCGCTGACGGAGCACGCACCATGGCGGTGGCGGCGAACCCCAGAGCCTGCAGCACCGCACCCGTCACCTCCCACAGCTCGTTGCCGACGATCAGCCCGGTCACGTGCAGCGGCGGCCAGACCATGATCAACAACGCCGCCCAGACCGGCACGGCCCGGCTGCGGAGCAGCCCGATCGCCAGCAGCAGCGTGCCGAGCAGGTTGCCCGACGACGAACAGCAGGAAGACCCAGGCCGTCGAGCCGTTGGACTCGCTCGCGTCGATCACCGCGGCGAAGTCCCCGAGCGGCCCACCGTGCTCGGCCATCGCGATGATCATCATGTTGCTCAGCAGCACCCCGAAATAGCAGATGTAGCCGCCGATCATCAACGAGCCGCCGATGAAGGCCGGCCATGATCGCCGAGCCAGTCGCATGGCGGCGAACACCGCCGGAACGATCAGCAGGCAGCCGAGCAGGCCGGCGATCACCGCCAGTCGGAGGGCGCCCGGCTCAGCGGCGACCAGAGCCAGCGCGGCGGCTCCGGACTCGTCACTGCCGCCGTTGCGAATGGCCCAGGCGTACGCGGCGTTGCAGACCACGAATCCCCATGGAGCAACGAAAAGCGCGGCCGCGGCGGCGACCCGGCGGGTGCGGCTCAGGGCGGTGATCGTCCGAATCCGCGGGTGCGACGACGGCCCGATCGACGGCGGTCATCGGGCGTCGGCCGGGACGAGACGGCGGGTGCCGGCCAGGACGAAGCCGATGCCGACCAGGGTCAGCGTGATCGACACCCCGGCCAAGATCATCGGCACGGTCGGCACCCCCGGCACGATGAAGGCCGGGACGGCGGTGAGCGCCGACAGCAGCCGGACCACCACCAAGGCGATGGCGGCGGCCGTCCGGCCCCGCCAGGCCAAGATCAACAACACGATGCTGATCGCGCCGATCGCGGCTCCGATCAAGGCGATGAACATCGGTGGGTGCTCACCGTCGGTGAGCAGTGGCGCGGCAAGATCACCGAGCGACAGCACGCCGAGGATGATCAGCCCAGCCCGAGACAAACGAGTCATTTCGATACCTCCAGTTTGGTTGCGCCGGCCCCATCGGCCGGCACTTCGATCGTGCGGCCGATCCACCCCCGATCGGATGGGCGCGTGGCGGGCGGCGCCGGGAAGTTGCCCGGGCGAACCGGGAAGCCGTCCTAGAGACTTCGGGAGCCGAAACGGCGGAGACTAGGCCCATGGACCTCGCGCCGCACCCGAAGCCGCTGCGGGTGCTGCCGAGCGCGCTCGGGGCGCTGGCCGCGGTGATGGTCGTCGCGGCGATCGGGCTGTGCGTGCGGGCGGGTTGGTCCTGGCGGGATGCCCTGGACGCCTTCGTGGTCAGCAATGCGGTGATGGGCATCGCGTTCGCCGGCTGCGGCTCGATCCTGGCCCGGCATCGGCCGCGCAATCCGATCGGCTGGTTGTTCCTGGCCGGCGGGCTCTGTCAGACCACGGCGGCCCTGATGGCGCCGTTGGGCGCCGTGCTGCTCCAGGTCGGCGCTCCCGTTCCGCTGCTCCGACTCACCGAGACCGTCTTCGCCTGGTCCTGGCCGTGGGCGATCGGGCTCTGCATCCCGCTCGCCCTGCTGCTCTTTCCCGACGGCCGACCGCCGTCTCCGCGGTGGCGCCCGGTGATCATCGCGGTGATCGTGACCGCCCCGCTGTTCAGCCTCGAGATGGGCGGCCGCCCCGGAGCCGACGGAACCCGGGTTTCCGCCGCCCTACCTGACGCTGCCGTTCTACGACGCGCTGCAGCCGCTGTGGCGGCTCACCGAGCTGCGCGGCCTGGCGGCGATCCTGCTGGGCCTGGTCGCCCTGGTCGTCCGCTACCGTCGCGGCACCGAAGTCGCCCGACGCCAGCTGTTGTGGCTGATGCTGGCCGTGCTGATCGCGCTCGGCGCCACCATTCCCTGGGGCCTGGTCGCGGGCACGCCGATCGTGGTGCTCTTCGGCATCGCCCTGATCCCGGTGGCCGTGACCGTGGCGATCATCCGGCACCAATTGCTGGACATCCGGCTGGTCGTCTCCCGCGCCCTGTCCTGGGTGCTGCTGTCGCTGGCCGTCCTGGTCGCCTACGTCGCGCTGGTGGCGCTGCTGGACCGAGTGGTCGCCGCTCAGCTGGGCCGGTCGGCGGTGGTGACGGTGATCCTGGTGCTGGTCGCCGCTCCGGTGCTGCCCCGGCTGCAGCGGCTGGTCGACCGGGCGATGTACGGCGACCGGGGCAATCCGGCGAGCGTCGTCTCCGAGGTGGGCTCGCGGCTGGCCATCGCGGACACCGATCTGGGCCAGGTCCTCGCCGCGGTCCGGACCGCGCTGCGGCTGCCGTACGCGGCCCTGGAACGCGACGACACCGTGCTGGCCAGCGACGGCGAGCGGCCGGAGCGGTGCGACCGGTGGCCGCTGACCTACGACGGCAAGTCGGTCGGTGCGCTCGTCCTCGGGCTGCGGCCCGGTGAACGCGCGCTGAGCTCGGCGGACCGGAAGGCGCTGCAGGTGCTGGCGGCTCCGATGGCGGTCGCCCTGCAGGCGACGGTGATGGCGGCCGAACTGAAGTCCTCCCGCGAACACATCGTGACCGCCCAGGCGGAGGAGCGCCGCCGGCTGCGCCGCGAACTGCACGACGGGCTGGGGCCGACCCTGACCGGGATCGCCTTCACCGCCGACGCGGCGGCCAACCTGATCGAGACCGACCCCGCCCAGTCGAACGAGCTGCTGACCGCGCTGCGCCGCGACAGCCGGGCGGCCCTGGCCGACGTCCGCCGCATCGTCGACGACCTGCGCCCGCCGGCCCTGGACGAACTGGGCCTGGTCGGCGCCCTGCGCCAGCGGGCCGAGCAGCTGGCCTGGCGGGCCGACGGGGCCGCGGTCCGGGTCCGCCTCGACGTCCCGCCGTCGGTGCCGGCGCTGCCGGCCGCGGTCGAGGTGGCGACGTACCGGATCGCCACCGAGGCGCTGACCAACATCGCCCGGCACTCCCGGGCGACCAGTGCCCTGATCCGGCTGGAGTGCGGTGACCGGCTCGAGGTCTCGGTCACCGACGACGGGTCGGCCGACGGCACCTGGACGCCCGGTGTCGGACTGACGGCGATGCGGGAGCGCGCCGCCGAGCTGGGCGGGTCGTTCTCGGCCGGGCCGTCGCCGTCCGGCGGCCGGGTCTCGGCCTGGTTCCCGCTCGGGGCCACCCGGTGACCGCCGAGGGACGCGTCGTACGCGTGGTGCTCGCCGATGATCACCCGGTGGTTCGGGCCGGGCTGGCCGCGCTGCTCGGCTCGCTGCCCGACATGGAGGTGGTCGCCGTCGCGGCCGACGGCTTCGGCGCGGTGAAGGAGGTGGTCCTGCACCGTCCTGACGTCGCGATCCTGGATCTGCAGATGCCGGGCCAGGACGGCTTCGCCGCGACCCGCGAGATCCGGCGGGTGGCTCCCGACGTCGCCGTCCTCGTCCTCACGATGTCCGACGACGACGACTCGGTGTTCGCCGCGATGCGGGCCGGCGCGCGCGGCTACCTGGTCAAGGGGGCCGAGCAGGAGGAGATCGGCCGGGCCGTACGCGCCGTGGCGTCCGGCGAGGCGATCTTCGGGCCGGGGGTCGCCCAGCGGGTGCTGCGGTTCTTCGCGACCCCGCTGCCGGTGGCCGATCCGTTCCCGGAGCTGACCGCCCGCGAGCGCGAGATCCTCGACCTGCTCGCCGCCGGCCTGGCCAACTCGGCGATCGCCGTCCGGCTGGGACTCTCACCGAAGACGGTGGCCAACCACCTCTCCTCGATCTTCGCCAAGCTGCAGGTCGCCGACCGGGCCCAGGCCATCCTGCGGGCCCGGGAGGCTGGTCTCGGGACGCGGCCGCTGACGCGCGCCGCGCTTGACCTGGCCGCGCGCCGACCCGTCATCTCCGCGTTTCCCGTCGAGTGACGGCAAACCTGGGTCGAGTCGGCGCGTAGGACACTGGTTTGCCATCACGCGACGGCAAACGCGCACCTCACGGGAGAGACCGACGATGAGATACAACAGCAGCTTTGCCCTGACCGACACCGGCGAGATCGCCCGGCTGATCACGGAGAATCCGTGGGCGACGCTGGTCAGCCACACGAGCTCGGGACTGGTCGCCTCCCACTACCCGGTGATCCTCGACGACGAGGCCGACCAGCTGACCATCCTCACCCATCTCGGACGTCCCGACGAGGTGATCCACGAGCTCGGCCAGCACGAGCTCCTGGTGATCGTGCAGGGTCCGCACGGCTACATCTCGTCCAGCTGGTACGACGACAAGCCGGCCGTCCCCACCTGGAACTTCATCACCGCGCATCTCAGCGGAGTGCCCGAAGTGCTCAGTGCCGAGGAGAACCTGCGCATCCTGGCCAAGCTCGTCGACCGGTTCGAGGACCCGGTCACCCACCCGAGGCGGATCCTGGCCACGCCCGACGAGGCGGCCTATGCCCGGCGGACGGCCACTCGGGACCGTCGGCCTGCGCCTCACCCCGACCAAGATCGTGGCCAAGCGCAAGATGAGCCAGAACCGGCCCGAGCAGATCGTCACCTCGATCATGGCCGAGCTGGACGGCGACGGCCCGTACGCCAGCGCCGGCCTGGCCCGCGAGATGCGGCTCGCTCACGGTGCCGCTGACGACAAGAGCTGACCACAGTCACGGCGGACAGTTCCCATTTTTCTCTAATTTTCGGCCCGACTTGTTTACAAGGTAAACCTGCGTATACGTTGTAAACACGAAGCGGCGGAACAACATCCGCCGGCGCTGGCTCCGGGCCTTTCTGGTCCCGGAGCAACCCATCGAAGAACGGAGCGCTCGTGACCAACACACCGTACGGCTCGAACCCAGTGCAACCGGATCCCACCTACGTGGATCCCAACTACACGGATCCCAACTACCCGGATCCCGACTACACGGCCCCAGCAGACCCGACCGGGTACGCCGGTGCTGAGGGCCAGCCCGTCTACTCGGCTCCGGTCGAGCCGGTCGGCTCCTACGCCCCGGCCGACACGACCTTCTCCTCGGGCGAATCGTCGACCAAGGACGTGGCCAAGGACGAGGCGGCCAACGTCAAGGACACCGCGGTCGACGCCGGCAAGAACGTGGCCGGAACCGCCAAGCAGGAGGCGGCGAACGTGGCCGCCGAGGCCGGCCAGCAGGCCAAGAGCCTGCTCAGCACCGCCACCTCCGAGCTCCGGTCGCAGGCCGGCACGCAGCAGGGCCGGCTGGCCTCGACCCTCAAGTCATACGCTGACGAACTGCACGGACTCGTCGACGGCACGCCGCAGTCGGGTGGACCGTTGACCGATCTGGCGCATCAGGCGGCCGAGAAGGGTTCCGAGATCGCTCGTTGGCTGGAGGATCGTGAGCCGGCCGACGTCCTCGAGGAGGTGCGCGGTTTCGCCCGCCGCCGTCCCGTCGCGTTCCTCGGCCTCTGCGCCCTGGCCGGTGTGCTCGCCGGTCGGGTGACCCGTGGCGCCGTCGCGGCCAACACCAGCGTCGACTCCCCGACCCCGTCCCGGGCCCTGACCGATCGGCCGTCGACCGACGTCGTTGCTTCGTCCGGTCCGGACTTCTACGCGGCCCCGGCGGGCGGCTTCGAAGCTGTGCCGGCGCCGGAGTATGAGACCGGCACGTCGACCTACGGTGCCTACACGGATCAGCCGGCCACCGATCAGCCGTACGCCGCTCAGCCGTACGTACGCCGATCAACCGTCATCGGGTGGTCCCAACCGATGAGCACCAGCATTCCCGACTCCTCCCCGAACCGATCGGCATTGCAGGCCGAAGACGGTCGGAGCCTCGGTGAGGTGATGGGGGACCTCACCCGGCACGTGTCCACGCTGCTGCAGCAGGAGATGGCGCTGGCCAAGGCCGAGCTTCGGCAGTCCGGATCGCGGGCCGGCAAGGGCATCGGCCTGTTTGCCGGGGCGGCCGTCGCCGGGATCCTGTTTCTGGTGTTCCTCTCCGTCAGCGCCTGGTGGGGCATCGGGGAGTACATCGGCAACGACTGGTCCGGACTGATCGTCGCCGGCATCTGGGCGATCGTCGCCGCCATCTTGGCGGCGGTCGGCAAGAAGGAACTGGACCGCATTCGCGGGCTCCAGCAGACCACCGAGACCCTCGGCAAGGTCCCGAACGCATTGAAAGGCCACGAGGAGGACAACCGATGACTACCAGCAACGACCCGGACGAGATCCGCGCCGAGATCGAGATACACCCGTGCCGCGCTCAGCGATGACGTCGACGCGCTGACCGACACCGCCAACCCGAAGAAGATCGCGCAGCGCCAGGTCGACAAGGCCAAGGATGCCGTCGTCGGGGTGAAGGACCGGGTCATGGGTTCCGCCGATGACGCCGCCGACACCGCCCGGAACAAGGCGTACGCCGTGGGTGACAAGGCGTCTGCGGTGGGTGACGCCGTGTCCGGCGCTCCGACCGCGGCGAAGCAGAAGACCCGCGGCAATCCGTTGGCGGCCGGGCTGATCGCGTTCGGCGCCGGCATGCTCATCTCCTCCCTGTTCCCGGCCACCGCAGAAGGAGCAGGATGCGGTCTCCGGGCTGCAGGAGAAGGTGGAGCCGCTGAAGGAGAAGGTCGCCGAGGCGGCCAAGGACGTCGGCGCCCAGCTCAAGGAGCCGGCGATGGAGGCCGTCGATTCGGTCAAGAGCACGGCGGCCGAGGGCGCGCAGAACGTCAAGGACGAAGGCGTTGTCGCCAAGGACGACGTGCAGAGTCAGGTCCAGGACTCCAAGTCGACCGTGCGTGATCAGGTCAGCTGACGACATTCTGGTGTCGAACGTGAGTGACAAACCCCGAAACGGGGGGGCTGACGGGGTGCCCGGCGGAGACGCCGAGCACCCCGGTCAGATCCCGGCCCGCGGCTGGCGGCAGATCGCCAAGCGCGGCTGGAAGGAAGCCAAAGCCGACAACGTTCCGCTGCTCGGGGCCGGCGTGGCCTTCTACGCCTTTCTCGCCCTGTTCCCGCTGCTGATCGCGCTCGTGTCGATCTACGGGTTCTTCGCCGATGCCGCGGCCATCACCGAGCAACTCCGGACAGTGACCAAGACGCTGCCGCCGCGACGCCCAGAAGCTGATCATCGACCAGGTCGCGACCCTCACCGCGCGAGGACGCTCAACCATCGGCGTCGGTGCACTGGTGGCGATCTTGATCTCCCTGTTCAGTGCATCGGCGGGCATCAACAACCTGATGACGGCGATCAACATCGCCTACGACGAGGAGGAGGAGCGCAGCGCGATCAAGAAGCGGCTGATCTCCCTGGCCCTGACGGTCGGGGCGGTGATCTTCCTGATCATCGTGCTGGCCCTGATCGGCGTGCTTCCTCCGTTGCTGCGCAACATCTTCGGCACCAGCGCTCTGCGATGGGTGCTGCAGATCGCCGGGATCTTGATCTTGATCGTGATCGTCACCGTCGCGCTGGCCATCCTCTATCGGGTGGCTCCCGACCGGGACGCGCCCAAGATCAAATGGGTCTCGGTCGGCGCCGCCGTCGCCACGGTGATCTGGCTCGTCGCCTCGCTCGGGTTCTCGCTCTACGTCAGCACCCTGGGCAACTACGCCAAGACGTACGGGGCCTTCGCCGGGATCGTGATCTTGCTGTTCTGGCTGTGGCTCACCGCGTACGCGATCTTGCTCGGCGCGGAGATCAACGCCGAAGCCGAACAGCAGACCATCGCCGACACGACCAAGGGCGCTCCCGAACCCCTCGGCCAGCGCAACGCCGTCAAGGCCGACTCGACGCCCTAGCCGGCTCGTTCATCTAGGTTCCCCGGTTCAAGATCATCAGAAGTCGGTGATCGCCAAGGTGGGTGTTCGGAGCCGCGGCGAGCTGGAGGCTAGCTTGCGGCCGGAAGGCGCTCACGGATGAAGGCGGACAGGTCGTTGAGTTCCGTGACGGACACGTTGTGTCCGAGGCCCGGATAGACCCGCTCGGTGAGGTCGGTGTTCCGGGACAGCCAGGCTCGGGTGGGGTCGACGAGCATCGCTGGAATGATCGGATCAGCGCTGCCGCGGCCCCAGAACACCGGCAGACGTCGCTCGGCCAACCGCGCGTCGCCGGGAACCGGGAACGGCACGACGGCGCCGGAGAGGTTCACCGCGTACGCGAACCGATCGGGCTCCCGCCGGACCATCTGGAACGCCGTCGCCACTCCCTGTGAGAATCCGAGGATGCCGACCGGCCCGCGCCGGTCGAGGCTGTGCAGCCAGTCGAGGACGGCCGTCGCCGAATCCTCGATGGCGCCGAGACTGAGGGTCGCGTCGAGGGCGAACCAGGCGTACCCGCCGCCGACCTGACGCGGCCCGCGAACTGAGGCCAGCACCAGTTCGGGCGGCAGGTGATGCCGAAGCTCGAACCCCACCCGCTCGTTCGAACGGTGTCCGTGCAGCATGACCAACAGCGGCCGGTCCGCCCGCTCGACTTCGGGGGCCGACCACATCACGTGGTCCGGATTGATCTTCATCGGTACCCGCCGGACTCCGAGCCCGAAACGCCGTCGGGGTGTCGTGTCGCTGTTCACGAGAGGACATCCTTTCTTGACGGTCGTGGCGCGGACGGTCGACCAACGAGATCGTGTGTTGACTGGCGATCGGCGCGTCTTACCCGGCGACTCTGATTCCCGAAGGCAGGTGGGTCCACAGGCGCGGTGAGTCGGCCAGTCGTGGCGGAAGCCGATCACGCTGACGGCCGGCCGTGTCGTCACGGGCGTCATGGACGGCGCGAGGGGTCAGGCTGCGGCTCGGGAGGCGAGGGGTCGGATCCGGTCGGGAGGCCGAGGTGCGCGCGTTTGCGGAGTTCTCGCCCAACGCGGTGCGCTGACCGTCGGCCCACAGCCGGCCGTCGGCCGCTCAGTGACGCTGAGAATCCCGCGCGGGCCAGAGTCGGATTGGCCGCCAGGACTGCGACCGATCACTGCACCCGTCTCGAAGGAGGCGATGGAGTCGCCGGTTGCGCACGTACCGACGGTAAAACCGACACGGACTTCCGGGACTGGGACCAGATCCGGGCCTGGGCCGACGGCGTCGCCGACCAGCTGACGGCGATCCAGACCCCCACCGGCCTCTGACCGCCAGCGTCGGCGGTCGCAGTTTTGTTGGGCGACATTTCATTTCCAGACGGTTTGAGCGGAGCGGCACCGGGGTATCGACCCGGTGAGTTCGAAGCGCGCCTGCGGCCACTGGGAGGCGGAGGGTGGCGGATCGAACCAGGCAAGGATGAGTGCCGCCACGGTCCCCCGGTTGTGGCGGCACTCTCCGTCGGGGCATCTGCGCGGCCGATACCTCAAGTCGGTCCCAAGCCAACGCGAAGTGTCGGGCGGCAGAGTAGTTTCCTGACCGAGCGCAGCAGGTGCGCTCCGAAGTCCGGGGGAACTCATGACTCGCCGCAGCCCACACCCGTCTCAGCGGAGCGCCGCATCCTCGTCATCGGTGCGACCGGAACCGTCGGGAGTGCGGTCCTCCTCTTTCTCGACGACATCCGGGCCGGCCAGTATCCGATGCCGATGCGCGGGGTGAATCGTGTCGCCGTGTCCGACGTCGGCGAGCTGTGCGCCCAGGCGTTGCTGGACCCGGACTTCCCTTCGGGCACCTACTCGGTGTGCCGGCCCGCGGAACTTCAGCGGGGTCCAGTCGGCGCAGGTGTGGGCCGAAGCGCTCGGCCGGCCGGTCGCGTACACCGGCGACGACGTCGCCGCGTGGCACGAAGCCCTCGACCGTCGAGTGCCCCAGGCAAGAAAACCGGGACTTCCGCGCGTCCTTCCGGACGCTCGGCCGGATCGCCATCAAGACGAGCGCCGCCGACCTGGCCGAGACGACGAGGCTGCTCGGCCGGCGCGCCGCTGGACTACGCCGACTATGTCCGAGACCTCGCCCGAACCGAAGACCTGATCAGTCGCCCAGATCAAGCCGAATGAGTTCGGCGCGCGAGGTCACCGACTGAGCCCTGATGGAGCCGGGCGGAGCGAACCTGTGGACATGGATCATGACGAGGTGATGCTGGCGGTCGCCGGGTCGCCGGTGCGGGCCTTCCGGACCCAGCGCGTCCCTGACGGCCCGGCGATCGTGCTGCTGCACGGCGGCAGCCTCGACTCGGCGAGGCTCAGCTGGGAACCGATCTGGCCGAGGTTGGCGCGTACCGCCCAGCTCGTGGCTCCCGATCTGCCCGGCTACGGCGCGAGCGTGCTCGGTGCGACCAGGCCGACGCTGGCCGGCTATCGCGACTGGCTGCTGGCCTTCCTCGACGCGTGCGAACTTCGGACCGTGGTCCTCGTCGGACTGTCGATGGGCGGCGGCATCGCCCTGCGCACCGCCGTCGACGCACCCGAGCGGGTCTCGGCGCTGGTGCTCTGCGCGCCGTACGGGGTGAGCGAACGGACGCCCGGTGGCCGGGCCGGGTTCCTGGCCGTGCACGCGCCGGGGCTGACCCCGCTGACCAACGCGATCCTGCGGCGGAAGCCCGTCGCTGCTGCGGCAGGCGATCGGCACCCTGCTCCGCCGGCCCGGCGCCGTGACGGACGAACTGGTCACCCGCGTCGCCGCTGAGCTGACCCAGCCCGCGCTCGGGTGCGGCCTGGTCGAGCTTCCGGCGGCACGAGGTGCGCTGGTCGGGGCCGCGTACCCGTTTCGGCGACGAACTCGCCCGTCTCGGTCAGCCGGCGGTCTTCCTGTCCGGGGAACGCGACCACCTGGTGCCGGCCGCCGATGTCCGGGCGGCCGCCGCCCGGGTGCCTCGCGGTCGGTTCGTCGCCGTTCCCGGTGCCGGCCACTGGCTGCCGCGCGATGCCCCCGACCTGCTGGCCGCCGAGATCACCTCGATCATCGGCCGGTAGCGGTCGGAGGTCCGGATCGAGGCGTCCGACGTGTGCCCCGTCGCCCTGCCGCAGACGGAGCCGTCGGGCCTCGCTTCACCCACTTTCCTGTCGCTGTACCCAGGTAACTTCCTGGGTACAGTGCGGGTTTCCCACGTATACGTGGGAAACCGACAGAGCGGGGCACCGTCGATCGGGCCGGTGCCGGCGTCAATTCGCTTGCGGGTCAGCTCGCGTCGGCCCGCCGCCGGCTCAGCGACGGGACCCGTCGGGCGTCGGCTTCGCGCTCGCGGCAGCGGCGGGCGTCCAGCGGCTGGCCGGAGGCCTCGAACAGGTCGGCCGCGTGCGCCCAGAAGCGCCGCGGCGGCGTCGAGGTCGTGCTCGGCCAGGGCGATCCGGGCCTTGGTCTCCATCAGCGAGGCCTGCCAGGAGGTTCCCTTCCACAACTGGGCGGACTTCTCGGCCGTCTGCAGGTGCAGGCGCGCCTCACGGAGGTCTCCGGCATCGGCGCAGGCCTTGGCGGCCGGGACGGCGAACATGATCGAGCAGAACGACGCAGTGGTCGTCGACGCCCATGGTCGCCTCCGCCCGGTCGACGGCCGCGCGGGCGGCCTCGACATCGGTCGCCGCCTCGATCAGCGTGCCGTAGACCCGCACGATGATGTGCAGCGCGATGCTGGAGAACCGGGCCAGCGGGAGCGCCCGGATCAGCAGCCGATTCGCCTCCGCCCGGTTGCCCAGCGCGAGCTGGACCTCGGCCAGCCGTTGCAGGCTGTGGGCCTCGCCGGCCGTCGACCCGATGTCGTGGTGCAGGTCGGACGACTCCCGGAGCTCGCTGGCCGCGAGCTCCAGGTCACCCATCAGGTACGCCGCCTCGCCCCGCAACGTCGTCGCGAACGCGACCGCCCGGAGCACGCCGGCGCGCTCCGCCGTGTCCCGCAACTCGGTGGCCATCGACACGATCTCCGGATACGGGGTCGGGCCGTAGAGCAGGTACTCCGCGACGCACAGGTGCGAGTCGAAGATCCGCGCGGCCATGCCCGGCCGGCTGACCCCGCGGCGCATTTCGAAGTCGAGCCGTTCGAACCACTGGCCGCGGGTATGGGCGACCAACCCTTGCAGGCTGACCAGGTCGAACATCTGCCACTCCTGGGGGACGCCGAGGACCACCCGGCGCCGGGCTTCGGCTGCGGCCTCGGCGGCGCCATCGAGATCACCCCGGTAGAACGCCAGGCTGCCGCGGGCCATCAGCAGCGTCGCGTCGTCGGGCGAGCCGTCCGGGGTGAGCCCCTCCAGCGCGACGGCGGCGGTGTCCAGGTCGCCGGCGGACGTGGCGGCGCGGGCCAGCCGGGCCCGGAGCTTGGAGCGCTCGGCCGGGTCGGAGACACAGGCCAGGGCCTCGCGGTACGCGTCGACGGTTCCCGGGTCGGCTTCGGCCATCAGCAGGTCGGCGCGCAGCGACAACAGCGCGGCCAGTTCCGCGCCGGTGGCCGCCTCCCGCACCGAGGCCAGCCCGTCGAGTCCCTCCCGGTACGCGCCCAGCGCCGCCGAGGAGCGCGCCGCCTCGATCACCCAGGGCACCGCGCCGGCCCGATCGCCGGCCTGGATCAGGTGGAAGCCGATCCTGGTCGCCGGCCGGTGCAAGTTCTGCAGGGCGTCCGCGGCCCGCCGGTGCAGGCGTCGCAGCTGGGCCGGCGCGACCTTGGCCAGCAGCGCGTCCCGGACCAGGGCATGGCGGAACTCCCAGCCGGAGTCGGTGCGCAGCAGCAGGTTCTGCGCCGACGCCCGTTCCAGGGCGGCGTACGCGTCGGGTTCGCTGAGCCCGGTCACCTCGATGAACTCGTCGGTGTCGAACGTGGAGCCGAGGATCGCCGCCGCGGCCAGCGATCCGGGTTCGTCGCTGCCCGACGGCGGCACCAGCGACTCGGCGACCAGGTCGCGCCCGGCGGCGGCCGATCGGGCCAGTTCGACGACGAACAGCGGCACCCCGCCGGACGCGGCGTACACGGTGTCGACGAGCGCGTCGTCGGCTTCCGGCGCGATGGTGCGCACCAGGGCCCGGACGTCGTCGTGGGGGAGGGGCTGCAGGTCGAGGGTGACGCCGGTGCCGCGGCCGAGCAGGCTCCGCCGGACCTGGGCCAGTTCCGGGCTGGTGCCGCGGTGCCCGAGGACCAGCAGGACCCGCTCCGAGACGGTGCTGCGGGCCAGGTAGTGCAGCAACCGCAGGCTGGCGTCGTCGGCCTGGTCGGCGTCGTCGACGACCAGGACCACGCCGGTACCGGCGGCGAGCCGGACCAGTTCGGCCGCCGCGACGAACAGCCGCTGATGCCCGCCGCGAGCCGTCCACTCCACCGTCCGGCCCGACAGGCCGCTCTCGATCTCCTTGCGGAGTTCGTCGTCCAGGCCGTCGAGCAGCGCCGGATGCCGCCGGCTCAGGTCGGCGAGCGCTTCGAGGACCGGCGCGTACGGCCAGGCGCCCTCGACCTGCGCGGCGACGCCGCTGCCGACCCGCATCCCGCGGCGCGCGGCCTCACGCTCGGCCCAGGCCAGCAGGGCCGTCTTGCCCACCCCGGCCGGGCCGCTGACGAACAGCGTCCGGCCGCTGCCGCCGGCGACCGCATCGAGGGACTTCTCGACGCTGCGCCGGGCGCTCGCGGCGCCGACCAGCAACGGTCCGGTGCGCGCGGCGCTCGCGGTGCCCGGGTCGGCGTGCGCATCGGGCGGTGCCGCGAGCAGCCGGGTGCGCAGGGCGACGGCCTCCCGGCTCGGGCCGGACACCCAGCTCACGGCGCAGGGCCAGTTCCAGCCGCTCGAACTGCCGCAGCGCGCCCCGCCGATCCCCGCCCCGGGCCAGCCGGGTGATCAACGCGAGGTGCGCCTGCTCGTCGGCGGGTTCGACGGCCAGCAGTTGCTCCCACCGTCCGGCCAGTCGCAGCACGTCGAGGTAGCTGAGCCGGAGCCGCTCGCGGGCCTCCTCGGCCCATTCGGCGTACGGGTCCTCGGGCAGCAGATCGCCGGCGTACCGCGTCGGCGGCCCGGCCGGCGGCGGCCGGGTCCGCGGCACTCAGCGCCGCCCGCGCGGCGGCTTCGAACTCCACCGCGTCCACCCGGATCTCCCGATCGGGGAACAGCGCGACGGTCTCGCCGGCCAGCACCAGCGACATCGGGTCGTCCAGGGCCCGGCGGGCGTAGTGCGCGGCCTTGTGCAGCCGCGGGGCGGCCTCGCCCGGGCTCAGCTCGGGCCACAGCAGATCCATCACCCGTTCGCGATGCAGCCGCCGGCCCGGCGACAAGCGCCAGCAGTTTGACCAGGGACGAGGCGTGCCGGCGGCGCCAGGCCGACGGGTCGACCGGGCCGTGGCCAAGCGTGGCGGAGAATCCGCCCATCAAGGTGATCACGACGCTCATGGCGTCCAGCTACCTCCCCGAAAGGTCATGCTAGTAGCGATTCGCTCGCCGCAGGAGGGGTCAGCACGCCGAGTGCCTCGACCTCCTCGGCCATCGCCGAGGCCAGCCGGCGCAGCAGTACGCGAACCTCCGGCAGATCCCACGCGTACGAGGCGATCCGGTCGGCGATCTCCAGCATCGGCAAGCGACAGCCGATCCCGTTCGGCCTGGTACCCGGCCAGGTCGCCCGACAGCACGGCGCGGGTCAGCAACTCGGCGTCGCGCAGCGCGCCGGTCAGGCCGTGGGTGCTCATCGGGTCGAGCCAGTGGCCGGCGTCGCCGACCAGGGCCCAGCCCGGGCCGTACGCCTGCCGGAGATAGCCGGGCGGCAATCCGCGCACGTTGCGCAGCGATCCGACCCGGGTCGCGCTCGCGAGCCGGTCGGTGAGCCCGACCTCCCGGGCCAGCCGGGCGAAGGCCAGTCCCGGGGTCAGACCGCTCGAACCCGGAGTGCGGCCGCGCCCGATCCGCGCCGACGAACAGGCAGGTCAGACCGCCGTTGGTCGGGATCAGGCCGGCGGTCACCCCCGGTGAGTAGAACCACTCGTACCCGTCGGTCGGCAGGTCGGCCCAGTAGCCGTAGAAGTACGCGCCGGCGTGCCGTCCGCTCACCTCGATCGGGGCCCGCACCTCGGCGGCGACCACCGAGTCCCGCCCGTCGGCCCCGACCACCAGGTCGGCGCGCTCGACCCGGGTGGAGCGGCCGCGCCGATCCTGCACCACCACCCCGGACGTCCTTCCGCCGCGGTCCCGCAGCAACTCGACGACCGGAGCCGAGAACTCCACGCTGGCGCCGGCCTGCCGCGCGGCATCGACCAGCAGGGCGTCGAGCACGGTGCGGCGCGGGGCGTACAGCGCCTCGACCCCGGCGGCCGGCTTGATCGAGACACCGACCTTGTCGGCGCCGTAGTGGAAGACCGTCCGCCGCACCGGCGGCGTGCCCGAAGCCAGCAACTGGCTCGAGCAGTCCCCAGCGCTGCAACTGGAGTACGCCGCCGCGCATCAGCGCGTGGGTGGACAGCGTGTCGCTGCCGTACCGGGACCGGTCCACGCAGAGCACCCGCAGCCCTTCCCGGGCGAGCAGCATCGCGGTGGCCGCTCCGGCCACCCGCGCGCCGACGACGACGACATCCCAGCTGGTCATGACGGTCTCCCTTCGGTCCGTGATCCGCTCAGGCCGCCGTCGGGGTGGTCACGTCGATCACCACATCGGTGCCGTTGACCAGCACGTCGTAGACGGCCGAGCGGCGCCGGGACTGTTCGACCAGGGAGGCCAGCACCTCGGCAGAGGCGTCGCCCTCGATCTCGAACGACACCTTGATCTGCCGGTAGCCGTTGCGGACGGCGTCGGACAGGCCGAGGATGCCGAGCAGGTCGATGTCACCCTCGACGGTCGAGCGCACCCGGTGCAGGGTCACCCCGCGGGCCGAGGCGATGTTGGCCAGCCCGGAGGTCAGGCAGGCCGCGATCGCGTGCAGCAGGAACTCGACCGGGGTCGGGCCGTTGTTGTTGCCGACCAGGACGGTCGGGTGGTCGGCGTCGTAGGTGAACGGGGTGGTCCGGCTCGTGTCCTCCTGCCCGGCGCCGTAGAAGCCCTGGATGGTCGAGCGGTTGTGGGTCCCGCTGATCCACTCGTTGCTCGCCCGGAACTGGAAGGCGGCGATCTCGGGCTGCGCCCTTCACGGCGTCGAGCGTCGCGAACAGGGTCGGCACGTCGACGCCGTTGCGGGCGGGTCGGGTCTGGGTCACGGTCATGGGGTTCTCCTTCGGGTAGTTGGGCCATGACGACGTGACCGACGCTAAGCAGCCGACCTTCCCCCGACCTTCCGCGAGCGGATCGCCTGCGGAAGGTACGCGGAAGGGCGGCTGCCCACTCTTCTGGGCCATGAACCTCTTCACGACACCACCACGATCGACGCACCGCGGATCGGCACCCTGTTGACCGTCTGGGCCCATCCCGACGACGAGGCGTACCTGGCCGCCGGGCTGATCCTCGAGGCCCAGGCGGCCGGCAGCCGGGTCGTCGTGGCCACCGCGACCAAGGGCGAGGCCGGCATGGACGAGTCGGCCGGCTGGACCGCCGACCAGCTGGCGAGCATCCGCGAGGCCGAACTGGCGGCCAGCCTCGGCGCGCTCGGGGTGACCGAGCATCACTGGTTCGGCCATCGCGACGGGACCCTGCCCGAGGTCGACCCGCGGGACGGCGTTGCCCAGGTCGGCGCGGCTGATCCGCCGGGTCCGCCCGGACACGATCGTCACCTTCGGGCCCGACGGGCTGACCGGGCACACCGATCACCAGACCGTCTCGACCTGGGTGACCAGCGCCTGGCTGGCCGCCGGTCGCCCGGGACGGCTCTGGTACGTGACGCTGACCCCGGAGTTCCACCAGGCCTGGGGCGCGGTCAGCGCCGAGCACGGGGTCTTCTACCCGGAGGCCCGCCCGCCGTCGGTCCCGAGGTCGCAGCTCGCGTACGCGGTCCGCAGCACCGGCGCGCAACTGGACCGCAAGTTCGCGGCCCTGGCGGCGCACGCGTCCCAGACCACCGGGCTGATCGAGCGGGTCGGGGTCGATCGCTACCGTCAGTGGTGGGCCGAGGAGGCGTTCGTCGACGCCGAGGACGTGGCCGGCCTGGGCTGGCCGGATGACGAGAGGCAGGTGGCATGACGATCAAGATCGGCGACACCGCGAGGCGGTCCCGGACCGTCGAGGCCGAGGACATCGAGCTCTACGCGCGGATGACCGGTGACCGCAATCCGATCCACTTCGACGCCGAACTGGCGAGCCGGAGCCGGTTCGGCGGGATCGTCGTCCAGGGCGGGGTGACGTCCGGGCTGCTGAACGCGCTCGTCGCGGAGGACCTGCCCGGACCGGGCAGCGTGTTCCTGCACACCGACTGGAGCTTCCGCGCCCCGGTCCGACCGGGTGACGTGATCACCGCCGAGGCGCGGGTGCTCCAGACCCGGGCCGACAAGCCGATCACCACCCTGGAGACCGTCATCCGCAACCAGGACGGCGTCGTCGTGCTGGACGGCACCGCCGTGGTCTGGCGCGACCCGGTGGTCGCCGCCGCCGTCGACGGGCCGGCCGCGTCCTGAGCCGTTTGCGCCAACCCACGCGCCCTGAGCCTGTCGAAGGGCAAGATGACGGTCCTTCGACGGGCTCAGGACACGAAAACGGCCTCCGACTCCGAAACGAACCGGGAATGGGCACGCGCTCGCCGTGCCTGGCGGCCTAGGATCCCTGCATGCCCGACGAAGCCCCGAAGGCACCCTGCTCGAGCGGCTGCGACGCATCGATTCCACCAGCCTGGCCGACGCCGACAAGTCGCTGCGGATCCTGCCGCTGGCCATCCGACCCATCGCGACCGGGCGGCGGCTGCTCGGCCGGGCGGTGACCGCGGACGCGCGCGGCGATCTGATGTCGGTGATCGCGGCGTTGCAGCACGCCGGCGCCGGCGACGTGCTGGTCGTCTCGGCCGGCAGCGACGAGCACGCGGTGGCCGGCGAACTGTTCGCCACCGAGGCGCTCCGCCGCGGGCTGGCCGGCATCGTGATCGACGGCCGGTGCCGGGACAGCCGCACCCTCGCCGAGATCGACCTTCCGGTGTACGCCCGGGGCGTGGCGCCGAGCGCCTTCCCGGCCCGATCCGATCCCGGTCATCCAGGTCCCGCTGACCATCGGCGGTGTCGAGGTCCGGCCGGGCGACATCCTGCTCGGTGACGACGACGGCATCGTGGTCGGCGACGACGCCGAGCTCGCGGCCGCGATCGAGGCGGCCGAGACGATCCAGTTCCGCGAGGAGGCGCTGCGGGCGTCGATCAGTGCCGGCACCTCGCTGTTCAGCGCGCTGAACTTCGACGAGCACGCCGCCAACCTGCGGGCGGGCCGGCCCAGCTGCCCTGGCCTTCGGCTGATCATGATCATCCCCTACGCCGACCGGATGAGCCGGGTCCAGCCGTCGGCGATCCGCGAGCTGCTCCGGCTCGGCGACGACCCGGAGATCATCTCCTTCGGTGGCGGCTATCCCGATCGGACGCTGTTCCCGATCAAGGAACTGCACGAGATCTTCGACGCGCTGCTGGTCGAGGAGCAACGCGCAACGCCTTGCAGTACACGGCATCCAACGGCCTGCCGCGGCTCCGCACCCAGATCGCCGAACGGCTCACCCGCGGCGGCACGCCCGTGCACCGCCGACGACGTGTTGATCATCCAGGGCGGCCAGCAGGGTCTCGACCTGACCGCCAAGCTGGTGGTCGATCCCGGCGACGTGATCATCACCGAGAACCCGACCTTCCTCGGCGCCCTGATCGCGTTCAATCCGTGCGAACCCGCGTACGCCGCCGTCGCGATGGACGACGACGGGATGGACATGGATGATCTTGAACGGACCCTT
This sequence comes from uncultured Actinomycetota bacterium, assembly GCA_963761955.1. Classification (GTDB taxonomy): domain Bacteria; phylum Actinomycetota; class Actinomycetes; order Propionibacteriales; family Propionibacteriaceae; genus Microlunatus. Next base: position 28,019 of record CAVXIY010000008.1, on the reverse strand, counting down.
CATGATCATCCGGAGGCGACGATGATCTACACCGTGCCGGACTTCCAGAACCCGACCGGCATCACCCTGAGCCTGCCGCGCCGGAAGCGGCTGATCGAGCTGGCCAACGCGTACGGCGTGCTGGTCGTCGAGGACTCGCCCTATCGCGAGCTCCGGTACGCCGGCGAGCACCTGCCCACGCTGAAGAGCCTCGACACCGAGGGCCGGGTCGTGCACCTGGGCAGTTTCTCCAAGATCCTCGCCCCCGGCATGCGCCTCGGCTGGGCGGTGGCCAGTCCGGAGATCCTGGACAAGCTCACCCTGCTCAAGCTGGCCGCCGACACCCAGAGCAGCACCCTCAACATGGCGGCGACGTCGGCCTATCTGAGCGACTACGACATCGACGCCCACATCGCGCGGGCCCGGCCGGTCTACCGGCACAAGCGGGACCTGATGCTGCAGACCATCGCCGAGCACCTTCCCCGACGACATCGGCTACACCGAGCCCGACGGCGGCCTGTTCACCTGGCTGACCTTCCCCGCCGGCTTCGATGCCGCACAGTTCATGCGGGATCACCTGCTGCCGAAGGCCAAGGTCGCGTACGTGCCGGGCGCGACCTTCTTCCCGGTCACCCCCGAACCCCACCACGCCCGCCTCAGCTACTCCGGCGTGCCCGATGAGCGGTTGGTCCGCGGGATCACCGAGATGGGGAAGCTGCTGCACTCGGTTTGAGACGCTCTGCCGGCCTAGCAGGCTGAAATCTGCTGGAGAACGTCGTGTCATACGACCAGGGCCGCGGTGGCTCTCTTGAGGTAGTGGTCCATGGGCCAGGGGTTCGACGGATACATCACCGAGGGCTGACTCAAGGCATGGGGGCTGCGTGGAATTCGATTCAGCGGTGGCGCTGCTGCGGGGCGGCGAGTGGACGACCAGCGAGGAAGCGTGCGAGGCGATCTTCGCGGTCGCCCGCGCTCGCTGGGGTTACTTCTTGCGATTGACGCAGGGTCACGTTCAGGATGCTGAAGATCTGTTGGTCGACACGGTCGTCAACGTCATGGAGCCGATGGTCAGAAACGACAGTCGATGGACTATCCGGTGAGTTATCTCCTGGTGTCGGCCAATCATGCCTGGAGCCGCAAGAACAAGTCCCAGAGCTCCGAGCGGATCGCGCTGGAATCCTATTTCCAGGACATCCTCACGACTTGCCGTCGGATGATGAGACCGGCTCGAAAAATCTCGGCGATCGAGGATCAGATCGTACTTGCCAAGGCTATCGCCGACCTTCCCGACAGTGAAAGAAATGCAGTCCTCAGCCACGGGCTGATGGACTTGTCCTTCGCTGACGCCGCCGAGTACCTCGGCGTCAGCAAATCCACCGTACAAACCACCTTCAACCGTGGGATCCGAAAACTGCGGCAACGCCTGGCGCCGCGAAGCCTGAGTCGAGGGGTGAATCAATCGTGACCGCTCCAGAATCCTCGTCTCAGAACGGCGGGCCATGTGCCCCGAGAGAGGCGACGAGAACGGCCTCCAGTTTCGTCGAATCTCGTCCAACGGTTTGACCGACGAAGGAATGGATCTAGAGGCCCTCAGGCGCGCCCTCGATCCCGAACATCCGGACCCGGAGCGCCTGCGGCAACGCGTGAGGTCCGTTCTCCTCTCGACCCAGATCGTCTGGTTCTGATGCCGAAGCACATGCGGGAGATCTCCGGTCCGGACCCGATCGACGCGTCGCCGACGAGTGCACGCCCTCGCGTCCGTTCGATCTTCGGTGCGACCACGCTGGTCGCGGCGGTCATCGTCCTGGTCGCCCTCGTCGTCGCGGCGGTTGTCGTCATTCGTGGGCCACATGGATGCGAGCCAACCTGCGTCACCGCCATCGAGCGCGCAACAAGCCCCGACTCCTCAACCCACTGTTCCGGCCGGCTTCCGTGACTGTTCGGACGCACTCGGCTCCGGAAACTACTGTGTTGAGACTCCAGAATGCTGGGCCGGGATCATTTCCGTTTCCGATGTTCCGTCGGTTGCCACCGCCACGGCCTGCATATCGAGGCATGTGTACCAGACATTCGCTGCCGGTTTCGCAGGAGCTCCGATCCGACGGCAGTCTCAGCTCGAGCAGTTGCCGGAGGTCAAAGAATTGTGCTCAACTGCAGACGCTGAGGAAGTTGCTCGGCTCCCGCGCAGTTCGACTCGAAATGGGAAATCCTTGCTATCGCCACCGCAAGACGCCGGATGGGCTCTATCGTTGCCTGGCCGGCAAGGGATATCGGACCGGTCCTCTCCGACTTCCATACACCTGAGATAGCCGCGACCGCCATCGACAGGTCGGGGCAGCTCAGAGCGGCGGCAGCCCGAGGCATCCGCGGACGGCATTGTCCAGCCGGCTGACCCGATCATGGTCGGCGACGTAGCCGGTGACGAAGCCGATCGCGTACCGGCCTTCGTTGCTCCACCAACCGAGGCTGCCGCCCGTGCCGCCCATGCCGAAGCCGTCGTCCTCGATCTGCACGCCGAGCCCCCACGCCGCCTCCGCACCGAGAACATGATCAACGGCGCGGATCGCCACGGCGCTGAGCTCGGCCGTCATCGCGGGGGACAGCAGCCGACCCTCCCCGAGGGCGGCGAACAGTCCGGCCACCCCGCGGGCGGTGCCGTGCCCGTTCACCGCGGGGATCTCGGCGCGGCGCCAGGCCGAGGAGTTGACCACGCCGGCGTCCAGCGACCCGGGCGGGTTGGCCAGCGCCCGGGCCATCGCCGGTGACCGGTCGGCGATCCGGTCCGGGCAGCCCGTCGAGGCCGGTGAGGTCGGCCACTCGGTCCAGGTCCGGGCCGGTGAGCCCGATGTGGAAGTCCAGTCCGAGCGGACCGCAGACCTCGTCCTGGAGGAAGGTGCCGAGACTCCGCCCGTCGACCCGGCGGACCAGTTCACCGACCAGATGCCCGTAGAGCAGCGCCGACTCGCCGCAGCCGGAGCCCGGCGGCCACTGCGGCGGCTGCTCGGCGATCAGCCGGCACAGCAGATCCCAGTCGTAGAAGGCTTCCGTCGGGACCGGCTGCTCGAGATACGCGTGGCCGGACTGGTGGCTGAGCACCTGACGCACGGTCGTGTCGGCGATCATCTCCGGCCAGTAGGTGCTGACCGGCCGATCGAGATCGAGCAGTCCGCGGTCGGCCAGCACGAGCGCGCAGACGGCGGCGAAGGGCTTGGTCACCGAGTACGGCATCACGAGCGTGTCCGACACCCACGGCCGGGTCCGCGCGGCATCGGCGTACCCGCCCCATAGATCCACCACCCAGCGACCGTCCCGCCACACGGCGAGCGCCGCTCCGGTGGCTCCGGCTCGCTCGTGCTGCTCCAGGACCCCGCAAACGCCTCGGCCACCGGCGCGAAAGCCGGATCGGTCGACCCATCGGCAGGCATGCCGCCCATCGTTTCAGACGCGCGCGGGCGCGACGCGATGACTGTCGAACGCTGACCTTGCGCGGCGTCACGCGTCGCTGTCGTATGGCACGTGTCCTGCCGCTTTCGACAGGGCTCAGCGCGCCATCGCGTGCTGCTGTCGACAAGGCTCGAGGCGGCACGCGCGTTACTCGTCGAAGTCGACGTCCCCGTTCGCGGGCAGTTCGTAGTCGTCGAACGGCTCAGCCCCGTTGAGGTGGCCGTCGGGGTCGGCGCCTTGGGTACGCGCAGCCGAGCCCGAGTGGAAGTAGCCCGAGGGCGGGACCCGCCTGATCCGGCCATGAGTGTGGCGGTCGCGGATGTAGTTCAGGTTGCGCACGTACTTGTCGAGGGTCGAGTTGTCGCGGATCTGCATCAGCAACTCGTTGTTGACCCGGTTGCCCTCGTCGGTGAAGTTCTGCGAGCCGGTCCAGAGCACCTTCGAGCTGCTGTCGCCGTTGTAGTTGCCGTTGATGGTCACCAGTTTCTGGTGCATGTAGAGCCTTTGGCCGTACCAGGCGTCGTAGACCCTCATCACGCCATGCTTGGAGCTCCGCTTGAGCAGCGCCTGGAAAACCTTCTCACCGACCCGCCTCTTGTTCAGGACCACGTAGACATTGCAGCCCTGGTTGTGAAGCGTCCACAGTTGGCGGGCGATGTCGGTGCGCCACTTGGTCCAGCCCCACATCGCCACCCGGATCGTCGTCCGGCCGTTCATCCCGTAGCCCTTGGCGACCCCGGTGCACTTGACCTGCTTGAGCGCCGACAGCTGCGGCACCCCGGCGGTCCCCTTGGCCGGGGTCCGCGGGAAGAAGTACAGCGTGTACTTGCCGCTCGTGGTCGTCCGGTAGTAGTTGTAGTTGGTCTTGTCCCGGAGCATGTCGGTGAAGTACCTGTTCAGCGAGTCCCAGATCTTCTGGTTGCCGATGATCGTGTGCAGGTCGTTCCAGCTGCGACCGGTGTTGCCGGTGTAGGGGTTGGCCGAGCTGATCAGCGAGACCCGTTGCGCATCGCCCACCCGGGTGAACAGGTAGAACTTCGCGTGCTGCACCGAGCGGACGCTCGACATGCAGCCGCGCTTGCACCGGAAGATGTAGCTGCCCTTGGTCTTGTTGTTGCCCAGGGCGTGCCGGACCTTCTTGTACTGCTTCGAGTCCTCGCCGTCGTCGAGCAGCACCTGGACGTGGACGCCGCGCCGGTGCGCGCGGATCAGCCGATCAGCGGTGCTGCTCAGGTCGAACAGGTACATCGCCATCCGGATCGTCGACCCCTTGGCGGAGCCGTCGATCGCCCGATCGATCTGGGTGATGATCGCGCGCTTCTTCTTGCGCGACCCGCGAGGGTTGTTGAAGACCGTGCCGGCCTTGGGTGTGTAGGGCGCGTCCACCTTGGCCTTCACGGTCTTGGCGGCCGCGACGGGCTCGGCGGTGTCGCTGCGGCGTCGCCTGCGCGTCCCTGGCCGGTGCGGCCGACGATGACGGTGGCGGCCAGGAAGGCCGCGATCAGTAGTTGCAGGCCGACGGCCTGTACCCGACGCCGGGTCGCATGTAAACCGGTCACTGGATAGGTCCCCTCAGATATGCGCGATCTGCGGACGCATCGTCGGGTAAGCCCACCCACAGGCGCCGCGTCGTCGGCCAGAATCGCCCCGCGCCGACTGCCGCAGTCTGCCTCACGGGGGTTGCCGGTCGCAAATGGTTCACGCCCGCTCACCCGGCCGTCAGCGACCCGCACTCGCGCGCCGTGATCAAACTGTGATCATTCGAGTCTCGACCTTCTCGAATGATCACGTTTTGGTAACGGTCGACGCCTGCTTAGGTGCTGCGCAGTTGAGCTGCCCGTCGAGGCCGTGCCGGCGCAGCAGCACCCGCGCCCGCCGGGCGAGATCGGCGGCGTACGAGCGCGCCACGTACGCGCCGCCGCGGTAGAGCTCCGCGTACGGACCGACGAGGTGCGGGATGCTGCTCGCCGAGGTAGCGCAGGAACCACTCCCGGGCGCCCGGGCCGCAGGTGCAGCGCGAAGACCGTGGCTCCGGTGGCTCCGGCCGCGGCGACCTGCCCGAGAAGATGATCCAGGTCCTGCGTCGCTGTCGGTGATCATCGGCAACACCGGCGCCACGAGCACCTGGCAGGGCAGGCCGGCCTCGCTGATCGCTCGCACCAGATCCAGCCGGGCCCGCGGAGTCGGCGTTCCCGGCTCGAGGGCCGGATGGAGCGTCTCGTCCAGCAGCGCCAGCGAGACCCCCATCGACACCGGGACCCGGCGGGCGGCGTCGACGAGCAGCGGCAGGTCCCGCCGGGCCGTGGTGCCCTTGGTCAGGATCGAGAAGGGCGTGCCCGAGTCGGCGAGCGCGCCGATGATCCCGGGCATCAGTCGATAGCGGCCCTCGGCACGCTGGTAGGGATCGGTGTTGGTGCCCAGGGCCACCGACTCCCGCGCCCAGGACGGTCGCCGCAGTTCGCGGGCGAGCACCTCGGCGATGTTGATCTTGACGATGATCTGGCTGTCGAAGTCGCGGCCGGTGTCCAGATCGAGGTAGCTGTGGGTGCCTCGGGCGAAGCAGTAGACGCAGCCGTGACTGCAGCCGCGGTACGGGTTGACCGTCCAGCTGAAGGGCACCCGCGACACCGCGGGCACCCGGTTGAGCGCCGACTTGGCCAGCACCTCGTGGAAGGTGATGCCGCTGAACTCCGGCGTACGCACGGTGCGGACGAAGCTGGACAGCCGGCCCAGACCCGGCAGGGCCGCCGGATCCTCGGCCTCGTTCGAGATCTCCTGCCCGGCCCACCGCACGACTTATTCAAACATGTATTCGTTTATATGGCTACCGCTCGCGCCCGCGCGGGCCTGAAGACCGAGTCGCTCCTCGAGCGTCGGGTAGAGCGTTGCCCGATCCTCGGTCGCGACCGAGCGAGCAGACACGCTCTTCCGTCTGCGAGTCGAGCGGAGTACGTCAGGAGCTTCAGGCCCGCTCGGGCGCGAGCGGAGAACGCGGCAGTCCGGTAGTGCAGATGCACCACCCCGTTTCCGAACCGGTGCTCATCGAGCAGTTCGAGCGTCACCCGGACATCGTCGGGCAGGAACGCCGTCCCGCCGCCGACGATGACCGGATTGACGAACTGGTGCCACTCGTCGACCAGACCCGCCTTGATCGCGGAGGCGGCGAGGCCCGGCCCGCCGATGCTGAGATCGCGGTCGGCGTTCTCCTTCAGCCGCCGGACGGCTTCGGGATCGAAGGTCCGCTCGATCGTGGTCCGCGCGCTGCTGACCGACTCCAGCGTGCTGGAGTAGATGATCTTGGTCGCGGCCTGCCAGACCCGGGTGTAGTCCTGCTCCACCGCCGACAGGTCGTCGTCGAGGTGCGCGGTCTCCCAATAGACCATCACCTCGTACAACCGGCGGCCGTAGAGATACGTGCCGATGCCGCGCTCGAGGTCGTTCACGAAGGCGTGAACCTCCTCGTCCGGCGCGGCCCAGTCGAAGTTGCCATCGGCGTCGACGACGTAGCCGTCGAGCGAGGTGATTGCGGTGTAGATCAGGTTGGCCATGACGCCATCTTCGCCGACCCCAGAAGGTCCCTGCCGTCCTATAGTCGTCGGGTGAGTTTCGACGTCGCGGCGGAGGCGTACACCCGCTTCATGGGCCGCTTCTCCGAACCGCTGGCGTACGAGTTCGCCGAGCGCGTCGCGGTCCGTCCGGAGCAGCGGGTCCTCGATGTGGGCTGCGGTCCGGGTGCGCTCACCGCTGAACTCGTCCGTCGGGTCGGACCGGCTCAGGTTGCGGCGATCGACCCTTCGGCGAGCTTCGTCGCGGCGGCCCGCGAGCGGTTCCCCGAGGTGGACGTGCGGGAAGGACGGGCCGAGCAACTGCCGTTCCCCGACGCCTCCTTCGATGTGGCGCTCGCCCAGTTGGTGGTGCACTTCATGACCGATCCGGTGGCCGGACTGGCCGAGATGGGCCGGGTCACCCGGCCCGGCGGTGCGGTCGGCGCCTGCGTCTGGGATCACGCCGGGGACGCCGGGCCGCTCTCGCTGTTCTGGCGTGCGGTGCACGACCTCGACCCGGAGGCCCAAGGGGAGGCCGGCCTCGCCGGTGTCGCCCAGGGGCAGTTGCTGGACCTGTGCCGAGCCGCCGGGCCTGCGCGACGGCGAGGAATCGCGGCTGACGGTCACCCTGGCCTTCGCGGACCTTCGACGACTGGTGGGATCCGTTCACGCTCGGCGTCGGACCGGCCGGCGCGTACGTCGCCGGGCTCGGTCCCGATGCCGCGGCCGCTCTCCGCAACCGCTGCGCAGCAACTCCTGCCGCCCGCGCCGTTCGAGGTGACCGCGTCAGCCTGGTGCGTGCTCGCCCGCCGCTGAGTCCTCCGCCCCCGAGCTTGTCGGCGGCCTCCCACCTACTGGTGGGGGACGACCGGCAAGTCGGGCGCGGTCGGTCGCGAGCACGCGCTCGTTTCTGTCAGTGCTCTCTGCTGGACTTGGCCCATGTGGGGGAGATCGGAGATCGAGGAGCGGTTCGAGGGCGGGCGACTCGACCCGGACATCTGGACGGCGGCGTACCTGCCGGCCTGGAGTTCGCGGCAGTGAGTCGGCCGCGACCTATTCCGTGGACGGCGAGGGGCTGCACCTGACGATCCCGGCCGATCAGGGGCTCTGGTGCCCCGATCTGCACGACGGCCCGCTCAAGGTGTCCGCGGTGCAGAGCGGGAACTGGTCCGGACCGGTCGGGAGCACGCGGGGTCAGCAACCGTTCCGCGACGGACTGGTCGTCCGGGAGGAGCAGCCGACCCGGTGGGGTTTCACCCCGCACTACGGCTATGTCGAGGTCGAGTGCCGGGCCCGGATCAGTCCCCGCTCGATGTTCTCGGCCTGGATGGTCGGGCTGGAGGACGAGCCCGATCGGTGCGGGGAGATCTGCATCGTCGAGGTCTTCGGCGACACCGTGACCCAGGCGGACCAGCCCGTGGCCGCGCTCGGATCGGGAGTGCACCGGTTCCGAGACCCGAAGCTGCGCGAGGAGTTCGTCGGCCCAGCCGCACCCGATCGACGTCTCGGTGAACCATCGCTACGCGGTGGACTGGCGACCCGGCCGGGTCGACTTCTTCGTCGACGACGTCATGATCAACACCGTCGAGCAGGCGCCGGACTATCCGATGCAGTTGATCCTCGGCGTCTTCGACTTTCCCGATCGGGCCAGTCCGGACGAGACGACGTGCCCGTCCCGGAACTCGTCGTCCGCAGCGTCACCGGTCGGGCCGGGTCAGGAGGTGCCACGCCGTAGCCTCACTCACCCGCCGCCGTGTAGGGCTTGCCCGGCCAGTACGGCCACTCCTCGAAGTCCTCGACCCGCCCGTCGGCGGCGAACCGGAGCACCCAGAGGTCGGCGTACTCCTGATGCCGAGGAGCGAGATAGACCACGTCGACGCGGAGCACCGCGCGATCACCGTCGATCGCCACCGGTGCGGCCTCGGCGGTGAACGTCGTCCCTTCGTCCTCGGGCCAGATGGCTTTGATGGCGTCGTGGCCGACCTCGGACGCCGCGTACGGCGACACGCGATAGTGCGCATCCTCGGTGAACAGCCGCTCGACGCCGTCCAGGTCCCGGTCGCGCCAGCTCCGCTCGTAGCCGGCGTACCAGGCCATCACCTCGTCGGAGTTCATTCCGCCATCCTGCCGCAGCCGATACCGTCGGGCCATGTCCACAGTGATCAGTTGCATGCTCGCGGTGCCGTCGGCCGGAGAGGCCGCGGACTGGTACGAGCAGGCCCTCGGCGCGACCCGCCTCTGGGACCTCGGCAGCGTCGTCGGTCTGGAGATCGACGGGGCCCGATTCTTCCTCGGCGAACCGGCGAACAACGGCTGGGAGACCCCGCGCGCGCTGGCCAGCACGACCGTCCGGGTCGAGGTGTTCGTCGATGATCCGGACGCCTTCGTCGCCCGCGCGGTGGCCGCCGGCGCGGACGGTGACGACCCGGTGCGCGACCACGAGATGCCCTGGGGCACCCATCGGCAGGGCGCGTTCTGGGACCCCTACGGCCACCGGTGGCTCGTCGGTGACCGGTCGCCGCTGGCGAATCACCTGCGCTGAGCAGCGAGCGACGCTCGACCGGTAGGTGTCGACGGTCTCGGCCAGCGCCTGCTCGATCGGGGTGAAGCTCGCCCCGAGCCCGTCGATGATCTTGCGGCTGTCGACGATGAACGGCTCCTCGAACTGGTACTGCATCTCCAGCAGTTCGCGCAGGGTGCGGTTGGTCAGCGAGGCGATGCGGACGAGCAGTGGGCTGATCTGGCGGACCCGGGCCCGGGGCTGACCCGCGAGCCGATAGACGATGTCGACCAGTTGCCGGGTGGTCCGGGTGTCGGGGTCGTTGGGCAGGTGCCAGACCTGGCCCGGCGCATCGGGATGCTCGCCCAGCACGGCCAGCCCCTCGCCGATGTCGGGGATGTAGGTGTACGTGTGCGGCTGGTCGGGATCGCCCAGCAGGCTCGCGGTCGAGCCGGCCAGGGCGGCCGGCACCAGCCGGTCACCCAGGTTGGACTGGGCGCCGCCGCGCGGACCGAAGTAGTCCGACGCGCGACCGATGGCCACCTCGACGCGTCCGGCCTGGTGGGCGGCGAGCAGGTCTCGGGCCATCGCGCCGCGCAGCCGGCCCTTCTTGGTGTGCGCCGCGTACTCGCGGGTCTCGGTGAGCGGCCGGCCGGCCGGGCGGCCGTACATGTAGACGTTCTCCATGCTGACCAGCCGGGCTCCGGCTGCCTCGGCGCCGGCCAGCACCCCGGCCTGGAGCCCGGGGAACTCCTCGGTCCAGCGGGCGTACGGCGGGTTGAGCGTCTGGTAGACCACGGCGGCGCCGCGGCTCACCTCGGTGCTGAAGTCCGGATCGGCGGCGTTCCCACCGATCACCTCGACGTCGTCGGGTACCCGGGCGGAGCCGCTGCGGTTGACCATCCGGACCGTTTCGCCGCGCCGCCGGAGCGCGTCGAGGGTGGCGAGACCGATGGCGCCGGTGCCGAAGATGACGTGGCGGGCTGAGGTGTTCATGACTGGTCCTTTGCGTTGGCGTGAGCGGGCAGGAGGAGGTGCAGCAAGAGCGCCGGAGAGGGCGGAGAAGGTGACGGCGCCGGAGGCACCGAAGATCGTGAACTGCTGTTCGACGTCGATGCCGATCAGGGTGGTGACCGTCCAGCCGAGGGCCCAGAGCAGCGGCATCGCCGCGGCCCAGACCAGCCGGGACCGCACCGGCCCGGGCAGCACGAGTGCCTGCGCGACGCCGAGGAACAGCCCGGTGATCGCGCCCATCAGGGCCAGGTCGGTGAGCGCGGTGCCGAAGCCGACGGCGGTCGCTCCCAGCAGCAGCCCGAGCCCCATGCCGACGGCGGTGGCGAGGATCCAGCGGACGAGGGGCAGCCGCCGGCTGCTGGCCAGGCCCTGGCCGAGGCCGATGACCGCACCGGTGGCCACTCCGCCGATCAGGGCGGCGAGCGGGCTGTCGACCCGGCCGCCGACCGGGCCGCCGACGATGCCGGCGATCGGGAAGGACACGAATCCCGACGGTCCACAGCAGCCAGGGCCGAAGGAAGCCGACCGTCCGGACCGGCGACGAGACCGCGGTGCTCATCGGTGCACCGCGCCGGCCGGCGCGACCTTCGTGGCGGTCCCGGCGGTCGGCCGACGGACCAGGAGCAGGACGCCGAAGACGATGAGCCAGACGCTCCACAGCACGTAGCCGATGAAGTTGGCGTTGTCGATCACCGGCAGGTTCAGCGGGGAGAGGACGCCGGCCAGGATCAGCACCGCGCCGACGCCGCCGAGGGCGGTGAACCACCGGCCGGCGATCACGCCGGTCAGGGCCCGCAGCACGAGCAGCGTCCAGGCGGCGGTGAACAGGTAGCCGAAGGTCTCGCCGATCAGGTTGCCGAGGATGTGGTGCGCGGTGACGAAGGACTGCATCGCTGCGTCGGCGACCGCCGGATCTCCGCTCGCGGCGTCCGCGGCGTACCCGGGGACGAGCAGCGGCCAGCGGGACAGGCCGATCACCTGGACGACCGCGGCCGCGATCCCGACCGGCACCGCGATGCGCATCGCGCGATGGTCGGAGAGCCGGCCGACGCCGATGGCGATCGGCGCGAACAAGGCGGAGGACAGGGCGAGCACCGCGAACCAGCCGGTCACGGCGGCCTGCGACTCCCGGAACGCGACGAGGATGTCGGCGGCCGGCTCCTTGAGGATGTCGGGGTAGTTGAACACCGTGCCGAGCGCGGTGAACGCGGCGTTGGCGAGCACGGCAGCGGCGATGAGCAGGACTGCGGTGAGCTTGCGGTTCATGATCAGTTCCTTTCGGATGGGATGGAGCGGGGTGGTGGGGGTCGTGCGCTGTGCGGCGGCGATCCAGGCGGCGAAGGCGCTGTCCGGGTAGTCGACGAGGTGCTCCCGAGCGAGGAAATCGGCCCGGTCCGTCTCGCCGGCCAGGTGGGCGGCGGCGATGGCGACCAGTTGGCGTTCCCGGGTCGTGCCCGCCAGCCGGTCGCCTGCTCGAGGATCTGAGCGGCCTCGGTCGGGTCGCCGCTGATCAACTGGCGGATCAGCGTCTCGGTATCTCCTCGGGTCATGGCAGCAGCCTCGCCGGGTGCGCTGGCGCTTCGCTGACACTGCGCTGACACCGGCCCTGACCCGACCGAACGCCGTATGCTCAGGAGGTGCTGACCGTGGCCGTCCTGGGTCCGGTCGAGGTGCGCCGCGACGGCGTCCAGGTGCCGATCCCGGGTGGCAAGGCGACCGAGTTGCTGGTCCGGCTGGCCCTCGTCGCCGGTGTCCGGGTCCGGACCGAACGGCTGATCGACGACCTCTGGTCCGACGAAGGGGCCGCGGTCGGGCGGAACACGTTGCAGTCGAAGGTGTCGAGGCTGCGCCGGGCGCTGGGTGATCCGGCCGCTGCTGACCGGTGACCCGTCCGGGTACACGCTCAACGTCGATCCCGGCTCCGTCGACGCCCTGGAGGTGTTGCGGCTGGCGCAGTCGGCCACGCCGGTGCCCGATCGGGATCACGCGCTGGCCATGTTCAGCGGCGAGGTGCTGCCGGGCGGGGGAGCGGCGCGGTGGATCGAGCCGTACCGGGCGCGGCTCGAGGAAACCCGGCTCGAGCTGATCGAGGAGCAGCTGGCCGGCCGCCTCGAGCGCGGCGCGGCCGGTGAGCTCGTCGCCGAGCTGCAGAGCCTGGTGGCGGACCACCCGTTGCGCGAGGGGCTGTGGACGCTGCTGATCACCGCGCTCTACCGGGCGGATCGCCAGGCCGACGCACTGGCCGCCTACCGTCGAGGTCCAGCACCTGCTGGCCGACGAGCTCGGGTTGGATCCCGGCCCCGAACTGCAGGTTCTGGAACGCCAGGTCCTCCGCCAGGATCCCGAGCTCGCCTTCTCGCCAGCCGCCGCCCCGAAGCCGGCGCCCGGAAATCTGGGCGGGCTCTCCGGCTCGCTGCTCGGCCGGGCCGCCGATCTGGCCGCGGTCGGCGGGCTGGTCGCGGCGCACCGGCTGGTCACCCTGGTCGGCCCGGCCGGGGTGGGAAAGACCCGGCTGGCGATCGAGGTCGCCCGGAACAGCCGACCGGTCGGACGGCCGTTGGCTGGTGCGCCTGGAGAATGCCCGGACCGCGGCATCGGTCTGGCAGGGCGTGGGCGAGGCGTTCGACGTGGCCGGGGCGACCGAGGCGATGGTGCTCGATCGGCTGCGCGGGCTGGACCTGCTCCTCGTGCTCGACAACTGCGAGCAGCTGGTCGAGGTGCTGCCGGACCTGCTGGAGCGGATGCTGAGCGCGGCGCCCCGATTGCGGGTGCTGGCCACCAGTCAGTTGCGGTTGGGCGTCGACGGCGAGGCGGTCTACTCCCTCGATCCGTTGGCGATCACGCGATGCGGTCGCGCTGTTCTCCGAGCGGGCGAGTCAGCAGCGGCGGTCGTTCCGGACGGGCGAGGACACCGACCGGGTGATCGAGGCGGTGTGCCGTTCGCTCGACGGACTGCCGCTGGCCATCGAACTGGCCGCCGCGCGGGTCAAGGCGCTGTCGGTCGAGGAGATCGCCCGGCGGCTCGGCGATCGGTTCACCCTGCTCAACGATCCGACCAGCCACCGGCCGGCGCGCCAGCGGACCCTTCGGGCCGCCCTGGCCTGGAGCTACGACCTGCTGTTCCCCGATGACCAGCGCGGCCTGTGGGCGCTGTCGTGCTTCTCCGGTGGGGCGCCGCTGGCCGCGGTCGAACACGTCCTCGGCGCGCTCGGCGTGCCCACTCCCTCGGCCATCGACGTGGTCGGCCGGCTCGTCGACCGCTCGCTGATCAGCCTCGACGTCGCGGCCGGCGGGCAGGTCCGCTACCGGCTGCTCGACAGCGTCCGCGACTTCAGCGTCGACCGGCTGCGGGAGAGCGGGTCGGCGACGTCGCCCAGGGCGCGCACGCGGCCTGGTTCGGCGAGGCCGCAGTCCGAGCCGAGCAGGGCGTACGCGGACCCGAGCAGTCCGAGCATCTCGCCATCGCCCGGTCCGAACGCGCCAACATCGACGAGGCGCTGGCCTGGACGGCGACCCACGACCCGCTGCTGGGCCTGCGGATCGCCCGAGGGTTCGGCTGGGCCTGGGTGGTCATCGGCGCCGGCGTCGACGCCGCCGACCGGATCCGCGGCGCGCTGGCTGCGGCCGACGGACTGGCCCCGGCCGGAGACCGCGCGTACGCCCTGCTGCTGGCCGGCTGGCTCGAAGCGTCGGCCGGGAACCTCGACCGGGCGACCAGCCACATCGAGGAGGGCATGGCGATCGCCGACGACGAGTTGCGCAGCCGTCGGCCGGCTCCACCTCTCGTTCGTGCGCAGCCAGCAGGGCCGGGCCCAGGATGCTCTGGACCTGCTGGAGCGAGAGCCGGTCCGTCTTCCGGGACCGCGGCCTGGAGTGGGAGGAGGCCGCCGACTGGGTGCTGACCGCGTGGGCCGAGATCGCCCGCGGCGAGATGGCGCGCGGCAAGGCGGCGTGCGACGAGGCGCTGCGGCTGATCGTGCCCATCGGCGACAACTGGGGCCGGATCCATGCCGAGGCCATGCTGGGCGGACTGGCTCAGGCGCAGCACCGGTTCGCCGACGCGGCCGCGCACCTGGAGCAGGCCGCCGAGTCCGCCCACCAGCTCGGATTCCGGGCCGCCGAAGCTCATCACCTGACCAATCTGGGCTGGGCCGAGCACCAGTTGGGCGACCCGCAGCGCGCCACCGCCACGCTCGAGCGGGCGATCGACGTGGGCCGGGCCACCGGCGATCTGCGGACCGCCGCCCTGGCTCAGGTGCGCCTCGGGCGGGTCCTCCGCTCGCTCGGCCAGTCAGCCGCCGCCCGGACGATCGTGGAAGCCGCTCAGAACTGGTACGCGCTCGCCGGCGGCGGCGATGGCGCGCTGCTGGCGGAGAGCGTGCTGGCCGCGCTCGACGTCGAGGACGAGGTGCCGGGAGCCCAGGAGCGAATCGATCAGGTGCTGACCGCGGCCCACGATGCCGGCGACATCGAGGTCGAGGTGCTGGCCCTGGACACCTCCGCGCTCGCGTACGCCAAACAGGGCCAGCCGGCCGAAGCCCAGACCGCACTCGCCCACGCCGATCAACTGATGCCCGCCGCCCTTCACCTGCTCACCGACGCCGACCGCATCGACCGCGACCGAGCCCGCGCTACGTTCCTGAGCCCGCGACCTGAGCCTGTCGAAGGGCGAGACTCGCAAATACGTGCCCTGAGCCTGTCGAAGGGCGAGATGATGGCGACGTGAGAGTGCTGTTCTCCACCACCGCCGGGGCCGGGCACTTCGGACCGATGGTCCCCGTCGCCCACGCGTGCCTGGCCGCCGGCTGGGAGGTGGCGGTGGCCGCGCCCGAGCATCGTTCGGCGACTCCGTACGCGCTGCCGGGCTTGATCATCTTCCGTTCCCCGAAGCGCCGCACGACCTGATGGGCCAGGTGTTCGGCCGGCTGCCCACACTGCCGCCCGCCGAAGGCGACCGCGTGGTGATGGCCGAGGTCTTCGGCCGGCTCGATGCCCAGGCGGCGCTGCCTGCCCTCACCACGATCATGGCCGACTGGCGGCCGGATCTGGTGGTCCGGGAACCGTGCGAGTTCGGATCTCTGGTCGCGGCCGAGCACGCCGGAATTCCCCAGGCCCAGGTCGCCATCGGCATGGCCCGATTCGGCGGGGCCTTCGTCCGAGCTTCTCGAGGAGCCGCTGGCCGAGCTCAGCGAAATGGCCGGGCTGCCCGTCGGCCGCGCCGCGGAACGGATGGCCGAGATCGGCAGCCTGACGTCGGTCCCGGCCTCACTCGACACCTCCGAACGCGGCCTGCTGATGCGAGAATTCGGCCATCCCGTCGCCGATGACGCCAGTCCCGTCTGGCGATTCCGAACCGTTCCCCGCAGCACCCCGACTCTTCCGGCCGCCTGGGGGGATCCGGATCTGCCGCTGGTCTACGTCAGCTACGGGTCCGTGCTGGCTGGGGTTGGTCATTTCTCCGCTGTCTACGGCGAAACCCTCGCCGCCCTGGCTGATCAGCCGATCCGGGTGCTGATGACGACCGGCACCGGGTTTGATCTCGACTCGCTCGGATCCATCCCGGCCAATGCCCGGGTCGAGCGCTGGTGGCCGCAGGCCGACGTGATGCCGGCCGCGTCGGCGATGATCGGGCACGGAGGGTTCGGCACCACCATGATGGCGCTGGCGGCCGGCGTACCGCAGGTCGTGGTGCCGCTGTTCGCCGGTGATCAACATGTGCATGCCGCGCAGGTGGCGTCGGTGGGCGCCGGTCTGAGCCTTTCCGCTCCGGACCTCGCCACCGGCTTGCCCGCTGCCCTCCGGACCATCTTGACCGAGCCGGCGTTCGGCGACCAGGCCCGCGCGGTCGCCGCCGAGATCGCGGCACTGCCGGACCTGGATGAATGCTTGCCGCTGCTCGAATCACTCACCGATCGATGAGCGCCTCAGCGACGTCGGCGACCTCCCAGGGCACCCGGGCCCAGGTGCGGACGATCTGCAGTTCGGAGTCGAGGAGATAGAGCTCGACGCCGTGCTGGTTGACGATCGAGCCGTTGTATCCCACCCGCAGACCGAAGAACCGCCGTAGTTGATCATGCCCTTCGACCGCGCGCAGCATCCGGACCGCGTCGTTCAAGATCATTCCGCGAGCTCGGGCGTACGCCGCCAGCCGGTCGGGTAGGTCGAAGCCGGGATCGTAGGTGATCGCCGCGAGTTGGACGTCAGCCCATTCCAAGATCATCAAGCCGACGTTGCAGGTCGCCCAGCTTGGTGATCGTCAACGAGCACTTGTTGGGGTTCTGGCAGCGGGTGTAGAAGAACGCGACCACGGTGTCGGCTCGGCCCAGGTAGTCGGCGAGCGGCAGGACGCGGCCCTCGTGATCTTGAACGGTGACGTCGCGCAGATCACCGGTCGTCTCGGCCGGCTCCCCATGATCATCAGCGGCGGGGCTTCATCGAGTGCCAGCGACGACCTGCGCGCGCGAGCTGCCAACTCGGCGACCGTCTGCTGAGAGGCGCTGCGTACCCGAACGCTCCAGCCGGATGAATGTCGATCATGAAGCTCCCGGACCGCATCGACCAGGTCCGGCGAGACGGCCGGTTGCCAGCGCAGCGAGGCCAGAATCTCCAGCAGTGCGGTGGATTCTCCCTGGTCGCTCAGCAGCGCCACCGGGGCATCGCGGCCACGCAGATTGTCCAGCGCCTGCACCAGCGCCCTTGCGAGGTCGCCGTCGGACCCGGCCAGCCCCCGGGCGGCGATCGCCGCGCCGGCCACGATCTCAGGATTCAGTTCGGTGCGCAGCGCTTCGATGACGAACGGCAGCGCCGTCGCGGGGAGCCCCACCTCGCCGAAGGTGGCGAGGATCCGAGCCCGGATCCGGCCGCAGGCCGCAGAGCCGCGGCCCGCGTAGATGGACGCACCCTCGTGCAGCAGTGGAATCAGTTCCGTGCGCCGGGCCGGATCCTCGCGAATCGAGGCGAGAAGTTCGCCGAGGTCGTCGACGACGTGAACGGCCACCGATCCGCCCCTCAGGAGCCGTGCCGCGCCAGATAGTCGCGGGCTGCGGCCTTGAGCTGTGCCGACGCCGCCTTCGAGGCCCCGATGGTGCGGACGACGTCGACCATCGACGGCTGCGTGGAGCGTCCGCGACGCGGTTGGCTGTTCGGTCTGATCATGAGTCAGGGCGGTCAGCACCGTGGCCCGCACGCCGTCGTCGTCGTCTTCGTCGGCCACGATCTTGCGCGCGAGAGTGTTGAACTCCTTCGGCGCAAGGGCTTGCAGCGCGACCGCGCTGGTGGAGCGGGCGACCGGATCATCGGTCCGGTCGGCGGCGATCTTGGCGAACGTGTTCTTTGCGCCGCTGTCGGCGGCCAGCAGTCCCAGGGCCATCTGGCGCAGTTTCGGCTTGTCCGAGGAACTGACGATCTCCTGCAGGAGTTCGTAGTGACCGGCGTGCGCGTCGTAGCCGAGCATCCGCAACGCCGACTCCGGCGCGACCGATGCCTCGTCCGGATTTCGCAGCCCGTGCTCCAGCAGTTCCTGCACGAAGGGGTCCTTGTCGAGCGCGAGGATGTCCATCGCCCGTTCCCGCAGCACGCTGTCCTCGCTGGTGGTGGCCTTCCGCAGAGCGGCGGTGAAGTCCGCCTGATAGGGCCGGAACTCGGCCATCCGCACGCTCACCTGCTCCAGGGTGGTCAGCGCGGCCAGCCGGACTTCGGCCGGCTCCTCGTCAGCCTCCACGATCTTGAGCAGAGCCTTGATCACGCTGGGCTTGCTCAGCGGGTCACCGGCACTGACCTCACGGATGGCCGCCAGGCGCGCCTGAAGGTCGGCACTGCGTGCTCCTGATGATCGACACCAGTTCGCGCGTCCCGCGGCTCGGCGTCTCGGCGGTCCGGGCGGCCGCGCGCTCGAGTTCGGCGGTGTACTCGGCCCGGTAGTTCTTGGGATGCATGGTGCGGTCCTCGCGATTCAATCCAACTCGAAGGGTACGTCGTCGTAGTCGAAGCCCAGCCGGTTCGCCTGATCGATCACGCCCTGGTAGTCGACCATGGCCCCGACGGTCGGCGACCCGCCCGGGGCCGCCACCACCGGCGAGGCCGGGAACGGCGTCCGCGGTGCGGTGTTGGGCCGCAGCCCGCCGCGAATGTTGTTCCACGGCCACATGGTGTCGGGGGCGTTGTGCCCGATCCGGGTGGCGCCCGGACTGTTCGCCGGTGTGCGGAAGAAGTAGCTGTCCTGCCTGGTCACGTCGAACCGGTGGTTGATCCACTGCCACTTCGCCCACAGCCGGTCCACATTGGCGTGCAGCAAGAAGAACAGCGGATCACGGACGGCCGTCGGGATCCGGCTGATGTAGCCGCTGAAGCTGACGTGCGCCTGCCCGTGCGGGTTGGATTCCACCGGCGGCCTGAGCCGCGCGTACGGGATCGCGGCATTGATCACCACGGCTTCCTCGATCACCGGTCCGTTGACGTTGCCGGCCATCTGGGTCGCGACATCGAAGCGCGGCAGCCGGCTGATGCCGATCTGCCCGTCGCTGGAGAACAGTTGCAGCGGGTTGGACGCCGAGAACCGCACGACGCCCGTCGGCTCGCTGCGCCCCAGAAACGACTCGGCGAACAGTTGCGGCGCCGGCTGGTCGAAGCGCCAGTAGGGCATCGTCACCGACGGATCGACCGCCTGGAGTTCGCGCTCCAGATCGAGCAGGTACGCGCGGTGCCAGGGCAGGAAGGCGTCCAGGTCGTGCGCCTCGTCGGAGGTGTCGGCGGTGTGCGCATCGCGGTAGCTCTGATAGAGCCCGACGGCGGCGTCGTCGATCCGGGCCAGCGCGCTGAGGAAGCGGCGCTTCTCGTAGTAGGTCAGCGTCTGCGCATCCTTGCGGACCCGCACCATCAGCCAGAAGCTGACCAGCGGAGTCACCCGGCCGGGCGTGAAGACGGCGATCCGCGCGTCCCGGTCGTTGCGGCTGGGGGTCTGGAATCGTCCGAGCACCCAGAAATCGGTCGGCGTGCCGTCGGTGGCCAGGTCGAGCTCGATCTCGTCGCCGGCCTCCGCGTCGCGGCGCGGCGCGAAGACCACCCGGCCGCCGCGACCAGCCGGGGAGGCCAGCCGACGTGGATCGGATCGACGGCGCCGTCGGCGTTCAGCACCCGGAGCTGGGCCGGGGCGGGAGACCAACCGACGTACCGGCCGGTCGGACTGACGGTGCCGTTGAGGAGCAGCTCCAAGGTGATAGCCATGGGCGCGATTCACCTGCTCTCGAAATCGCGGGGAAAAGCAAGCATGCAAGGCCTTTCGGCGAAGCTTTCCCATCCTTGCACGGGTCGACCCGGCGACGGAAAGACTCAGTTCTCGGGATGGGTGAAGCGATCGCGGCCGGCGTACAGCCCGATGATCAACTGCGCGGTCGCGATGGCGATGATCATCACGATCGGGGCGGTCCAGCTCCCGGTGGCCTCGAACAGCAGGCCCGCGCCGGCGGGTCCACCGGCGGCGATCAGGTAGCCGACGCCCTGGACCATCCCGGACAGCCGTCCCGCATCCCGCGGGGTCCGGGCCCGCTGAGCGACCAGGGTCAGCGCGACGACCAGGGCGCTGCCGGTGCTGAGTCCGGCGGCGATCGCCCAACCCACGACCAGGCTCGGCACGGTGAGGATGCCGATCATGGCCAGGATCATCAGCAGGCTGATCGCCGCCGCGACGGCCCGCTGGTCGGTGCGCCCCCGCATGAAGGCGGTCACCCCGATCCCGCCGATCATTCCCGCGACCTGCAACAGGAACAGGTGCCATCCGGCCGCGGCCGGGTCGATGCCGTAGCTCGCTTCGATGGTCGGCAACCAGGTGATCAACAAGAAGAACGTGGTCGACTGGAAGCCCATGAACAGCGTCACCTGCCACGCCGTGGCCGAGGTCCACATCGTGTGCCGGGTCGACGCCTGCTCGGGACGCGCGCCGCGCCGCAGCCGCGCGGGCAGCGTGGCGAAGCCGCGGGATCCAGCAGAGGGTCGCGATCACGCTGAGGCCGGCCCAGATCCCGATCGCCAAGGGCCAGCCCGTGCGTACGGCGATCGGATGGGCGACACCCGACGCCAGCCCGGCGAAGCCGGTGAGCACGGCCGAGTACGCGCCGGTCAGCAGCGGGACGTGGTGCGGGAAGTCGCGCTTCACGATGGCCGGCATGATCACGTTGCAGACGGCGACGGCCGCGCCCAGGATGGCGGTGCCGACCCACAGGTTGCCGGACCAGCCGGGCAGGGATCGCAGCACGGTGCCGAAGATCAAGCACCAGCAACGCATAGAACACCGCACGTTCGGCGCCGATCCGCCGGGTCAGCAGGTGGACCAGCGGCGACACGGCGGCAAACGCCAGCAGCGGCACCGCTCCGAGCAGACCGAGGCCACCGGCGTCCAGGCCGGTGTCGCTGCCGATGAGCTCGAGGACCGGCCCGACGGCCGTGATCGCCGGGCGCAGGTTGGTGGCGACGACGAGCACGGCGACCGCCGACAGCACGATCGCCGCGCGCGGTCGGACCGCTGCGGCGGGATCGGTGAGGGGCTCGGTGTTCGTGGGGACTCTTTCCGGCCGGTGACCAAGGCTCACAGTGCCATATCCCGTGAGGCCATACTCCGAACATGGCCGACGGTCACCCTGCTCCTCGAACACAGCTCCTCAACGCAGCGTCCTCGGTCACAGTGCTCCTCAGAATTTCTCATATCGGGCTTGATCCTGGCTCCGAGGATGTGCTATATAAAACCTATGGCAGTGAATATAGATCTTCACTAGCTGTCAGCATCAACTTTATCTGTAACGTTCATTCACAGGAGGTGACTCATGGTGTTGATGCGTACCGACCCCTTCCGTGAGCTGGACCGGCTGAGCCAACAGGTCTTCGGGACGGCAGCCCGCCCAGCCTTCATGCCGATGGATGCCTGGCGAGAAGGTGAGCGGTTCGTGGTCGAGTTCGATCTGCCCGGCGTGGACAAGAATTCGATCGATCTCGATGTCGAACGCAACGTGCTGACCATCCGGGCCGATCGGCCGATGGTCGAGGCGACCAACGAGCTCGTGGCGAGCGAACGCCCGCGGGGCGTGTTCAGCCGACAGTTGATCTTGGGTGACAACCTCGACTTCGAGAAGGTGCAGGCCAGCTACCGCGACGGCGTACTGCGGCTCGACGTTCCGGTCGCGGAGAAGGCGAAGCCGCGCAAGATCACCATTAGTACCGATGAGAACAGCGACCAGGGGGTGATCACAGCCTGAGGCTTGCCCGCTTGCGACCGGCGGCGGTGATCGGCCAACCTAGGTTCAGCCGAGCGCGCCGCCGGCCGCGGCACGGCGGCAAACCTCGATGGCGGGAGCCAGGTCGGCAACGCCCGACGGAACGGCTCGGCGCCGTGCAGTGTCACGGCCCCCGACCGTAAGGCCTCGGGCCAGCCGAGATCGCCGCGCCAGATCTCCACCATCCGGCGCAGGCTGCCGGTGACCGACACGGCGACCTCGTAGCCGGGATCGAAGTCGCACACATCGACTGCCTCCGGGGTGAGGACCAGCCACCAGTCTCGCAGCTTGCTCGGCACGTCCACGAAGTTGAAGGCCACCACCGTGCGGCCCGGTGGCACCAGTGCTGGGTCGACGTTCCGGTGCAGGTCCCACAGGAGCAGCTTCGGATCTAGATCGACATCGCCGAGCTCACCCACCCAGCGCATGCCCCAGACGCCCAGCAGCTCGACCACCGGACGGAGCTCCTCGCCGGCCTGGGTCAGCCGATACTCCACGTCCTGCCCGTCGTCGTGCCGCACCACGCAACCCGGCTCGGATGAGCTGGTGCAGTCGTTCGGACAGCAGGGTCGGCGACATCTTCGGCACCCCGCGCCGCAGTTCGTTGAAGTGCGTACTGCCGGCGAGCATTTCTCGGACGACGAGCATCGTCCAGCGCTCGTCCAGTAGTTCCATCGCCTTCGCGACGGGGCAGAACTGCTGATAGCTGGATCCCATGGCCCCACGGTAGAACCCGCGCGACCGCCAGTACAGATCTAGTACTAGTTGGGCCGTCGCGGAGTTCGTACGCTGCTACCACATGACGCAAACTCACGATGAAACCCGTACCGCCCACGACGAGGCGGACCGGGCACTGAAAGCCAAGCATCGCGCCATGTGGGCGCTGGGCGACTATCCGGCCGTCGTCACCGACGTGGTCGGCAAACTCGGGCCGGTTCTGGTCGAAGCCGCCGGCCTCAAATCGGGAGACCGGGTCCTCGACGTTGCCGCCGGATCGGGCAATGTCGCCATTCCCGCCGCCCGGGCCGGCGCCTCGGTCGTCGCCTCGGACCTGACCCCGGAGCTGCTTGAGGTCGGGCGCGGCGTCGCGGCGGACGCCGGGGTCGAGCTGACCTGGGAGGTCGGCGATGCGGAGGCGCTGCCGTACTCCGACGGCGAATTCGACGCGGTGCTGTCATGTCTGGGCGTGATGTTCGCCCCGCACCACCAGGCCGCCGCCGACGAACTGCTCCGGGTCTGCCGCCCCGGCGGCACGATCGGCCTGATCGCCTGGACCCCGAGTGGATTCATCGGACAGATGTTCGCCGCGATGAAGCCGTACGCGCCGCCGCCGCCGCCCGGTGCGCAGCCGCCGCCGCTGTGGGGGAGTGAGGACCATGTCCGCGAACTGTTCGGCGACCGGGTGACCGAGGTGCGAGCCGAGAAACGCAACCTTGCGGTCGCTCACTTCGTCGACTCCCGCGAGGCATTCCGGGACTACTTCAAGATCAACTACGGTCCGACCATCGCGGTCTACCGGGCGATTGCCGCCGATCCCGACAAGGTTGCAGCCCTCGATCAGGCCCTGGCTGACCTGGGTCCCCGGTTTGCCACCCGATCCGGCTCGACCGAGATGAACTGGGAGTACCTGCTCCTGACCGCCCGCCGCACTGACGCGTGGTGACCCAATGATCGACGCGCTGATCTTGCTCTTCGACAGGCTCAGGGCGCGAGTCGTGGTCGCCACTGATCGGCGCGACAAACCTGTCTCGAGCTTGTCGAAGGACCGCTGGCTTGCCCTTCGACAGGCTCAGGGCGCGAGTCGTGGTCGCCACTGATCGGCGCGAGTCGTGGTCGCCCAGGATCCTGTTCAGGCCGGCCGCCACGGTCTATGGCGCGATCGCGGCGTGATGAGACGATGAGCCGTGGTTGCTATCGGCGTCCTCGGGGCGCTCCGAGTCGTCGATGCCGACCAGCATCCGATCGAGTTGCCGCCGCGCAGCCGTCGACTGCTCGCCGCCGCCTCGCCATCCGGGCCAACCGCACGGCCTCGACTGACTGGCTGGTCGAGGCGATCTGGGCGATGATCAACCGGCGACACCGGCAGCGGCACTGCAGACGCTGATCTCGCGATTGCGCAGCAGCCCTCGGCCGCACCGATGGCGTGGCCGTCGTGACCGATCCCGGCGGCTATCGGCTGGAGCTCGCCACGGACACCCTTGGACCTGAATCAGGTGGGAAGATGGCCTGCGCGAGGCCCGGCGACCCGGCGTCGAACCGGGTCGCGCGGTCGAACTGATCGATGCAGCCCTGTCCCTGTGGCGGGGGGCGGCGTACGCCGAGTATGCCGACGAGCCGTTCGCGGAGGCCGAGGCAGTCCGGATCGCCGAGCTGCAGGTGACCGCGACCGAGGATCGCGCCGAGCTGCTGATCAACACCGGTCAAGCCGGCACAGCCCTGGCATCGTTGATCGAGATCGTCCGGGCGCCAGCCATACCGTGAACGGCCGGTCCGGCTGTTGATGCTGGCGCAACATCAGTCGGGCCGCATCGCCGAAGCCCTCGACAGCTTTCAGCAGCTTCGGCGACGCCTGGCCGATGATCTTGGTCTGGACCCCTCACCGGAGCTGCTCGAGCTGCAGACCCGGATCCTCATCAACGATCCCAGCCTGCTTCCGACGAGCCGCCAGCCGATGCCCGGCATCGAGCTGATCGGTCGCGACGCCGACCAGCGAGGGTTGATCGACGTGGACGACGATCACGGATCGTGACTGTGGTGGGCCCGGGCGGTGTCGGGAAGACCAGCCTGGTGGCCGCCGTCGCGCCGAGTCTGCGGCGGAGCCTTGCTGATGGCGTGGTGCTTTGCGAGTTGAGCCGGGTGCCGGCGAGCACACCGGTTGCGGTGGCGATCTGTACGACGCTTCAGATTCCGGTCACCGACCAGGATCCGCGGCTGCGGCTCGCCGCCTATCTCGCCGATCGAGAGCTGCTGTTGATCTTGGACGACTGTGAGCATCGGGCCGACGAGGTGGCTCAACTCATCTCTCCGCTGGTCCGGAGCTGTCGGAGACTGACGGTGCTGGCCACTTCCCGGATCCCGCTCAAGCTTCCCGCTGAAACCGTGTTCATGGTCGAGCCCTTGGCGATCCGACCTGACGCCGCCGTGCAACTGTTCATCACCCGAGCCAAGCAGCGGGTGCGCGATTTCGATGTGGACGACGTGGTCATGGACCAGATCACCGAACTGTGCCAGCGGCTGGACGGGTTGCCGCTGGCCATCGAAATGGCGGCCAGCCGGATGGATGCGCTCACCCCGCCGACCTGCTGTCCAGACTGCAGTGGCGACTGACGGTGCTGCGTGGCGGCGTGGGTGCCGAGCGCCGGCACCGAACCCTCCGGGCCCTCGTGGACTGGTCGTTCGATCGGCTGACCGCCGCGGAGCAGGAACTGTTCGCGATCGTCAGCGTGTTCGCCGGGCCGTTCCACCTCGACGATGCCGAACACCTGATCGAGGAACTCGATCCCGGCCGGGATCCCGGCGACGTCACCTTGATCTTGAGCACGCTGGTCGAGCAGTCCATGATCACCAGACGTGCCGGGAGCGGCGATTATCTCTTGCTGGAGACCCTCCGCACCTACGGTCGTGAGAAGCTGGCTCGGGGCCCGTTTGCCACCTCGGCCAGCCATGCGCACGCAAGCATCTACGCGGAGTCGGCGTCGGGTGGGTTCGACAACCTCTACGGTGCGGGCCAGCCCGACCGGGTCCGCCGCCTGAGCTCGTCGATGGCGGAGCTGCGGGCCGCTTACTGGTGGGCAGCCGAGCACGATCAGACGATTGCCGTAACGCTGGTAGGCGGACTGGTTGCCCTGGTCGAGCAGCAACTGGTCGGGGAGATCGCCGACTGGGCCGAGAAGTTGATCATCGCACTCGGTGATCGACGGGGTGGCCGGCGTTGCCGGCGTGTATGCGGTCGCCGCCGCCGGCGCGCGGTTCGCCGGTGATCTCGAGCAGGCCCGGAACCTGGCCGGACGGTCGCTGGAACTCAGCGGTGGCGACCCGGCCATCGCGGCGTACGCGAGCTATCTGCTAGCCGAGATCTCTCTGTTCAAGGGCGATCTGGGCGGCGTTTCGGGCTGGCATGATCAGGTAGCCGCGCTGGCCGCCGGTCATGATCAACTTCAGCCGCTGCTGCAGATCACCACGGTCACCGTGCTGTTGGCCGCCACCTATCGCGGCGATCGCGACGTGACGCTGGAGGCCCGCGAACTGCAGGCGCTAGCCGAACGGCGCGGCTGGACGATCATCGCGGCGTGGGCGCTGTACGTCCGTGGCGAGGTCGCCCTCGATCACCATCCGGTTGAGGCCGCCACGCTGCTGCAGACCGCACTGGGTCGCGCCCGCCAACTCGACGAGCGTTACCTGGCCGGCGTCGCGCTGGTCGCGCTGGCTTCGGCTCGCGCCCGGCACGGGGATCCGCGGCAGGCGGTTCGGGTGTTCACCGAGGTGGTGCACCACTGGCGAGACCGCGGGGACTGGACCCACCAGTGGACGACGCTGCGCAACGTGCTCGACCTGCTGGTCAGGCTGGATCGGGTCGAAGCGGCCACTGTCTTGGCAGCGGCTCTGCTGGACGGTGGCCGCGCCGCGACCGGCTTCGGCGCCGACGCCGAACGACTGACCGAGACCGCCCGAGCCCTGGCCTCGAACCAGGACCCAGCGCGATCGGCCGAACTCTCGGCGCAGGGCCGCTCGCTCAGCGATCAGGAGGTGGTGTCGTTTGCCCTGCAAGCACTCGCCGATCCGGCCTAGGCGACCGGTTTCAGTCGATGGTCGGCCGGTTCCGTCCCGCGTCAGTCTGCAGTCGCATGTGAATCCCCGGATCTGCACTCGATCGGAGGCTTCGGCCGCTCAATCGGAGCTTCAGTCGAAATCGGGTGCGATTTCCAGGGCGTCAACTGTGCAGCCGGTAGAAGCGGAAGAAGCTGAAATCGGTGATCGGCAGCACCGAGACGTCGCTGAATCCGGCCCGAGTCGCGTAGTCGGTGAGGATCGGTCGACGGAAAACCGTCCCAGTGCCCGCCGACGGAGTCGGAGGTGAGCCCATCGGGAAGGCAGACGAGCAGGCTGAAGCCGTACATGTAGCGGTCGACCTCGTCGCCGGGGGCCGTGAATTCATCGGCCACCGCCTCGTCGACCACGACCACGAGTCCGCCGGGCCGCACGCTGGCCCGGATCGCCGACAGCACCTCGACCGGGCGCGGCATGTCGTGCAGGCATTCGATGGCGAAGGCAGCGTCGAACTGATCCTGCTCGGCCAATGTCTCGCCCGCGGCGAGCCGGAAACTCACCCGGTCGGCGACTCCGGCCTCCTCGGCCGCCGCGCGAGCAAGGTCGATCGACGGCTGGTCGACGTCGAACCCGACGAAGTGGGCCTCCGGATACGCCTTGGCCAGCGAGATCGTCGACCAGCCGGTGCCGCACCCGACATCGGCGACCCGGGCGCCGGGTGCGCTCGAGGATCTCCCGCACCTCGTCGCAGCCGTTCAGCGCCGGCGCGAGCTGGGATTCGAACCACGGACGGTTCAGTGCCGACTGGGCCTCACGGGCGTCGTCGCCGAACTCGTCCCAGCTGACTCCGCCGCCGGACCGGTAGGCCTGCAGCAGCGCGGGTAACTGCGGACCGACGGCGCCGATCATCCGGGGAAGGGCGCCGAGGAACGCGAGGCTGTGCTCGTCGGTGAGTACCTCGGCCGGACCCGCCGGGAGGGTGAATCGCCGCTCGCTCGGACTCGCCGTCGCGTCGACGGTGAGGGTGCCGTAGCTGGCCTGGAGCTCGAGCCATTCGCGGCAGTAGCGCTCGTGGCTGCCCGTTCGCTGGGCGAGTTCGGCCGAGGTCGCCGGCCCGTCGGTGGCGAGTGAGGTGAACCAGCCGAGCCGGTCGCCCGCGTAGACGCTCAGCGTCTCGAAGGCGCCGAGAACCGCTCCGAAGAGCTTTGCGGCGTACGCGTCGGCGGTGAGTTCTGGTGCGGTGGTGATGGCGGTCATGACGACCCTTTCCTGAGGTGGATTCGTGATGTCAGCAAAGGTAGAAGTCGAGCCTTTCAATCCGCTTTCACGCCGATCTCAGCGGAAGCTGAGCCGCCCTCGATGGCGGACAGCCAGACCACGACGGCCATAGCGCCCGGATCGGGGTGACCGCGGACCCGGTCGCCGAGGTAGCTCGAACGGCCGCGCCGAGCCACGCTCTCGGTGGTCGAAGCGGCACCGGCCCGGGCTGCTTCGATGGCGGCGGCCAGC
>CAVXIY010000007.1:0-183286 GCA_963761955.1 uncultured Actinomycetota bacterium | reverse complement strand
GACGGCCAGGTCAAGATCAGAGGTTTCCGGATCGAGCCAGGCGAAGTCGAAGCGCAGTTGTGCGCGGCCCCGGGCGTCACGGCCGCCGTGGTCGTGCCGCGACGGGAAAGCGACGACGTGCACTATCTTGGCCGCGTACGCGGTGCCCGAGCCGGGGGCGCGGCTGGACCCGTCCGAACTACGGACATTCCTGCGCGACCGGCTGCCCGAGCATCTGGTGCCCAGTGCTGTGATGATCATGGAGAGCGCTCGCGCTCAATCCGAACGGCAAGATCGACCGCGCCCGGCTGCCCGACCCCCGCACCGCTGATCCGGTCCACGATCAGCCAGCGGCTTCCCCCACCGAGGAGGCGATCGCCCGGATCTGGGCGGGCGTGCTCAAGATCGACAAGTCGGTGCTTGAACCGTGATCAGGACTTCTTCGACCTCGGCGGGCACTCCCTGCTGGGACCCAGGTCGCATCCCGGTTGCGCACCGAACTGGAGGTGGACGTGCCCCTCCGTTCACTGTTCGGCGTCCGGCGGCTCGCCGATCTCGCCGCCCTGGTGGCGGGCTCCACCGCGAAGACCACGTCGGCCGGCATCGCGGTCCTCGATCGCGAAGCCCACCGGGCGGAGATCGATGATCTTGGTCGGTTGTTGGTCCCGCCGGCGTTGCGCGAACGGCTGACGGCAGGAGGATGATCATGAACCGGCACCAGAGTGACCGGCCACGGATCGACCTGATCGAATCCGACCGCGAACAGACGCTGCTGATCGACGGCGGCCAGGCCATGCAGGCCTGGGAGACGGACCTGATGCACCGGTCTGCCGACGTTCTCTGCGGGTACGGCTCGCGTTTCCTTGAGGTCGGCCTGGGACTGGGCATCTCCGCGCTGCGAATCGCCGGCGCCCCGACGACCACGCACCACACCGTGTCGAGAAGTACGCGCGGGTGATCGACTTCTTCACCGAACGGCACCCCGGATCCCCCGCCGGCGCTGGAGATCGTCCAGGCCGACATCGTCGATCACGCCGACGTCCTCGAGCCCGGTAGCCTCGACGGCATCTTTTTCGACCCGTACTTCCCGCAGGAGATGCTGGACGATTCGCGATGTGGAACCAGCTGGTGCCGGCCATGCGCCGCGCCTTGCGGCTCGGCGGCGCTCTGGTGCCTTTCGCCACGACCAAGCCCGTGCTGCGCTGGCAGTTCGCACCGTTCTTCGACCGGGTCATCTGCGAGCGCCGACGGTTCGAGGCCTACGACGGCACCAACTACATGACCACCAATGAGGGCACCGCCTGGATCCAGACGTTCATTCGCACGGATTAGTGGTTGCGCAAGCGCTCGGCTCTGGCGTTGAGATAGCGCTGCTGGGGCAGGCTGTTCGCCCGCCGGGCCGCTTCGAGGTACGCCGCGTGGGCTTCTTCGTGATCACCGGACAGCTCCAGCAGGTGCGCGCGCGCCGCGTGCAGCCGGTGGTCCCCGGCGATCCGCGGATCGCCGTCGAGCGCGGCGAGCCGCTCCAGGCCGGCCGCGGACCCGTCGGCCATGGCCACCGCGACGGCGTGGTTGAGCCGGACCACCGGGTTGTCGGCGAGCCGCAGCAGCGCCTCGTAGAGCGCGACGATCTGCGCCCAGTCGGTCGTCCTCGGCCGTCGGCGCCTCGTCGTGCAGGGCGGCGATCGCCGCCTGCAGCTGGTACGGGCCCGGCCGGCCCCGCGCGGCAGCGCGTCGGTGATCAGTGCGACGCCCTCGGCGATCGCGTCGGCGTCCCAGCGGCTGCGGTCCTGCTCGGCCATCGGGACCAGCTCGCCCGTGCGGCGCCGGTCCGCGCCGGGCGGCGGGCGTCGGTCAGCAGCATCAGGGCCAGCAGCCCGGCCACCTCGGCATCGTCGGGCAGCAGCCGGTGGACCATCCGGGTCAGCCGGATCGCCTCGGCCGCCAGCTCGGTGCGCTGCAGGGTCGGGCCCGACGTGGCGGCGTAGCCCTCGTTGAAGATCAGGTAGAGCACGTGCAGCACCGCGCCGAGCCGTTCGGCGCCGCTCGTCGCCCGTGCGGCAGCCGGAACGGCACGCCGCTGTCCTCGATGCGTCTGCTTGGCCCGGGTGATCCGCCGGGTCATGGTCGCCTCGGGGACCAGGAAGGCCCGGGCGATCTCGGCGGTGCGTCAGGCCGCCGACCGCGCGCAGGGTCAGGGCGATCTGCGACGGCCGGCGACAGCGCCGGGTGGCAGCACAGGAACAGCAGGATCAGCGTGTCGTCGGCCGTCGACCGGCTCGCCGGTCCGCGGCCGGGCGAGCCACTCGGCGGGCAGCGTCCACCGGGCGACCGCGTCCTCGCGCCGCCGCCGGGCCTGCTCGGCGCGCAGCAGGTCGGTCAGCCGGCGCGAGGCCGACGGTGATCAGCCAGCCGCGCGGGTGGTCCGGGACGCCCGTCGCCGGCCACTGCTGCGCCGCGGCGAGCA
Source organism: uncultured Actinomycetota bacterium (assembly GCA_963761955.1). Taxonomy (GTDB): domain Bacteria; phylum Actinomycetota; class Actinomycetes; order Propionibacteriales; family Propionibacteriaceae; genus Microlunatus. Next base: position 180,840 of record CAVXIY010000007.1, on the reverse strand, counting down.
GCGCCTCCTGGGCCGCGTCCTCGGCGGTGTCGAAGTGGCCGTAGCGCCGGACCAACGCACCGAGGACCTGCGGCGCCAGCTGGCGCAGCAGGTCCTCGATGGCCTGGTCCGGTCAGCACGGCTCAGCTGTCCGAGTTCGTCGCCGACTCTCGATGATCGGCCGGACGTCGGCGTACGCGGTGGCCGCGACGTGCTCGGGGGCCGGGCAGTCGCCAGCCGGGCGGCGATCTCGGTGGCCCGGTCGAAGCTGTCGCACTCCACGATCCAGTAGCCGGCCAGCACCTCCTGGGTCTCGGCGTACGGGCCGTCGGTCACGACCGGCACGCCGTCCTTGGCGCCGAACCGCCGGGTGTGGACCGGCGCGGCCAGCGCCCGGGTCTCGACCAGCTCCCCGGACTCGGCCAGGTCGGTGTTGAAGGTCTCCATGAACGCACCCATCGCCGCGAAGTCCTCGCCGCGTCCAGGCCGGCTTGCCGGTTCGCCTGCCGGCCATCCCGTCGTAGTCCTGCTGCGACCCGTAGGTCAAGATCATGTACTTCATTGCCGCGTCCTCTCTCCGGGCACCCGATTGGTGCCGCTCGACCGAGACGTCGAAGCCGACGCTCAACTTCCGGACATGGCGTCGGAAGTTTTTTCAGAGACGGCTGGAGCCACGAGACTAGGCGACCTGGAACGACCGCTTGGCCAGACCCATCTGGAAGTCGTCGATGATGATCTTGGGCGGCGCGGTGGGGTCGCTGGCCGCGCCGAACGTGACGAACATCGGCGTGTAGTGCTCGACGGTGGGGTGCGCGTACGGCATGCCGGGCGCGCGGCGGAAGTCGGCCAGGGTGTCGACGGCGCCGGCGGCCAGCGCCTCGGCCGCCCAGGCGTCGAAGTCGCGCGACCACCCCGGGACCACGTTGCGCTCCCAGCTGTCCCGGCCCAGGAAGGGCAGGCCGTGGGTCATGTAGCCGGAGCCGATGATCAACACGCCCTGCTCGCGCAGCGGCCGGAGCTTCTCACCGATACCTGAACAGCCGATCCGGGTCGTGCGTCGGCATGCTCAGCTGCAGCACCGGCACGTCCGCGTACGGGTACATCACCTTCAGCGGCACCCAGGCTCCGTGGTCGAGGCCGCGGCTGGGGTGCTCGTGCACCGCTTCCCCGTCGGACAGCAGCGCGGTGACCTGGCCGGCCAGCGCGGAAGCGTCAGGGGTGGCGTAGGTCATCTCGAAGTAGCGGCGTCCGAAGCCGCTGAAGTCATAGACCAGGGGCGTCCCGGCCTCCGGCGCCGAGATCATCAGCGGCGCGGACTCCCAGTGCGCGCTGACGATCAGGATCGCGGTCGGCTTGGGCAGCGACAACGACCAGGCGAACAACTGGTCCATCCAGTGCGCGTCGTTGAAGACCGGCGGCGCTCCGTGGCTCAGGTAGAGCGCCGGCATCGGGCCGTACTCGGGCGTCCACGCGCTGATGGTCGCGGCTCTTCGGTGCGGAGCCCGCCACGAAGGCGTCGAAGGCGGCGCCCTCGACGGGCGGATGCAGAATGTTGGTCACGGTGATCGATCCCTCACAAGTCTGATTGATATTTCAACTATATCACCGCGCGGGTGCAGATTTGCCCACTCGCGATCACCATCGACCGTAGACTGCGGCCGTGAGCGAGGCCGCCGTGGGGCCGGTGACCTACCAGGTGTTCGGGCCACAGACGATCGTCGTCGACGGCGCCGAGCACCGGCTGACCCAGCGCCGGGAGCGCACCCTGCTCGGCCTCCTGGTGGCCGGACACGGCCAAGCCATCTCGGCCGGCCGGCTGATCGAGGAGCTGTGGGAGGGCGAGCCGCCACCCAGCGCCAGCACCTCGCTCCAGGTGGCGATCTCCAGAATTCGCCGGATCACCGACGCCGACCGGGCCGCCCGGACGCCCGCCACCCACCTGATCAGCCTCGCCGACGGGTACGCGATCCGGGCCGCGAGCGACGAGGTGGATGTCTGGCAGTTCGAGGCCGACGCGCGGGCCGCGCTCGCCGCGGCGACCGCAGGACTGCGTGAGCCGGAGCGACGCTGCGCTGGCCCGGTGGCGGGGCGCGCCGTACGCCGACTGCGCGGACACCGAGTGGGTACGAGCCGAGGTCGAGCGGGTCGGCGAACTCCGGCTGAGTCTGATCGAGGCGCGGTCGGCCGCGCTCCTGACCCTCGGGCATCCCGATCGCGTCGCCGCCGAAGTACGCCCGCTCGCCGAACAGCACCCGTTCCGGGAGCATCTGTGGTCGCTGCTCGCCCTCGCCCAGTACCAGACCCTCCGGCAGGCCGACGCCCTGGCCACGCTGCGCACCCTGCGCGCCCGGCTGGACGAGGACCTGGGCGTCGATCCGAGCCCGGAGGTGCAGCGCCTGGAGCAAGACCTGCTGCAGCAGTCGCCCGAACTGGCCGCGGCGGCCCGGGTCGAGTTGTCTTCGGCTGCATCCGCGCCGCCGGCCACCGTTCGCGGCCCCGAACTCGTGGGCCGCATCGATTCCCTGCGCACCTTGAGCAATGCGGTCGATCGGCTGCTGGCCGGCATCGGCGGCACCGTGATCATCTCCGGCGAGGCGGGCATCGGCAAGTCCCGGCTGGCCGCCTCAGCCGCAGCGGCCGCGGAGTCCCGCGGGATCCGCGTGCTGGTCGGACGATGCCACGAAGCCGACGTCGCACCGGCCTACTGGCCGTGGCTGCCGGTGCTGCGGGAGTTGGCCGACGAGTCGGCGCCCGCCGAGGTCATGGCCCTGCTGGGGACCGATTCCGGCGTCGAGCCGATCGACGCCGGCGCCGCCGCGCTGCGGACCTACGACGCCGTCACCCGGCTGATCGGCGCGGCGGCCCGCCGGCGTCCGCTGCTGGTGATCTTGGAAGACCTGCACTGGGCCGACACCTCCTCACTCCGGCTGCTGTCCTACGCCGCCGAATCGCTCGACGCCCCGGTGCTGATCATCGCCACCCGGCGGACGGCCGACGTCCGGGTCAGCGAAGCCCTGACGTCGGCCCTGGCCGGCCTGGCCCGCAACGGCGCGGAGCGGATCCGCCTGGACGGGCTCGGTCCGGCCGAGGTCTCCGAGTTGCTGTCCCGCGAGATCGACGACCCCGCGCCCGCGCTCGCCGACGTGGTCACCGCGCGGACCGAAGGCAACCCGTTCTTCGTGCTCGAACTGGGCCGGCTGCTCCGGGCCCGCGGCATCACCGACGCGGCCGAAGCCGCCCAGATCGCCGTACCGGAAGGGATCGCGGATGTCCTTCGGCTGCGGCTCGGCCGGCTCGAGCCGCACGCGCGCAAGATCCTGGCGATCGCCGCGGTTGCCGGTCGTGCCGTCGACCCGCGGTTGATCATGACCGTCTCCGGCACCTCGATGGCCGGAGGTGCTGGACGTCCTGGACACCGCGACAGCCGCCGGGCTGCTGTCCGAGGTCGGTCAGGGCTATCAGTTCTCCCACGCGCTGGTGCGCGAGACGATCTACGCCGATCTTCCCGCCGGTCGCCGCACCCAGTTGCACGCTGAGGTCGCGGATGCCTTGCAGAGCAGGCTTTTCGCGGATCCCGAGCTGCGGACCGAGGTCGCCCATCACTTCTGGCTGGCCGCTCCGCTCGATCCGGCGTACGCGACCAAGGCGGTCGAACACCTCACGCGCCGCCGCCCGGACCGCCGATGCGCGCAACGCGTTCGACGAGTCCACCGCCTCGTGGTCCAGGCGCTCGCGGCGTCGGCCCTGACCGGCCGGGACGATCCGCTGGAACGCTATGGACTGCTGGTCGCCGCTGTCGATCGCCGAGCTCCGGGTGAGCGAGATGGCCGGTGCCCGTGATCATGTCGCCGAGGCGGTGGCAGATCGCTCGGGCCTTGCAGCGTTGGGATCTCGTCGCCGAGGCCGCCACCGCGCTGACCGGAGCCGGGGTCTGGAGCTGGCGCGAATTCGGCACCACCGACGAGACCATGATCAACGCGCTGGAGGAATGCCTGACCCGACTCCCCGACGGTCCGCTGGCGGCGCGGGTGCTGGCCTGCCTGCAGATGGAGAACTACTACGGCCGGCGGGTCGCCGAGGCGGACGCGTACGGCCGGCGCTCGGTGCAGATGGCGCGGGAGACCGGCGACCCGCTGGTGCTGCTGCAGGTGCTGCTCGTCCGCGGCCTGGCCACGTACGCGCCGGGCACCCACGAGGAACGTCTGGCGATGGCCGAGGAGATGCTGACGCTGCCGCTGCCCGGCGAGTCCGAGGTGAGCGTGCTCTGGCAGTACGGCTCGGCGCTGCAGCAGGCCGCGCGATCCGACGAGGCCGAGATGATCATGGAGCGCTGCCAGACCGTGGCCGACCGGCTGCGGCACACCGGTGCCGACATCCCGCTCGCCTGGTGGTGGTTCATGATCGCGGTGAAGTCCGACGCCCCGGATCGCCGGCAGATCGGCGAGGCCGCTCTCGATCTCCACCGGCGCAGCACCGTGGTCGCGATGGACGAGCTGGTCGGCATCTTCGCGGTGCGCAGCGCGGAGCCGGGGACGCCGGTGCCGGTCGATGTCGTCAGTCGCGCGCGCAGCAGTCTGAGCGCCGGATATCGCGCGCTGATCGCGTACGCGATGGTCGAGGCCGGCGACGTCGAGGAGCACTGTCGATCATGGGCCCCGATGCCGCCGAGGAGGCGCGGGACTATGGCTCGCTGGCCTCGGATTGCCTGCGGGCGGGCGTCTACGCGGCCGCTGGGCAACTCCCCCAGCTTCGCGAATCGCTGCGCCGGATCATGCCGTGGAGTGGCGATGTCGTCACCTACGGCACCGTTGATCATCTGGGCGCGGTCGACTTCTTCATCGCGCTCGGCCTGGTCGCCCTCGGTGATCATGATCGGGCCCGGCCGCACGCGCTGGCGGCCGTGGAGCTGTGCGACCGGGTCCGCAACGTGCCCTGGGCCAGGCGAGCCCGCGACGCTGCTTACCGCGCTCCGATAAGTCGGCGGCAAGCCGGCCGTAAGCGGCCCGCCCAGTCTGGTCGACATGAGCATCGACTTCAGCACCCCGACCGACACCGTCTCGGTCCACCCGCACCGTGCCCTGGACGAGCTCCGCGGCACCATCGCCGGTCAGGTCTACGCACCCGGCGATCCCGACTGGGACCGCGTCCGCACTCCCTGGGCGCTCGCGGTCGAACAGACCCCGCTCGCCGTCGTCGAGGTCGCCGACGCCGAGGACGTCCGGCGCGCCGTTCGCTGGGCCGTGCGCCACGACCGTCCAGGTCACCGCGCAGCCGGTCGGCCACGGCGCGAGCAACTCCTTCGACAAGGTGCTGCTGCTCCGCACCCGGGCGCTGAACTCCATCACCATCGACCTGCGGCGGGCACCGCGACGGTCGGCGCCGGGGTCAAGGCCGGCGAACTGCTGGCCGCCCTGGACGGCACCGGCCTGACCTTCCTGGCCGGGAGCAACCCTGACCCCAGCGTGGTCGGCATGACGATCACCGGCGGGATGAGCTGGTTCGGCCGCCAGTACGGCCTGGCCGCGAATGCCGTGTGCTCGTTCGACCTGGTCGACGCCTCGGCCGGCTCCGCCGAGTCAGCCGCGACCGAGGACCCGGAGCTGTTCTGGGCCATCCGGGGCGGCGGCGGCGACTTCGGCATCATCACCGCGCTCGAGCTGCGGCTGCACCCGGCGCCGCCAGCTCTACGGCGGGCGCTTGCTCTGGCCGGTCGAGCAGATGCCGGAGGTGCTGCGCGCATTCCGCACCGTCACCGCCACCGCGCCCGGACGAGCTGACGCTGTGGTACCACACCTACCAGTTCCCGCCGGCGCCCGAGGTGCCCGAACCCCTCCGTGGCCGGGCTTTCGCCTCTGTCGCCGTCGCCTATCTCGGCGCCGCTCGAGAGGCGGAGGCGCTGCTGCGCGCCGTTCCGCGCGGTCCCCGGGATCGTGATGGATCTGCTCGGCCCGGTGGCGATGAAGGATCTCGGCAGCATCGCCGCCGAGCCGACCGAGCCGATGCCGTCGCTCGAACACTCGATGTTCCTCGACGACCTCGAGCGACGAGGTGATCGACTCGGCTGACGTCGATCGCCGGCGCCGGGAGCCGGTCACCGCTGGCCATCCTGCAGATCCGGCACCTCGGCGGCGCCTTCCGGCAGGCCCGTGCTGATCATGGTGCGTGCGGCCACCTCGACGAGCCGTACCTGATGTTCGCCATGGGTGTGCCCGTCGTGCCGGAACTGGCGCTGGCGATCGCCGGCACCTTCGACCGGCTCGACGAGGCGATGAGCGGCCACACCAACGGCCGGACGGTGCCGAACTTCCTCGGCGCCCACGGCGACGTCAAGCGCGCCTGGTCGCCCGAGACCCGGGCGCGGCTGAGCAAGATCAAGTCCGACGTCGATCCCATGTCGACGATCCGCAGCAACCGCCCCGTCCACGCCTGAACCCTCTACCCGACCGACAACTCCGACCACCCACCGAGAAAGAAGATGATCATGACCACCGAGACCCTCGACCCCGCCACCAGCCAGCACACCCACCAGGCGATCAACCCGTGGACCTGGCAAGATCAACTGGGCTACTCCCAGGCCGTGCTGGTCAGCCAGCCGAAGCAGACGCTCTACGTCGCCGGCCAATGCGCCATCGACGCCGACCGGCACCGGTCTCGCCCGGCGACATGGCCGGCCAGGTCGCCCAGGTCGCCGACAACATCGAGACCGTGCTGGCCGCGGCCGGCATGACCTTCGGCGATGTGGTGCGCTACGACGTCTACACCACCGACCTGAACGCCTACTTCGGCGCCGCCGGCATCCTCGTCTCCCGCTTCGCCGCGGCCGGCAACATCCCCGCCGGCGGCATCTGCACCCAGGTCCAGTCCCTGGCCATGCCCGGCCTCATGGTCGAGGTGACCGTCACCGCCGCTCGCTGACAGCCTGCCGCACCGGCATTTGCGGCCGATTCAGGTGTCCTGAGCCTGTCGAAGGACCTGCATCCTGCCCTTCGACAGGCTCAGGGCGCGGCTACCGAGCGTCCGCTACCAGCGGTCGTGGATGCTGGCCCGCAGTCGACGGTCGTAGAGCTCGGTCACGGCGGTCAGGAACGCTTCCGGCAATGCCGGCAGCTCCCCGGCCGCGGCATTCGACCGGGCCTGATCGACCGACCGGGCGCCGGGGATCACCGTGGTCACCCCGGGCTGCTGGACCACCCAGGCCAGCGCGGCCTGGGCGGGCGTCACCGCGGCCCCGAGATGATCACGAACGAGCCCGGTGAACTCCCGCGCCGCCGCGACCCCGGTCTCGTAGTCCACCCCGGAGAAGGTCTCGCCGGCGTCGAAGGCCTCGCCGTGCCGGTTGTACTGGCGATGATCATTCGGCGCGAACTGGGTCGTCTCCGAGTACCGCCCGCTCAGCAGGCCGCTGGCCAACGGCACCCGGGCGATGATCCCGACCCCGGCCTGTTGCGCCGCCGGCAGCACATACTCCAGCGGCTTCTGGCGGAAGGCGTTCAGGATGATCTGCACCGTCGCGGTGCCCCGCCGGGAGATGGCGGTGAGCGCTTCGTCGCAGGTCTCGACGCTCACCCCGTACGCCGCGATGGCCCCTTCGGCGACCAGCGTGTCCAGCGCGTCGTAGACCTGATCGTGGGAGTAGACCGAGGTCGGCGGGCAGTGCAGCTGCACGAGATCGAGCTGGTCGACGAGGAGATTGCGCCGGGACCGATCGGTCCAGGCGTGGAAGTTGGGCAGCGTGTAGTTCTCCGGTCGCTGTTCCACCCGGCGGCCCATCTTGGTCGCGACCGTGACCACCAGATCCGACTGATCGGCCAGGTAACGCCCGATCAGTTGCTCGCTGCGACCGTCGCCGTACACGTCCGCGGTGTCGAAGAAGCTGACCCCGGCCTCGACCGCGGCGTCCAGCACGCTCATCGCCTCCGGCTCGCTGACCTCACCCCAGTCCGCACCCAACTGCCAGGTTCCCTGCCCGACGACCGAGACCGGTCGCTCGGTCCGGCCCAGCACCCGTTCCGGTAACACGGCTAGACCGCCGGCTCGAGGAGCGCGTCGACGAAGACCTCGGCGTCGAAGGGAGCCAGATCATCCGCGCCCTCGCCGAGTCCCACCAACTTCACCGGTACGCCGAGCTCACGTTGCACCTGCACCACGATGCCTCCTTTGGCCGAGCCGTCGAGTTTCGTGAGCACGATCCCCGTCACATCGACCACCTCGGCGAAGATCCGGGCCTGCGTCAAGCCGTTCTGGCCGGTGGTCGCGTCCAGCACCAGCAGCACCTCCCCGACCGGGGCCTGCCGCTCGATGACCCGCTTCACCTTGCCGAGCTCATCCATCAGCCCGGTCTTGGTGTGCAGTCGTCCGGCCGTGTCGATCAGCACCACGTCGACCTCCTGCTCGATGCCGGCCTTGACCGCCTCGAACGCGACGCTGGCCGGATCGGCCCCCTCGGCGCCGCGTACGGTCGGCACCCCGACCCGGCTGCCCCAGGTCTCGAGCTGATCGGCAGCCGCGGCCCGGAACGTGTCGGCGGCCCCCAGCAGCACGTCCTTGTCCTCGGCGACCAGGACCCGGGCGAGCTTGCCCACCGTGGTCGTCTTGCCGGTCCCGTTCACGCCGACCACCAGCACGACGGCCGGGTATTCACCCCGATCGGTGTGCAGGGTGCGATCGAACGTCGGATCCACCAGCTTGATCAACTCGGCCCGCAGGATGGCCCTGGCCTTCGCCGGTTCGGCGATGCCCTCGACGCGGAGCTTGGTCCGCAGCGACTCGACGAGTTCGGTGGCCGGAGCCACACCGAGATCGGAGGTGATCAGGATCTCTTCGAACTCGTCCCAGGTGTCGTCGTCGATCCGGTCCCGGCTGATCAACATCAACAGCCCGCGACTCAGCGGGCTGTCGGAGCCCGCCAGTCGCCGCCGCAGCCGGGCGAGCCGGCTCTCCGCCGCCTCCGGGCCGCTCGATGGACGGCGCCTCCGGCTCGACCAGCGCCGGTTCGGTGACCTCGAGCGACGCACGCGGTCGCTCGGCGACGTCGACGGAGGATCCGTCGTCGTCTCCGGCGTCCTGGGCCGGCTGGGTGATGACCGGAGGCGTCGGCTCGTTGGGGATCTCGAGCTTCTGCCGGCCGGGCAGCGCCGAGCGACGACGCCGAACCGCGAGGAAACCGACGAAGAAGAACGCCAGCAGGATGATGACGCCGGAGATGATCCAGAGGGTCGTTTGATCCACCGGCTCATCCTAGAGTCGAACCCGCCGGCCCCAGACCAGCGACCATCGATCTGCGATCGCTCGCGGCGCAGCGAATCGCTCAGCGGTGGAGCGTCGACTCGATCAGCTTGACGAAGCGGGCGGGCGGCTGACCGTCGCCGTTGAGGTGCTGAGCGGCCCGGCTGATCCGCCGGGCGATCTTCGGAGCGCGCCGCTTGCCGCGACCCTCGATTCCGACGAGTACGAGGCCGACGACGCCGGCGGAGAGGAGGAGGACGGTGATCATGGCGACGAAGATGGACGTCACGAGAGGTGCCTTTCAGACAGTTATCGGGGAAGGAACTGTCTTGCAGCTTTGCGGGTGGGGCGGTCCTACCGGAGGAACAGTTCGTGGCTCATTTTGTCAGCCCGGACACCGGCTCCTGGCTGGTTGGACGCGTCGGTAGCTCTCGATTCGGTCACGTTCGCACCGCTCACGCGACCGACTCGATCTCCCGGAGTCTCTGGGAGATCACGGCCGAGACCCCGTCGCCGCGCATCGTCACGCCGTAGAGTGCGTCGGCGATCTCCATCGTGCGCTTCTGATGGGTGATCACCAGCAGTTGGCTGCTCGCCCGCAACTCCTCGTAGATCTCCAGCAGCCGCCCGAGATTGGTGTCGTCGAGCGCGGCCTCGACCTCGTCGAGGATGTAGAACGGGCTGGGCCGGGCGATGAACAGCGCGATCAGGAACGCCACCGCGACCAGGGATCGCTCGCCGCCGGACAGCAGTGACAACCGCTTGATCTTCTTGCCGGGCGGCCGCGCCTCGACGTCGACACCGGTCGTCAACCAGTCGCCCGGTTCGGTCAGCACCAATCGGCCCTCGCCGCCGGGGAACAGCCGCGCGAACACCCGCTCGAACGCCTGCTCGACATCCGCGAACGCCTCGGCGAAGACCTGCTCGACCCGGTTGTCCACCTCCTCGATGATGTCCAGCAGGTCCTTGCGGGTGCGGCGAAGATCGTCGAGTTGTTCGGAGAGGAACTTGTGCCGCTCCTCCATCGCATCGAACTCCTCCAGCGCGAGCGGATTGACCCGCCCCAGCACCCCCAGAGACCGTTCGGCGATCCGCAGCCGCTTCTGCTGCTGTTCCCGCACGTACGCGCATCGGCTCGGGTTGTTCGTCGTCCTCGGTGAGCGCGCTGCCGTCCTCGCGGGTGAGCACCGGGACGAGCCGATCCGGCCCGTAGTCGGCGACCAACGCCTCCGGCTCCAGGCCCAGCTCGGCCATCGCCTTCTCGACCAGGGTGCCGACCCGCATCTGCTGCTCGGCCCGCGCGATCTCGTCACGATGCACGGCGTCCACCAGCGACTCGAATTCCGCGGTCAGCGTCCGCACCGCGGCGCGCGCGGCGCTGAGTCCGGCCTCCGCCTCGGTCCGCGCCGACTCGGCCTGCGCCCGCTCGCTCGCTGCCGCGGCCAACGAGGTCTCGACCAGCCCGGCCAGGTACCGGGCGCCGGCATGTACGGCCGCAGCGGTCCGCGCCTCGCGGAGCAGCCGCTCCCGCCGCGCCATCGCCTTGACTCTGGCCTGCCGCTCACTCTCGGCGGCCCGGCGCAACGCCTCCGCCCGCCCGGCCAGCGCGCGGGCCCGCTCCTCCAGGGTGCGCAGCGCGAGCCGGGCGTCCATCTCGGCCGCCCGGGCCAGCCGGGCCTGCTCCGCGAGCCGATCCCGCTCGGCCGGATCCGGCTCGGCATCGTCGACGGTGTCCCCGGCCAGCTCCAGCCGGTGCTCGAGATCGGCCAGCCCGTCGACGTCGCGGTCCCGCGCCTGTTCGGCCTGCACGATCGCCTGCCGCAACCGGTCGGACTCGCCCCGGGCCGACCGCGCGGTCGAACTCAGCTGGCCGAGCTCCTCGGCCAGCGCGGCCATCGCGGCGTCCGACTCGTGCAGCCGGGCCAGCGCCACGTCGACCCGGTTCGCGGCATCGCGATGTTGCTCGTCCAGTTGGCTCTGGGCGAACCGCAGCCGCTCGCAGGCGTGGTTCGCGTCGGCCAGCCGCTGCTCGGCGTCGTCGATGGCGGCCTGGACCTCGATCAGGCTGGGCTGCGCCGAGGAGCCGCCGGCCGCGAAATGCGTGCTCAGCACGTCCCCGTCGCGGGTGACCGCGACGACATCCGGCAGCGCGGCGACCAGCGACTGCGCGGCCGGCAGATCCTCGACCACGGCGACCTTGCGCAACACCCGGCGTACGGCCCCGGCCAGCTCGGTCGGCACCTCGACCACGTCGATCGCGTAGCGCGCGGTCGGCCGGGAGCGTCGGCCATTCGCCGATCGGCTCCGGATCCGTGCCGCCCAGCAACAGCCCGGCGCGGCCCAGATCCTCGGACTTGAGATGGCCGAACGCGCCGACCGCGGCATCGAGCCCGACCACGGCCACCGCATCCGCCGCCGCCCCGAAGGCCGCGGCGACCGCCCGCTCGTAGGTCGCTTCGACGCTGACCAGCACCGCGACCGAACCCAGCAGTCCGTCGAGCTGGTCCGTGGCGGCGAGCAGCGCCGACGACGCGTCCTTGCGATTCAGGCCGACGTGCAGCGCCTCGACCCGAGCGGCCAGCGCGGCTCGGTCCTGCGCGGCGGCGAGCTCCTCCCGCCGCAGCTCAGCCAGTTGTTCGTCCAGCGCGGCCAGTTCCGCGACGGCCTGTTCGTGCTCGGTGTCCAGGCCGAGCTCGCCCGCATCGAGGCCGGCCACCTTCGTCTCCAGGGCCGTGAACGCCCGGGCGGCCTGCTCGGCCCGCTCGGCCGCCTGCTCGCTCGAGGCGGTCAGCCGGCCGATCTCGGCCGCCGCCGCCTCCGCCCGGCTGCGCAGCGAGTTGACCTGTCCGATCAGCCGGGCCAGACCCTCGCGCCGGTCGGCCGCGGCCCGGACCAGCGCGGCCAGCCGGGCCTCCTCGCCACGATGCGCCTCCTCGCGGTCGGCGCGATGGGCACTGGCTTCCTCCAGGGCCCGCGCCTTCGCGGCGACCTGGGCCGACAGCTCGCGTTCCTGAGCACCGACCGAATCGGCCTCGCGATCGAGTTCCGCGGGATCACGGCCGGTGCGCAGCTCGCCGGGATCGTCGTCGGCGTTGCGCATCCGCTCCCGGGCGATCGACATGGTCGTCGACACCCGCTCCCGCAGGGCGGCCAGCGAATACCAGGTCTCCTGCGCCGTGGTCAGCCTCGGCACGCCCTGGCGTACGGTCTCCTCGGCTTCGATCTCGGTCTGCCGAGCCTTGGCCAGCGTCGTCTCCAGCGCCAGCCGCCGGTCCCGCATCGCCTGCTCGTCGGCGACGTCGGCCTCCAGCGCCAGCGTCGCCTGGACCAGGTCGTCGGCCAGCAACCGGGACCGGGCATCGCGGACCTCGGCCTGGATGACCGCAGCCTTCCGCGCCACCTCGGCCTGCCGGCCGAGCGGCTTGCAGCTGGCGACGGATCTCGGTGATCAGATCCGAGAGCCGATTGAGGTTGCCTTCGCACGCCTCGAGCTTGCGGAGGGCCTTCTCCTTGCGCTTGCGGTGCTTGAGCACGCCGGCGGCTTCCTCGATGAAGCCGCGGCGGCCCTCCGGCGTGGCCTGCAGGATCGAATCGAGCTGGCCCTGGCCGACGATGACGTGCATCTCCCGGCCGATGCCGGAGTCGCTCAGCAGTTCCTGCACATCCAGCAGCCGCACGTGCTGGGAGTTGATCGCATATTCCGAGCCGCCGTTGCGGAACATGGTCCGGGAGATCGTCACCTCGGAGTAGTCGATCGGCAGCGCTCCGTCGGAGTTGTCGATCGTCAGCACGACCTCGGCGCGGCCGAGCGGCGCCCGTCCTGAGGTGCCGGCGAAGATGACGTCCTCCATCTTGCCGCCGCGCAGCGACTTGGCGCCCTGCTCGCCCATCACCCAGCTCAGCGCGTCGACGACATTGGACTTCCCGGAGCCGTTCGGCCCGACGACGCAGGTGATCCCGGGCTCGAAATTGAGCGTCGTCGCAGACGCGAACGACTTGAATCCGCGCAGGGTCAGGCTCTTGAGGTACAACGCCGGCCTTTCTTGGTGCCGCGGGAAGGCGCTTCACTCTAACCACGCGGGCCGGTGAATCCGGTGACCTCGGTCGGCGGGTCAGACCACCGGCTTGTCGCGGTGGGCGTGCTCCGGATCCAGCTCGTCGACCGCCGATCCGGCGACCGAATTCTTGCCGCGCACCGCGGAGAAGGTCCAGAGCTTGTTCAGCACGAACGAGATCGGCGTGACGATGGCGATGGTGATCAGCTGCGCCCAGTAGAAGCGGGTGCGGAAGCCGGTGGAGTTGTCGAAGAACGTCGGCGACAGGGAGAAGATCGATCCGGGGTGCATCAGCAGCGTCAGGATGCCGAGCCCGACCACCTGGCCGAGAACGCCGACGGTGAGAAAGGGAAGGTACTCCCGGAACCAGCCCGAATGCTGGGCGCTGCGGAAGGTCCACCGGCGGTTGAGCTGGAAGTTCCACAGGTTCGCGACCAGAAAGGCGATCGTGGAGTACACGTGATACCAGCGGATGTTGAAATCGGTCAGCGGCAGCCCGAGCGCGATCCCGTTCTCATCGGGCCCCAGCTTCTTGCAGATGATCGCCACCAGCAGGTTCACGAAGACGCCGGAGGCGCCGACCAGCCCGAACCGGAAGAGCAGCAACCAGTTGTGGCCATGGCGGACGAAGAGGAAATGCTTCAGGCGGTCCACGATCGCTAGACAATACCCACAACCGCAGCGCTCACCCGCGGGGTACCACGATGACCGGCACGCGGGCATGCCGGAGCACGCGCGAGGACACGCCGCCGAGCAGCACGCGACGGGCCGGTCCGTAGCCACGCGAGCCGCAGACCAGCAGATCCGCGGCATCGGGGGTGATGTCGGCGAGCGCGTCGACCACGGAACCGTCGATCAGCCGGCCGGTGGCCCGGGTACCCTCCGGCAGCCCGGCGATCGCCCGATCCAGGGCTTCGGCGTACGCGGCGCGCTGCTCACTGCCGAAGCGGCGGATGTCACCCATCGAGGGGAGGACCCGGGTGTCGGGCACCACGCTCACCAGTTCCAGCGACGCGCCCAGCCTGGACGCGATGGACACGGCCTGGCGGAGGGCTGCCTGGCCGTCGGGGGTGTCGACGTACGCGACGACGATCCGGGCGAGTTCGTGGTCCTCGGCGCTCTCGTAGTCCCAGGGCACCAGGGCGATCGGGCGTGGCTGAGCCCTGCAGCAGCCGTTCGGCCGTGCTGCCGGGGTTCGTCCGCCGCAGCCCCCGGCTCTTGTGCGAGCCGAGCACCACGATCGAACCGGGCGGGGCGTCCTCGGCGACGTCGTGGATGCCGTGGGATGCCGAGTCCGCCGGCACGGCCCGGAACTCCGCGGTGACGTCGTCCCCGAGCGCGCTGCGGGCCTCGTCGAGCAGCCGTCTGGCCTCGGAGTGAACGTAGGCCACCCACTCGACGTCCATCCGGCCCATCCCGATCGGCGCCCGGCCCGGATGGACCGTGATCACGGTCACCGGCTCGGCACTGGCTCGCGCCCAACGCCGGGCGAAGGCCAGCACGTCCGCGCCCGCCTCACCCTTGTAGCCGACGATCAAGCCCGCGGCCGGGGACTGACCGTCGGCGCTCATCTGTGGTCCGAACCGGCAACCGTCACGTCGGCCGGGCCCTCGCCGTGCCGGAGCCGCGAGTGGCGGATGGAGTACGCGAAGTAGATCACCAGGCCGATGACCAGCCAGATGAGGAACCGCACCCAGGTGGTTCCGGGGAGGTCCTTCATCAGCCAGAGGCAGAGCACCACGCCGATGATCGGGAAGACCGGCGAGAGCGGCACCCGGAACGGCCGCTTCATGTCGGGTTTGGTCCGGCGCAGCACGACGACACCGATGTTGACCAGGATGAACGCGAACAGCGTGCCGATGTTCACCAGTTTGACGATCTCGTCCAGCGGCACGAACGCGGCCAGGATGGCGATCAGGATGCCGAAGCCGATGGTCAGTCGCGCCGGGGTGCCATAGCGCGGATGGACGTGGGCCAGCCGGCGCGGCAGCAGGCCGTCGCGGCACATCGCGAAGAAGATCCGGGTCTGGCCGTACATGATGACCAACACCACGCTGGTGATGGCGATCAACGCGCCGAGCGGCCAGGACCCCGCCGGCCCACGGCAGGCCCGCGCCTTCGCGCAGTGCGGCGGCCAACGGCGCGTCGCTGTCCTCGAGCGTCTCCACCGGGGCGACGCCGACCGCGGCGATGGCCACCAGCACGTAGAGCACGGTCGAGATCACCAACGAGCCGACGATCGCGATGGGCAGGTCCCGGCTCGGATTCTTGGACTCCTCCGAACCGGTCGTGACGGCGTCGAAGCCGATGTAGGCGAAGAAGATCACCCCGGCCGCCATGGTGATCCCCTGGGCACCGTTCGGCGCGAAGGGGACGAAGTGATCACTGTTGAACGCGGTGAAGGCGACGATGATGAAGAACAGCAGGATGACGATCTTGATCACGACCATGACCGCGTTGGCGGCGGCGCTCTCCTTCGTGCCCCGGACCAGCAGGACGGTGATCGCCAGGACGATGAAGACCGCGGGCAGGTTGAACACGCCGCCGTCGGAGGGGGATTTGCTGATCGCGTCGGGCAACGTCGTAGCCGAAGGCCGCAAGGAGGAACTCGTTGACATTGCCGCCCCAGCCGACGGCGACGGCAGCGACGGAGACGCCGTACTCCAAGATCAGGTCCCAGCCGATGATGAAGGCGACCATCTCGCCCATGGTGGCGTAGGAGAAGGTGTACGCGCTGCCGGAGACCGGAACCGCGGAGGCGAGTTCGGCGTAGGACAGGGCCGAGAACAGGCAGGTGATCGCGGCCAGGATGAAGGCCAGGACGAGCGACGGCCCCGCCAGCGCGACGCCCTGCCCGATCACCACGAAGATTCCGGTGCCGATGATGGCGCCGACGCCCATCGCGGTCAGGCCGAAGGCCCCGATCGTCTTCCGGAGGCTCTCCCCCTCCTCCTCGGTTTCGGCAATCAGGTCGTCCACATCGCGTACTGCGAAAAGAGATTTGAGCCTCATGACGCACAGCATGGACCCGTCCATGCATGGCTGTCCACACACCCGGCCGAAAATGATCTTCAGTGTCGCGGTTGTAGCACGCCGTTCACCTGACCGATCTTGATCATGACCGGGCCGCCGACGCGCGCGGGGTCCGCTGGCAGCGTGGGCAGCGGTAGGACGACCGGTTCATGAACGGTTCGCGACGGATCGCCGTACCGCAACGCGGACACGGTTCGCCTTCTCGCCCGTAGACGGCCAGTGATCGGTCGAAGTACCCGCTCGCGCCGTTCACGTTGACGTATAGCGCGTCGAAGGATGTTCCGCCCTGGCCGAGCGCGCTGCGCATGACGGCGGCCGCCGCCATGATCACCTCGGTGATCTTGGCCCGGGACATGGCGCTGGTCGGACGCGCGTAGTGGGTGCGCGCGGCCCACAGCGCCTCGTCGGCGTAGATGTTGCCGATGCCCGAGACGAGTTGCTGATCGAGCAGCGCCCGCTTGATCCCGGTGCGTTTGCGTCGCATCCTCGTGACGGACTCGGCCAGGTCGAACTCGGGATCGAACGGGTCCCGGCCGATGTGGGCGACCTCCTCGGGCAGTTCGGCGCCACCCGGTGAGAGGGAGAGGCCGCCGAACATCCGCTGATCGATGAAGCGGAGCTGCGGTCCCCCGTCGGCGAAGTCGAACAGCACCCGGGTGTTGGGCGGCAACGGCGCACTCGCGACGTCCAGGCGGAACTGGCCGCTCATCCCGAGATGGGCCAGCACGGCGTCACCGTCGGTGAGCGGCAGCCAGAGATACTTGCCGCGCCGGCGCGGCACGTCGAAGACCCGGCCGGCCAGTCGGCTCTCGAAGTCCGAAGCCCCGGACAGGTGGCGCCGGACCGGACGGGGATGCAACACCTGGACCGCGGAGATCTGCCGCCCGCTGATGGCGGTGTCGAGGCCTCGACGAACGGTTTCGACCTCGGGAAGTTCAGGCACGCGTGGGGCCGGTGCCCCGACTCCCCTGGAGCGCGGCGAACGCGATGGCCGCGGCGTTCTGCTCGGCTTCCTTCTTGTTGCGGCCGGCACCCGGACCGAAGCTGCGCTGGTCGATCTTGACCATCGCCTCGAACGTCTTGGCGTGATCAGGTCCGGAGTCGAAGACCTCGTACGACGGCACGCCGAGTCCGGCGACCGAAGCCGCCTCCTGCAGGCTGGTCTTCCAGTCGAGGCCGGCACCGCGGGTGGCCACGTCGGCCATCAGCGAGTCGAAGAGGTGATGCACGAAGACCCGCGCGGCGTCGATGCCGTGCTGCAGGAAGACCGCACCGATCACGGCCTCCATCGTGTCGGCGAGGATGGAGGACTTGTCCCGGCCACCCGTCGCCTCCTCGCCGCGGCCGAGATGGACCACCGCGCCGAGATCCAGGTCGCGGGCGACATCGGCCAGCGCGCGGGAGTTGACCACGGCGGCCCGCAGCTTCGCGAGCTGCCCCTCGGACAGATCGGGATAGGACACGAACAGGTGCTCGGTGACGACGACGCCGAGCACCGAGTCACCGAGAAACTCCAGGCGCTCGTTGGTGGGCAGGCCGCCCTGCTCGTACGCGTACGAGCGGTGGGTCAGCGCACGGTCGAGGAGCTCGGGATCCACACTCATCCCGAGCTCGGTGAGCAGAGCTCCTGCGGGGAGGCGAACCGGGATCGCCTCAGGCCGGATCAGGACGCGAGGACCTGACGCCGAGCCGCGCGAGGCCCGTACTGACCGCAGGAAGGACATGCCACGTGGGGCAGGTGCTTCTCGCGGCAGGCAGGGTTCACGCAGGTGACCAGTACCGGTGCCGATGCCTTCCATTGCGATCGACGATGACGCGTATTACTGCGCGACAAACGTCTTTTCGGGACGGCCACGATTCACTCCTCGCTGCCCGGATCTCTCCGGGAGTTCATTCAACCCTGGGGCCTGACTGGTACATCGTAAGTTTTGCCTGCCTCGCCCTCAAGGCCACGCAACGCATCCCAACGTGAGTCGGTCTCCGATCCGTGGCCGTGGGCGGGGTCGTCGTTGAGATTGACACCGCACACGGGACACAATCCAGCGCAGTCGGTCTGGCACAGCGGCTGGAAAGGCAGGCCCAGCACCACGTCGTCTCGAAGGAGTGGCTCGAGGTCGATCAGATCGCCCTCCAGCCGGCTGGCCTCGTCCTCGGTCGCCGTACTGCCCGGGTAGACGAACAGCTCCTGAAGGTCGACCTCGACATTGTCGGAGATCTCCCTCAAGCACCGGACGCACTGCCCGTGGACCGTCGCGGCGGCGGTTCCAGAGACCAGCACTCCCTCGATCACCGATTCGAGTCGAAGATCGAGCTCGACCGGAGATCCGGGTGGCACACCGATCACGTCGATTCCCAGGTCCGCGGGAGCTTCGACGGATGTCTGAACCACCACCATCGCGCCCGCGCGACGCCCCAGCACGCGGGTGTCAAGGACCAATCCCGAACGGGGGTCCAGCGAGCGATGCGGCGAACCCATCGCAATCCTTCCAAGCCGAGCGGTCTGTTCCTCGTCGTGACCGACGCCCAAGCTTACCGATGGGCCCGCGCACCGGACCAAACCGAGCGACGCGAGTACGAGCCCGAGCCTGTCGAGGGGACGGTAGCGGCGCGCACTGATCAGTCGGCGGTGCGCCCGTCGCCGCTGCTCAGGCCGCTGCGCTCGGCCAGTCGGGACCGTGCGGTCCGGACCTGGCTCGCGGTCTTGTGCAGCACGGACTCGAAGCCGGCCATCCGGGAATCGATGAACTCGTCGGTCTCGCGGCGCAGAGCGGCCGCGTCGGCTTCGGCGTCGGCCCGCAACTTGGCGGCCTGCTCCTCGGCGACCCGGACGACCTCGGCTGTGCTGGGCCAGGGTCGCGGCGTGCTCGCGGGCCTCGGCCAGGATGCGACCCGCCTCAGCCTCACCCTCGGCGACCTTCGCCTGGGAGCGGTCGATCACCTGCTGCGCGTCCGCGATCTCGTCCGGCAGGTTGTCGATGACATCGTCGATGGCTGCCAGGACGTCGCCGCGGTTGATCACACACGACGCCGACATGGGCATCGCGCGGGCATTGAGAACCAGCTCACGCAGCCGCGCCAGCTTTTCCTCCGCCGTTTGCCGCTCGGCCATCAGGCATCCATCCTCACTCGCTCGGGGAACCGGGTGTAACCGTAACCTCTCACAGATCGCGGACTTCCCGCCCGTGTTCACGATTCCGCTCGGCCAACCGCCGGGTGATCCGATCGGCGACCGATGCCGGCACGAACGGGGTGATATCGCCGCCGAGGCTCGCGATCTCCCGAACCAGGGACGAGGAGACGTACGCCCACTCGGCGCCGGTCGGCAGGAACACCGTGTCGACGCCGCTCAGCCGGCGGTTCATCTGCGCCATCTGCAACTCGTAGTCGAAGTCCGCCGCGCGCAGACCCTTGCTGATCACCTCGGCGCCCTGTTCGGCGCAGAAGTCGACCAGCAGCCCGTCGAACAGCATCACCTGCACGTTCGACCGGTCCGCCGTCACCTCCCGCAACATCTCCACCCGCTCCTGCGGGCTGAACAGGGCGTTCTTGGCCATGTTGTTGCCGACCGCCACCACGACCTCGTCGACGAGTCGGGAGGTCCGCCCGATGACGTCGAGGTGCCCGTGGGTGACCGGGTCGAAGGATCCGGGGCAGACCGCGCGGCTCATGATGTCCCTCCGAAGTAGACGATGGTCTCACCGTAGGTGCGACTCCAGCTGTCCGTGACGGCAGCCGGCCAGCTCGGCGGCGGCGTCCGCCGGGATCGCTCGACCACGACCAGCCCGTGCTCGGCGACCCAGCCGTGCTGCCAGAGCAGCGCGAGCAGCTGGTCGAGGGTGTCGGTGGCCAGCTCGTACGGCGGATCGGCGAAGACGATGTCGTAGCGGCGGGCCGCGCGTCTGGGCGAGCACCGTCTCGACCCGGAGGGCGCGGACCTCGACGACCAGGCCGAGCTCCTCGGCGTTGCGCCTGGTGATCTGAGCCGTACGCCGGTCGCCCTCCACCAGCAGCACCGGAGCCGCGCCGCGGCTGGCGGCTTCGAGGCCGACGGCCCCCGAGCCGGCGTAGAGGTCGCAGAAGGACAGTCCGTCCAGCGTCGCCTCAGGGGCGGCCGCTGACGTGCCCGCCCACGCGGTCAGGGCGGAGAACAGGGCTTCGCGTACCCGGTCGGTGGTCGGGCGGGTCCGGTCACCGCTCGGCATGGTGAGCCGCCGGCCGCCGCGGGAGCCGGCGATGATCCGGCTCACGTGCGCTCCAACCAGTCGCCGGCGGCGTCCATCTCCATGTCGGTCACGATGTCGGCCAGGGACGCGTCGGTCAGCGCCGGGTCGGCCTCGATGCAGCGCTCGGCGAGGGTGCGGGCGACGCCGATCAGCTCAGCGTCGGCGAGCACCCGCAGCAGCTTCAGACTCGACCGGCTGCCCGACTGGCTGGCGCCGAGCACGTCGCCCTCCCGCCGCTGTTCGAGGTCGATCTCGGCGAGATCGAACCCGTCCCGGGTACTGGCCACCGCCGCCAGCCGTTGCCGCGCCGCGCTGTCCGGCGGCGAAGCGGTGAGCAGCAGGCAGACGCCGGGATGCGCTCCGCGGCCGATCCGGCCGCGGAGCTGATGCAACTGGGAGATCCCGAAGCGGTCGGCGTCGCAGATCACCATCACCGATGCGTTCGGCACGTCCACCCCGACCTCGACGACCGTGGTCGCCACCAGCACGTCGGTCTGACCGGCCACGAACCGGGCCATCACCGCGTCCTTCTCCTCGGACGGCAACTGGCCGTGCAGCATCTCGACCCGAACGCCGGCCAGCGGACCGCTGCTCAGCTCGGCGTAGAGGTCCTCCACGGCGGCGGGGGGCGGCAGGTCCTCGTCCGGCTCCAGCAGATCGCCGTCCCTGGGGGCCGAGCCGGAGCCCGCCGGCTCGGTGGAGGAGATCCGGGCACACACCACGAAGGCCTGCCGGCCCTGGCCGACCTCCTCGACGATGCGCTGCCAGGATCGCTGCACCCAGGCCGGCTGGCGGGCGGCGTCCACCACCACGGTCGACACGTCCGCCCGGCCGGCCGGGATCTCCCGGAGCGTCGACGTCTCCAGGTCGCCGAACACCGTCATGGCGACCGAGCGGGGAATCGGGGTCGCCGTCATCACCAGCACGTGCGGGCGGGCGTCGGCCTTGGCGCTCAGCGCGGCTCGCTGCTCCACGCCGAACCGGTGCTGCTCGTCGACCACGACGAAGCCCAGGTCGGCGAACTGCACGCCGGCGCTGAGCAGGGCGTGGGTGCCGATGACGATGCCGGCCTCGCCGGTGGCGGCGCCCGCCATGGCTTCGCGCTTCTGCGCGGCCGACATCGATCCGGTGAGCAGCACGACGCGGGTCGCGTGTTCGGCGGCCCCGAGCATCCCGCCGTCGGCCAGGTCTCCGAGCAGCCGGGTGATCGTCTGCAGGTGCTGCCCGGCCAGGACTTCGGTCGGCGCCAGCAGCGCGGCCTGGCCGCCGGCGTCGACCACGGCCAGCATCGCCCGAAGCGCCACCAGGGTCTTGCCCGAGCCCACCTCGCCCTGCAGCAGCCGCTGCATCGGCTGCGGCCGGGCCAGCTCGGCCATCAGCACCTCGCTGATCTCGACCTGACCCTGCGTCAGGGTGAACGGCAACCGGGCGTCGAACGCATCCAGCAGTCCACCGGACCGGCGCGGGCGGGGCACCGCGTGGTGGGAGGCGGCGTCGGCGCGCCGGTACGCCATGGTCAGTTGCAGCGCGAAGGCCTCGTCGAATCGCAGCCGCTCGCGGCCCTGTTGGATCTCGGCCCGGCCGGTCGGCTGATGCACCGCCCGCAGCGCCCGCTCCAGCTCCCAGACCTCGGCTTCGGCGCGGACCCAGTCCGGCAGCGGGTCCTCGATCCCGTCGAGTGATTCCAGCGCCAGCGTGACGCAGTCGGCGATGGTCCAGGTCCGCAGCTTGCCGGTCATCGGATAGAGCCCGACGAACGCGGCCTGGGAGGCGGACGCGAGGGCGGCGTTGCGCGCCGCGCCACCGATGATCGCGCCGCTCTCGTCGACGATGACGAAGTCGGGGTGGGCCAGTTGCAGCTTGCGGTTGAACTCCTTGACCTTGCCGGCGAAGATGCCGCGGGCGCCCGGATGCAGCTGTCCGTGCCAGTAGTCGATCAGCCGCGGCTGCCCGAAGAACGTGCAGGTCAGGCTGCCCTTGTGGTCGGTGATCGTCGCCTCGAGCCGAGGCTTCTTGGCCGACCGGTACGAGCCGCTCGGCATGTTGAACGTGCGCGCGTCCACCACCTCGGCCATCACCGCGACCTCCTCGCCGTCGCGCAGCTGGGACAGGTCGCTCAGCTCGGTCCCGGAGAAGTAGCGGCGGGGCAGGTGCCGCACCAGGTCGCCGACGGTCGAGATCTTCAGCGGCTCGAACTGCTTGGCCGTCTTGGCGCCGAGGATGTTCTCCAGCCGGATCGACATCCGGCGGAAGGTGTCGGTACGCCAGGGCGACGGGGCGAGTCGCAGGTGGCTCATTCCAGCCCCAGGAGCAGCAGATAGCGGGGCTGGCCGCCGTCCAGCACCTCGACGTCGAGCAGCGGCGAGCGGGTGCGCAGCCGCTCGATCAGCTCGTCGACCAGGCTCTGCTCCGCGCCGGCGCCGAGGACCACGGTGAGGAGTTCGCCGCCCGCCGACAGCAGCCGCTCGATCACCCGCCAGGCGACGTCGGTGACCGACGTCACCGATCTCCACGAAGTCACCCTCGACCACGCCGAGGACGTCGCCCGGCTCGCAGCGACCAGCCATGGTCATCGCCGAGCTCTCGGCGACGGTGACCGCGCCGTGCCGGGCATGGCCGGCGGCGCTGCTCATCGCGACCACGGCCGAGTCGAAGTCGGCCGTCGGTTCGTGCACCGCCATGGCGGCCAGACCCTGGACCTGGGCGACGGTCGGGATGACCGCCACCCGGCGGCCCTGGCGCCGCCACTGCGTCGCGTGATGGTGGGCGATCTCCAGGCTCTCCATGTCGTTCGGCAGCACGACCAGGTCGCCGAAGGTGGTGTCGGCGGCCGCGGTCAGCTCCTCGAGCGTCAGTTGCCCGCCGGCGGCCGGCACCGGGTATGCCGCCGAGCGATTCGACGGCCTTGGCCAGCCCGGGACCGGCCACGACGGCCAGCACCGCGCGCTCCGACATGATCGACTCCGGCGGCAGCGCGGTGATCCGCAACTGGCTGATCGTGCCCCGGCCGAGCGCCGCCTCCACCGCCGCGCCGGCCTCCGCCAGATGCACGTGCACCTGCGCGACGGTCCGATCTCCCACGACCACGACGCTATGGCCGAGCTCCGACAGTTCTTCGCGGAGCGCCGCCAGTTCCTCGCCGGCGGCGCCGCGCAGCGCGTACATCACCTCGTACTCGGGCGCGGTGAACGGACCGCCGACCGGGCGGGGCGGCGCGGCGGAGGGCGCCAGCGGGCGGGCGGCCGGACCGCCGAGCACTTCGACCAGGACGTCGATCAGCAGCACGTACGCCTGACCGCCGGCATCGACGACCCCGGCCGTGGCCAGCACCTCGAGCTGTTCGGGCGTACGGGCCAGCGCTTCGTGGGCGCCCTGCTGGGCCGCCTCGGCGACCGGCAGGGCGTGGTCGAGGTGGCCGCCGAGGGCCTGCTCGGCCGCGGCAGCCGCGGCATCGGCGACGGTCAGGATGGTGCCGGCGACCGGACGGGCGACGGCGCGACGGGCGGCGACGGCCACGGTCCGCAGGAGCACCGCGATCAGCGCGCCGGGGGGTGTCGAGCGGAGCCTCGGCCGGTCGTGCTCGAGGGCCCGGCAGACGCTGGTGAACATCTCGGCGAGGATCGCGCCCGAGTTGCCGTGCGCGGACAGGATCGCCGCCTGGACGATCGCGTCCAGGCTCCCGCGGTTGACATCGGGCACCGCCTGCGCGATGCCGGCGAGGGTGAGCTTGAGGTTGGACCCGGTGTCGGCGTCGGAGATGGGGAAGACGTTCATCGCGTTCAGCGCGTCGGCCGACTCGGCGATGATGGTCGTGGCGCGCCGCAGCCAGGCGTCGTAGGCGTCCCACACGCTGGGCACCTGCTGCTCGGTCGGGGCTGACACGCCCCTTACCCTATTTGCCCGAGCCGGCATCGGGTCGCACGCGGCTCGCCGATTGGCTCCGTCGTCCGGTCGTCAGGTACTCTTTTCCGGTTGCCCACTCGGGCGACCCATCAAGTTGTCAGACGTGATTTTGGGAGTGAACTCCAGTGGCTGCGGTATGTGACGTGTGCGGTAAGGGACCCGGCTTCGGCCACAACGTCCCCTGGTCGAAGAAGAAGACGAACCGGCGCTGGAATCCCAACATCCAGCGGGTCAACGCCAGCGTCTCCGGCGCGGCCAAGCGGCAGAACGTCTGCACCTCCTGCATCAAGGCCGGCAAAGCCTCGCGCTGACCCCTGAATCTCCCGAAAGAGCCCGCCCCTCGAGGGAGCGGGCTCTTTTTTGCGTCTGCGCCATGTCGGAGCGTGTACCAGGAACTCTGGGTACAGCGCGAATGGTGCCGGCGTCGTACCGGTGCGCCGATGAGGGCGGGCGCGCGCGAGCGGCTCAGGTCTGGATGACCAGGGGGATGATCATCGGCCGGCGGCGGCGGGTGTCGTTGACCCACTTTCCGAGCCGGCGGCGGATCACCTGCTGCAGCCGGTAGGAGTCGTCGACGCCCTCGGCCAGGGCCTCCTCCAGCGCCTTCTGGATCAGCGGGCGTACGTCGTCGAAGACCGAATCGTCCTCGACGAAGCCGCGGGCGTGGATGTCGGGTCCGCTGATGATCTTGGACGCGTGGGTGTTGATCACGGTGATCACCGAGATGAAGCCCTCCTGGCCGAGGATCAACCGATCGGTCAGCGAGTTCTCCGAGATGTCGCCGACGGTGCTGCCGTCGACGAAGACGTAGCCGGCGTCGACCTTGCCGACGATCCGGGCCCGGCCGTTCTGCAGGTCGACGACCGCGCCGTCCTCGGCGATGATGGTCCGCTCCCGCGGCACCCCGGTGGAGACGGCAAGATCGGCGTTGGCGATCAGATGGCGAGCCTCGCCGTGCACCGGCATGACGTTGCGGGGACGCACGATGTTGTAGCAGAACAGCAGTTCCCCGGCGCTGGCGTGGCCGGACACGTGCACCAGCGCGTTGCCCTTGTGCACGACCTGGGTGCCCAGCTTGCTGAGCCCGTTGATCACCCGGTAGACCGCGCTCTCGTTGCCCGGGATCAGCGAGCTGGCCAGCACGACGGTGTCGCCGCGCTTCAGCTGGATCACCGGATGCTCACGATTGGCCATCCTGGACAGCGCCGACAGCGGCTCACCCTGCGACCCGGTGGAGATGATCACCACCTCGTGCGGCTGGAACTTGTCGATGTCCCGCAGTTCGATCAAGGTGTTGGCGGGCACCTTGAGATAACCAAGATCACGAGCGACCGCCATGTTGCGCACCATCGAGCGGCCGACGTAGACCACCTTGCGCCGATGGGTGACGGCGGCATCCAGCACCTGCTGGACGCGGTGCACGTGGGAGGCGAAGCAGGCGACGATCACCCGCTGCTTGCTGCGGACGAAGACCCGTTCCAGCGCCGGGGAGATGTCGCGCTCCGGCGTGGTGAAACCGGGAACCTCCGCGTTGGTCGAGTCGACCATGAACAGGTCGACGCCCTCGACGCCGAGCCGGGCGAACGCGCGCAGGTCGGTGATCCGGCCGTCCAGCGGGAGCTGGTCCATCTTGAAGTCGCCGGTGTGCAAGATCGTTCCGGCCGGCGTGCGGATGGCCACGGCGAGCGCGTCCGGGATCGAGTGGTTCACCGCGATGAACTCAAGATCGAATTGGCCGACCTTGATCCGCTCGCCGTCGGTGACCACCTGCCGGGAGACGTTGCGGAGCTGGTGTTCGCGGAACTTCTCCGACAGCAGGGCCAGGGTCAGCTTCGATCCGATCAACGGGATGGTCGGCCGCTGCCGCAGCAGATAGGGCACGGCACCGATGTGATCTTCGTGTCCGTGGGTCAGCACCAGCCCGACGATGTCGTCCAGCCGGTCGGCGATCGCGTCGAAGCCGGGCAAGATCAGATCGACGCCGGGATGATGATCTTCGGGGAACAGTACGCCGCAGTCGACCAGCAGCAGCTGGCCGTCGAACTCCAGCACGGCCATGTTCCGGCCGACATCACCCAGCCCGCCCAGGGGAATGATGCGCATCGCATTGGTGGCGAGGGGCGGCGGACTCTTCAAGCTACTGGCTGCCACGAGAGGCAACGCTACACGTCCTGGCGACGACATAGCGCGTGAGCGATCCGACCGTTCCGTCACCGGCTGGGAATCCGAGGCTCGGCGGATCCGGGGTCAACAATACCGAGCCCGGAAGAAAGAAGAGGCCAGTGGCTTACCTGCTCGGGGGTTCAGGTAAGCCACTGGCTTCACCTACATCATCGCTGAACCGGCCGCCGAAACATTACCGAGGTCGAATGTGACCTGGGTCACATCTGTGGCGTCGGTACGATCGACCGGTGATTCCTCACGCCGACGGACCGGTCGCCGACTCCGTACGCCTGGCCTGGCCGGCGGAGGCGGCCAGCATCGCCGAGCTCCAACGGCGCGCGTGGGCGACCCAGCTTCCGGCCGACCTGGCGGAGGTCATGCTGGGCCGGCTCGTCGTCGAGGAGATGGCCGCCGCCTGGCTGGCCGCCATCACCCGCCCGCCCCGCGCCAGCTACCGGGTGCTGGTGGCCGTCGATCAGGAGCGGGTGGTCGGATTCGCCACCACCGTGCCGAGCCCGGACGACGACGCCGAGGAGGGCCGCGACGGCGAGGTGGAGCAGTTCGTCGTCGACCCGGTGGCGCAGCACCGCGGGCACGGATCGCGGCTGCTGAACGCGTGCGCCGACACCCTGCGCGCCGACGGCTTCGGCCGCGCCTCGTGGTGGGTCGGCGACGACCGATGACGCCCTGCGGCGCTTCCTGACCGCCGCCGGCTGGGCGGCCGACGGGGCCTCCCGGGAGATCGGGCTGGACGACGGCTCCGTTCGGCTGAAGCAGGTCCGGCTGCAGACCGATCTGGCGCGTCAGCGACTGATCGGCAGGTTGTCCCCGGCGATCTCGGCGTGCAGCCCGTCGTCCATGGCAGTCGATCGACGTGAGCGTCAGGCCCAACGGCACTCCGCTGACCGGAATCGGCTTCAGCAGGGCGCGCAGCAGGGCCTTGGCGGTGAACTCCGGCAGGGTCACATTCGCCACGCTGATCGTCGGGTCGTTCAGGCTGATGGTCTGCTCGCGGACGTTCAGGGTCGGCGCGCCGGTGATCTTCGCCTCGACCTGCTGTCCGAACACCGTCGCCGTCTCCACGATCTGCACCCGGCCGTCGCCGACGTAGGTCAACGGCACGCCGGCCAGCGACTGCAGCACGCTGTAGTCCATCCGGGCCGTGCCGGCGGCGTGGGAGACGATCATGGTCGCGAACCAGTCGTCGCTGGTCACGTCGCTCAGCACCAGGTCGGCATGCGCGATGACCAGCGGCGCTTCGCTGACCGTCACCGATCTGGTCAGCCACCACGTGCACCGTGCTGATCGAGCGGCTGGCCACCTGGGTCAGGAACGGCCGGCCCTCGATGTCGACCGTCGGCGGCTCGGGCGTGCCCAGCTGGCGCTGCAGCTCGGTCGCCACCTCGCCGCTCGACCCGGCGCGTCGAGTCGGCCGTCGGCGTAGTACAGCCCGCCGGCCAGCAGGGCGACGATCGCCACGGCGATGACGATCCCGCGGACCGCCCGCATCTCAGATACCCAGCACCGATTCGATGCCCACGGTCAGCCCGGGGCGCGAACCCACCGCGCGGACGGCGGCGATCACGCCGGGCATGAAGGAGACCCGATCCAGCGAGTCGTGGCGCAGCGTCAGGGTCTCCCCCTCGGCGCCGAACAGCACCTCCTGATGGGCGACCAGCCCGCGCAGCCGGACGCCGTGCACCCGGATGCCGTCCACGTCCGCACCACGGGCGCCCTGGCAGCTCCTGCACCGTCGCATCGGGCGGCGGCGGCAGCTCGGCAGCGGCTCGGGCGGCCGCGATCTTGCGGGCCGTGGCGGCGGCCGTACCCGACGGGGCGTCGGCCTTGTTCGGGTGGTGCAGCTCGATGATCTCCACGCTCTCGTAGAACGCGGCCGCCTGCTCGGCGAAGTGCATCATCAGGATCGCCCCGATGGAGAAGTTGGCGGCGACGATGATGCCGACGTCGTGACCGCGGAGCTGGTCGCGCAGCGTGTCGAGTCGCTCGTCGGTGAAGCCGGTGGTGCCGACCACGGCGTGGATCCCGTGCTCGATGCACCAGGCCAGGTTGTCCATCACCGCGTCCGGATGGGTGAAGTCGACGACGACGTCGGCGGCCTCGACCGGCGTACGGTCATCGCCCGCGTCGACGGCCGCAACCAGTTCCAGGCCCTCGGCCGCCTCGACCGCCCGGCAGACCTCGGCGCCCATCCGTCCTCGGGACCCGAAGACACCCACCTTGATCACCACGAACTCCCCCACATCCTCGACCGACAACCGCGCATCACGCCGACAACTCTGTCACCAGCGCCCGATCAGCGCTTCCACGCGGCGGGTCGGCGGCTTCGGCCCGACCACCCCGAGCACCGGTGTGCGGCCGAAGAGTCGGCGGCGACCTGCCGCACCTCGTCGGTGGTCACCGCGTCGAAGCGGCCCAGGATCTCGGCCAGGGTGCGCTGGTCGCCGAGCAGCGCATTGATCCCCAGCCGGCTCATCCGGCTGGACGGGTCCCTCGAACGACAGCACCGTCTGGCCGCGCATCTGGCCCTTCGCGCGCGCCAGTTCGTCCTCGGTCACCCCGTGCTCGGCGACCTCGAGCAGGCTCGCCCGGACCAGTTCGACGATCGGCTGCATCCGTCCGGGGGCGCACTGCCAGTCGACGCTCCACATGCCGGCGTCGGAGTACGCGCTCTCCCCGGCGTCGATGCCGTACGTGAGCCCGCGTCGCTCCCGCACCTCGAGGAAGAGCCGGGAGGCCATCCCGCCGCCGAGGATCAGCGCCAGCAGACCCGAGG
This sequence comes from uncultured Actinomycetota bacterium, assembly GCA_963761955.1. GTDB lineage: Bacteria > Actinomycetota > Actinomycetes > Propionibacteriales > Propionibacteriaceae > Microlunatus. Next base: position 151,465 of record CAVXIY010000007.1, on the reverse strand, counting down.
CGTAGCGGCGTTCGTCGAACACCCCGGGGCCGGGGAAGGCGAGCATCGCCGTCGACTGCTCCAGGCGGATCTGCCGGCTGACCAGACCACCGCCGAAGTCGATCTTGGTCGGCGCCGGGCTCCGCGGCTCCGCGCCCGGGTCCCGGTCATCGAGTCCGGCGAGCTGGTCGACCAGCCGATCATGATCAACTCGACCGGCGGCCGCGACCACCAGGGACGCCGGCCGGTAGTGCCGGCGCCAGTGCCGGACGATCTGCGACCGCGACATCGCCGCGATGGATCCCGGCGAGCCGATCACCGGCCGGCCCAGCCCGACGCCGGACAGCATCTTGGCGGTCACCAGCTCGGACACGAGCTCGGCCGGATCGTCGCCGTGCATGGCGATCTCGTCCAAGATCACCGCCCGCTCGGCGTCCACGTCGTGGCCGGTGATCAACGAATTGCTGATCATGTCGGACAGCACGTCGACCACCAGCGCACCGTCGCTGTGCAGCACCCGGGCGTAGAAGCAGGTGTGCTCCTTGGCCGTGTACGCGTTGAGCTCGCCGCCGACCGACTCGATCGAGGACGAGATCTGCTCGGCGGTCCGCGACGGGGTTCCCTTGAACAGCACGTGTTCGAGGAAGTGCGAGGCGCCGTGCAGGGCCGCCGACTCCTGCCGGGAGCCGACGCGCGGCGAAGACGCCGATCGCCGCGGTCCGGCTGGACCGGACGGATTCGGTGATCACCTGCAGCCCGTTGGGCAGCACGGCACGCCGGATCGTCTGGCTCAAGCCGTCCGACGCGCTTCGCCCTCTACGACCGGCAACGGCGCCATCCACCGCCTGGGGATGGCGCCGCGCCGGGGTTGATCGTCTCGTCACCGTCGGCTCAGACGGAGACGCTTTCCTCGACCACCGGGATCAGCGACAGCTTGCCGCGGTCGTCGATCTCGTTGATCTCCACCTGGATCTTCTGGCCGACGCTGACCACGTCCTCCACGTTCTCCACCCGCGAACCGCCGGCGAGCGGGCGCAGCTTGGAGATGTGCAGCAGGCCGTCCTTGCCGGGCAGCAGCGAGACGAACGCGCCGAACGCGGTGATCTTGACGACGGTGCCGAGGTACCGCTCGCCCTTCTCCGGCATCGTCGGGTTGGCGATCGCGTTGATCATGGAACGGGCGGCCTCGGCCTTGTCGCCGGAGTCCGCTCCGACGTAGATCGTGCCGTCGTCCTCGATCGAGATGTCGGCGCCGGTGTCGTCCTGGATCTGGTTGATCACCTTGCCCTTGGGGCCGATGACCTCGCCGATCTTGTCCACCGGGATCTTGATCGTGATGATCCGCGGCGCGTACAGGCTCATCTCGTCCGGCCCGTCGATCGCTTCGTTCATCACGTCGAGCAGGGTGTTCCGGGCATCCTTGGCCTGGGTCAGCGCACCGGCCAGCACCGACGCCGGAATGCCGGACAGCTTGGTGTCCAGCTGCAGCGCGGTGATGAAGTCCCGGGTGCCGGCGACCTTGAAGTCCATGTCGCCGTACGCGTCCTCGGCGCCCAGGATGTCGGTCAGCGCGACGTAGCGGGTCTCCCCGTCGACGGTGTCGGAGACCAGGCCCATGGCGATGCCGGCGACCGGCGCGCGCAGCGGCACACCCGCGTTCAGCAGAGCCAGGGTCGAGGCGCAGACCGAGCCCATCGAGGTGGAGCCGTTGGAGCCGAGCGCCTCGGAGACCTGACGGATGGCGTACGGGAACTCCTCGCGGGTCGGCAGCACCGGCACCAGGGCCCGCTCGGCGAGCGCACCGTGGCCGATCTCGCGCCGCTTCGGCGAACCGACCCGGCCGGTCTCACCGGTGGAGTAGGGCGGGAAGTTGTAGTTGTGCATGTAGCGCTTGGTCTTCTCCGGCGCCAGGGTGTCGAGCTTCTGCTCGAGGCCGAGCATGTTCAGCGTGGTGACGCCCAGGATCTGGGTCTCGCCGCGCTGGAACAGCGCCGAGCCGTGCACCCGCGGGATCACGCCGACCTCGGCGGACAGGGTGCGGATGTCGGACAGCCCGCGGCCGTCGATCCGGACCTTGTCGGTGAGGATCTTCTGCCGGACGAGCTTCTTGGTCAGCGCCCGGTAGGCCCCGCTGATCTCCTTCTCGCGGCCCTCGAACTGGCCGGCGAGCTGGCCGACGACCTCGGCCTTGAGGGCCTCGGTCGCCTCCTCGCGGGTCTGCTTGTCGGCGATCGACATGACCTCGGACAGCTTGGTCGCTGGCCGCGTCCGAGACCGCGGCGTACACGTCGTCCTGGTAGTCCAGGAAGATCGGGAACTCCGCGGTCGCCTTCGGGGAACTTGGCGGCCAGCTCGGCCTGCGCGTCGCACAGCGCCTTGATGAACGGCTTGGCCGCCTCGAGGCCGGCGGCCACGACCTCTTCGGTCGGCGCGGTCTTGCCGTCCTGCACGAGGTTCCAGGTCGCCTCGGTGGACTCGGCCTCGACCATCATGATGGCGACGTCGCCGTCGGCCAGCACCCGGCCGGCGACGACCATGTCGAAGGTCGCCTGCTCGAGCTGGGCGACGTCGGGGAAGCCGACCCACTGGTCACCGATCAGGGCGACGCGAACGCCGCCGATCGGGCCGGTGAACGGCAGCCCGGCGAGCGTGGTCGACAGCGAGGCGGCGTTGATGGCGACCACGTCGTACATCTTGTCCGGGTTCAGCGCCATGATGGTGACGACGACCTGGACCTCGTTGCGCAGGCCCTTGACGAAGCAGGGCCGCAGCGGGCGGTCGATCAGCCGGCAGGTGAGGATCGCGCCCTCGGACGGGCGGCCCTCGCGGCGGAAGAACGAGCCGGGGATCCGGCCCGACGGCGTACATCCGCTCCTCGACGTCCACGGTCAGCGGGAAGAAGTCGAGGGCGTCGCGCGGCTTGCTCTGCGCGGTGGTGGCCGACAACAGCATGGTGTCGTCGTCCAGGTAGACGGTCGCCGATCCGGCGGCCTGCCGGGCCAACAGGCCCGACTCGAAGCGGACAACGTGCCGGCCGAGGCTGCCGTTGTCGATGACGGCTTCAGCGAACTGAAGGTCTGGTCCCTCCACGGGAATCCTTTCTGTGGCGCGCCTGATCGTTCAGGCGTACGCCGGGGTGTGGATCACATCCGCACACCGCTTGCTCGATGGCGGGGCCCGCGAGGTGGGGCCGCGCTGCTCCCCGAGCTGGGAAGGCCGGTCTTCGATCGAGGTCCGCGGGGGGATGTCGTCCTCCCGAAGGCCACTACCGGAGACCGAGATTCGCCTTATCGAGCATGGGGTGGGATGCGATCACTTGAGTTGAGTGGATATGAAGTTGTTGATGACGCAGCGGAGCGGTTCTCCGAGGACCCGTGATCGAGTGTGGAGAACCGCTCCTTCACGTCAGCGGCGCAGGCCGAGTCGCTCGATGAGCGACCGGTAGCGTTCGATGTCGGTCTTCGCGACGTAGTTGAGCAGTCGCCGGCGCTGGCCGACCAGGAGCATCAGGCCACGACGACTGTGGTGGTCGTGCTTGTGCTCCTTCAGGTGCTCGGTGAGGTGCGCGATGCGTTTGGTGAGCACCGCGACCTGCACCTCGGGAGAGCCCGTATCGCCCTCTTTGGTCGCGTACTCCTCGATGGTCTGCTTCTTGATCGCAGCGTCGTAAGCCACGTGCTCTCCTCCCGGTTTCCCGTTGCGCGGCGCCCCCGAGGTGCCCTGCTGCCTACGGCATGGGCCTTTCACACGGTGTGAGGTGGGAGCTCTTGGTGATCCGCGGCCGATCAAACGGCCTCTCGAGGCTACCAGTGCAGACCAGCTAGCAAGAAATTGCGCGTTCAAGCGCTATTTCGCGGCGGGCCGGGGTCTGTCGGTTTCCCACGTATACGTGGGAAACCCTCACTGTACCCGGAAGTACCTGGGTACAGCGACAGGAAAGTAGCTACAGCGCGGCGATGACCGAGCGCGAGCTAGCCGGCACCGAGGCGAGGATCAGCCGGCCGATGACGAGCACGTAGCCCAGCGAGACGGCGCCGAACAGGATCCAGAAGAGCCGGTTCAGTCGGTCCTGACGGCGGCCGAACCGGCCCCGCGGGCGATGGCCGATGGCGGACGTCGTGGCCGCCTGGGCCTCGGTCCCGGTCAGGTCCTCGAAGTACTCCGGCCCGGGTCGCTGGACCGTCGTGCCCAGTGAGCGTGAGGTAGTCGGCCATCAGCTCGTAGCCGTGCATCATCAGGTCGCTCGCGGTGCGGGCTTCGATCTTCGACAGAGTGGTCGGCACGGTGCGGTTCGCGGCCGCGACCTCCGTCCAGTCCCGCCCGTACGGGAGCGGACCGTCCGGCAGCTCACTCAGCGACAGGATCGAGCCGTCGACCGTCTCGTCGATGTCGATCAGCGTCTGCACCGCTCGACGCCGCGCGCTGGAATTGGAGCTCGCGACGAGCTGGACGCCCGACCGCATGAGGATCCGGAACCGCAGCGGGATCAGGGCCGCCAGCGGGCTGAGCGTCCGGGCGAAGTAGTTGGTGTCGACCGACTTCGACGCGTCGACGACGATGAGCAGCGTTTCCGGGCCGTCGTCCGGCCTGGTCGGGCCGTACAACAGCTCCCCGAGACCCGCGTAGCGATCATCACGGGTCAGGTACGCGAACGCCGGCCCGAGGTTGTCGCACACCCCACCGTCCACCAGGTAGACGAAGTTCGCCTGGGTTCGCAGCAGCAGTGCGCAGCCGACGGCGAGCGCCGAGCCGGCGACGACACCCACGGTCCAGATCACCAGACCCCGGGTACCGGACAGCGCATCCAGCATCCGGAGGACCGTGATCGTCAGCACCTCGGCGGTCGCCAGCAGGCCGAGCTGCGCCGATCAGGACCCGGGCGACCGGCCCGACCGGCGCCCGCGGACCGGCGCGCAGGCCGCCCACCTGATGCGGCCCGAGGATCACCGGCCGAAACCCCGGGAATCCGGCGGACGCCGCCACCGTGTCCGCCACCGGCACGTCGTGCAGCGTGCTGGCGCCCTGGACCCGCAGCATCTGCTGATCCGTGAGGTAGGCGTGCTCCCCCGAACCCAGGTCGGTGGCACAGAACACGTGCCGGATCGCGCCGCCCTGAGGCGTGCGCGCGCTCCGCACCAGCGCCTCGATCACCGACTGGACCGCGTACGCGCTCTCCCACACGGCGGCGACGACGACGATCAGCCCGACGATCACGAAGTAGACCGCCGACCAGCGGAAGATCTCCGCGAACCCGCGGTCGATGTCGCGCAGCACGCAGTTCGCGGCCACCACCGATCCGAGGGCGACCACAACCGGCACCTTGAGCGATCGCAGTCGGGCCTGGGTGCCGATGTGGTCGCCGGTGACCAGGCCGCCCACGAGCCGGGCGCGATGCCGGAGATCCGTGTCGTCGCCGGCGGCGCCGAGAAACAGCGCCGACGCCACGCTGCCGCCGGACACCGAACTGACCGAGCGGATCCGGTCCCTGGCCGTCGATCGCAGGATGGCCAGCAGGGCGCCGGCGCCGAAGCAGGTCGCCCGGAAACCACCCCCGGACAGACAGATGGAGATCGGACGGCGGTCTGGCAGAGGTGGCCACGCGAGCGGTCCCTTCGGCTACGAGAGGTGGAGCAGGTGCCGCGCTTCCTCGACGTCGGCGTGCATCTGGGTGATCAGCGCCTCCAGCCCCGCGTACTTCACCTGGCCGCGCAGCCGGGCGTAGAAGTCGATGGCGATCTCCACGTCGTAGAGCTCGAGGTCGTCGCGGTCCAGCACGTACGCCTCGACCCGGCGCTCCACGCCGTCGAAGGTCGGGTTGGTGCCCACCGAGATGGCCGCCGGCCAGCGCGGATGATCACCGTCCAACCGGGTCACCCAGCCGGCGTAGACCCCGTCGGCCGGAACCGCCATCCCGGGCTTGACGGCGACGTTGGCGGTCGGAAAGCCCAGTTCGTGCCCGCGCCGGTCCCCGCGTACCACCACGCCGGAGAACCGGAACGGATGGTCGCTCAGCTCCCGCACCCGGCCGAAGTCCCCCTCCGCCACGGCGTGCCGGATCAGCGTCGACGAGCTCGGCTGGGTGCCGTCGGTGACCAGCGGCAGGGCCTGGACGACGAAGTCGTCCCCGCCGAGCTCGGCCAGCGTGGCCACGGTCCCGGCGGCGCGGAAGCCGAACCGGAAGTTCTCCCCCACCACGATCCGGGCCGGATGCAGCGGCCGCAGCACGGCATCGACGAACTGCGCGGGACTCCAGCTCGCGACCTCGGCGGTGAACTCCACCACGACGACCTCGCCGCACCGGCCGCCTTCAGCAGCTCGATCCGGCGTTCGAGCGAGGTGAGCAGCAGCGGCGCCTGGTCCGGACGGATGACCGACATCGGGTGCGGCCAGAAGGTCACCGCCACCAGCGGTGCGCCCGGCTCGGCGGCCTGCGCGGTCCGGATCAGCTCGGCATGTCCGCGGTGGACGCCGTCGAAGTTGCCGATGACCACGACCGGATCCCCGGCGACCGCCCCCTGAGGATCGCTCACGGCGCTCAGTTAACCACCTCCGGGCCCGCCGCGAGCCGCCTCCCGACGTGCCTTCTCCACGGCTGACTTGATCAACTCGGCTTCCCGTTTGCGCGCGTCGCGCAGCTTGCCTTCGGCGTCCCGGCGTTTCTGCGTCGCTTCCTTGATCCGCTGGTCCCGCTGGTAGGGCGGCGACCGGGCTCGACGACGTCGTCCGGCCGGGGACGCTCAGCGCGCTCGACGAAGGCCGCCACCCCGTCGAGCACCCGCGCGGTCGAGAAGACGAACGGATCGGTCTCGTCCGCCGGGTCGAAGGCACCGCCGACGACCGCCGCGAAGAGCCCTGGGTACCGCGACTCGGTCACCAGGTCGCGGAGCACCAGTTGTTCGCCGGCCTGCTCGGATCCCGCGGTGGCCCGGCTGATCGTCGCCTCCCAGCGGCCCATCCCGCTCAGCATCAGCACGATCGCCAACGCCTGGTCCGGCGTCAGCGAGGTGACCTGCAGGATCCGCAGGCCCCAGTCGAGCCAGGCGAGATTGTTGGGCGTGACCGGGATGCCGGTGATCGGGATGTCGAGCAGCCACGGATGGGCCTCGTAGGCGTTCTTCAGCGCCGCGAGCCAGCGCTGCAGGCCGGTCCGCCAGTCGTCGTCGATGACGTCGTGATCGGGCGGCAGGCCGACGCCCTCCTCGTTCATCAGCACCAGCAGGTCGTCCTTGGCCGTCACATAGCGGTAGAGCGACATGGTGGTGAACCCGAGCCGGGCGGCCACCCCGCCCATCGAGACGGCGGTGATCCCGTCGGCATCGGCGATCTCCATCGCGGCCTCGACGATCCGCTCGATGCTCATCTCCCGCTTCGGCCCGCGCTGCGGCGCCTCCGCTATCCCCCAGGCCAGGGCGATGCCCCGAGGGAGTTCAGCCGGGATGTCCTCGTCCACGCCGCTCATCGTAGTCATTGCGTACGCCATACGCAGTGTGTACGGTATAAACAGTTTGCAGCGTACACAGACGGCACGACGACGAGGGGAGCACGATGAACGCCATCGAGATCCGCGACCTGCGGATGAGTTTCGGCCCGCAGGTGGTGCTGGACGGGATCGACCTGACCGTGCCGCGCGGGATCGGTCTTCGCCCTGCTCGGCCCCAACGGCGCCGGCAAGACGACCATGATCAACATCTTGTCCACCCTGCTGCGGCCCGACGGTGGGACGGCGCGGGTCTGCGGCCACGATGTGATCACCGAGCCGGAGGCGGTACGCCGGGTGATCAGCGTCACCGGCCAGAACGCCGCCGTCGACCAACTCCTGACCGGCGAGGAGAATCTGCGGCTGGTGGCCCGGCTGTCCGGGCTGGACCGGCGGGCGGCCGGCGAAGCGGTCGAGCGGCTGCTGACCCAGTTCGAGCTCACCGACGCGGCCCGCCGACGGGTCGGCCGCTACTCGGGCGGCATGCGACGCCGGCTCGATCTTGCTCTCGGCCTGGTCAGCACGCCCGGGTGGTCTTCCTCGACGAGCCGACGACCGGCCTGGACACGATGAGCCGGCAGAGCATGTGGTCGATCATCAGCCGGCTCGCCGGCGACGGAGTGACGATCCTGCTGACCACCCAGTACCTGGAGGAAGCCGACCAGCTCGCCGACGAGGTGGCCTTGATCAACAACGGCCGGGTCGTCGCGCAGGGTACGCCGGCCACGCTCAAAGCGCTGGTCGGCAGCGAACGGCTGGAACTGCGGCGTCGGGCCGACGACGCGCTGGTCGCCGAGGTCCCGGTCGACGGCACGCCGGCCTCGATCCGATCCGCCCTGGACCGGCTCGGACGACGGTGACGGAGACGCGTACGTCGTGCTGCGCAAACCCACCCTGGACGACGCCTTCGTGCTGCTCACGTCGGCGCCCGAGCTGGCGGAGGTGGCGTGATGTCGACGCGCCGTGGACGTCCAACTGGCCTTCGTCGGCCGCAGCCTGCGGCACAGCGTCCGCAAGGTCGATGCGTTGATCATGGGGATCGCGCTGCCGGTGATCTTGATGCTGCTGTTCGTCTACGTGTTCGGCGGCGCGCTCGACGACACCGGACAGTACGTCAACTACGTGGTGCCCGGGATCATCCTGCTCTGCGCGGGATTCGGTGCGGCGGGCACGGCGGTCGGCGTGGCCGACGACATGACCTCGGGGATCATCGACCGGTTCCGCACCATGCCGATCAACAGTGCGGCGGTGATCGGCGGCCACGTCGTCGCGAGTCTGGTGCGCAATCTGGTGGCCACCGCGGTGGTGATCATCGCGGCCCTCGTCCTCGGATTCCGGCCGCACGCCGGGATCGTGGACTGGCTGGCCGCGCTCGGCCTGGTGTCGCTGTGGATCCTGGCGATCACCTGGCTGTTCGCCGCGCTCGGGGTCGCGGCGAAGAACCCCGAAGCGGCGGATGGATACGGCTTCGCCCTGATGTTCCTGCCCTACCTGTCCAGCGCCTTCGTGCCGACCGAGACGATGCCGGCCGGCCTGCGGTGGGTCGCCGATCATCAGCCGATCACGCCGATCATCGAGACCATCCGCGGCCTGCTGCTGGGCACCGACTACGGCAACCAGCCGGTCTGGGCGGTCGGCTGGTGCCTGCTGATCATGGTCGGCGCCATCGTCTGGACCGGCTGGCTGTTCCGGCGGCGAGCCGGTCGTGCGCCGAGGGCTAGACGACGAAGACCGCTTCGGGAACGGCGTCGGCGTCCCGCTGCCGATACAGCGCGAGGAACTCACCGTCCGGATCGAGCAGCGCGCTGAGTTCGGCCGGCAGCGCGAGACCGGGCAGCCGGCGTCCGACCCGGACGGCGGCGGCCTGCTCGGCGGTCAGCCGAAGCACGGCGAAGTTGCGCCGGGCGACGTCGGACATGCTGATCATGGCCAGCCCGTCGGCCGCCTGCTCGAGGGTCTGCGCCTGGTCGAGTCCGAACGGTCCCACCCGGGTCCGGCGCAACGCGGTCAGATGCCCACCGCAACCCAGCGCCGCACCAAGATCACGGGCCAGGGCCCGGATGTAGGTGCCCGACGAGCAGTCCACCTCGACGTCAAGATCAACAGTCGGCAGCCCGTCGACCGTCAGGTCGCGCCGGGCGATCACGTCCAGCCGACTCCACCCGGACCGGGCGGGCGGCGAGGTCGACCGTCTCGCCGGCCCGGACCTTCGCGTACGACCGGACGCCGTTGATCTTGATCGCGGACACCGCGCTGGGCACCTGGAGGATGTCGCCGCGCAACGGTTCGAGCGCGGACTCGAGATGATCATCGTCGAGGTCGACGACGGCCCGGCGACTCGTCACCTCGCCCTCGGCGTCGTCGGTGATCGTCGAGACGCCGAGCCGGACGGTGGCCGGTGTAGCCCTTGTCGGTCAGCATCAACTGGCCGAGCAGCCGGGTGGCCCGGTTGACCCCGACGACCAGCACGCCGGTCGCCATCGGATCCAGGGTGCCGGCGTGGCCGACCTTGCGGGTGCCGGCGAGCCGGCGGATGCGGCCGACGACCTGATGGGAGGTCCAGCCCTGCCGGCTTGTCGATGACGAGGATTCCTGAGGCGGCGGGCTCAGGACTCGTCATCGTCCTCGTCACGCTTGTAGGGATCGGCATCGCCCGCGTACGAGGCACCGGCGGCCTGCTGGGCGACCCGGGCGTCGACCGAACGGGCCTGGTGCAGCAGATCGTCGATCTGCTTGGCGGTATCCGGCACCGCGTCGAGCACGAAGTCGATGGTCGGGGTGAACTTCATGCCCAGCTGCTTGCCGACGTGGGACCGGATCAAGCCGGTCGCCGAGGCCAGCGCGGCGGCCGTCGCGGCCCGATCGTCCTCGGAGCCGAGCACCGTGTAGAAGACGGTGGCTTCCCGGCTGTCCCCGGTCAACCGGACGTCGGTGACCGTGATGAAGCCGAGTCGCGGATCCTTGATCCGCCGTTCCAGCATCTCGGCGACGATGACCTTGATCTGATCGGCCACCTTGAGTACCCGCGGCGATCCCATGATGTCTCCCTCACGCACAACCTTGTCGGTGTCGTACGAGGGAGCAGGATATCGGTGCCCGTCAAAGACCGTGACGGTGTGCGATCGCCGCCGCCTCGCCGCGACCGCCGACCGCCAGCTTGGCCAAGATGTTGGACACGTGGACGCTGGCGGTCTTGGTGCTGATGAACAGGGCGCGGCCGATCTCGGCGTTGGAGCGGCCGGCCGCCACCAGCTTGAGCACCTCGAGTTCACGACTGGTCAGTCCGGCGAGTGGGCCCGACCCGGCGGCCGAGGACACCGAAGCCCCGATCTGCGCCGCGAGCGGGGCGAGCCGGGCGGTGAGCAGGCCCAGTCCGAGCTCGTCCGCGCGGACGAAGGCCTCGGTCACGACCGTACGGGCGGTCTGACGCTCCCTGGCCTCGGCGAGGTGACGGGCCCAGCGCAGCTGCGCGTACGGCACCAGGTGGGCCGGTGCGGCCGCATTTCCGGCCAGTGCGGCCACGGCCTGCTCCCACTCCTCCGGTCCGTCCGCGAGCTCGGCGTCGATGAGCGGCATCCAGACCGCGAGCATCCGGGTGACCCGCAGCCCGTCCGCGGCGGCCCGGACCAACGACTGCCGCTCCCCGACCCGCGGAGCGCCCGCCATCCGCCGGTCCAGTGCGGTGGCCGCGGCCGCCCCGACCGCGAGCGCCGCTGCACTGCGCACCGGGTCGTAGAGGCCGGCGTGGTCCAGGAAGCACTGCAGGTGTGACCAGGCTCGCTCGGGCTGCTGGCTGAACATCGCCAGCTCGGCGTCCACCCGGATCGCGCCGACCACCGACTGCGGCATCGGTTGGACGTCGACGATCAGCGACCGCAGCGGAACGACGGCGCGTTCGGCCGCAGCGAGGTCGCCGCGCCACAGCTCGAGCCAGGTGATCACAGATGTTCAGGTGGGTGACGCTCATCGTCGGTGGGTCGAGTCGCATGACCTGCTCGATCAATGCGCGCCGCCGCGTCCAGTCGACCGAGCGCGAGCATGGACTCCGCCGCGTTGCCAGCCGCGAAGCTGCCGAAATCCCGTTCGATCCCGACTGCCCGCGCCGCTTCCACCCCGGTCAGCGCCTGCTGCAGCGCGTCCTCGTAGTGCCCCGTCGAATGCAGCGCGTCGGAGTAGTTGAGGTGATAGCGAACCCGGGCGCGGAACTCCGCGCCGTCGGGTTGCCTGTCCCGAAGCGGCCGATCGGCGCCGATCAACCGGCCGGCCCGGGCCAGTTCGGCCAGCCCGTCGTCCTCGTCGCCGGCGATGACCAGCGTCGTGCCCAGACGTGTTGCGGGCGACCGATTCGAGACGGGCGTCGCCGATCGCCACCGCAGCCGCCACGGCCTGGCGGGCCAGCACCCGCGCGTCACCGCCGCTGTTCATCCGGTGGGACGCCAGTTGCTCCACGGCGTGCGCCCGGAAGCGGTCGTCGGTCAGCCGGTCGAGCAGGGCCTCCGCTTCCGCCGCATCGCGGTCGGCGCCGGGCTGGATCAGGTCGATCAGCAGGTGCAGGTGCAGGACCAGCCGGGAGAACCGGCCCTGATGGTCCTCGCTCCCCGTCGCCTCCAGTGCGCGGGTGGCCAGCTCGAGCGCCCGCTCGTAGTCGCCGGCGTCCTTGGCCGTGCGGGCGGCCGCTTCGAGCACAGCGGCGTACTCGCCGGCGGCCGCGTCGGCTCGTCGACCAGATCCCAGAGCTCGAGCACCCGCTCGTACATCTGCAGAGACTCGAAGTGCGCCGCGCTGCCCGACCGGGCCGCCCGGATGGACCAGGCGAAGGCCTTGTCGTTGTCGCGGCCGGCGGCCCAGTGCAGAGCGATGGCGTGGGCGGCCGATTCGCGACCCAGCAGGTCGGGCGCGGCCTCCAGGGTCGCCGCCGCCTGCCGGTGCAGGCGCGATCGCTCGCTGGGCAGCAGCTCCGCCTCGACCGCTTCACGGAGCAAGGCGTGCCGGAAGGCGTAGCCGTCGCCGTCGACCAGCAGGACCCCGACATCGATGGCATCGCGCAGATCCGGTTCCAGACTCTCCTCGCCCGCACCGGCAACCGCGACCAGCATGTCGTGGGGTACCCGGTTGCCGAGCACGGCGACGTTCCGCATCAGACCGTAGGCGCTCTCGGACAGCTGACCCAGCCGCACCTGGACGGCGTCGCGGACGGTCGCCGGCAAGGTGGACCGATCCTCGGCGGACGCCACGAGTTCCTCGATGTAGAAGGGAATTCCGCCGCTCCGGGCATGGATCTGCGCGGCCAGGGCCGCCGCCGGCGGTCGGCCCAGCAGGCCGGAGATCAACTCCGTCGAGTGGGGCTGTGGTCAGCGGCTCCAGTTCCAGCCGGGTCACCGTCGGGAGCCGGCTCGCCTCGCCCAGGAAGCCGCGCAGCGGATGGCGTCGGCCGACCTCGTCGGGGCGGTAGGTGCCGATGATCAGCACCGGCGCCTCGCGCAGCGCACCGATCAGGAACAGCAGCACGTGCCGGGTCGACTCGTCGGCCCAGTGCAGATCCTCGACGATGATCATCAGCGGCCTGGATCGAGCGCAGCGCGGGTCAACAGGCGGGCCATGGCCTCGAAGAGCTGCAACTGGACATCGCCGCCCGGTTCGGGACTGACCAGATCCGGCGCCACGGCGCCGAGCGCGCGGTGACCTCCGCCGGCCCACTCCAGCAGTTGCTCGGTGCCGAACGCGGCGTCGAGATCGCGCAGCAGACCGGCGACCGGCGCGTACGGCAGACCCTCGCCGCCGAGCGGAACACACTGCCCGCGCACCACCTGGACCGATCGGGCCTGTTCGGCCGCGGTCTCGACCAGACGGGTCTTGCCCATCCCGGCATCCCGCCCAGCAGCAGGAAGCGCGACCCGGTCTGCGGCAGGCCGTCCACCAGGCCGGCGATGGTGGCCAGCTCGGACGCCCGACCGATCAGCGGCCGGCCACTCCCGCCGGCCGGCCCCGAACTGGTCGTCATCGGCGCATGGAGGTGCGGTTCACCGCGTCATTCTCCCATCGAGCCCGCCGGATCGACGGAACTGCCGCCGTATGCGACCCGGCTGGGCTAAGTCGCCTTAGGTCGGGTCGGCCGGCCCGCGCCGGACAAGATCAGGCATCTGACCGGCGCCGCCATCCCGGCCTTAGCTGCACCGTGTGCCTCGTGATCGGGATCGACCCGATCCATGATCAGGAGGACCAACAGACATGACCCCGATCCCACAGACCACCCTGGGCGAGCGGCTGCTCGCCGCAGCCACCGCGATCCTGGAGTTGTTCAGCGTCTACCTCGGCGACCCGGCTGAAGTTGTACGCCGTGCGGTCCGAGCAGCCGATGACGGGTCTCGCACGGTCGACGATCCGAGCACGTGGCGTGAGCCGCGAATGTCGACAGGCGGTGAATCCGACCGGTAGTCCCGTCGGATTCGCCGCGCTGCGGCTCCTACTCCCGCCTGACCGTCAAGCCCGGCAGCTGACCGTCGTCAACGCAGTCAAGCCAAAAACCTGCACCCTCGCGGTAGCGCCGTATCGTACGTGTTGAGCAATAAATCTCGGGCGTCCCCCCGCCTGACCCGCCTTCCCCCCGAATAGGCTCAAATGCCCCCGACCCGCATTCTGCTCGCCGTCGTCACTACACTCGCCGGCCTGGCCGCCCTCGCCCCGCCCGCCGCCGCGGCGGCCGCCCCCACCACGTTGTACGCGCTCGACGGTCAGCATCAGACCGTCGTTCGGTTCGTCGGCGGGGCCACCGATGCGTTCACCACCACCGTGATCGGACGCAACCTCGACTCCGTCTCGAATCTGGCCTCCGACGCTCTCGGCAACGTGTACCTGCTCAACAACGGCCGACTCGTCCGGATCTCCGCCGACGGTGTCCAGCGCTCGGTCGCGGCGAACCTGACCGGTCTCGAGTGGCTGGTCGTCGACGGGCACGGGACGGTGTTCGTCGCCGATTCGCACCGGGTGACCCGGATCTACCAGCCCAGCGGCAAGCAGGACCTGATGGGATCCATCACGGCCCGGACGATCGAGGGTCTGGGCGTGGACAGCTCGGGACGACCAACCGTCATCACCTACTCCGGCGACAACAGCAACGCCACGCTGGCCACCTTCCCGTCGACCGCCGGGAGCCAGCCGACCGTCCGCGCCCTCACCAACGTCTATGACAACGGATATCGGGCCTTTCCGCTGGTGGAGGCCCCGAACGGGGCAATCTTCATCGGCGCCAGGACGAGCGGGTGGCTCGGGTGTGCACACGGTCGAGCGGATCAGCGTCGGGAGCGACACCTCGCGCCAGGTCAACACCCGATACTCCGACTACGCCTGGACCGTCGATCCGCGGGGCCGGGTGCACCTCATGCAGATCCGTAAGTGGTGCTTCGACCCGGAGCGCTTGCTGGGTTTGTGCACTCCGATCGACGCGGTGGACCAGATCCTGATCATGCCGGACACGGGCGGCACCCCGCGCTCGGTGCCGACCAGCAACCTGAGCCTGCCTCCCGGCGGGATCGCCGTCGGTGCCGACCAGACGACCTACGCCGCCGCTGGTCCCGGGCTGGTCCGGATCCCCGCCACCGGCGGCGCCGCACAGCCCGTGGTCAGCGGGTCATACTCCGACCTGATCGTCAAGCCCGGGAGCTGACCAGCCCCAGAGAAAGCAGTGAATCCGACCGGGTAGTCCCGGTCGGATTCACTCTGCGTCAGGTCAGCTACCGCGCCTTCTCGCGCATCTCGAAGGTCTCGATGATGTCGCCGGTCCGGATGTCGGAGTAGTTCTGCAGCGTGATGCCGCACTCGAACCCCTCCCGCACCTCGGTGGCGTCGTCCTTCTCCCGGCGCAGCGAGGAGATGGCCGTCTCGGCGATGACCACACCGTCCCTGAGCAGCCGGGCCTTGGAGTTGCGTCGGACCGAGCCGTTGAGCACCATGCAGCCGGCGATGATGCCGGCGCGCGACGAGCGGAAGATCTCGCGGATCTCCGCCTGTCCGAGCTGGACCTCTTCGTAGATCGGCTTGAGCAGGCCCTTCAGCGCCGCCTCGATCTCGTCGATCGCGGCGTAGATCACCGAGTAGTACCGGATGTCCACACCTTCGCGGTCGGCCATCTCGGTCGCCTTGCCCTGAGGCCGGACGTTGAAGCCGACGATGACCGCGTTGGAGGCCGCCGCCAGCGACACGTTGGTCTCGGTGATGGCACCGACACCGCGGTCGATGACCCGCAGCGAGACCTCGTCGCCGACGTCGATCTTGGACAGCGCGTCCTCGAGCGCCTCGACCGAACCAGCACCGTCGCCCTTGAGGATGAGGCGCAGTTCCTGGTCCTCGCCCTTCTCGAGCTGGTCGAACAGCTGGTCGAGCGTCTTGCGCCGGGTGCCGGCCGCCTGGGCCGCCATCCGAAGCCGCGCTCCGCGGCGCTCGGCGATCTGCCGGGCCATCCGGTCGTCGTCGACGACGATGAAGCTGTCGCCGGCGCCGGGGACCGCGGTCAGACCGAGCACCTGAACGGGGAAGGACGGTGGTGCCTCGTCGACGTTGTTGCCGTGGTCGTCGAGCAGGGCACGGACGCGTCCGTACCCGGTCCCGGCCACGATCGAGTCGCCGACGTGCAGCGTGCCGCGCTGGACCAGGACCGTGGCGACGGGGCCGCGACCCTTGTCGAGGTGCGCCTCGATGGCCACACCCTGACCGTCCATCTCCGGGTTGGCCCGAAGGTCGAGCGCCGCGTCCGCGGTCAGGATGACCGCCTCGAGCAGCTCCTCGAGGCCGACACCGGTGATGGCGGAGACGTCGACGAACATCGTGTCGCCGCCGTACTCCTCCGGCACCAGGCCGTACTCGGTGAGCTGACCGCGCACCTTGACCGGGTCGGCACCCTCGCGGTCGATCTTGTTGACCGCGACCACGATCGGCACCTCGGCGGCCAAGGCGTGGTTGAGCGCCTCGATCGTCTGCGGCATCACGCCGTCGTCGGCCGCCACCACCAGCACGGCGATGTCGGTCGACTTCGCACCGCGGGCACGCATGGCGGTGAACGCCTCGTGGCCCGGGGTGTCGATGAAGGTGATCTTGCGCTCTTCGCCGTCGACCTCGGTGGCCACCTGGTAGGCACCGATGGCCTGGGTGATGCCGCCGGCCTCGCCGGCGACCACGTTGGTCTTGCGGATGGCGTCGAGCAGCTTGGTCTTGCCGTGGTCGACGTGACCCATGACGGTGACCACCGGCGGGCGGGCCGCAAGGTCTTCCTCGCCGCCCTCGTTCTCGCCGAACTCGATGTCGAAGCTCTCCAGCAGCTCGCGGTCCTCGTCCTCGGGGGAGACGACCTCGATCTTGTAGTTGAGCTCGGTCGCCAGCACCTGGAGGGTGTCCTCGGACACCGTCTGGGTGGCCGTGACCATCTCGCCCAGATTGAACAGCACCTGGACCAGCGACGACACGTCGACGTTGATCTTCTCCGACAGGTCGGTCAGCGAGGCGCCGCGGGCGAGCCGGATGGTCTGCCCGTCGCCCTGACGGACGCGTACGCCACCGATCTCCGGGGCCTGCATCTGGTCGAACTCTTGACGACGCTGCCGCTTCGACTTGCGACCACGGCGGACGGGACCGCCGGCGCGACCGAACGCACCCTGGGTGCCGCCGCGACCGCCACGACCGCCGCGACCACTGGACGGCGGACCGCCAGGACCGCCGCCGGGGCCACCACGACCGGGTGGGCCACCGGGACCGCCGCCTGGACGACCGCGACCGCCGGCGGGTGCGCCACGACCACGGGCAGCCCGGACCGGCCGGGCGCGCCGAGCTGGCCGGAGCTCTGCTTGGGCATCATCGCCGGATTGGGTCGGGGCATGCCCGGAACGCCCGGACGACCGCCCGGTGCCGGAGCGCGTCCGGCCGGCGGACGCGGGGCGCCGGGGCGGGCCGGATCTGCGGGCGGACGCGGCGCACGGGACGGTACCCATGCCCTGCGACGACGAGAAGGGGTTGTTGCCGGGTCGCGGCCCGCCGGGACGGCGGTCACGGGGCGCGCCACTGCCAGGCAGGCCGCCGGTCGAGCCGGGGCGGGGCCGTGGGCCGGGCGCCTGACCGGTTCCCGGGGTCGCCTCAGCCGCGCGCGGAGGCCGGCGGCGGGGTCTGGCCCGGGGCACGCGGAACACCTGGTCGGGGACCGGGCGTCCGCTGCGGATCGGCCTGCGGGGCGCGAGCCGCCGGCGCTGCGGGCGCGGCGGGTCGGACGTGGGGCCGGCGGGGCCGCGGGCGGGGTGACGGCGGCCGGTGCGCGGCGACCGGTGCCGGCGCGGTGGGCCGACCGGAGCCGGCGGGGCGACCGCCGGGGGCGGCGTCACCGGCGTCGGCCGGCGTCTCGGCCCGGGGGGCCGGAGCCGTCGGGGCGACACGTTCAGCCGGCTTGGCCGGTCGGGCTACCGGAGCCGGCGCTGCGGCCGCTTCGGCGGGCTTGGGTTCGGGCGCCTTGCGGGCGGATTTCTTGGCCGGCGGCGGCTCGCTCGCCAGCTTTTCCTTGAGTCGTCTCTCGACGGGCGCCTCAACGGTGGAGGACGCGGATCGGACGAACTCCCCCATGTCTTTCAACATGGTCAGGACTATCTTGCTTTCGACTCCGAGCTCTTTCGCGAGCTCGTAGACACGGACCTTTGGCACTGCTCTCCTTGTGGCGGTCCGCGCCTGGTTGCGTGCGGACCAGTTAGTTGTTGTACATGCTCATTGAGGGAATCTCATCGAGTGGTCATGAGCGTGAGCCCACTTTCTGGTCGGTGCCGCCGACAGGCGGGCACTGGCAAATCTCGTCCTTCCCGAACGGGTCGGACACGGTCAATCACTCTATGCCTTCGAGCGCCAGTTCGTCTAAGTCAACCGACGCGACGCGCAACGCCCGCGCCAC
The DNA here is from genome assembly GCA_963761955.1 of uncultured Actinomycetota bacterium. Classification (GTDB taxonomy): domain Bacteria; phylum Actinomycetota; class Actinomycetes; order Propionibacteriales; family Propionibacteriaceae; genus Microlunatus. The sequence goes on along the minus strand of CAVXIY010000007.1, from coordinate 133,094 downwards.
CGCTCGGCGGCGTGCGGCCTGCTCGAGGCAGCGTCCGGTCGCGATGCAGGTACGCGCCTCGACCGGGCTGAACTTGTTCAACGTCGATCACGAGCGCACCATTCCAGGTCAGTCTCAACAGTTCCGATTTCGGCGCCTTCCGGCGGCAACCGACACACGTGCGTACGGGGTCGGCCACTGGAACGACTCTACCGGCGGTGACGGCTCGGCGGAGGTGAATTAGGGTCGCCGTGATGAGCACTCCCCTCATCCGCCCGGTCGAGCATCACCACCGGAATCTGCGGGCCCACGTCGAGCAGGCGTTGTCGGCCGCGATCATCACCGGCGAGCTGGCGCCCGGGACGCTGCTCACCGTGCCGACCCTGGCGGCGCAGTTCGAGGTGTCGGCCACCCCGGTTCGCGAGGCGGTGCTGGACCTGGAGAGCCGCGGGTTCGTGGAGTCGGTGCGCAACAAGGGCTTCCGGGTGACCGAGGTCAGCCCGGAGTCGTTGCGGCAGATCGCCGAGGTGCGACAACTGCTCGAGCCGCCGGCGATGGAACAGCTGGCCCGGAACTTCCCCGCCGACGAGTTGCCCGGTCTCCGATCGTTGGCGGCCGACATCGTCTCCGGGGCGCGCACCGGTGAGCTCCTGGGCTACGTCCAGGCCGATCAGCAGTTCCACCTCCAGCTGGCGGGACTGCTCGGCAATCCCGTGCTGGTCGAGGTGATCGCCGATCTCCGGTCGCGCGCCCGGCTGATCGGCATCGCGGCCATGGTCAAGACCGGCCGGCTCGAGGAGTCGGCCGCCGAGCACCATCGAGCTGCTCGACCACCTGTCCGCGGGCGACGCCGCCGCCGCTCGGGCCCTGATGCACCGGCACATCGGGCACACCATCGGCTGGTGGGCCGGCCAGCCCGAGGAATGACGTCGTACGCCTGCCACGCCGACTCGTGGACCCACGTTTCCCCGCACTCGACGGCAAACCTGGGCTCCAAGCCCACACTCGACCCACGTTTCCCCGCACGCGACGGCAAACCGGGGCCCGCCCCACTCGACCCAGTTTCCCGATCGACGCACCCGCACTCAGAATTTTGACCTCGACTCCACCTGTAATATGTTACATATCAGTGAGAGGAGGACAGCGTGCCTGACGTGCTGGTGATCGGAGCCGGAATCATCGGCGCCGCCTGCGCGCGGTCCCTCGCGGCAGCCGGTCTGAGCGTGACCGTCGTCGATCGCGGCTCCAGTGCGGGCGGCACCAGCGCCGCCTGCGAAGGCAACCTGCTCGTCTCCGACAAGGGCCCGGGCCCCGAACTGGACCTGGCCCGGCTCGCCGCCGCGCGCTGGCCAGAGGTCGCGGCCGAGCTGGCCGCGCGAGCTCGGGCCGGCCTTCCCGTCGATCGAGTACGAGCGCAAGGGCGGCATCGTCGTCGCCACGACCGAGCCCGGGGCCGCCGCGCTGCTCGCCTTCGCCGACACCCAGCGGCCGGCGGGCGTCGACGCTCGGCCACTCTCCGCCGCCGAGGCGCTCGACCTCGAACCCGATCTCAACCCGGCCGTCACCGGCGCCGTGCACTACCCGCAGGACGCCCAGGTCCAGCCGACCATCGCCACCGAGGCGCTGCTCGCCTCCGCCCGCGCCCGCGGCGCGGTGGTCCGGACCGGGGCCGAGGTGACCGGGTGCATCCTCGGCCCGGACGGGCGGATCACCGGCGTACGCACCACCCAGGGCGACCTGTACGCGGACGCGGTGCTGGTCGCCGCCGGGCCGTGGTCCGGCGAGGTCTCCGACCGGCTGGGCGCCTCCATCCCGATCCGCCCGCGCCGGGGCATGCTGCTCGTCACCGCCCCGATGCCGCAGCGGATCTTCCACAAGGTCTACGACGGCGACTACGTCGGGGCGACCCAGTCCGGCGACGCCAGCCTGCAGACCTCGAGCGTGGTGGAGAGCACCCCGGGCGGCACCGTGCTGATCGGCTCCAGCCGGCAGCAGATCGGCTTCGACGCCACGTTCTCCGTCGACGTGCTCCGGCAACTCGCGGCCAAAGCGGTCGGCCTGTTCCCGTTCCTGGCCGGGTCAACGTGATCCGCGTCGTACGGCGGCTTCCGTCCCTACCTGCCCGACCACCTGCCGATCATCGGCCCGGACCCGCGGCTGAGCGGACTCTGGCACGCCAGCCGGCCACGAGGGCGCCGGCATCGGGCTCGCGATCGTCACCGCCGACCTGCTCACGGCCCAGTTCCTCGGTCGCACGCCGGACCTGCCCGCCGAGCCGTTCCGGCTGGACCGGCCGAGCCTGCGGCCCTACCTGGAGGCGGCGTGATGAGCAGCCCGCTGACCATCAGCGTCGACGGCACGCCGACCGACGGCCGCCCCGGCCAGACCATCGCCGGCGTCCTGCTGACGTCCGGCCGCTCGGCCTGGCGGCGGACGTCCCGGGCCTCGGCGCCGCGCGGCCTGTTCTGCGGCATCGGCGTCTGCTTCGACTGCCTGGTCACGGTGAACGGCGACCGCGATGTCCGGGCCTGCCAGCGCCGGGCGAGCGACGGCGATGTCGTGGAGACCCAGTCATGACCCGCTCGGTGGTGATCATCGGCGCCGGGCCCGGCCGGGCTGTCCGCGGCGTCCGCCGCGCTGGACCGGGGCGCCTCGGTCACCCTCCTGGACGCGGCCGACCAGCTGGGCGGGCAGTACTGGCGGCACGCGCCCGCGACCGCCGACGAGCCCACCGATGCGCGGTCTGCAGCACGGCTGGGCCACCTTCAGCCGGCTGCGCGACGCGCTCGAAGCCGATCCGCGATGCCGCGTGCTGACCAGCGCGCACGTCTGGGCGATCGAGCACGGCTCCGGCGTGACCGTGCACGCCCTGCTCGGACCGGCCGACGGCTCGGACCGCGCGGCCCAGACCTTCCGGCCGGACGCGCTGGTGCTGGCCACCGGCGCCCACGACCGCACGCTTCCCTTCCCTGGCTGGGATCTGCCCGGTGTGTACACCGCCGGCGCGGCCCAGGCGCTGGCCAAGTCCGAAGGCATCGCGCTGGGCTCGCGCGTCGTCGTGGCCGGCGCCGGACCGTTCCTGCTCCCGGTCGCCGCGTCGCTCACCGCCACCGGCGCCGAGGTGCTCGGGATCTTCGAGGCCAGCCCGGTCCGGCGGCTGGCGCGCGGCTGGCTGCCGCGGCCCTGGCAGTTGCTGGGCTCGGCGGCCAAGGCCGGCGAGCTGGCCGGATACGTCGGCCATCAACTGCGCCGGCGCATCCCGTACTTCCCCGGTCACGCCGTCGTCGCCGCCCACGGCGACGGCGCGGTCGATTCGGTGACCATCGCCCGGGTCGACGCGACGCTGGTCACCGATCCCCGGCACCGAGCGCCGGCTCGCCGCCGACGCGGTCTGTGTCAGCCACGCCTTCACGCCGCGGCTGGAACTGCCCATCGCGGCCGGCTGCCGGATCGGCGCCGACGGCTTCGTGGCCGTCGATGATCGATCAGTGCAGCACCGTCGCCGGGGTGTACGCGGCGGGCGAGATCACCGGCATCGCCGGTGCCGACGCCGCCCTGGCCGAGGGGGCCGTCGCCGGCCATTGCGCGGCCGGCGGATCACCGGCCGACCCGAGCGATCCGCGGGTCGGTGCGCGCCCGCGCCCGATCCCGGCAGTTCGCCGGCCGGATGGCGGCGGCGCACGGCATCGGCCCCGGCTGGCGGGACTGGCTGACCGACGAGACCCTGGTCTGCCGGTGCGAGGAGGTCTCGTACGGGCGCATCCGGGAGGTCGCCGCGGCGACCCCGGACGCCGGGCTCCGCTCCCTCAAGCTGAGCACCCGGGCCTGCCTCGGTCCCTGCCAGGGCCGGATCTGCGGGCGTACCGTCGCCGACCTGCTCGGTCGCGACGGCAGCACCGACCACCGGCCGATCGCCATCCCGATCCGGCTCGGCGAGCTCGCCCAAGATCAACAGTCCCAAGATCAACAACACAAGATCACCAGCAAGATCAACAAGCATCCGCACATCGTCACTGACCATCACCAGCAGAAGGACAAATGATCATGAACGCACAGTTCGACCTCGGCGGCGTCGTCGTCGCCACCACCCTGGCCTTCAAGGAGGACTCCGTCCGCCCCGGCCGGTCTGGCCGTCGACTACGACAAGTTCGCCGCGCACTGCGACTTCTTGATCAACAACGGCTGCCGCGGCGTCGGCCCGAACGGCTCGCTCGGCGAGTACTCCTCGCTGACCGATGCCGAACGCCGCAAGGTGGTCCAGGTCGCGGTCGAGACCGTCGCCGGGCGCGGCCTGGTCGTCGCCGGGGTGCACGGCGTCGGCTGGCACCAGGCCAAGCAGTGGGCCGAGTACGCCAAGGAGGACGGCGCCGACGGCGTGCTGCTGCTGCCGCCGACGATCTACCGGGCCAACCGCCGCGAGATCATCGAGCACTACACCCGGGTCAACGAGGTCGGCCTGCCGATCATGCTCTACAACAACCCGTTCGACACCAAGGTCGACCTGACGCCGGACCTGGTCGCCGAGCTGTACCAGCTCGAGAACGTCGTTGCCGTCAAGGAGTTCAGCGCCGACATCCGCCGGGTGCTGGAGATCAAGGAACTCTGCGACATCGACGTGATCGCCGGCGCCGACGACCTGCTGTTCGAGTCCCTGGTGGTCGGCGCGACCGGCTGGTTCGCCGGCTACCCGAACGCGTTCCCGAAGGAGGCCGTGGAGATCTACGACCTCGTCCAGGCCGGCAAGATCGCCGACGCCCGCGAGCTGTACGAGCAGCTGGTCGCGGTCTTCCGCTGGGACTCGCGAACCGAGTTCGTCCAGGCGATCAAGCTCTCGATCGACATCGCCGGCCAGAGCTACGGCGGCCCGACCCGCCCGCCGCGCGGGCCGCTCAGCCCCGAGCAGGCCGCCATCGTCGAGCGGGACACCCGCAAGGCGCTGGACTTCGTCGCCGCGCGGCGTTGAGGATTCACCCGTGAGATCTTCGCGAGTGATCACCGCCGTCGACTCGCACACCGAGGGGATGCCGACCCGCGTCGTCACCGGCGGCGTGGGCACCATCCCCGGCGCCACCATGAACGAGCGGCGGCTGCACTTCATGGACGCACCTTGATCATCTCCGGCTGTTCCTGATGAACGAGCCGCGCGGGCACGCGGCGATGTCCGGCGCGATCCTGCAGCCGCCGACCCAGCGCCGACTGCGACTTCGGCGTGGTCTACATCGAGGTGTCGGGCTGCCTGCCGATGTGCGGTCACGGCACCATCGGCGTGGCCACCGTGCTGGTCGAGACCGGCATGGTCCCGGTCGTCGAGCCGATCACCACGGTCCGGCTCGACACGCCGGCCGGCCTGGTGATCGCCCGGGTGGCCGTCCGCGACGGGCACGCCGAGTCGGTGACCATCGAGAACGTGCCGAGCTTCGTGGTGCGCGCTCGACGATGTCGGTCTCGGTGCCCGGCTTCGGCGACGGTGCCGTACAGCCTGGCCTTCGGCGGCAACTTCTACGCGATGGTCGACCTCGACGATGTCGGGCCTGCCGTTCGACCGCGCCCGGCAGCACGACATCCTCGCCGCCGGGCTTGGCGATCATGGAACGGATCAACACCACCGCACCGCCGCTGCACCCGCTGATCGACGGCGTCGACCACTGCCACCACGTGGAGTTCATCGCCCCGGGCTCGGATGCCCGGCTCTCCCGGCACGCGATGGCGATCCACCCCGGCTGGTTCGACCGCTCGCCCTGCGGCACCGGAACCTCGGCGCGGATGGCCGAGCTCTGGGGCCGCGGCGAGCTGGCGCCTGAACACCGACTTCGTCAACGAGTCGTTCATCGGCGGCCGGTTCATCGGGCGGCTGATCGCCGAGACCGAGGTCGCCGGCATCCCGGCCGTGGTCCCGACCATCACCGGCCGCGCCTGGGTGACCGGGCATCGGCCAGTACCTGCTCGACCCCTCCGACCCGTTCCCCACCGGCTTCACGTTCTAGCGAAGGAACTCCCTGTGCCTGACGACATCGACTCAGATCGACCATCGCCGCGCGCGCCGCCGCGGCCGCCGGCCCGTACGCCGCCCTCGACCCGCGCGATCCGCGCCGCGGGCGCTCGTGCGCGGCCGCCGACGCGCTCGAGTGAGCATCGCCGACGAGCTGATCGAGCTCGGCCATGGCGCGAGACCGGGCTGACCCGAGGCGCGGCTGACGCGGCGAGCTGAAGCGGACCGCGGTGCAGCTGCAGGCTGTTCGCGGACGTGGTCGCCGACGGGGCGTACCTCGACGTGCGGGTCGACGACCGGCGACCCGGATTTCGCGCTCGGGCCGCGGCCCGAGCTGCGGCGTACCCAGGTGCCGCTCGGCCCGGTGCTCAACTTCGCCGCCGGCAACTTCCCGTTCGCCTTCTCGGTGGCGGGCGGCGACACCGCGGCCGCGCTGGCCGCCGGCTGCCCGGTGATCGTCAAGGCCCATCCCGGGCCACCCGGAGCTGTCGCGGCGGACGGCGGCGATCGTCGCCGAGGCGCTCGAGTCGGCCGGGCTGCCCGACCGACGTGCTGCAGCTCGTCGAGGGCCAGGAGGCCGGGCGTCGCGCTGCTGCAGCACCCGCTGATCAAGGCCGGGTCCTTCACCGGCTCGACCCGCGCGGGCCGGCTGCTGGCCGATCTCGCCGCGGCGCGCCCGGCGCCGATCCCGTTCTTCGGCGAGCTGGGCAGCGTCAACCCGGTGTTCGTCACGCCGGCGGCCGTCGCCGAGCGCGGGCCGGAGATCGCCGCCGGCTTCGTGACCAGCGTCGCCGGATCGGCCGGTCAGCTCTGCACCAAGCCGGGGCTGGTCTTCGTCCCGGTCGATCACGGACTCGACGACGCCGGTCGGGGCCGCGGCCGCCGACGTGGCCGAGCACCGGCTGCTGGATCCGCGGATCGCGGCCAACTACCGCGACGGCCGGGCGACGATCCTGGCGACGCCCGGCGTCCGGGTGATCGCCGAGGGAACGCTCGCGCTTCGACGACGACGGGCAGGGCTGGGCGACGCCGACCATCGTCGCCGCCGACCTCGACGACTCGTGCCGGTCGTCGGCCGAGCTGCGCGAGGAGTGCTTCGGGCCGCTGTCGATCCTGGTCGAGTACGCCGCCGACGCGGACCTGTCCGGCGTGGTCGAGGAGCTGTTCGAGGGCAACCTGACCAGCACCCTGCAACTGGCCGACGGCGAGAGCAGCGACGACGCTGCGCGCGCTGGTCCAGACCCTCGCTGACGCGGGCCGGCCGGGTGATCGTCAACGGCTGGCCGACCGGCGTCGCGGTGACCCCGGCGATGGAGCACGGCGGACCCTGGCCCGCCACCACCAGCGGCGGCACCTCGGTCGGCACCGCGGCGATCAGCCGCTTCCTGCGCGGCGTCGCCTACCAGGATCTTCCCGAATCCCTGCTCCCCGCCCCGGTCCGAGCGGCCAACCCCTGGCACGTCCCCCAAACCCGGGCCGCCGCCGGCGAATCCACCTCCTGGGGCTCCCTCGCCGACGCCTGACTCTGGTTGATCCCGCGTTTCCCGTCGAGTGACGGCAAACCTGGGCCAAATTGGACGCGGCGGCCCTGGTTTGCCCGCACTCGACGGGAAACGCGGATCAGGAGACGGGGAAATGCAGCCGCCACTCGTCCTTGAAGGTCTTGCGCACCTTGACCGCCCCGCAGTCGACGAGGGCGGCAGCGGATCCGGCGGAGGGTCTCGGCCGGCTCGCGGTAGATCCCTTCGGACGTGACGACGATGATGCGCCAGTGCATCCGGTCGAGTTGTTCGCGGCGATGGATGTCGGTGAGCCACTGCGTCGTGTCACTGGCGTGCTGGCGTCCGTCGTACTCGATGATCAGTTGCAGGTTCTCGTACGCGAGGTCATAGCGGCGATGCCACTCGCCATCGATGCCGCGCACGATCAGATTGACCCGCGGCTCCGGAAGTCCCGCCAGCACGATCAGCAATCCGCAGCCGGGTCTCCATCGGAGAGTCCACTCCTTCGCGGGCCAGAGCCGGCCGCTCGGCGGGCCACCCGGCAGTAACGTCCGTCGTAGCCCGTCCGCCGAAGCGCGGAGCTGATCAAGCGTCACGCTGCCGACCTTGATCATCGAGTCGGCCGCGACCACCAGATCGACCAGTCCCACGCCGACCGCGGCCAGTTCGAGGAAGGCCTGCTCCGGCGTCGAGACCGGAAGGCCCTTCTTCCAGGTCAGGCCGAGTGGCTCTCGTCGCGCAATGCGAGCGGATTCCCTTGCGAATCAACCTGTCGTTGGCCGTCGGCACGGTGAGGTGCACGTTCGGCTCGGCGGGCACCACGGCGCCCCAGATCTCGGCCGCGGTGTGGTGGCTCACCCGCGATCCCTCCGGTGCGAGGCGGATCGCCGCCGTCGCCCTGAGCATCGGCGTGATCGGTACGTGGCTCGACACCCAACTGTCGTAGAGAACCTTGTGAAAGCTCCGCGTCGAGCAGCATGTCGTCGGTGATGCCGACGCGCGCGACCCTCGGCGCGGGTGAAGGGTTCGCGCGGATCGAATGCGGGCTGTCCCGCCGCAGAAATCGTCATGCGGGCGATCTTGGCCAGATGCGACCACAGCCCGCTCGCCTCGAGCCGGCTTATCCACAGAATCTGGGGATAACTCCGTGAATTCGTGGACGCGCGCGCCGGCCGGGCTGGCGGCGCCCGATTCCGCGTTTCCCGTCGAGTGACGGGAAACGTGGGCATCACGCGGCAAAAGGCCCAGGTTTGCCGTCACTCGACGGGAAACGCGGAATCAACCAGAGTCAGGAGAGCAGCGGCGGGCGGCGGTGCGGTGTCGGAGCGGATGTCGATCCGCCAGCCGGTCAGGCGGGCGGCGAGCCGGGCGTTCTGGCCCTCGCGGCCGATGGCGAGCGAGAGCTGATAGTCGGGGACGATCACCCGGGCGGCGCGCAGGTTCGCATCGACCACGATCACCGACTGCACCTTGGCCGGCGACAGGGCGTTGCCGACGAAGGTCGCGCCGTCGGCGGCGTAGTCGATGATGTCGATCTTCTCCTCGTTCAGCTCGTGCATCACGGCGCGGACCCGCTGGCCCATCGGCCCGATGCAGGCACCCTTGGCGCTCACGTCCTTGTTGTGACTGATCACCGCGATCTTGCTGCGATGACCCGCCTCGCGGGCGACGGCCTTGATCTCGACGGTCCCGTCGGCGATCTCGGGCACCTCGAGCTTGAACAGCTTCTCCACCAGCCCCGGATGGGTCCGCGACACCACGACCTGCGGTCCGCGGAGCTCCTTGCGCACCGAGACCACGTAGACCCGGATCCGGTTGCCGTGCACGTAGGTCTCGCCCGGCACCTGCTCGGCGAGCGGCATGATCGCCTCGATCTTGCCCAGGTCGACCAGCACCGTACGGGTGTCGCTGCCCTGCTGCACCACGCCGGAGACGATGTCGCCCTCGACGCCGGCGAAGTGCCCGAACTTCTGCTCGTCCTCCGCGTCCCGCAGCCGCTGCATGATCACCGAGCGGGCGGTGGACGCGGCGACCCGGCCGAAGCCTTCCGGGCGTGTTGTCGTACTCGCCGATCTTGCTGGCCCTCCTCGTCGACCTCGGGCACCAGCACGTTGACGTGACCGGACTTGCGATTCAGCTCGACCCGGGCGCCGCGGTGGGCACCCTCGGTCTTCTCGTACGCGGTGAGCAGCGCCTCTTCGATCGCCTTGGCCAGCACCTCGAACGGCAGATCCTTCTCCCGCTCCAGCAACCTCAGCACCGAGATGTCGATGTCCATCAGGCGTCCTCGCTCTCGAAATGATGATCACGCCGGTTGAGCTCCACCTGGACCAGCGCCTTGCTCACGTCGGCGTACGCGATCTCCCGCGTCTGGCCGTCCACGTCGAGCTGGACGCTGTCCTCATCTGAGGCAACGATCCGACCGGTCACGGCGTCCCCGGCGGCCAGGGTGACGGCGACCAGCCGGCCGCGATTGCGCCGCCAGTGCCGGGGAAGTTCCAGCGGCCGGCTGACCCCGCGCGACGACACCTCCAGGGTGTACGCGGCCGCGCCGACCACGTCAGAGGTGTCGAGTTCGACCGACAGGGCCTTGCTGGCCGCGGCGATGTCGTCGAGCAGCGGGCCGCGTCCGTCCGGGCCGTCGCCGTCCACGACCACCCGCAGCAGCCGTCGCTTGCCGGCGGGGATGACCTCGACCGCCTCCAGTTCGAGTCCGAACTGGGCCAGGATCGGGGTCAGCACACCAGCGATCTGGCTCTCTTTCATCGCACTGTCCTTCGATCCGATTGGGTCCATCAATTGTGTGCGCCGATTTCCGCAGCGCGTGCAGGCAGCCTACCTGCTTAGCCGATCCATAGCCTCCGGTGAGATAACGTCACCGCGTGGCGCACCCCTCGCGCCGGGACGTCCTGCGACTCGGCCTGGCACTCTCGGTGGTCGGCCTGCCCGCGCTCAGCGGCTGCACCGCTGAGCGATCCGACGATCGAGGATCCGGCCGGCACGAGCACTCTCGAACCCACCCCGACCGAGGCTTCCGGCTCACCTTCCTCGACCGCCACCCCGACGACGACGCCGACCATCTCGGGCGCCCAGCGCGGCTCGGAGCTCGAGATCGGTCTGGCCGATCTCGCCGACGGCGATTCGCCGCCGGTCCGGTCTGTCCAAGGCCCGGCGGGCGATGCTGGCCGACATCGCCGATGCCCATCAGCGCGCATGCCCGGGCGCTCAGCGACTGGGCGCCGACCAAGCCGGCGGCCAGACCCGGCGGGCTCGGTGCCGGCACATCCTCGGCAAGCTGGCCCGCAGCGAACGGGCGGCGGCCCGCCGCTACCGGCGGACCGCGCTGGCCTCCAGCGGCGCCGACGCGCTGCTCTGGAGTTCGCTGTCGCTCGCCGCCACCGGGTTCTCGGCCGTCTCGGACAGCTCACCGCCCGCGGTCGGCCGGCTCCGCAGCCCGAAACCGGCCGCCGCTGCTCTCCGACACCGCAGGCCACCCAGGAACTGGTCCGCCAGTTGCACGCGGTGATCTACGGCTACCAGCTCGCGATCGGCACGCTGCCGGTCGGGCAGCAAGTCCCACAATCGCGCCGTTCGGGAGCTCCAGCAGCACCGGGTGATCCGCGACCGGCTGATCGCCTGGTTGATCAGGAGGTCGGCCGAGGTGCCGGCGGCTGAGGCGGCCTACGTGCCGTCGGTCAATCCGACCAACGGGCGCAGCGCGGAAAAGTTGATCATGAAGATGCTGGTCGCGCTGCAACCGTTCTGCGGCCTGTCGATCGCGGCCGCCGATGATCGTGATCGGCAACGGGCGTTCGACCTGCTGGCGACCACGATCGTCCGGTCGCACGACCTGGGGAGCCCCGCTCGACGCCTGGCCCGGATATGCCTGAGCGTCGCGACCCTAACCGACGGAGCTGGACGGCAAGATCATAGGCGAGCTTGAGGATCAGCCCGGCCAGCACGATCAGGAACACCTTGCGGATAAAGGCATTGCCACGTCGGATGGCGGTGCGGGCGCCGAGCAGCCCGCCGACCAGGTTGGCCGCGCCCATCGACAGTCCCAACGCCCACAGCACCGAGCCGTGCAGCGCGAACACGATGATCGCGGAGAGGTTGGTGACCAGGTTGGCGATCTTGGCCTTGGCGCTGGCCTCCAGGAAGCCGTAGCCGAGCACGCCGACGAGCAAGATCACGAAGAACGACCCGGTGCCCGGCCCGAGGAAGCCGTCGTACGCGCCGACCCCGAGCCCGATCGCCGCCGTGCGGCCGTAGTGCGCCCGGCCGTCGTGCTTGCGCTTCGACACCAGTCCCGAGCTCGGGTCGCCGCCAGGTGTAGATCCCGACGCCCACCAGCGCGATCAGCACGATCGGGGTGAAGTAGGCCTTGGGCAGGAAGCGCGCCAGCTGGGCGCCGACCACCGATCCGCAGGCGGAGGCGACGACCAGCGGGATGATCGTCCGCCAGTCGGGCTTGATCTTGATCGCGTAGGTCACCGAGCTGGTCGCCGTCCCCCAGACGGAGCTGACCTTGTTCGTGCCGAGGATCGTGGCCGGCGGCGTCGAGTCGGGCAGCGCGATCAGCAGCGCCGGCAGCTGGATCAGCCCGCCGCCGCCGACCACCGCATCGATCCAGCCGGCCGCGAAGGCGGCCGTCACGAGCAGAGCGAGGGTGAGTGCGGGCAGGTCCACCGGTTCGGGAGCTAGGGCTTGCCGTGCACGGCCGCGACGATGACCCCGAGCGCGTCGTCGACGGGCACGTCGGTCCGCTCGCCGGTCCGCCGATCCCGCAGCTCGATCACCCCGTCGGCCAGGCCGCGGCCGACCACCACGATGGTCGGCATCCCCATGATCTCGGCGTCGGCGAACTTCACCCCCGGGCTGGCCTTGCGATCATCGAGCAGCACCTTGACCCCGGCCTCGTCGAGCTCGGTGGCCAGCTTGGTCGCGGTCGCGAGCACCGTCTCGTCCTTGCCGGTCGCCAGCAACTGGACGTCGAACGGCGCGACCTCCCGCGGCCAGCACAGGCCCTTCTCGTCGCAGGTGCCCTCGGCGACGGCCGCGACCGCCCGCGAACAGCCGACACCGTACGAGCCCATGGTGACCGTGACGAGCTTGCCGTTCTGGTCGAGCACCTTCAGACCGAGCGCCTCGGCGTACTTCCGGCCCAGCTGGAAGATGTGGCCCATCTCGATGCCGCGGGCGAGCTGCAGACCTCCGGAGCCGTCGGGCGCGGGATCGCCCGCCCGGATCTCGGCGACGTCGATCACCCCGTCGGAGATGAAGTCCCGGCCGCAGGTCAGGTCGAAGACGTGACGGCCCGGCTCGTTGGCGCCGGTCAGCCAACGGGTGCCGCTGACCACCCGCGGATCGGTCAGGTACTTGATCTTGCTCGCCGACTGCTCGCCGAGATTGGCCGGACCGATGTAGCCCTTGACCAGCGCCGGGATGCCGGGCGAAATCCTCGTCGGTGAAGGCTTCCGCCTCCGCCGGCTCGACCTGGGCGGCCAGCCGCTTGAGATCGACGTCGCGGTCGCCGGGCAGCCCGATGGCCAGCGGGTGCCGGCTGCCGTCCACCTCCTTGATCATCACGATCACGTTCTTCAGCGTGTCGGAGGCCTGCCAGGGCCGGTCCGGCCGCGGGAAGTGGGCGTTCGCATGATCAACCAGCGTGTCGATCGTCGGCGTGTCCGGAGTGTTCTCGGCGTGGGCGGCCGGGGCGTCGTCGTACGGCACGGTCGGCGGCGGCAGGATCCGGACGGCTTCGACGTTGGCGGCATAGCCTCCCGCCGAACGGACGAAGGTGTCCTCGCCGTTCTCGGCCACCGCGAGGAACTCCTCGCTCGCCGACCCGCCCATCGCCCCCGACATCGCGTGCACGATCACGTAGTCGAAGCCCAGCCGGTCGAAGATCTTGATGTACGCCCGGCGGTGGGCCTGGTAGGACTCCTCGAGTCCGGCGTCGTCGATGTTGAAGGAGTACGAGTCCTTCATCACGAACTCCCGGCCCCGCAGCAGCCCGGCCCGCGGCCGCGCCTCGTCGCGGTACTTCGTCTGGATCTGGTAGAGGTACAGCGGCAGATCCTTGTAGGAGGAGTAGAGGTCCTTGACCAGCAGCGCGAACATCTCCTCGTGCGTCGGACCGAGCAGGTAGTCGTTGCCCTTGCGGTCCTTCAGCCGGAACACGCCGTCGCCGTAGTCGGCCCAGCGACCGGTCGCCTCGTACGGCTCGCGCGGCAGCAGGGCGGGGAAGTGCACCTCCTGCGCGCCGATCGCGTCCATCTCCTGCCGGACGATCTCCTCGACGTTGCGCAGCACCTGATAGCCCAGCGGCAGCCAGCTGTAGATGCCCGGGCGCGGCCCGCCGGATGTAGCCGGCGCGCAGCAGCCAGCGGTGGCTCGGCACCTCGGCGTCGACCGGGTCCTCGCGCAGCGTGCGGACGAACAGTTCGGACATGCGGGTGATCACCCGAGCACCCTATCCACGGACGCCGCGAAAGGCCGCGCCGTTTACGCGAGCCGCGACCCGCCTGACGCAAGCGGCGAGCGTCGGAAGCGAGCGCGATCCTGTCCGGACGACCAAGCGAGCACGACCCATGCCGCAAAGGCGACCTCAACCGCCCAACTGGTCGTGCGAGCGCGGGAGGAGGACAGGATCTCCAGCGCTCGCGGCGCGAGCCGCAGGCCAGTCAGAAGTGCACCGTCGCGAACTCGCCGATCTCGTTGAACCCGACCCGCGCGTACGTCGCCCGGGCCGGCAGGTTGTAGTCGTTCACGTACAGCGACACCGTCGGCACCACGTTGCGGGCCAGTTGCACGACGGCCGCCATGGCCGGCGCCGCCAGTCCCCGGCCGCGCAGTTCGGGATCGAGCCAGACGCCTTGCACCTGGCAGACCGATCCCGACACCGAACCAAGATCAGCTTTGAAGAGCACCCGGCCGCGCTCGAAGATGCCGAAGGCGCGGCCGGAGGTGATCAACTGCCGGACGTAGAACCGGTAGCCGGCCGGATTTCCCTGCACCGGCGAGACCCCGACCTCCTCGGTGTACATCTTGATCGCCGCGTCGGTGTAGGCATCCCACTGATCGAGGGTGACCCGACGGACCCGCGGATCGGGCGTGATCACCGGCGGGCCGGTGAGCGACATCACCGGTTGGTGCGGCCGCACCTCGCGCACCTCGCGCCAGCCACTCCCCCAGCGATCCGAGAGCCGGTGCCACAGATCCAGCACGACGTGGGACGGGCCGAGGATCGAGGCGCACATCCGTTGCGGACCGGCGAACTCGGTCCAGGCCTCGATCGCCCCGGCATCGGCGTTCACCGGCACCAGATTGGATCCGGCATGGCAGAGCGCCCGCAGCACCCCGTCACGCTCGTAGCCCCAGACCGGGCAGCCGAGGCTCGCCTGCTCCAGCCCGGCGGCCCGCACCCGGGAGGCGACGAAGACGTTCTCCACCGGCTTGGCCGACAGCACCCGGATCGCCGCGGGCAGGTCGCCGCGGTTCAGCACCCGCACCGATCCGCCATGGGTCTGCGGCAGGGTTGTCGGGCTGGCCACCATGATCAGGCCGCGCTGACGATTCGGACGCTCATGTCAGCCGACGCTGACCTTGGGCGCACCGTCCCCGGCGGGCATGGATTCGGCGAGGCGCATCGCCTCTTCGATCAAGGTCTCGACGATGTCGCTCTCCTTGACCGTCTTGATCACCTCACCGCGGACGAAGATCTGGCCCTTGCCGTTGCCGGAGGCGACGCCGAGATCGGCCTCGCGCGCCTCGCCGGGGCCGTTCACCACGCACCCCATCACCGCGACCCGGAGCGGCACCTCCAGCCCCTCGAGTCCGGCGGTGACCTCGTCGGCCAACTTGTAGACGTCCACCTGGGCCCGGCCGCAGGACGGGCAGGAGACGATCTCCAGGTGTCGCGGCCGCAGGTTGAGCGACTCCAAGATCTTGATGCCGACCTTGACCTCCTCCACCGGCGGTGCGGACAGCGAGACCCGGATGGTGTCGCCGATTCCTCGTGACAGCAGGGATCCGAAGGCCACGGCGGACTTGATCGTGCCCTGGAAGGCGGGCCCCGCCTCGGTGACGCCGAGGTGCAGCGGATAGTCGCAGGCCTCGCTGAGCAACTCGTACGCCCGGACCATGATCACCGGATCGTTGTGCTTGACGCTGATCTTGAAATCGCGGAAGCCGTGCTCCTCGAACAGGCTCGCCTCCCACAGCGCCGACTCGACCAGCGCCTCCGGCGTCGCCTTGCCGTACTTGGCCAGCAGTCGCTTGTCCAGCGAGCCGGCGTTCACCCCGATCCGGATCGACGTGCCGCGATCGGCGGCCGCGGCCGCGATCTGCTTCACCTGGTCGTCGAAGGCCCGGATGTTGCCGGGATTGACCCGCACCGCGGCGCAACCGGCGTCGATCGCCGCGTACACGTACTTGGGCTGGAAGTGGATGTCGGCGATCACCGGGATCTGCGACTTGTGGGCGATCGCCGGCAGCGCGTCGGCGTCGTCCTGACTCGGCACCGCGACCCGGACGATGTCGCAGCCGGTGGCGGTCAGCTCGGCGATCTGCTGCAGCGTCGCGTTGATGTCGGAGGTCAGCGTGGTGGTCATCGACTGGACGCTGATCGGCGCATCGCCGCCGACGGCGACCTTGCCGACCTGGATCTTCCGGGTCTTGCGGCGGGGAGCCAGGGTCGGCGGAGGGAGCGCGGGAAGCCCGAGGTCGATGCTCATGAAGCCATTCTGCTTGGTGACGTCGTCGGTGGTCGGCCTGGAATGAGGCCTACCGGCGCACCAGCCTAGTCCTCGGACCCGTGGTTGGCACCCGGGCAGCGGCTGGCGGTGACCAGGACCACAGTCCGGTCACGCCGGGTCGGTGACCGTTTCGGCCCTGACCTCGGCGAGCACCCGGCGGACGGCCGCCAGGGTGCGCTCGACATCGGCCTCGCGTGGTGCGCCAGTTGGAGACCGAGATCCGCAGCACGGCCTGGTCGCGCCAGGTCGAGGTCGTCATCCAGGCCGTGCCGTCCCGGAGCAGCCGGCGGGACACCTCGCGGGTCACCTCGTCGGACCCGAACGTCGCGCAGACCTGGGTGAACACCACGTCGTTGACCACCCGCACGCCGTCCATCGCCTGCAGCCCGTCGGCGAACTGCCGGGCCCGGGCGCAGAACCCCTCCACCATCTCGGCGACGCCTCGACGACCCAGCGACCGCAGCGCGGCCCACACGGTGAACCCCCGGGCCCGCCGGGAGAACTCCGGCACGCTCGAGAACGGATCGGGGCGTTCGTCCTGGATCAGGTAGGCGGCGTGCATGCCCATGGCGGCGTACATCGCGTCGGTGTCCGCGACGATCGCCAGCCCGCAGTCGTAGGGCACGTTGAGGGTCTTGTGCGCGTCGGTGGCCCACGAGTCGGCCCGCGCCATGCCGGCGGTCAGGTCGCGCAGCCGCGGCGAGGACGCCGCCCACAGGCCGAAGGCGCCGTCGACGTGCACCCAGGCGCCGTAGCGATGCGCGAGATCGATGGCGTCGCCGAGCGGGTCGTACCCGCCGCTGTGCACGTTGCCGGCCTGAAGGCAGACGATCAGCGGGCCGCCGCCGGCTGCCTCGAGGGTCTCGGCCAGCGCGTCGAGCCTGATCCGACCCTCGTCGTCGACGGCGACCTGGCGGCTGCGAGCAGGGCCCAGACCGAGGAAGCGGAGCGACGAGATCGATGCTCTCGTGCCGCTCGGCGCCGACGACCACGGTCACCTTCGGCGCGTCCTGCAGACCGTCGCCGTCGACGTCCCAGCCGGCCCGGCGCAGCACGGCATGCCGGGCCGCCGCCAGGCAGGTGAAGTTGGCCATCATGCCGCCGGTGACGATAGCCGACGGCTGCACCCGGCCGGCAACCCCAGCAGGTCGAGCAGCCACTCACCGGCCACCCGCTCGACGGCGGCGGCGGCCGGCGACGAGACCAGCAGGCCGGCGTTCTGGTCCCAGACCGAGGTCAGCCAGTCGGCGGCCAGAGCGGCGGGCAGCACGCCGCCGATCACCCAGCCGAAGAACCGCCCGGACGGCATCGCGACCAGGCCCGGCTCCGCGCCGGCGATCAACTCCTCGATGACGGCGAGCGGGTCGGTGCCCTGCTCCGACAGGGGTCCGCCGAGCACCTTGGCCACGCCGTCCACATCGTCGGCCGAAGCAACCCGCCGATCGTCGAGGCCGTCCAGGAAGCCGGTCGCCTCCTCGAGTACCCGCTCCAGCAGTTCGCGTTCCGCCATCTCGTTCTCCTCGCCCCGGTTGTCCCCATTCTGAGCGTGATCCGACCGTCGCGATACGCGGGTCGGCAGATTGATCGGTCCGACCGGCGCCCGCGTCAGGATCTAGGCTGACCCGGTGACTGAGCAGCCGCGGCCCCGGAATCCCTTCGGCTGTGCCCGAACCGATCCCGGACGAGGAGGTCGAGCGCGCGCTCGTGGTCACGGCCCATCCCGATGACGCCGAGTACGGCGCGGCGGGCACCATCGCCGGCTGGGTCGAGGCCGGCATCGAGGTGACCCTGCTGCTCTGCACCCGCGGCGAGCAGGGCGGCTTCGACGACACCCCGCGCGCGGAGATGCCGGCCATCCGCGAGCGTGAGCAGCGGGCCGCCTCAGCCGTCCTCGGCGTCACCGACGTCCGGTTCCTGGACGGCTGGAGCGACGGCTGGCTGGAGCCGACCTGGGACCTGCAGCGGGCGATCGTCCAGGTCATCCGGGAGGTCCGGCCGCGCCGGGTGCTGACCCAGTCGCCGCAGCGGATGTACCAGCGCCTGCAGGCCTCGCACCCGGACCATCTGGCCGCGGGAGAGGCCACCGTCCGCGCCGTCTACCCGGCGGCGGAGAACCGCTTCGCCTGGCCCGAACTGGTCGAGCAGGGCCTGCCGCCGTGGCACGTGACCGAGCTGTGGCTGATGTCCCACGAGGACTCACCGCACACCGTCGACATCACCGACCGCTTCGACCGCAAGATCAGCGCGTTGCGGGCCCACGCGTCGCAGACCGGGCATCTGGGCGACGAACTGATCCAGCGGGTACGCGGCTGGAACGCGGCCAACGCGGCGATGGCCGGACTCCCCGAGGGTCGGCTGGCCGAGCGGTTCCTGGTCTCCCGGCTCAACTAGCCGAGGACATGTCCGCGCCCTGAGCCTGTCGAGGGCAGACTCGCGGTCCTTCGACAGGCTCAGGACACGATCAGGACGCGGACTCAGAACAGCCGGATCGGATCGATGATGTCGGCCAGGATCAACACGATGCCGGAGATCAGGATCATCCCACCGACCACGTACGCGACCGGCAGCATCTTCGCCGTGTCGACGTGACCGGGATCGGGCCGTCGGCGGAGCCGGGCCAGGCCCCGCTTCGCCGCCTCGTACATGGCGCCGGCGATGTGGCCGCCGTCGAGCGGCAGCAGCGGGATGAAGTTGAAGAGCGCGACGAACAGGTTCACCGATCCGAGGACGGTGAACAGGCTGGCCAGCTTGGCCTGCGCGTCGATCTTGTCGGTCGCCGCGATCTCGCCCGCGGCGCGGCTGGCCCCGACGATGCTCATCGGGCCGTAGATGTCGCGCGGCTTGCCGGTGACCAGGTTGTAGGCCGTGTAGTACACCTTGACCGGGAAGGCGGCCAGGGCCACCACGGTCTCCTTGGTCATCCGCCACATGTCTTCGAGCACGACGACCGGTCCCCCGCGCTCCCGGATCACCTGCGGCTCCACGCCGAAGAAGCCGGCCGCGATCCGCTTGGACGGGTCGTAACGGTCGGCCACCCCGGTGATCACCGTGTTCACCGGCGGCAGATCCATCCGCTGTCCGCCGCGCTCGACGGTGACCACGGCCGGCCGATCCAGATTGCCCCGGATCAAGGTCGACACCTCGTCCCAGCTGGAGACCGCGACGCCGTTGAAGGCGACGATCTTGTCCTGCGGCTGGATCCCTGACTGGGCGGCCGGCGTCGGCGGCTTGCCGACGCAGCTCTGGTCGGTGGCGTTCGCCGCGACGATGCATTCCTGCACCCGGGTGATCGTCAGCTGCGACCGGTACACGCCGTAGCTCGCCGTCACCCCGAGGAAGATCACGAACGCCAGCAGCAGGTTCATCGTCGGGCCGCCGGCCATGATGATCAACTTCTGCCCCGACGTCTTCTGGTAGAACAGCCGCCCGTCGTCCTCGGGCCGGATGTCCTGCCACTCGGCCGCGCGGGCGTTGTCGGCCAGCGCGCGGAACGACCCCGTGCTGTACGTGCGCACCTGGCCGGGACGCGTCTTGGCCGGCGGGAACATCCCGACGAACCGGACGTATCCACCGAGCGGGATCAGCTTGAGGCCGTACTCGGTCTCGCCCTTGCGCCGCGACCACAGCGTGCGGCCGAACCCGACGAAGTACTGGGTGGTCTTGACGCCGAAGATCTTGCCCGGCACCAGGTGCCCGACCTCGTGCAGCGCGATGGAGGCCATCACCATGGCGAAGAACACGACGGCGCCGGCGATGTAGATCGCGAGTTGCATCTAGCGCCTGTGTCCTGTCTCGATCAGTTCCGTGGCCCGTCTGCGGGCCCACGCGTCGGCCGCCAGCACCACCTCGAGCGTGAGATCCTCGCTGACGACCAGCTTCGAGCCTACGTCGGCTTCGCGGCCTGAGCCGATTCGCGGCCTGAGCCTGTCGAAGGGCGCAGGGTCGACGTGCTGGCCGAGCGACCTCGCTCGACGATGTCGAGGATCTGCAGGAAGCCGATCCGGCCTTCGTGGAAGGCGTCGACGCAGATCTCGTTCGCGGCGTTGAAGACCGCCGGCGCCGTCCCGCCGAGGCGGCCCGCCGTACGCGCCAGTTCGACCGCCGGAAACGCCTCCTGGTCCAGCGGTTCGAAGGTCCAGCTGGCTGCGGTGCTCCAGTCGCACGGCCGGGCCACGCCGGGCAGCCGTTCCGGCCAGCTCAGCGCGAGGGCGATCGGCAGCTTCATGTCCGGCGGCGAGCACTGGGCCAGCGTCGAGCCGTCCACGAACTGCACCATCGAGTGCACGATCGACTGCGGATGCACCACGACGTCGATCCGGTCCAGGTCGACGCCGTAGAGCAGGTGGGCCTCCAGCAGTTCCAGGCCCTTGTTGACCAGGGTTGCCGAGTTGGTGGTGATCACCCGGCCCATGTCCCAGGTGGGATGGGCCAGCGCCTCGGCCGGCGTCACGTCGGCCAGCTGTTCCCGGGTACGACCGCGGAACGGTCCGCCGCTGGCGGTGAGGATCAGCCGGTCGACCTCGGCGGCCGACCCGCCGCGCAGGCACTGCGCCAACGCCGAGTGCTCCGAATCCACCGCCACCAGCTGGCCGTGCCGCGGCCGCCCGGGTGACCAGCGGACCGCCGACCACCAGGGACTCCTTGTTGGCCAGCGCCAGGATGCTGCCCGCCTCGAGCGCCGCCAGCGTCGGCGCCAGGCCGGTGGACCCGGTGATGCCGTTGAGGACGACGTCACAGGCCATTCGGGCCACCTCGGTCGCCGCGTCCGGGCCGGCGAGAATCCGGGGCAGCCGCATCCCGCCGGTCGCCCAGCCGCGCTTGCTCGCCTCCGCGTAGAAGGCGAGCTGCAGGTCCTGCACCGCCGTGGCCCGGCTCACGCCGACGACCTCGGCGCCGGTGTCCAGGGCCTGCCGGGCCAGCAGCCCGATCTGGCTGCCGCCGGCCGCCAGACCCGACCACCCGCAATCGCTCCGGAGCGGCCGCGATGACCTCCAGCGCCTGGGTCCCGATCGAGCCGGTACTGCCCAGGATCACCACGTCGCGCACCCGGCCAGTCTGCCGTACCGGCGGCGGTTCGCACCCGCCCCGCGCGTACGTCGGCCGGTGGCGGCTGGCAGGATGGCCAGCACCATGACGCGGCGAGTGCTGGAGATCGACAGCCTCGCGGCGTTCGATGCGCACATCGCCAGGGCACGGCGGCTGAACGGCTGGTTCGTGCAGTCGCTGGATCTGACCGACCGCTCGGCGGACCTGCGGCGGGTCGATCCGCGGGGCGCGGTGTTCCTCGGCTGCGACTTCGGAGCCGGGGTCGAGGAGGAGCTTCGCGGCGCCGGCGCGCTGCTCTTCCCGCGGCTGCCGGACCTGCCGTTCGATCCCTACCGCGGCAGCCTCTACGACGCCGACCAGCTGTACGGCACCGGCCGCTACCGGACCAGCCCGACGCCGCCGATCTACGCCTGGTCCAAGCGGGCCCGGGACCGGACGCTGACCGACGAGCTCGCCGCGACCCTTCACGATCACGCGATCACCGACGCGCTGAACGACGCGACCGATCGATCTTGATCCGCGGACCGTCGTCGGGGTGATGGGCGGCCACGCGCTGCTCCGCACCGACGCCAGCTACCGGGCCGCGGTCGAGCTCGGCGCCCGGCTCACCGGGGCCGGGCGGACGGTGCTCACCGGCGGCGGTCCCGGCGCCATGGAGGCCGCCAACCTCGGCGCCTATCTCAGTCCGTGGCCGGACGCGCTGGACGAGGCGCTTGACGATCCTGGCGGCCGCGCCGGCGTACGCGCCGAGCCTCGATGCCTGGGTCCGAGGCGGCCGTCGACGTCCGGCGGCGCTGGCCGCCCGGCGACGCCGGCCGGAGCCTGAGCATCCCGACCTGGTTCTACGGCCACGAGCCGACGAACGCCTTCGCCACCGGGATCGCCAAGTACTTCGCGAACGCGCTCCGCGAGGACACCCTGCTGCATCGCTGCCGCGGCGGCATCGTCTACCTCCCGGGCCAGGCCGGCACCGTGCAGGAGATCTTCCAGGCGGTCACCGAGAACTTCTACGCCGCGGACCCGGCGCTGGTCGCCCCGATGATCCTGGTCGGCATCGACTACTGGACGCAGACCTACCCGGCCTGGCCGCTGTTGCAACGCCTCGGCGCAAGGCCGGCCGATGGGCGACGTCATCCATTGCGTCGACGACGTCGCCGTCGGCGGCGGCGCTGCTCCTCGGGAGGCGCCGCCGGTCGCGGCCTGACGATCGCGCTCCGGTCACGGGCGTCAGCGACTCCTCCTCGGGGGTGGCGAGGGTGAGCACGGCCTCCTCGATGTTCTCGTGCTGCTCCAGATCCCGCTCGACCCGGCGCAGCCGGACGGCGAGGCTGTGCTCGACGTCGTCACCGGCCATGTCGACGGCGGCGACCAGGTACAGCCGGCCCGGGCCGACGAACTCCAGGTGCAGGTAGGTGATCCGGTCGATGTCGGGCCGGCTCGAGCATCTCGCTCGAGGACCGTCGAGCGGATCTCGGGCCGGACCGCTCTCGCCGACCAGGAATCGCCGGTTGCGGTCGATCAGGAACACCGCGACCACGGCCAGCAGCAGCCCGATCAGGATCGAGCCGATCGCGTCGGGCACCGGCGAGCCGGTCAGCTGGTGCAGCCCGATGCCGGTGACGGCGATGAGGATGCCGATCAGCGCGGCCGCGTCCTCGGCGAACACCGCCCGCAGCGTCGGGTCGGAGGTGTTCAGCACGTAGCTGATCACGCGTCCGGTCCAGTTCCCGAGCCTTCCGCCTGCGCCTGGGTGAAGGCCTGGGTGAACGAGATGCCTTCCAGCACGAAGGCGATGGCCAGCACGATGTAGGCGACCAGGTAGTCGGTGGCTTCCTCCGGCTTGGTCAGCTCGGTGATGCCGTGCCAGATCGACACCACCGCGCCGGCGGTGAACAGCCCGAAGGCGGCGAACATCGACCAGACGTACGCCTCGCGGCCGAAGCCCATCGGATGCCGGGTGTCCCGGCCCCGATCGGAGCGGCGCTCGGCGACCAGCAGGAAGATCTCGTTGCCCGCGTCGGCCCAGGAATGTGCGGCCTCGGCCAGCATCGACGCCGAGCCGGTGATCACGGCCGCCACCGACTTGGCGACCGCGATCAACAGGTTGGCGCCGAACGCGATCAGCACCGTGAGCATGGCTGAACCCTATCCAGCGCGCACCGCCCACAGGCTCTGCCAGCTTCCTGCCAGGTTCGACCCAGGTCGCTGCCAGGCTGGACTTCGACGATGGTCCGACGTCGCACCAACCATCGAAGGAGTAACGACGTGGCAGCAAGCAAGAAGACCGTGGTCGCCGCTGGCCTCGGGCGTGTTCGCGCTGGGCGCCGGGATCGGGGTCGCCGGCCTCGCCTCGGCCGATCCGACCACGACCCCTTCCGCGTCGCCCATCCGGAGCTCCGTCGGCCGGCGCCGATCGCCCCGGGCCTGGTCACGGCGGGCCGGGTCGAGGTGCTCACGGCCGTTTCGACGGCGACCTGGCCGCAAGCTGGCCGAGAAGCTGGGCGTGACCGAGGACAAGGTCACCACGGCGCTGAAGGAGATCCGCGACGCGAACAAGCCGGATCCCACCGCCAAGCCGGACCCCGGCAGCCAAGCCCGACGAAGCGGCCCGCGACGCCGAGCTGGCCAAGGCCCTGGCCGGCAAGCTGGGCATCGACGAGGCCAAGATCAAGACCGCGCTGGACGAGATCCGCGCCGAGCACACGGCCGAGCGCGCCACCGCCCTGAAGGACAAGCTGGCCGCCGCGGTGAAGGCCGGCACCCTGACCCAGGCCGAAGCCGACGCCGTCCAGAAGGCGTTCGACAAAGGCGTGATCAGCTGGAGATGACCGCCGCCAGCGCCGACGGCCCGCCGGCTGGTGAAGACGTCCTCGAGCATCACCGGCGAACCGTCCGGCCCGGTCAGCGGCACCCGCCAGTTCGGGTACTCGTCGATCGTGCCGGGCTGGTTCTGGGCCCGCCGGTCGCCGACCGCGTCGGTGAGCGCCAGGCACAGCAGCCGGGACGGCGTCCAGGTCAGGTAGCGGTGCAGGGCCTGGATCGTCTCCTCGACCTCGGCGTGGTCCTGCAGGGCGCCCCGGGCCCGGAGATTGTCCAACCAGGCCTGGCGTTCGGCCTGGTCGACGGCGAGTTCCTCGTTCAGGGTCCGGGTCAGGATGCCGAGCCGGTCCCGCAGCCGGACGTGATCCCCGGCCAGATAGCCGGCGGTCGGCGGCAGGTCGTGGGTGGTGACCGAAGCCAGGCAGTACTCCCGCCACAGCTCGGGCTTCAGCGGTGAGCCGTCGCCGTCCCAGTCGAACTCGAAC
The DNA here is from genome assembly GCA_963761955.1 of uncultured Actinomycetota bacterium. Taxonomy (GTDB): domain Bacteria; phylum Actinomycetota; class Actinomycetes; order Propionibacteriales; family Propionibacteriaceae; genus Microlunatus. The sequence goes on along the minus strand of CAVXIY010000007.1, from coordinate 108,514 downwards.
CACAGGATCGAGGTGCCGAGGATCCCGCGCTCGCGCAGGTAGTCCCGGACCCACGGCTCGACGGTGCCCAGGTCCTCGCCCACCACCAGCGCGCCCGCCCGGTGGGCCTCCAGCGCCAGGATGCCGATCATCGCCTCGTGGTCGTAGCGCACGTAGGTGCCCTGCTTGGGCCCGGCACCCTGCGGGATCCACCACAGCCGGAACAGCCCGATCACGTGGTCGACCCGGATCCCGCCGGCGTGCCGCAGGATCGTCGAGACCAGATCACGGAAGGGCTGGTACGCGGTCTCGGCCAGCCGGTCCGGCCGCCACGGCGGCTGGCTCCAGTCCTGGCCGTTCTGGTTGTACGGGTCCGGCGGCGCGCCGACGGTGATGCCGCCGGCGTAGACGTCCTGCAGCCCCCAGGCGTCGGCGCCGTGCGGATTCACCCCGACGGCGAGGTCGTGCATGATGCCCAGCGCCATCCCGGCCCGCAGGCCGGCCTGCTGGGCGGACGCCAGTTGCTCGTCCAGCAGCCACTGCAGCCAGCACTGGAAGTCGATCTCGGCCTGGTGCTGCGACGGCGAAGGCCCGCACCGCGTCCGAGGTCGGATCCTGCAGCTCCTCCGGCCAGTCGACGAAGTGCGGCCCGTGCTCCTCGGCCAGTGCCGCCCAGGTCGCGAAGTTCTGCAGGCCGATCCCTTCGCGGCGGCGGTACGCGGCGAAGGACGCGGCCCGGCCGGGGGTCAGCGGGACCGAGAAGATGATCTTGAGGGCCTTGCGCTTGGCCTTCCACGACCGGTCCCGGTCGATCTGGTCGGACGGGGCCAGCTTCACCTTCAGCTTGACCCGGATCTCGTTGATCTTGTCCCGCTGCTTGCCGGGTGGCCCAGGCGTACTCGGGGATCCGTTCGACCCGCAGGTAGAGCGGGTTCGCGAACCGGCGGCTGGTCGGCAGGTACGGCGACGGCTCCATCGGCGGCACCGGTTCGGCGGCGTGCAGCGGGTTGACCAGGACGTAGTCGGCTCCGTGCTCGCTCGCCGACCAGACCGCCAGATCCTCCAGGTCGTTGAGATCCCCGACCCCCCAGGACTGCCGGGACCGCACGCTGTAGAGCTGGGTCGCCAGTCCCCAGCCGCGCCGCTGGCCCATCCGTTCGGGGAACCCGAGCCATTCCGGGCTGATGATCAACGGCATCGCCGCCTGCTGATCACCGGACCGGGCCTGCAGCGTGTGGTAGCCGAGCGGCAGGTCGGCCGGGATCTCGAAGCTGGCCTCGCCGACCCAGCCGCCGTCGATCTCCCGGGCCGGGACCCAGTTCTCCAGCTGCCGCAGCTGTCCGCGGTTGCCGCCGGTCTCCAGCTCGATCCAGACCGCGACCGGGTCGCCGTCGGGGACGTGCACCCGGACCTCGGCGGTCCGGTGCTCGCGAAGGGCCAGGAAGGGCGGCAGCATCCGGGTCCAGGGCCGCCGATGGTGGTCGTCGACCGCCTGCGCGGCGGCCACCGGGGTCGAGGCGTCGACGCCGAGTGCGGCCAGGACGGCGACGATCGTCTCGCGGTCGACGGTGACGTGCCGGCCCTGCCAGTCCCAGTACTCGGTGGCGATGTCGTAGGCCTCGGCCAGCTCGTGCAGGGTCGGTTCCAGCTCAGTCACTGGCCCATCCAACCAGGTATCACGGCGCGCGGCTGCCGCACCGACCTGGCAGACTCTCAGCGCGTTCTAGCGCGGAGCGTCTGACGAGTCGGGGAGGAGGGCCGGTGGCCCAGGCGATCAGTCGCGAGAACCTCGGTGCGTGGCTGCTGAAGTGCAATCCGGAGCTCTGGGATCTCCGCGGTTTCATCCGCTCCGGCGAGGGCCGGATCACCTCCTGGGCGGTCCAGCGGAACTATCGCAGCGACCTGATGGCGCGGGCGGATCGCGTGCTGTTCTGGGTCTCCGGGTCCGGAAGCAGCGGCCTCGCCCGCGGGATCTGGGGCGCCGGACACGTCGTCGCGCCGGCCGAGGACTGGAGTGATGACGACCGTGGCTTCTGGATCCGCGACCAGCCGCGGCGGGCCGTGCGCGGCCGCGTACCGGTGGACATCGCCACTCTTCGACGAGCCGGTGACCGGTCGCCGACCTCCGAGCGCGGGGCATCACCGACCTCGAGGTGCAGAAGATCCCGCAGGGCGCCAACCCCTCATGGCTGACGGTGGCTCAACTCGGCCGCCGTCGATGAACTGCTGCCCTGACCCTCCGACTGTCGTGCCGGGTTCAGCGGCTGACGGTCTGGCAACTCAGTCGGGGTGGGCGGCGAGCTGGCCGCAGGCTCCGTCGATCTCCCGGCCGCGGGTGTCGCGGACGGTCACGTTCACGCCCTTGGCCTCCAGCCGCCGGACGAACTCGTGCTCGTCGTGGCGGCGGGAGGCGGTCCACTTGGAGCCCGGGGTCGGGTTCAGCGGGATCAGGTTGACGTGCACCCAGCCCCAGCTGCCGCGCCGGCGCAGCACCCGGGCCAGCTGATCGGCCCGGGAGGCCTGGTCGTTGATGTCGCGGATCAGGATGTACTCGATCGACACCCGGCGCTTGGTGATCTTCGCGTAGTTCCAGGCGGCGTCGACCACCTCGTCGACGTTCCACCGGGTGTTGATCGGCACCAGCTCGTCGCGCAGCTCGTCGTCGGGGGCGTGCAACGACAGGGCCAGCGTCACCGGCAGGCCCTCGGTGGCCAGTTGCTGCATCCGCGGCACCAGCCCGACCGTCGAGACGGTGATCCCCCGGGCGCTCATCCCCAGCCCGTCCGGGGTCGGCGTGACCAGCTGCCGGACCGCGCCGATCACGGCCTTGTAGTTGGCCAGCGGCTCGCCCATGCCCATGAAGACCACGTTGCTGACCCGGCCCGGGCCGCCCGGGATCAGCCCGCGATGGAGCTTCCGCTCACCGTCCATCACCTGCTCGACGATCTCGGCCGTGCTCATGTTGCGCTGCAGCCCGCCCTGCCCGGTGGCACAGAACGGGCAGGCCATGCCACAGCCGGCCTGGCTGGACACGCACATGGTCACCCGGTCGGGATAGCGCATCAGCACGCTCTCCACCAGCGCCCCGTCGTGCAGCCGCCACAGGGTCTTGACGGTGGTGTCGCCGTCGCAGGTCAGCTCGTGGACCGGCGTCAGCAGCTTCGGCATGAACTGGGTCGCCAACTGATCGCGTACGCCGCTGGGCAGGTCGGTCCATTCGGCCGGGTCGTCCCGCAGCCCCTCGAAGTAGTGGGCGGACAGCTGGCGGGCCCGGTACGCGCGATGCCCGGCCGCCTCGACGAACCCACGGCGCTCAGCCGCCGTCAGATCGGCCCAGTGACGAGGCGGCTGCCCCCGACGAGGCGCCACGAAAACCAGCGGGAAGCGGCTCGTTCATCCGCCGGGAACCAAGATGTACATGATCAACCAGGCTACCGGCGCAGCCACCAGGAGCGAATCGAGACGATCCATCACTCCCCCGTGGCCCGGCAGGAAGGAGCTCATGTCCTTGATCCCGAGATCTCTTTTGATCATCGACTCGATCAGGTCGCCGCAGGTGCCGACCGCGACCAGACACACGCCGAGAACGAGGCCGACCCAGAACGGCACCTTCAAGCCGAAGATCGCCATCAACACCCCGGCGGCGATACCGAAGACCATCGACCCGGCGAAGCCCTCCCAGGACTTCTTCGGGCTGATCTTGGGCGCCATCGGGTGCTTGCCGAACAGCACCCCGCCGACATAGCCGCCGGTGTCGCTCATGGTGACGACGAGCAGGAACGTCACCAGCCGGGCGCCACCTTGCTCCTCGGCCAGCATCAGCGCGGCGAAGGCGCCCAGCATCGGCACGTAGCCGATGATCAGCAGGCTGGCGGCGGCGTCCTTGACGAACCCCGGCGCCCCCTTGGGCATCCGCCAGATCAGGGCCGCCAGCACGGTCAGGGCGAGGGCGGCCAGCAGCACGCTGGTGGTGGAGAACACCTTCTGCACCCCGGCCAGATAGGAGCCGATGGAGATCGCCACCCCGCCACCGACGATCGGCACGATCGAGGAGTGCATGTCCTTCTTGGCCAGCGCCTGGTGCAGTTCGATCGAGGCCAGGGCCAGCGCGACCGCGACCAGGAGGACGAAGGCCGGCTTGTAGAAGGTCAGGCTGAGCACCACGTACGCGCCGAGCCCGACGCCGATGGCGATCGCCGCGGGCAGGTTCCGGCCGGCGCGGCCGTGGTCCTGCGCCGGCGGGGGGTCCTGCGCCGGCGGCGGCCCGGAGTCTCAGTCATGGCGTGGCCGAGCGTCGAGTTCGAGCGTGGTGCGCGGGGGCTGGACCATGTCCTAGACCTCGAGGAGCTCGGCTTCCTTGTGCTTGAGGACGTCGTCGATGGCATCGGTGTTCTTCTTGGTCGTGGCGTCGAGCTGCTTCTCGGCCCGGGCCACCTCGTCCTCGCCGACTTCCTTGTCCTTGACCATCTTGTCGAGGGCTTCCTTCGCGGTCCGGCGGGCGCCGCGGACCGAGATCCGCGCATCCTCGGCCTTGGACTTGGCCAGCTTGATGTACTCCTTGCGCCGCTCCTCGGTGAGCTGCGGCAGCGTCACCCGGATGGTCTTGCCGTCGTTGGAGGGATTGACCCCCAGATCGGAGTCGCGGATCGACTTCTCGATCGCGTTCACCGACGAGGGGTCGTACGGGGTGATCATCACCACCCGCGCGTCGGGCACCTGGAAGGTCGCGAGCTGCTGCAAGGGCGTCTGCGCGCCGTAGTACTCGGCGGTCAGCTTGGCGAACATCGCCGGATGGGCCCGCCCGGTACGAATCGCCGCGAACTCCTCCTTGGCGTACTCGATCGCTCCGGCCATCTTGGTCTCGGCTTCGCGAATGATGTCGGCGATCACGGTTTCAGAACTCCTGTAGGTCGTGGTCCGGCCCCAAACTGACGGCAGAACGGGGGCGTCAGGCGTGGACGGTCGTTCCGATCCTCTCACCTGCGACAACCTTGACGATGGTGCCGTCGGTGTCCAGGCTGAAAAAGATCATCGGCAGCTTGTAGTCCCGCGCCATGCTGATCGCCGTCGCGTCGGCGACCTTGAGGTTGCGGGCCAGGTATTCGTCGTAGGTCAGATCGTCGAACTTGATCGCGTCCGGGTGCTTGTGCGGATCGGCCGAATACACCCCGTCGACGCCCTGCTTGCCCATCAGCAGCACCTCGGCGCTGATCTCCAACGCGCGCTGGGCGGCGACCGTGTCGGTGGAGAAGTACGGCATGCCGGAGCCGGCGCCGAAGATCACCACCCGGCCCTTCTCCAGGTGCCGCTCGGCCCGTCGCGGAATGTACGGCTCGGCGACCTGGCCCATGGCGATCGCGGTCTGCACCCGGGTCTGGATGCCGATCTTCTCCAGGAAGTCCTGCAGCGCCAGGCAGTTCATCACGGTGCCGAGCATGCCCATGTAGTCGGCGCGATCACGTTCCATCCCGCGCTGCTGGAGCTCGGCGCCGCGGAAGAAGTTGCCGCCGCCGACGACGACGGCAACCTGCACTCCGGTCCGGACGACCTCGGCGATCTGCCGGGCGAGCCCGGCGACCACGTCGGGGTCGACGCCGACGTGACCGCCACCGAAGACCTCGCCGGACAGCTTCAACATCACCCGCTTGTAGGGACTGGCCACTTAGCGGCTCCTCGTCGTATCGGGGTCACAAGAAGGGTCGCGCCTCGTTGCACGTTATCCCGGGCGCGCTCCCGGCTGTTCTGCGCGCGCCGCGGGGGTCAAGGGGGTCGCCCCCCTTGCTAGACGGATCAGCCGCCGGCCGCTTCGAAGCGGACGAACCGGGTCACCTTGACGCCGGCCGCGTCGAGCAGCTTGCTGACCGGGGTCTTGTTGTCGGTCACCGACGGCTGGTCGAGCAACGCCACGTCCTTGAAGTACGCGTTCACCCGGCCCTCGGTGATCCGGGCGATGGCCTGCTCGGGCTTCTTCTCCTCGCGGGCCGTGGCCTCGGCGATCCGGCGCTCGTTCTCCACCAGTTCGGCCGGGACGTCGTCGCGGCTCAGGTACTGCGGGCGCATCGCGGCGATCTGCATCGCCGCGGTGCGGGCCGCGGTCTCGTCGTCGCCCTCGTACTCCACCAGGACGCCGACCTGCGGCGGCAGGTCGGCTGCCCGCTTGTGCAGGTAGACCACCGTCTGGCCGTCGAAGTACGCGGCCGCACTGACCTCGAGCTTCTCGCCGATCTTGACCGCGAGGGCTTCGACGGCCTCGCCGACCGTCTGGCCGGACGGCAGCGTGGCGGCATTGGCCGCCTCGACGCTGTCGGCCCGGCTGGCCGCGATGGCCTTGACGGCGTCGGTCGCGAGCGCCTGGAACTCCTCGTTCTTGGCCACGAAGTCGGTCTCGGCCCCGAGCTGCAGCAACGCGCCGTCCTCGAAAGCCACCAGGCCGTTGGTCGCGGAGCGCTCGGCCCCGCGCTTGGCGGCCTTGGCCTGGCCGGTGACCCGGAGAATCTCGACGGCCTTGTCGTAGTCGCCGTCGGCCTCGATCAGCGCCTTCTTGCAGTCCATCATCCCGGCGCCGGTGGCGTCGCGGAGCTTCTTCACATCAGCAGCGGAAATCGCCATTGAGCTGGTGTCCTCGTTCTTTCTCGAATCGGTTGCGGGGTGGATCAGGCCTGCGGCTCAGCCGGGGCCGAGCCCTCGACAGCGTCGGCAGCAGCCTCGGCCTCGACGGCCGCCTCGTCCGGCTGCTCGACGGCCGGCACCGGTGCCGCGTCCTCGGCGGGGGTGTCGGCCGGGGTCGGCCGCCGCGGGCTCCTGCGATGCGCCGAGCAGCTCACGCTCCCAGTCGGGCATCGGCTCGACCTCGCCACCGGCGGCCGAACCGTCGGCACCGGCCTGCGCGCCGGAGCGGGCGACCAGGCCCTCGGCCACGGCGTCGGCCAGCACCCGGGTGAGCAGCGAGACGGAGCGGATCGCGTCGTCGTTGCCCGGGGATCGCGAAGTCGACCTCGTCGGGATCGCAGTTGGTGTCCAGGATGCCGATCACCGGGATGCGCAGCTTGCGCGCCTCGTCGACGGCCAGGTGCTCCTTCTTGGTGTCGACGATCCAGACCGCCTGCGGGGTCCTGATCATGTCGCGGATGCCGCCGAGGGTCTTCTCCAGCTTGTCCTTCTCGCGACGCAGTCCGAGCAGCTCCTTCTTGGTCAGGCCGGACGCGGCGACGTCGTCGAAGTCCATGCCCTCCAGCTCCTTGAGCCGCTGGATCCGCTTGATCACGGTGTGGAAGTTGGTCAGCATGCCGCCGAGCCAGCGCTGGTTCACGTACGGCATCCCGACGCGGGTGGCCTGCTCGGCGATGGTTTCCTGGGCCTGCTTCTTGGTGCCGACGAAGAGCACCTGACCGCCGCGGGCCACCGTGTCCTTGACGAACGCGTACGCGCGGTCGATGTAGGTCAGCGACTGCTGCAGGTCGATGATGTAGATGCCGTTGCGCTCGGTGAAGATGAACCGCTTCATCTTCGGGTTCCAACGGCGGGTCTGATGTCCGAAGTGGACGCCGCTCTCGAGGAGCTGGCGGGTGGTGACGACGGCCATGGCCGTGTTCCTTCCTTGCCGGCACACGCGGATACCGGCGTACGGTTGCTCGGCACCGAACGGTTCGGTGCCGCCTGATGCTCGCGCAGCACAGACTCAGAACGCTGAGACCGGATGTGCTGCCCAGCCGTCGACTGGTCTGCGGGCAAGCGAAGTCAGATCTGAGGCCAGATCTGCTCCGAGCAGTCTACGCATCCCGCCGGAGGAAAGGAACTTCGCTCAGCGCCGTCGACCGCGCTACGCCGGTCGGACGTCGCCCCGTCCGCAGCCGCGCGCTTGCCGCGGCAGCAGCTGGACGAGCACGAGGGCGCCGAGCACGAAGGCGGCGGCCACCAGCGTGGTCACCTCCATCGCGTGCAGCGGGCCCTTGGGCAGCAGCTCGAAGAACAGCGTGCCGCTGACCGCGACGCCGATCGTGCCGCCGAGCTGCTGCAGCGCGTTGAGCAGGCCCGAGGCGGAGCCGACCTCGTGATCACCGACACCGGCCAGGATGATCGAGAAGACCGGCACGATGGCGAGCCCCCCGCCGATGCCGAAGACGAAGCCGGCCGGCAGGAACTGCCACGCCTGGGCGGTGAGTCCGGTCAGCTGCACGGTCAGCGCCATCAGGCCGGCGCCGACCATCATGGTGAGGAAGCCGATGGTCAGCACCCGGCGGCCGAACCGCGGCACCAGGACCGCGCTGCCCACCGCTGCGGCGACGGCCATCCCGAGCGCGTACGCGCAGCCGGCGAACGCGGCCCGCAGCGGGCTGAAGCCCAGCACGGCCTGGACGAACACGTTGAAGACCAGGGAGAACCCGATCATCGCCGGCAAAGCCGAGCATGATCACGCCGACGCCGCTGACGTAGGCCCGGTTGCGGAGCAGGCTGGGCTCGATGAGCGGGGCGGTGCCGTGCCGCTCGTGCCAGGCGAAGAGACCGAAGACGGGTATGGCGGCGGCCATCAGGACGAAGGTCCACCACGGCCAGTCGAGTTCGTGTCCCTGGATCAGCGGGAAGATCAACATCAGCGACGCGGCGGCGAGCAGGGCGACACCGAGCGGGTCGAGCTTGAGGTCGGCCTGCCGGGTCGACCGCGGGATGAAGCGAATCGCGCCGACCACCGCCAGGATGCCGATCGGCAGATTGATCAGGAAGACGACCCGCCAGCCGAGCCCGAACAGGTCGGCATCGACGAGTACGCCGCCCAGCAACGGGCCGGCGACCGCGGACAGGCCGATCACCGGACCGAACGAGGCGAACGCCTTGCCGAGATCCTCCGGCGGGAAGACCTCCTTCATGATGCCGAAGCCCTGCGGGATGAGCAGGGCGCCGATGAACCCCTGCGCGACGCGAGCCGTGATCAGGAACGTCGGGTCCTGGGCGACCGCGCAGGCCAACGAGGCGATGGTGAACCCGGCCGCGCCGATGACGAAGAGGTTCTTCCGGCCGAACTTGTCGCCGAGTCGGCCGCCGACCACCAGGGCGACGGCGAAGGCCAGCGTGTACGCCCCGACCACCCACTGCACGGTGCTGCTGCCGCCGCCGAGGGCTCGCTCGATCGGGGTGGCGGCGAGGTTGACGATCGTCGCGTCGAGCAGGTCCATGATCTCGGCGCACAGGATGATGCCGAGGACGAGCCAGCGCCAGCGGTACGGCTGCGAAGCCGACTCCTGAGTTGGGCCGCCGACGGTTGCCGAAGTCTCGGTGGTCGAGGTCATGCGCCTGCCTTAGAACGTTGTTCGTGTATTACGAACACTGTTCTACTATTCGAACGTTGTACGAGTCAAGTAGGGTAAACCCATGAGTTTTCCCTCATCCGCGTGGCTCGGTGAGCGCAAACCCGTGCGGCGACGGCTGAGCGCGGAGGCCATCGTCGCCGCCGGACTGGAGATCCTCGCGGCTGACGGACTGGACGCCGTCACCATGCGGGCGGTGGCCGGCAAGCTGGACACCGGAGCCGCGTCGCTCTATGCCCACGTCAAGGACAAGAACGAACTGCACCTGCTGATGCTCGACGAGGTGATCGGTGAGGTCGAGGTGCCCGAGCCCGCCGACCCGCAGCGATGGCAGGCGCAGGTCAAGGAGTTCTGCCGCAGCGCGTACGCCGCGCTGACCCGACATCCGGGCATGGCCTCGGTCAACATCGGCACCATCCCGACCGGACCGAAGGCGTTGCGGACCTCTGAGGCGCTGCTCAAGATCCTGCTCGCCGGCGGCCTGTCCAAGCCGGTGGTCGGACTGGCCATCGACCTGGTCACGCTCTATCCGACCGCGGTCGCGTTCGAGGACACCATCTGGCGGGCTCGGGCCGGCGCGCCCGCCGACGCGGCGGTCACCGAGCAGACCGTCGTCGGGCAGATCGACGCCTACTTCCGCAGCCTGCCCGAAGACCTGTTCCCGACGGTCAGGATGATGGCGCCGTTCCTCACCGCCGGGGACGGGAATCTGCGCTTCGAATTCGGTCTGAGCGTGCTGGTCGCCGGCCTGGCCGCGCTCAAGGACTGGTCGCTGGAGGCGGTAGTTCTCCACAGGCTGGCGGCCGCTCGAAGCGTCATCCACAGATTTCCGCACGGGCGGTCGATTCGGCTTCGGGTGCGGAAACTCATCGCATGTCCGCGCTGCTTCGACCGCTCCGGCCGATCATCTTCCTGCTCGCCCTGGTCATCGTCTGGGCCGTGGCCACTCCGGCCGCGGCAGCTCCGAGCCTGCCGGCCCCGGCCGGTTGGCCGGTCGCGGGTCCGGCCCGGGTGGTCGGCGGCTTCGACCCGCCGGCGGTGCGCTGGGGAGCCGGCCATCGCGGCGTCGATCTGGCCGCGAGCCGCGGCGATCCGGTGCTGGCGGCCGCGGCGGGGACGGTGCACTTCGCCGGTCGGGTCGGCGGCAAGCCGGTCGTCTCCATCGACCATGGTGGCGTCCGGACGACGTACGAACCCGTGCAGGCGATGGTGCTCGCGGGTCAGCGGGTGGCGATGGGTCAGCTGATCGGACGGGTCTCGAGCGGCGGCCACTGCGGGCAGCGCTGCCTTCATTGGGGACTTCGGGACGGCCCGAACTATCTCAATCCCCTGCTGCTGATCCGCGCGGGCGACACTCGGTTGCGGCTCGTCGCCGAGGCCCGCCGCGGCGTGGTCATCCGCGAAGCCCGCGCCCGGGCCGAGGCCGCCGCCGCGGCCGCCGAGGCCGGGACCTTCGTCGACCCGGCCGGGCCGGCGGGCAGTCACGGCTTCATCCATCCGGTGTCCGGCGGCGTCACCTCCCGGTACGGGATGCGGTTCCATCCGGTCCTCAAGCGCTGGAAGCTCCATGACGGCACCGATTTCGGCGCGGCGTGTGGCACCGCGATCCGAGCGCCGTACGCCGGACGCGTCTCGCAGGCGTACTTCAATGCCGGCTACGGCCACCGGCTGTTCCTCGAGCACGGCCGGGTCGACGGGGTCTCGGTGCGAACCGCGTTCAATCACGCCACCCGGTACGTGGTGCATCGCGGCCAGCGCGTACACCGAGGCCAGGTGATCGGGTACGTGGGCAGCACCGGCTATTCGACCGGATGCCATCTCCACCTGATGGTCTGGCTGAACGGCAGGATGGTGAATCCCATGTCCTGGTTCTGACGAACACGCGCCCTGAGCCTCAGTGCGAAGGGTGCGCCGACGGTCAGGCCCGCGGATGCGCCTGCTCGAATGCCGTGCGCAGCCGCTCGTTGGTGACGTGGGTATAGATCTGGGTGGTCGCGAGCGAGGCGTGGCCGAGCATCTCCTGCACGCTGCGCAGATCGGCCCCACCGTCGAGCAGATGGGTGGCCATGGCGTGCCGCAGGCCGTGCGGCCCGAGATCGGGTGCCCCGTCGACGAGCCGCAGGGCCCGGTGGACGATCCGGCGGACGACGCGTGGATCGAGCCGCCGGCCCGCGCTCGCCGACGAACAGCGCCTGCCCGGACTCGCGGGTGGCCAACCGCCCCCGGCCCTGCGCGACCCAGGCGTCGACGGCCCGGACGGCGGGATTCCCGACGGGGACGCTGCGCTCCTTGCGACCCTTGCCGAACACCCGGACCACCCGCCGGTCCCGATCAAGATCGCCGAGATCGAGTCCGCAGAGCTCCGAGACCCGGATGCCGGTCGCGTACAGCAGTTCGAGGATCGCGACGTCGCGCGCCGCCACGGGCCCGCCGGACTCCTGGGCGGCCGCGATCGCCTGATCGAGCATCTGCGCCGCGTCGGCACGCTCCAGCGTGGGCGGCAGCGCGCGTACCGTCTTGGGCGACTTGAGCGCCGCCGCGGGACTCGCCGGAATCCTTCCCGACTCCACGGCCCAGGCGAAGAACACCCGGATCGCCGCGGCCCGGCGCTGCAGGGTGGTCCGCGCCTGCCCGAGGGTCTGCTGCTTGGCCAGCCAGCTGCGGAGCGCCCGCAGGTCGACATCGCCCAGGTTGTCGATCCCGAGCCGGTTCAGATGGACCAGCAGCCCCATCAGGTCGGTGCGATAGGCGCGCACGGTATGGGCGGACAGATCACGCTGGACGGTCAGGTGCCGTTCGTACGCCGCGAGCACCTCCTCGAACGCCGCTGGCAGCCGCTCCTCGGTCACGCTCCCACTGTCCGGCATCGGCCCCGACAATCCTCGGCGACACCACGTGATATCCATCAACGGTGCAGGTGATCATCGGCGGCTACACCGCGGAGATGGGCGGCAGCGCGACCGGCGTGCGCTCGCTGGTCGTCGACGTCGACGAGGACGGCGCGGTCCACCTCGACGAGGCGGCGGAGCTGGCGCTGACCTCGCCCAGCTTCCTCATCGCCCACCCCGAGCAGCCGTGGCTGTTCGCGGTCACCGAGGGCACGCCGTCGCTGGTGCACAGCCTGGCGCTGGCTGCGGACGGCCGGCTCGAACGGCTGACGAGCCGGGAATCGGGCGGCGAGATCGGCTGCACACCTGGCGCTGAGTCCGGACGGCCGGCACCTCGTGGTCGCGCACTACGGCTCGGGTTCGGTCAGCAGCTTCGCCGTCGACGACGGCGGCCGGTTGAGCGAACGTCTCGACCTGATGACCTTCGACGGCAGCGGCCCGGTCCCGGAGCGGCAGGACGGATCGCGCGCGCATCAGGTCGTCTTCGCCGGCGGAGAGCTCCTGGTGTCCGATCTCGGTACCGATCGGGTGCACCGGCTCGTCCTTGATGCCGACGGCCGGTTCCGGACCGGGGCCGAACCGATCGTGCTGCCCGCGGGGTCGGGACCGCGGCATCTGGTGCTGATCGAGGACTTCCTGGTCGTCGCGTGCGAACTGTCGGCCGAGCTGTGGCTGGGCCGGCGGAGCGATGACGGCTGGACCGAGGTGCAGCGGGTCCCGGCCTCGACGGTGGAGGTCGACGAGCCGATCTCTCCCTCGGCGCTCCGAGCCGACGGCAATCAGGTCTTCGTGGCCAACCGCGGCGCCGGCACCATCGCGGTGTTCGAACTCGACCTGCCGTCGGGCCGGCTCATCCGGTTGACCGAGTTTCCCGGCGGCGGGTCATGTCCGCGCGATCTGGTCGTGCATCCGGACGGTCTGTGGGTGGCCAACCAGACCAACCATCTGATCAGCGTGTTCAGCCGCAGTGCGCTGCCGCCGGCGCGGCGCGCACTTCGAGTTCGCGTCGCCGAGTCCGGCCTGCATCGTGCTCGGTACGCGATAGCGTGACCGGCGTGGCCGACGAAACCCGAACCATCGACGACCTGCAGACCGGCGGCACCGTGCGCACGATCGTCCGCTGGGGCACCCCGGTGATGCACACCCCGACCCGCCCGACCACCGCGTTCGACGGCGATCTGGCGACCCTGATCCGGGACATGTTCGCCACCATGCACGCCGCCGAAGGGGTCGGGCTCGCCGCGACCCAGGTCGGCGTCGACCAGTCGGTGTTCGTCTACGACTGCCCCGACGACGACCACGTGCGGCACGTCGGCGTCGTGTGCAACCCGGAGGTCATCCTGCCCGAGGGCAAGGACCGCAAGCTCGATGTTCTCGACGAGGGCTGCCTGTCGCTGCCCGGTGGCTACGTCGAACTCGCCCGGCCCGATCGGGCGACCTGCCGGGGCCAGGACCACAACGGCGACCCGGTCGAGATCATCGGCACCGGTCTGCTGGCCCGCTGCCTGCAACACGAGACCGACCACCTGAACGGCACCGTCTTCGGCGACCGGCTCTCCGGCCGGCTCCGGAAGAAGCTCTACGCCCAGCACGAGGAGCTGGCGGACAGCTATCCGGACGACTGGCCGGTCACCCCGCGCGAGCCGAGGGAATAGCAGGCGATCGCCGCCGCGGCGGCGACGTTCAGCGAGTCGATGCCGGCGTGCATGGTGATCTTGACGCGCACCGTGGCTGCTTCGGTCCAGCGCCGGGACAACCCGGCGCCCTCGGTGCCGACCATCATCGCCAGCTTGGGCTCCGCGGCCAGCCGCTCGGCGACCGCACCCAGGTCGACGGCATCGGGCGTCAGCGTCAAGGCCACGGTGACGAACCCCGCCGAGGCGAGCAGTTCGGGAGCCCCGTGCCAGTCGGTCAGCCGGGCCCAGGGCAGCGAGAACACCGCGCCCATGCTGACCTTGATCGCCCTGCGATACAAGGGATCTGCGGCGCGCGGGGCGAGCAGCGCACCGTCCCAGCCGAGACCCGCGGCATTGCGCAGGATGGCTCCGACATTGGTGTGGTCGACGATGTCTTCCATGATCACCAACCGGCGTCCGGCCAGCAGCTGATCAAGATCATGGCGCTGCTCGCGGTGCAGTGACGCCAGGGCGCCGCGATGCACGTGGAAGCCGGTGACCTCCTCGGCCAGTTCCTCGGTGACCACGTAGACCGGGACCTCCGGCCAGCGCTCCAGCACGTCCCGCAGACCGTCGAGCCAACGCTTCGCCAGCAGGAACGACCGCGGCCGATAGCCCGCCTCGACCGCGCGACGGATCACCTTCTCGCCTTCGGCGATGAACAGCCCGTGCTCGGACTCGAGGTGCCGCCGGAGCGAGGCATCGCGCAACCGGACGTAGTCCGCCAGCCGCTCGTCGGACGCGTCGCTGACCGTGATCAGGCGGCCAGCCGCCTCGACCGGCCCGGCCGGGCGACCCGGCGCAACACGTCCATGATCAGATCGCGGGTCTGGGCGGCCCGGCGAGGCTCACCGCCCGCGAGCACCCCGACCACCAGTCCGTCCAGCTCGGCCGTGGCCGGCGTCCAGGCCGTCGCGGCAGCGGCGTGATCGGCGCGTACGCAGAAGGTGCGCTGCCCCTCGGCCTCGAGCGAGACCGCCGCGTTGGCGGCCGCATCGTCGGTCGCGACCAGCACGTACCAGGCGCCGGCCAGATCCCCGGTCCGGTAGGGGCGCTGCTGCCACTCCAGCTGACCGCGCAGCGCCAGCCGGGCGATCTCCGGCGTGGCCTCCGGAGCGATCACCGTGATGTCGGCGCCGGACTCGATCAGCATCGGCATTCGGCGGCGGGCAACCGTACCGGCGCCGATCACCACGACCTGGCGCCCGGCAAGTCGCAGACCGGCCAGGTAGGGCATGCACATGCGCCCATCCTGACCTCAACCCGACGACGACGCCGCATCGTCTCGTCCGGTGAGAGCAAGGCTCGTAGGCTTGCATTAGGCCATAGCAAGGATCTAGCCTTGCCAGATGTCGTTCGTGCTGACCGTCGACCAGATCGACTCCCGCCGGCAGGGCGACCTCGTCGACCCCATCATCGCACGAGCTCGCGGCGATCGACGTGTTGTTGCCTTTCACTCGAACCGTGGGCGACGAGTTCCAAGGGCTTCTCGCCGATCCACTGTCGGTGGTGACTGCCATCCTGATGCTCATGCGCGGCGAGCAGTGGCACATCGGATTGGGTATCGGGCCGGTCGAGCGGCCGCTGCCGGCCGATCCGCGGTCGGCTCGCGGGGAGGCGTTCATCGCCGCTCGATCCGCCGTCGATCGCGCCAAGTCCGACCCGAGCCATCTCGCGGTGGAGTCTGCGCGCGACGTCGATGAGGAAGCCGACCGATGCTCAGACCGTGTTCCGGCTGGTCGCCGCGCTGCGCAGTCACCGCACCGCTCAGGGCTGGCAGGCGATCGAACTCGTCCAGCGCGGACTCAACCAGCAGGAGACCGCCGCCCGGCTGGGCATCACCCGGCAAGCGGTCAGCCAGCGGCTGCAGACCGCCCACTGGTCGACCGAGCAGGCCGCGGTCGCGACGCTCGGCCGGCTGCTCGCCCGCGCCGACCGGGTGGCCTCGGCATGAACGCGTTCGGCGCGACGGCGCTCGCTATCTGGATCGCGTTGATCGCCGCCAGCGCGGCGGTCTGGTGGATGACCGAGCGGGCGAACAAACCCGTCCTGGCCCGGACGTCGCTGCTGGTCGGGATCATCGCCGCCGAGGTGCTGATCACCGGTGCCGTCGCGGTGCTGGCGGCACTCGGCGGTCCGCTCAGCCGCCCCGTGGTCGTGGCTGGCCGTGAGCGTCGCGGCGGCCGCGGCCGGGGTCACCGGGGGGACGGCCACCCTGACCGTCCTGGCCCTCGCCGACGCGTCCAACCGGCCCGGCACGACGAGAGTGCAGCGCACGGTGCTGCGCGGCGGCGCGTGGATCGGCGCTCCTCGAACGCCTGGCGACGTTCGGCACGCTGCTGGCCGGCTGGCCCGAGGGGCTGGTCGCGATCGTCGCCGTCAAGGCCTTCGCCCGCTACCCGGAGCTGAGCACCGGCCAGGCGACCGGGGCGATCGAGCGCTTCATCATCGGCACCTTCACCAGCCTGGGCTGGGCGGCCATCTGCGCCGGGATCGCCACCATCTTCATCTGACTTGTCAGACCAGGTCGGCGCGCGAGAGTCGGCGGCGAGGCGGCTCTAGAGTGACCCCGTGCCCACTCCACCCCAGATCGGAACGCTCGACTGGCGGCCGGCCGCCGACCATCCCGAACTGCTCGCCGCACCGGTCGCCGCGTCGTTGTCCAGCCTCGGCATCGACGCGTACGTCGCGCCGATCGACCCCGACCTGGCCGACACCGCCGCCTTCTGTGCGGCGTACGCGGTGCCGCTGGAGGTCTCCGCCAACTGCGTGGTGGTCGCCGGGCGGCGGGCCGAGAACTCGATCATGGCCGGCTGCCTGGTCCTGGCCACCGACCGCGCCGACGTCAACAAGACCATCCGCAAGCACCTCGACGTCCGCAAGATCTCCTTCGCCGACATGGCGGATGCGGTGACCCGCACCGGCATGGAGTACGGCGGCATCACCCCGGTGGGCCTGCCCGTCGGCTGGCCGATCCTGGTCGACGAGGCCGTCGCCGCGCTGGACTGGATCCTGATCGGCAGCGGCATCCGCGGAAGCAAGATCATCATCTCCGGCGCGGCGGCCGGCCGGCTGCCCGGTGCGGAAGTGCTCGCGCTGGCTCTCCGGCCGAAGGTCTGCACTAGTTCGTGGCCAGGACGATGATCGCGGCGACGCCGACGCAGACGATGACCACCCGGTACAGCATCGGCGGCAACCGGCGGCCGACCCGGGCACCGACCTGCGCGCCGAGCACCGAACCGACGGCCAACGCCGCGACGATCCACCAGTCCACCTCGGAGATGATCACGAAGACGATGCCGGCGACGCCGTTGGCGATCATCACCAGGACGTTCTTCAACGCGTTGATCCGCGGCAACGTCTCGGCGAGCGCCACACCCATCACGGCGATCACCAGGACGCCCTGCGCGGCGCCGAAATAGCCGCCGTACGCGCCGGTCACGATGATCACGAACCACAGCCACAGCGGCCCGTGGGCGTTCTCCTCAGTCGTGCCGAGCCGCTCCCGCCGGGCCGCGACCTTTCGCTGCAACGCGGGGCCGATGATCACCAGCAGACAGCCGATCCCGATCAGGACCGGCACGATGGCCGCCGAAGGCCGACGCCGGCAGCCGCAACAGCAGCAGGGCGCCGATGACCGCGCCGATCAGCGTGGCGAGCCCGTAGCGGATGATCCGTCGGCCGCTGCCCGACGAGCTCCGGCCGGCTGGCCAGCGCCCCCGACAAGCGAACCTGGCGCCAGGCCGATGCTGTTCGAGACATTGGCCAGCACCGGCGGCACCCCGAGGGCCAGCAGGACCGGAAAGGTGATCAAGGTCCCGGAGCCGACGATGACGTTGATGAACCCGGCAGCACCGCCGGCCAGTGTGACCAGCAGCAGCTCCCACCAGCTCACCGAGGCGGTTCGGGCTCGCTCACCGGCTGGTTGGGCTGGAAGGCGCCGGACCAACCGTTCGGTGTGCCGGCCTCGCCGCCGGCGGTCACTGCGGGCTGTTCGCTCGGCCGCAGCGAAGCCGGTCGCTCCAGGTCCTGAGCGGCCTTGATCGCCTCGTCGATGGTGCGCTGCGCCGTCGCCTGGTCCTCGGCGCTCTGCGTCGCGATCTCGGCTTGGACGTCGACCTTCGCCGGAGCTCTGAAGTCGCCCTGCGCGGCCGCCGGAATCCCGGAGGCCACGGATTGCACGGCGTTGCCCAGACCCTTGAGGGCGTCGTTGAGTTCGCTCGGCACGATCCACACCTTGTTGGCGTCCCCCCGAGCGATCGCGGGCAGCATCTGCATGTACTGGTAGGCCAGAAGTGCCTGATCGGGCTGCCCGGCGTGGATGGCGCCGAACACCGTCGAAATCGCCTGCGCCTCGCCCTCGGCCCGCAGCATCTGCGCCTGCCGATCGGCCTGCGCCCGGAGCACCGCGGCCTCCCGGTCACCCTGGGCCCGCAGGATCGACGACTCCTTCTCACCGCCCGCCGAGAGGATCGAGGACTGCCGCTGGCCTTCGGCGATCAGGATGGAGGCGCGCTTGTCGCGCTCGGCGCGGGCGCCCTTCTCCATGGCGTCGCGGATCGTCGCCGGCGGATCGATGGCCCGCAGCTCCACCCGGTTCACCTTGATCCCCCACTTGCCGGTCGCCTCGTCGAGCACGACGCGCAGCTTCTGGTTGATCTCCTCGCGGCTGGTCAGCGTCTGTTCCAGGTCGAGGCCGCCGATGATGTTGCGCAAGGTGGTCATGGTCAGCTGCTCGATGGCCTTGATGTAGTCCTGGGCCTCGTACGCCGCCCGCACCGGATCGATGATCTGGAAGTAGATCACCGAGTCGATGTTGACCATCAGGTTGTCTTCGGTGATCACGCCCTGCGGAGGGAACGGGACGACGTTCTCGCGCATGTCCAGGTTGTAGCGGACCTTGTCGAAGATCGGCATCACGAGATGCGGCCCCGGCTCGAGGGTGCGATGAAACTTGCCGAGCCGCTCGATCAGGCCGACCCGCTGCTGACGGATGACCTTGATGGTGCTGCCGATGAAGAAGATCACCGCCAACGCGATGACGATCGTGACGATCAGTTGTGTGAGGTCCACGCTTGTTCCTTAGCTCTAAGGGAGCTGGCCATGTTTCGGATAGACCACGGCGATGGCTCCATCGATCTCGTACACCTCGATCTCGGTGCCCTGCTCGATCACCACGTCCGATGAGTACGGCCGAGCGCTCCAGCTCTGTCCGTCCACCTTGATCTCGCCGCCGGCCCTGTCGATCTGCGAGATCGCGAACCCGCTGCTGCCGACCATCTTGGCCGTCGAGGACCGATAACCCGGCATGTTGCGGACCTTCGTCGATCAGGGTGGGTCGCAGCAGGAGCAACATGCCGACGCTGACGCCGGCTGCGACCAGGATCTGCAACCACCACAGATCGGGCGCGATCAGCGAAACACCGGCCCCGGCGAGCGCACCGACCGCCAGCATGATCAGCACCAGGTCGAGCGACATGATCTCGGCGACCGCCAGCAGGAAGGCGAGGCTCGACCCAGAGGGCCCAGGCGTTATCGCCCAGCCAGTCGGTCAGATTAGTCAGGCATTCTTTCTGATCTGTCCGCTCGCGCACGGCGCTGGTAGCTGATGAGACTCGTCACTCTTCACGAACGGAAAAGCGTGTTCGCTCATCGTTCCTCCCTTCACCAGCGCGCCGTACCCGACGCTCGCGGACGGTGAGTTTCGACGTGCCGAATGCTTGCGCGATCCGATGCTCGCGGAGATCTGCAGCATCTCCATACTGCCAGCCGCCTAAAGGGCCCGGGCCGACCAGCGGCCGTCGGTGTGGCTGAGGTCGAGGTCGAGGTCGAAGGTGGAGCTGAGATTCGCGGCGGTGAGGGTCTCGACCAGCGGCCCGGCGGCGACGGTCCGGCCCTGCTTCAGCAGCAGGGCGTGGGTGATGCCCGCCGGGATCTCCTCGACATGGTGGGTGACCAGCACCGATGCCGGAGCGTACTCGTCCAGGGCCAGTTCGCTGAGCGTGCGGACCAGCGACTCCCGGCCCGAGAGGTCGAGCCCGGCGGCCGGCTCGTCGAGCAGCAGCAGCTCTGGATCGGTCATCAGCGCGCGGGCGATCTGCACCCGCTTGCGCTCCCCCTCGCTCAGCGTGCCGAAGGTGCGGTCGGCCAGGGCTTCGATCCGCATCTGGGCCAGCAACTGGTCGGCCCGTTCATGATCGAGTTCGTCGTACTCCTCACGCCACCGGCCGACCACCGCGTACGAGGCCGAGACGACCACGTCGTGCACCCGTTCGCCGCGCGGGATCCGTTCGGCGAGGGCCGCCGAGGTGAGGCCGATCCGTGGCCGGAGGTCGAAGACGTCGACGGTGCCGAGCACCTCGCCCAGCAGGCCGGCGACGCCGCTGGAGGGATGGATCTGCGCTGAGATGACCTGGAGCAGGGTCGTCTTGCCGGCGCCGTTCGGCCCGATGATCACCCACCGGTCCGCCTCGTCGACGGTCCAGTCGATGTCGTCGAGCAACGTCGCGGAGCCGCGGACGATGGTCACCCCTGCGAGATCAACGACAGCCGCCATGGGGAAAACCTACCGCCCACGTACGGTGTGACGATGCAAGCGCTGCCGTCGCTGCGCCTCACGGCCAATCTCAACTCCATGATCACCGGCGGCCAGACCCTGGAACAGGCCGAACGGGCGATCGCGGGTTTCGACGTCGCCCACCACGTCGTCGACCCGGCCGGTCTGCTCGGGCTCGACCCGCTGCGCGCCTCCTCCCTCGACGAGGCGCTGGCCGCCCTGGGGACCGCCGAGCGGGAGGCCTGGTTCCTGTGTCTGCCGGCACCAGGCGTGCTGGCGCCGCTGCGCGGCCCGGCCGCGCTGAATCAGGCGGCGTTGGAGCACGGCGAGGCCGTGGTCGCCAGTACCGCCGGCCTCGGTCTGGTGCCGATCCGGGTCGGCGCCGCCATCCAGTGGCGGGTGTTCGAGGCCAACCGGCCGTTCGCACCGGACACCCCGTACGAGGCGGAGCGGCTGCTGAACGAGACGGTGCTCGCCGCCGCGGCGGCGCTGGCCCGGCTGGACGTCGCTGCCGGCACCCGGCCGGGCGGTCATCCGGATGTCGCCCTGGCTCCCGGGTACAGCCGCCGGCAACTGGCCACCGCGGAGCGGGCCGCACGGCTGATCGCCGTCTGTGACGCCGCGCTCGCCGACCAGGGCGGCAGCATCTCCGCGTACGAGATCGAGCGCCGGGGCCGCGAACTCCGCCAGCTCCGCGCCGCGGCCCGCGTCGCCCTGTGCTCGGCGGTCAGTTGGCTCGTGAAGTGACGCCATGTCCAAGCTCTCGGCGCTGACCGGATCCTTCTCGACTCCGGCCGGCTTCCCTGGTTCGGGGCACGAGTTCCGTATTCTGAGCGCATGCCCGCCCGCACCACACCCCCGCTCGGCACCCTCTTCGCCATCGGCGGGGCCGAGGCCAAGCTCCGTCGGCGGAGCGTGCTGCGGGCCTTCGTGGCGGCAGCCGGTGGTGCCGATGCCCGGATCGCCGTGGTGCCCAGTGCCTCGTCGCTCGGCGTCGAGGTGGTCGAGGTCTACCAGGCCGTGTTCGGCTCACTGGGCGCCCGGGAGGTGATCGCGTTGCGACCGGAGAGCCGCGCCGACGCCCAGGACCCGGATCTGGTCGAGCAGCTCGGCAAGGTCAGCGCGATCTTCATGACCGGCGGCAACCAGCTCAAGCTGAGCTCGTTCATCACCGGCACGCCGTTCGGCGACGCCATCCACGAGGCCTACGAACGCGGCGCCGTGGTCGGCGGGACGTCCGCCGGGGCGAGCATCCTGGCTGAGCACATGATCGCGTTCGGCTCCGGCGGCTCGACGCCGAAGCAGCGGATGAGCCAGCTCTCGGTCGGGTTGGGGCTGATCAAGGGCGTCGTCGTCGACCAGCACTTCGAGCAGCGCAACCGGTACGGGCGGCTGATGTCCCTGGTGGCCCAGTCGCCGTCGTTGCTGGGCATGGGGATCGACGAGGACACGGCCGCGGTGATTCGCGAGGGCAGCCGGCGTCGAGGTGGTCGGTCGGGGGGCGGTGACCATCGTCGACGGCCGGCAGCTGATCTCCAATGCCTTCGCCGCGCACCGCACCGCGCCGCTGCTGATGTCCAACGCCATCGTGCACGTGCTGCCGGCCGGTGCGCAGTTCGATCTCGAGTCGCGTTCGCTGATCGCTCACCAGACGCCGGTGCCCGACCACGAGGTGCTGGATGCCCGGGCCGCGGAGGCCGACCTGCGCAAGCTCGCGGGTGACATCGCCGCCGAGGGCGTGTCCCCGGCCAATTACGCTCGGCACGTCAGGAGGCGCCGATGACCGCGGTCGATGCTCTGTTCGACCTCTGGCTGACCCCGATCGAGGGTCCCGAGGCGTACGCCGCCTTCGCCGAGGTCTATTGCGACCCGGTGATCGTCAACGGCAACGAGATGGCGTTGGCCGATCTGGTCGTCCGGGCCCGTACCCTGCAGGGTGCCTTGGCGGATCTGAAGGCCGACATCCTGCAGGTCGTCGAGGGCGACAGCAGCCTCGCGGTCGCCTTCGTGATGCGCGGCCGGCACACCGGCGACTACCCGGGGCCGCTCGGCGTGGTCCCGGCCACCGGACGCGAGGTCGCGATCCGGACCATCGACGTGCTGACCCTGACCGACGGCAAGATCTCCCGCATCTGGGTCAATGCCGATGATCGTCGGTCTGCTCCGACAGCTCGGCGCGATCGGCGGCTGATGTCGGAGATCGTCGACCGCCTGCTCGCGGTCTGGACCCACCCGCCTGATGATCTTGAGGTGCTGGAGACCGAGTTGCGGGCGATCTACACCGATCCCCTGACGTTGAACGGGGTCACCATGCCGCTGGCGTCCCTGGTGGATTTCGCGCGTGCGGACGGCCGGCGCATTCAGCGAGCAGAGCACCGAACTCCTGCAGGTGCACCAGACCGACAGCGTCCTGGCCTTCGCCTTCGTCCGGCGCGGCCGGCACACCGGCACGTACGCCGGCGCGCTCGGCCCGGTCGAGGCGACCGGTCGCGAGTTCGAGCTCCGGGGGCTCGATCTGCTCACCCTGACGGACGGCAAGATCAGCGGCGGCTGGGCGATCGCCGACGAGTTGGGTCTGCTGCGCCAGCTCGGCGCCGTGGTGCAAGGATCGACCTGAATCACCGCAAGGGATCGACCCCTTGCACCCTCGCGGGCGAGGCGCCTAGACCGAACCGCACCGTGTCACGCCCGGGTCCGGACCTGTCGAAGGAGAGCCTGTGCCTGAGAGCCCCGAGTCCGAGAGCCCTTCGCCCAACCCCTTCCCTGAAACCCGCGAGGCGATCCCGACGCCGAAGCCCGACCTCAGGATCATCTCCAGCCGGGTCTACCGCGGACCCAACGTCTGGCACTACGAGCCCGCGATCCAGCTGGTGGTCGACCTCGGCGTGCTGGAGGACTTCCCGACCAACAAGTTGCCCGGGTTCGCCGATGCGCTGGTCGAGAGGCTGCCCGGGTTGCAGAACCACAGCTGCAGCCGGGGCCGGCGCGGCGGGCTGGTCGAGCGGCTGCACGAGGGCACCTGGGTCGGACACGTGGCCGAGCACGTGGCCCTGCAACTGCAGCAGTCGGTGGGACACGACATGCGGCGCGGCAAGACCCGGCAGGTGAAGGGTGTGCGCGGGCGCTACAACGTCATCTACGCCTATCTACGACGAGTCGGTCGGGCTCGCCGCCGGCGAGCTGGCCGTCAAGCTGGTCAACCACCTGATCAGTCCGGACCCGGACTTCGACTTCGAGGCGGAGCTGGAGCGGTTCATCGTCCGCGGTGAACGGACCGCGTTCGGTCCCTCGACCCAGGCCATCGTCGACGAGGCCGTCAGCCGCGACATCCCGTACCTGAGGCTGAACACGGCCTCGCTGGTCCAGCTCGGGCAGGGCGTCCACCAGAAGCGGATCCGGGCCACCATGACGTCGCAGACCTCCTCGGTCGCGGTCGACATCGCCAGCAACAAGGAGCTCACCTTGTCGCTGCTGTCCTCAGCCGGACTGCCGGTGCCCAAGTCGGCGTCGGTGCGGACCGTCGAGGACGCCGTCCGGCTCGCCAACCGGACCGGCTATCCCGTGGTGCTGAAGCCGCTGGACGGCAACCACGGCCGGGGCGTGATGCTCGACCTGCGCAGCGACGACGACGTCCGCAAGGCCTTCGACACCGCCAAGTCCGAATCGCGCGGCGGACTGGTCATCGTCGAGACCTTCGTGACGGGCCGGGACTACCGCTGCCTGGTGATCGGCGGCAAGATCGCCGCGATCGCCGAGCGGGTGCCCGCGCACGTGATCGGCGACGGCCGCTCGACGATCCGGCGAGCTGGTGGACACCACCAACGCCGATCCGCGACGCGGTGTGGGCCACGAGAAGGTGCTGACCCGGATCAAGGTCGACCAGGCGGCGATCGAGCTGGTGCAGTCCCAGGGCTACGAGCTGGACGACGTGCCGCCGGCCGACACCGACGGTCAAGCTGACGCTCACCGGCAACATGTCGACCGGCGGCATCTCGATCGACCGGACCTTCGAGGCCCATCCGGAGAACATCGAGATCGCCGAGGAGGCCGCCCGCGTGGTCGGGCTGGACATCGCCGGGATCGACTTCATCGCCCCCGACATCACCCAGCCGGTCCGCGAGACCGGTGGCGGCATCTGCGAGGTCAACGCCGCGCCCGGCTTCCGGATGCACACCCACCCGACGGTCGGCGATCCGCAGTACGTGGCCAAGCCGGTGGTCGACCTGCTCTTCCCGCCGGGTGCGCCGAGCCGGATCCCGATCGTCGCGATCACCGGCACCAACGGCAAGACCACCACCTCGCGGATGATCGCCCACATCTTCAAGGGGATCGGCAAGCGGGTCGGGATGACCTCCACCGACGGCGTGGTGATCGACGAGCGGCTGGTGATCAGGTCCGACGCTTCCGGGCCGCGCTCGGCGAAGATGGTGCTGCAGAACCCGCGGGTCGACTTCGCGGTCTTCGAAGTGGCCCGCGGCGGCATCCTGCGCGAGGGCCTCGGGTACGAGCGCAACGACGTCGGCGTGGTGCTGAACGTCCAGGCCGACCACCTCGGACTGCGCGGGATCGACACGGTCGAGCAGTTGGCCGACGTCAAGGCCGTGGTCGTCGAAGCCGTGCCCCGCAACGGGTTCGCCGTGCTGAACGCCGACGATCCGTTGGTCCGCAAGATGCGCAGCCGGTGCTCGGGACGGGTGGTCTGGTTCACCCTCGCCGAGCCGGGCAGCGAGATCCGGGACTCCGTCGATGATCATTGCCGGCGCGGCGGGCGGGCCGTCGTGCTGGAGCACAGCGACCTGGGCGACATGATCGTGGTCAAGGAGGGCCGCCGCTCGATGCAACTGGCCTGGACCCACCTGTTGCCGTCGACCTTCGGCGGCCGGGCCATGATGAACGTGCAGAACGCGATGGCCGCGGCCGCGGCCGCCTTTGCCGCCGGCGCCTCGCTGCACGACATCCGGCAGGGCCTGCGGACGTTCTCCACCAACTACTACCTCGCTCCCGGCCGGCTGAACGAGGTCAGTGTCGAGGGCCGCACGGTGATCGTGGACTACTGCCACAACGTGCCGGCCATGATGATGCTCGGCGACTTCGTGGACAAGACCGGGGACGCTCTGGACAACACCAGCGACCTCGGACACATCTCCCGGATCGGGGTGATCGCCACGGCCGGCGACCGGCGGGACGCGGACATGCGTCGAGCTGGGGCAGGTGGCGGCGCAGCACTTCGACGTGCTCATCGTCCGGGAGGACACCAACCCCCGCGGCCGGCGACCCGGGGAGGTGGCCGAGCTGGTGGCGTCCGGGGTCCGGGAGGCGATGGCCGCGGGCGCGCGGTGCAAGCAGGTGGAGATCGTGCTGGACGAGCTGGCCAGCATCCGGCACGCGATGTCTCGTTCCAATCCCGGTGACCTGGTGGTGATCTGCGTCGATCAGCACCCGGCGGTGATGGCCCAGCTGGAGTCCTACGGCCACCAGGCCCAGCCCGGAGCCCATCGGGAGACCAGCGAGTTCGACAACGCCGTCGGCGATCCCGACTACGCGCCCGCACAATGAGCCGATGCGTAGCGAGGCCGCCCCAGTTCAGTAGTCGCTACGGATCCGGTCACGGGCCGGAAACGTGTCATGGTGATCATGACGAACTACTTCAACTTCAGCCGTCGTGGTCTGCTGGTCCCCCTTGGCCGTCACGGCCCGCCGGCCCGGAGCACCTTCGCGCGCAGCGTGTCGGGATCGTCCCGGGTGGCGCCATGATCGAGCAGCCAGTCGTCGACCTGCTGGCGATCCTGGTGGGTCATCAGCGCCACCACGTCGCCGTCGCCGGCCTGGCCGACCAGCGAGATCAGGCAGGGCAGTTCGGATCGATGCTCACGGGTGATCTCCATTCCCGCGTGCGCCGCACCTTCGATGATCAACCTCCCGAGCTCGTCGACGTCCTTGCCGCGCAGGTACTCGTCCTTGTGGGCGATCTCCACCACGTCGGCGCCGACCGCGGCCATCTCCCCCAGCCGGACGAAGACGTCGTCGCCGCGGTCACCGGCGGTTCCGACGCCGAGCAGCAGCCGGCCGCCGGGCGGCTTGATGCCGTTCATGATCTCCAGCAGCGCTTCGAGTCCGGCCTCGTTGTGCGCCAGGTCGATCACCACGCTGATCGACCCGCCGGCTTCGCGATCGGCAGCGTCCAGATGTTCATCCGGCCCGGGTTGTTCTCCCCCGGCAGGAACGTGCTGAGCCCGTCGGCGACCTGCTCGGGGGTGAAGCCGAGCGCCAGCGCGGCCGAGGTCACCGCCAGCGTGTTCTCCACGTTCACCCGGCTCAACCCGGCCAGGGTCATCGGCACGTCGACGACCTGCACCACCGGCAGCGGATCGGTACCGGAACGCAGCACGCACACCCAGCCGTCCAGCACGGTGGTGAGCCGACCGCCGCCGTCGAGCACGATCCGGCCGGACGGCGAGTCCGGATCGCGGCTGAACACCCAGACCTGCGCCTTGGTGCCCAGCCGCATCGCGAAGGTGCGGGGGTCGTCGGCGTTCAGCACACACCAGCCGCTCGGCTTGGTGATCTTGGTGATCACCGCCTTGACCTCGGCGAGCTGATCGAGGGTGTCGATGCCGCCGAGGCCCAGATGGTCGGCACTGATGTTGGTGACCACCGAGACGTCGTTGTAGGCGACCCCGACGCCGCGCCGGAGGATGCCGCCGCGGGCCGTCTCGGTGACGGCGAGCTGCACCCCGGGATGGCGGAGCACCTGACCGGCGCCGCTCGGTCCGGAGAAGTCGCCGGCCTCGACGAGCTTGCCGTCGATGTAGACCCCGTCGGTACTCGACCAGCCCACGAGCTTCCCGGCCCGCTGGGCGATGTGGCCGATCATCCTCGAGGTGGTGGTCTTGCCGTTGGTTCCGGTGATCGCCACCACCGGGACGGTGGGCCGGAGCAACCGGGGTCGGGATCCCAGCGGGCTCGCCGCCAGCACGCTGGCCCTTCTGCGGTGATCATCTCGGCCACGGCGGCCGGCCCCGCGGCGATGCCGTCGAGAATCCGGGCCAGTCCGTACGCCAGCGCTTCGGCCCGGCCGGAGTTCCGCCACGGGTAGGCGACGACCAGTTCCTCGACCCGCGATCCGGTCCGGGTGCGCACGGCGAGCCGGCTCACCCCGCTCGCCTTGGCGAGCCGGCGGACGAGCTGGGTCACCACCCGGATGGCGAAGCGCTGCCGGAACACCGATCCCGCCGGACCCGGTCGCGTCCGGCCCAGGCCGAGCCCGGCGCCCAGCTCGGCGGCGGCCTCCACGGGCAGCGACATCAGCGCCTCGAGGTCGAGGGTCACCTTGGCCGCGGGCCGCGGAAAGTACAGGTTGGGACCGTCGAGCAACCGGAGCTCGACCAGGGACTGCGGTGGCGGCTGGGACTCCATCAGAGCCGTCAGGCGCCGGTGGAGTGCAGTCCGCCGTCGACGTGGATCATCTCGCCGGTGGTCTTGGGGAAGAAGTCGCTGAGCAACGCGACCACCGCCTTGGCCGTCGGGGTCATGTCCTTGGGATCCCAGCCGATCGGGGCCCGCGAACCCCACACCTGGTTGAACTCGTCCGCGCCCCCGATGGCCTTCTTGGCCAGGGTCTCCAGCGGTCCCGCGGCGACCAGGTTCACCCGGACGCCGTCGGGGCCGAGATAGCGGGCGAGGTAGCGGCTGGTGCTCTCCAGGGCGGACTTGGAGACGCCCATCCAGTCGTAGACCGGCCAGGAAACGGTGGCGTCGAAGGTCAGGCCGACCACCGAGGACGACTCGGCCAGCAGCGGCTTGCAGGCCATGGTCAGCGAGGCCAGCGAGAAGGCCGACACCTGGAGCGCGGTCGCGACGTCCGACCACGGCGTACTGAGGAACTTCCCGCCCAGCGCGGTCTCCGGATTGGCGAACGCCAGCGAGTGCACGACGCCGTCGAGCCGGTCGACATGGGCGCGGAGCTGGTCGGCCAGCCCGGCGAGATGATCATCGTTGGTCACGTCCACCTCGAGCAACGGCGGCACGGGATCCAGCTTCTTGATCACCCGGCCGGTCAGGCTCATCGCCCGGCCGAAGTTCGACACGATCACCGTGGCACCCTCCGCCTGGGCGATCTTGGCCACATGGAACCCGATCGAGGTGTCCAGGGTGACACCGGCGACCAGGATGTTCTTGCCTTCGAGGATGCCCACGGAAGTCCTTTGTCTGCGTTCAGTCGATTGGGTCGGAGGTTGATTGGGTGCGAGCGCGAGTTCTTCGGCGATCAGTGGCCCATGCCGAGGCCGCCGTCCACCGGGATCAGGGCACCGGTGATGTAGCCCGCCGCATCGCTGGCCAGGAATTCGATGGTGGCGGCGATGTCGTCGACCGAGCCGAGCCGCTTCAGCGGGATCTGGTCGTTGTAGCTCTTGATCTGGTCCTCGGTCAGCGCGGCGGTCATGTCGGTCTCGATGAAGCCGGGCGCGACCACGTTGGCGGTGATGCCGCGCGAGCCCAGTTCGCGGGCGAGCGAGCGGGCCATGCCGACCAGTCCCGACTTGGACGCCGCATAGTTGACCTGGCCGGCGGAGCCGAGGAGCCCGACGACCGAGGAGATCAAGATGATCCGGCCGAACCGGCCCCGCATCATCGGCCGGGCCGCGCGACGCGCGACCCGGAAGGCGCCGGTCAGGTTCGTCGCGATCACCGCGTCCCAGTCCTCGTCGGACATCCGCATCAGCAACGTGTCGCGGGTGATGCCGGCATTCGCGATGACCACCTCGACATTGCCGAGACTGGCCTCCACCTGGGCGAACGCGGCCTCGACCTGGGCCGGATCGGTGACGTCGCACTGCACTCCGAGCACACCGTTCGGCACCTCTCCGCTGCGATAGGTGGCCGCCACCCGATGGCCGGCCCGGGCCAGCCGGGCCGCGATGCCGTAGCCGATTCCCTTGCTGCCGCCGGTCACCAGAACCACTCGGGACGTAGCGGTCTCAGGAGATGGATTCGGCAGTTTCCTCGGTGCTGGATGCGTTCACATGGTCACGCTACCGAGTCCTCCGATTGCCCGCAGAGCAGGCGTACGCTGACACGGTGACCGATACCCCCAGCGAGCACCAGACGGGTCGCCGAGGCAGTGCTGCGGTGATCACTGACGCACGGATGGGGACCAGTGAGGAGATGTCCTCGCGCATCCGGCGCTACACGATCACCATGGCTTTTCGCACCGCGTGCTTCATCAGCATGATCTTCGTCCACGGCCCGTTCCGATGGGTTCTGTTCGCGTGCGCGGTGGCGCTGCCCTATGTCGCGGTCGTCGTGGCCAACCAGGCGAACCAGCGGACGAAACCGGGACGCATCGAGCCCGCTGAGCCGACCGAACGCCCGCAACTGACCGTCGGCGAGCCGACCGAGGTGATCAGCGGCGACGTCGACGGCGACCGGTTCCGCCGGAGACACCCGGACCCGTGACAAGCGCGTCGCCTAGCGGCGTCGATCCGCTGCCGACCGGTCCGGACGGGCTCCGCTGCTCCTCCCGAGGCTGCCGGAACGAGGCCACGTACGACCTGCAGTGGAACAACCCGAAGATCCATGTCCCGGACCGCCGCAAGCACTGGCTGGCCTGCGCCGAGCACCGGGACTCGCTGAGCCAGTTCCTGTCCGCCCGCGGCTTCCTCCGCGAGGTTTTGGAGCTTTAATCTGCTGTCTGCTCGCGCAAATCGCGCTCTGGCCGCCTACTTCGTCGTCGCGCGCGAAGGAAAAGCGCCTTCGCTTGCTCCTCCTCAGCACGACGGCGCGCGATTCACCGACGCTCGCAGCCAGCGTCTACTCACCACCAATGGCGGACATGGGGCGATCGGGTTGCAGGAAGCTCGGGTCGTTGATGCCGTGACCGGGCTGCTTGCCGGCGACCGCGCGAACCCACAACTGGGCGATCTCGGCGTCGCCGGCCCCGCTCCGCAGCGGGGTGCGCAGATCGGATTCGACGCGGGCGAACAGGCAGTTGCGGATCTGCCCGTCGGCGGTGAGCCGCACCCGGTCACAGGCACCACAGAAGGGCTTCGACACGGCGGCGATGATGCCCACCGAGTAGTCGGTGCCGACGACCCGGAAGAGCTCGGCCGGCGCGCTGCCCCGGGTGATCGCATCGTCGGGATCCTCGATCAGTTCGACATGCTCGCCGAGCCGAGTGCGGATCTCCGCAGCGGTGATCATCTCGTCACGCTGCCAACCGTGCTGGGCGTCCAACGGCATCTGCTCGATGAATCGCAGCTGGACGCCCTCGCTCATCGCCCAGTGCAGCAGATCGAACGCCTCATGATCATTGACGCCGCGCAGCAGCACGGAGTTGATCTTGACCGGGTGCAGGCCGGCCTCGCGGGCCGCGGCGACCCCGGCGAGCACGTCGTCGAGCCGGGGACGCCGGGTGAGCTGCTTGAAGGTCTGCGGGTCGAGGGTGTCCAGCGAGATGTTGATCCGATCGAGTCCGGCCGCCGCCAGCTTGTCGGCCCGCGCCGCCAGTCCGATCCCGTTCGTGGTCAGCGCGATCACCGGCGCCGGGGACAGCGCCGCGATGTCAGCGACCAGGAGCTCCAGATTCTTGCGCAGCAAGGGTTCCCCGCCGGTCAACCGGACCGTCCTGATGCCCAGGCGCTCGACGCCGATGGCGATCAGCCGGAGGATCTCGTCATCGGTGAGCACCTCCGCGCCCGGCATCCAGTCCAGTCCCTCGGCCGGCATGCAGTACGTGCACCGCAGGTTGCAGCGGTCGGTGAGCGAAACTCGCAGATCCGTGGCGATCCGCCCGAAACCGTCCGCAAGCTTCAACTGATCATGGCTCACCGGCTCCGCAGGTGCGGAATACGACGGCCTCAATTGCGGCGTCGGGAGCATGGTGGCCATGCCCAGAGTCTAGGCGGAGACCTGCTCGACGTTCGTCGTGATGATGCGATCGGGATGGGCGTAGATGTTCATGGTCTCGCCGCGGACGAAGGCGGCCAGGGTGAGTCCGGCCTCGGTGGCGAGCTCGGCGGCCAGCGAGCTCGGCGCGGACACGGCGACCATGATCGGCAGCCCGGCCAGCACCGCCTTCTGGGTCAGTTCGAACGAGGCCCGGCCCGACACGACCAAGATCATCTGGCGGAGCGGCAGCCGGCCCTGCCGGATCGCCCAGCCGATCACCTTGTCGACCGCGTTGTGCCGGCCGACGTCTTCGCGCACGCAGAGCAGCGAGCCGTCCAGGTCGACCAGACCGGCGGCATGCAGGCCACCGGTCTTGTCGAAGGCGCGCTGCTGCTCCCGCAGCCGGTCCGGCGCCGACAAGATCAACTTGGCCGGGACCCGGACCGCCGGATCGAGCACGAAGCGCGAGGCGCGGACGACGTGGTCGATGGTGACGGTCCCGCAGATGCCGCAGGCGCTGGTGGTCAGCACGTTGCGCCGGAGCGCGGCTGCGGGCGGCTGGGCGTCCGGGCCGAGCGTCACGTCCAAGACGTTGTAGGTGTTCAGCCCGTCGGGTCCGGCCCCGTCGCAGTAGCGCGCCAGCACGACGTCGGACGGTCCGGTGATGATCCCCTCGCTGTGCAGCAGCCCGTGCACCAGGTCGATGTCATCGCCGGGCGTCCGCATCGTGACGACGAAGGACTCGCCGTTCAGCCGGAGCTCCAGCGGCTCCTCCACCGCCAGCGTGTCGGTGCGGCGAACCACTGTCTCGGTTCCTACGCGCAGCACCGGATGGCTGCGGGTCACTCGGCCCATGGCATCATCCTGACACCGGCGGCCAAGCCGCGACGCCTGAGCGAGCCCGACGCTGAGGAGCACTGACGATGGAGCTCGACGAGTGGTTGACCCAGCTGTCCGCGGAGCTCGGCACCGACGACGTGGAGCTGGACCACAAGACCGTGAAGGTGCTGCTCGACGTGGCCCGGGATGCCGCGCACGGCGTCGAGCGGGTAGCCGCACCGCTGACCACGTTCCTGGTCGGCGTCGCCGTCGGGCGTGGCCAGAGTGTGACCGGCGCGGCCGCGAGCGCGACCGGACTGCTGCCGCCGCGGCCGACTAACCTGACCACGTGCAACGCCTCTGGGTCCGCTGGACCCTGCTGATCGTCTTCGTCGCCGTGCTCGGCGCGGTCTTCATCAACCTGGGCCAGTGGCAGCTCGACCGGCTGAGCCAGCGCCAGGCCAGGAACGCCACCACGGTGGCGAACGAGAAGAATCCCGTCCGTCCGGTGGCCGAGGTGTTCACCCACCCGATCGGCGACGGCGACCAGTGGCAACGGGTCGAGGCGCACGGCACCTTCGACGCCGAACATCAGTTCATCGCGCGCTACCGGAAGCGTCGGAGACGTCGACGGCTACGAGGTGATCACCCCGCTGCGCACCGAGAGCGGCGTGGTGCTCGTCGATCGCGGGCTGCTCCCGCTGCCCAGCGGAGTCAAGATCCCGACCGCGGCGCCCGCGCCCCCGGCCGGCGAGGTCACCGTCGTCGGTCACGTGCGCCGCAACGAGCAGGGCCGGCGCGGTGCCGTCACCCCGGTCGACCAGCAGGTGCGCTTGATCAACTCGGACGCGATCGCCACGGCGCTGCCGTACCCGATCAAGAACGGCTACATCGGACTGATCACCGTCACGCCCGCGCAGCAAGGCGATTTCCGGGCGATCCCGCTGCCGGAGATCTCCGACGGTCCGCATTTCTGGTACGCGGTGCAGTGGTTCATGTTCACCGGAATCGGCGTGGCCGGCATCGTGGTCTTCATCCGGGGTGATCTGCGCGCCCGCCGGGAGTCGCGTGTGATGATCTGATCCATGGATCTCCGGCTCACCGATCGCGTCTTCCTCGTCACCGCCGCCAGTAGCGGGCTGGGCCGGGCCACGGCCGAAGAACTGGTGGCCGAGGGCGCCAGGGTGGTCCTGGTGGCCCGCCGCGCGGAGGTGCTGACCGAGGTCGTCACCGCCCTCGGCGAAGACAACGCCGTCTCGCTGACGGCGGACCTCGCCGACCCGGACACGGCGGAGGCGGCCTGTGCGCTGGCGCTGAGCCGGTTCGGCCAGTTGGACGGGGCGTTGATCAGTGTCGGCGGTCCGCCGGCCGGCTCGGCGATCGGCACCACCGAGGATCAGTGGCGAGCGGCGTTCGAGTCGGTCTTCCTCGCCGGGCTGCGGGTCAACAACGCCGTCGTCCGGCACGGCACGGCTGGCGGACCTGGCCATCGCCTGGGTGCTGTCCATCTCGGCGAAGTCGCCGATCCCCGGCCTGGCGGCCTCCAACGGTCTGCGCCCGGGGCTGGCGATGTTGATCAAGCAACTGGCCGACGAGCTGGGACCCCAGGGCACCCGGGTGCTCGGCCTGATGCCGGGACGGATCGACACCGAACGCGTCCAGCATCTCGACTCACTCGACGACGATCCCGCGGCCGCGCGGGCCCGATCCGAGGCAGCGATTCCGCTGCGTCGCTACGGTGATCCGGCGGAGTTCGGCCGGGTGGCGACCTTCCTGCTGTCCCCCGCCGCCTCCTACCTCACCGGCTCGGTCTTCCCCGTCGAGGGCGGCGCGCTGCGCGGCCTGTGATCGCGGAGATCATGCCGATCGACCGGGTGCTCGACCTGCTGTGCTGCCCGCACTGCGCCGAAGCCCTGACCCGCCAGGACGGCTCCGTCGTCTGCACCGCCGGCCACGCTTTCGATCTTGCCCGGCAGGGCTATCTGAACCTGCTCGGCCGGGCCGCCCCGGCCAATGCCGACACCGCGGAGATGGTGGCGGCGCGGGAGCGCTTCCTGAGCCGCGGCCAGTACGCGGCGCTGGCCGACGGGCTGGTCGCGATCCTGCGACAGCCATCCGCCCGGTCCGTGGGTGGAGGTCGGCGCCGGCACCGGCTACTACCTGGCGTACGCGCTGCAGCGGCTCGGCGGTCGGGGCGTCGCCATCGACGTCTCGCCGGCGGCCAGCCGCCGGGCGGCGCGAGCGCATGATCAACTCGGCGCGGTCGTGGCCGATGTGTGGGGGCGGCTGCCGATCCGCGACGCCTCGGCCGAGGCGGTGCTCTGCATCTTCGCCCCGCGCAATCCGGCCGAGTTCGCCCGCATCCTCAGACCGGACGGTGCGCTGGTGATCGCCTCGCCGCTGCCCGATCATCTGATCGAGTTGCGCGGCCCGCTCGGCCTGCTCGACATCGAGGCCGACAAGCAGGACCGGATCTCCCGGACGCTGGCCGATCTCTTCACCGCGGTCGAGTCGGTCGAGTGCCGCTATCGGATCAGCCTGGACGCCGACGTCGGTGATCGACCTGGTGTCGATGGGACCGAACGCCTTCCATCATGATCATCGACGGCTGGCCGCTCAGGTCGCGGAGCTGGACCCGCCGATCGAGGTGACCGTTGCCGTGGCGATCAGTGCGTGGCGACCGCGGCGCCGCCCGTGAGCGGGCCGGCGAACTGGGTGCGGTAGAGCTCGGCGTACAGGCCGCCGTCGGCCAGCAGCTGATCATGGCGCCCGCGCTGCACGATCCGTCCCTTGTCGACGACCAGGATCAGATCGGCATTGCGGATCGTCGACAGCCGGTGGGCGATGACGATGCTCGTCCGCCCCTCCATCGCCAGGTCGAGCGCGCGCTGGACGGCCTGCCTCGGATTCGGAATCGAGATGCGCGGTCGCCTCGTCCAGCACGACGATCGGTGGCGCCTTGAGCAACAGCCGGGCGATCGCCAGTCGCTGCCGCTCGCCGCCGGACAGCCGGTACCCGCGTTCACCGACGACGGTGTCCAGGCCGTCCGGCAGGCTGCGGATCAGCTCGTCGATCTGGGCCGCCGCGAGCACCCGCCACATCTGTTCCTCGCCCACCTCAGGACGGGCGTAGCGCAGGTTGGCGCGGATCGTGTCGTGGAACATGTGGGCGTCCTGGGTGACGTAGCCGACCATGTCGCGCAGCGACTCCAGTCGGACGCTGCGGACGTCCCGGCCGGCGACGGAGACGGTCCCCGAGGTCGCGTCGTACAACCGGGCGATCAGGTGCGTCATGGTGGTCTTCCCGCCACCGGATCGACCGACCAGCGCGATCGTCTGGCCGGCGGCGACGGTGAAGCTCAGCTCGTGCAGCACCTCGGTGTTGGGCCGCTGATCGAGTGAGGCGATGGATTCCAGGCTGGCCAGGGAGACATCGGCCGCGCTCGGATAGCTGAACGACACCCGGTCGAACTCGACCGAGGCCGGACCGGTCACCGGTACCGCGTCATCGGCGTCGCGGATCATCGGCACCAGGTCGAGCACCTCGAAGACCCGGTCGAAACTGACCAGCGCGTTCATCACGTCGATCCGCAGGTTGGTCAGCTGGGTGAGCGGGCCGTACAGCTGGCTGAGCAGGCCGGCCAGCGCGGTCAGGGTACCGACGGTCAACAGGCCGTCGATGGCCAAGGAGCCGCCGACGCCGTAGACCAGCGCGGTGGCCAGGGCGGCGACGAGGCCGAGCGAGGTCATGAAGAACCGGCCGTTCATGGCGATCTTGACCGAGACGTCGCGGACGGCGCCGGCCCGCTCGGCGAATCGATCATGCTCCTCGGTCAACCGGCCGAACAGCTTCACCAGCAGGGCTCCACTGACGCTGAACCGCTCGGTCATGCTGGCCGACATGTCGCCGTTCAGCTGCATCTGCTGCCGGGTGAGATCGGCCAGCTTGCGGCCGACGACCTTCGCCGGGATGAGGAAGATCGGCAGCATGATCAACGCGGCCAAGGTGAGCTGCCAGCTGAGCACGAGCATCGCGACCAGCACCAGCACCAGGCTGATCAGGTTGGACAGCACGGTGGACAGCGTCGACGTGAAGGCCTGCTGGGCGCCGATCACGTCGGAGTTGAGCCGGGAGACGAGCTTGCCCGTCTGGGTTCTGGTGAAGAAGGCCACCGGCATCCGGACCACGTGGTCGAAGACCTGGGTCCGCAGGTCGAAGATCAGACCCTCGCCGATCTTGGACGAGCACCAGCGCTGCACGAGACCGAGTACGGCCTGCAGGACCGCGAGACCGGCGACCATGGAGGCGAGGATGATCAACAGCCGCTGGTTGCCCTTGAGCACTCCCTCGTCGATGATCTCCTTGAAGAGCAGCGGCGGCGTCACGGCAAGAGCGGAGGTGAGCACCACCAGCACGATGAAGATCGTGATCAGACCGCGGTAGGGCCGGGCGAACTGGAGTATCCGGCGAACAACGCCCTTGGTGAGCTGGTGCTGCGCCATCTCGGGGTCCTGCGACATACGCCGCATCAGACCGAAATTGGCTCCGCGCGTCATAGACATAGAAACCTCCCGCGCCCGCAACGCTCAGCGCTGGTCGGCTATTCCGCGTTCACGGTCAGGGCGGAAAGGCCCGGACGCCAACGGCGTCCGGGCCTACATCGGCGAGCTCGACCTCAGCGGCTCCGCGCTTCACCCAGAAATCTGGCACTGTACCCAGGAAACCTCCTGGGTACAGTGCCGGTTTCCCACGTATACGTGGGAAACCGACACCCCGCGGCCCAATCAGCGCTTGCGGGCCGGCGCTTTCTTGGCCGGAGCCTTCTTGGTCGCGGCGGCCCTGGCCGGAGCCTTCTTCGCCGCCGTCCTTGGCCGGAGCCTTCTTCGCCGCGGTCTTGGCCGGAGCCTTCTTCGCCGCGGCCTTGGCCGGAGCCTTCTTCGGCGGCGACCTTCGCGAGCGCCTTCTTGGCGGCCGTCTTCACCGGAGCAGCCTTCTTGGCGGCGGCCTTGGCCGGAGCCTTCTTCGCCGCCGTCCTGGTCGCGGCCGCCTTGGCCGGAGCCTTCTTCGCCGCCGTCCTGGTCGCGGCCGCCTTGGCCGGCGCCTTCTTCGCGGTCTTCTTGGCCGCAGTGGTCTTCGCCGCCGGGGCCGACTTCGCCGGAGCCTTCTTGGCCGGAGCCTTCTTGGCCGGTGCTACCGCCGCCTTCCTGGACGAGGATGCCTTCTTCGCACCGCGCGTGGCGCCCCCACGACCGCGCAGCCCGACCCCCGCTTCCTTGAGCACGCCGTGCACGAACCCGTAGGACCGCCCGGCGTCCTCGGCGATCTTGCGAATGCTCTCGCCGGCGGCGTACCGCTTGGCGTACTGGGATGCGAGCGTTCCTCGCTGTGCCCCGGTGATGCGTGAACCCTTAGCCAATGCCTTGGCCACTGCGCCTCCCTGTGTCCTGGGGTCGTCACCGGCGGGCAACGACGTGTGCTAGATCAATGATCGACTTACCAAGATCAATGATCAACTCTTTCTAGCATGTTTCGAGTGCCTTTTTGAATATTGAGGCCCCCGTTGATCACCAATTTGCTGATCAACCGCACCATTGGCCAAGGAGTTGATCTTTGAATTCGAGCTGATCATCGCGGCTCTTGATCAATTCCGCACCGCTCAGGCGAGAGCGATCAGATCCGCATACTCGGGATTCCACAGGTCCTCGACACCGTCGGGAAGCAACAACACCCGGTCGGGATCGAGGGCGTCGACGGCTCCCTCGTCGTGGGTCACCAGGACCACCGCTCCGGCGTAGTTCTTGATCGCCGACAGCACCTCGGCCCGCGACGCCGGATCGAGGTTGTTGGTGGGCTCGTCGAGCAACAGCACGTTGGCGCTGGAGACCACCAGCGTCGCCAGCGCGAGCCGGGTCTTCTCACCGCCCGACAACACCCGGGCCGGCTTGTCCACATCGTCGCCGGAGAACAGGAACGAGCCGAGCACCTTGCGGACATCGGTTTCGTTGAGCTGCGGCGCAGCGGTCTTCATGTTCGACAACACCGATCGCTCGGTGTCCAGCATCTCGTGCTCCTGGGCGTAGTACCCCAGGCGCAGCCCGTGGCCGGGCAGCACCGCACCGGTGTCGGACTCCTCGAGGCCGGCGAGAATCCGAAGCAGGGTGGTCTTTCCGGCACCGTTCAGTCCGAGCACCACCACCTGGCTGCCCTTGTCGATGGCAAGATCGACTCCGGTGAACACCTCGAGTGAGCCGTAGCTCTTGCTCAGGTCCTCGGCGGTCAACGGTGTCTTGCCGCAGGGCGCCGGCTCCGGGAACCTGATCTTGGCCACCCTGTCCTGCCGGCGCTCGCCTTCGATACCGGCGAGCAGTCGCTCCGCCCGCTTGGCCATGTTCTGCGCGGCCGTGGCTTTCGTCGCCTTCGCCCGCATCTTGTCGGCCTGGCTCATCAACTGATCGGCTTTGCGCTCGGCGTTCTGCCGTTCGCGCTTGCGTCGCTTCTCGTCGGTCTCGCGTTGCTGCAGATAGCGCTTCCAGTCCATCGCATAGATGTCGAGCTCGGCCCGATTCGCATCCAGATGGAACACCTTGTTCACGGTCTGCTGCAGCAGCCCGACATCGTGGCTGATCACCAGCAGGCCGCCGGAATGGTTGGCCAGAAAGCTGCGCAGCCAGGCGATCGAGTCCGCATCGAGGTGGTTGGTCGGCTCGTCGAGCAACATGGTCTGCGCCCCCGAGAACAGGATCCGGGCCAGTTCCACCCGGCGCCGCTGCCCACCGGACAGCGTCCTGATCGGCTGGTGCAGCACGCGTTCGCCGAGCCCGAGGTTGCTGGCGATCCGGGCCGCCTCCGCCTCGGCCGCGTACCCGCCGGCCGCGGCCAGCTCGGCCTCGGCGCGCGCGTACGCGGCCATCGCCTTGTCCTGCACCTCGACGGAGTCGTCACCCATCTGCAGCTCGGCGCGGCGCAGCCGCTCCACGACCGCGTCCAGCCCGCGGGCCGAGAGGATCCGGTTCTTGGCGACCACATCAAGATCACCGGTCCGCGGGTCCTGCGGCAGGTACCCGACCTCACCGCTCCGAGTGATCGTTCCCGACGCCGGCGTCGCCTCCCCCGCCAAGATCTTGGTCAGCGTCGTCTTGCCCGCCCCATTGCGCCCGACCAACCCGATCTTGTCGCCCGCCGCCACCTGGAAAGAGGCATGCTCCAGCAACAGACGCGCACCCGCACGTACCTCGACATCCCTCACGACCAACATCGGGTCTGACTCTTCCTCACCCTGCTCAACCTCAGAGCACGTATTTCAATCCTTCAAGCCGCGACCCCCCGGAGATGATCACCGCCGCCCCGCGCGACCACGCGCCCTTCGACAAGCTCGGGACATACCCTCTTAATCCACCAACCGAGTCCCCCCGCGCAGATACATCAACTGCTCCGCCGTCACCGCCTGCACCCGATTGTCATGCAACGGCCCGCAACACTCCCCATAAGAGTCCCCGCTCCCACACGGACACGCCTGCGTCCATAGCCCGACGCTAGCGCCACCTCAGCCGCGACCCCCAGGAGATGATCACCGCCGCCGCACCCACCCGCGCCCTTCGACAAGCTCAGGGCACGTGAAGCGCGAGGCGCGGTGACCGGCCGCGGTCGACCGCGTAAAACCTAAGATGCCTGAATCTCGACCCACGCGAAACGCGCGTCTGACACGCACGAACCCGACGTGCACGTTTTCCGCGGTCGCCCGCGGCCGGTCACCGCGCCGGAGACGCAAAACGAGTCAGACGTTGAAGCCGAGAGCACGCAGCTGATCGCGCCCGTCGTCGGTGATCTTCTCCATCCCCCACGGGGGCATCCAGACCCAGTTGATCACGAACCGCTCCACCAGTCCCTCGAGCGCGGTCTGGGTCTGGTCCTCGATCACGTCGGTCAGCGGGCAGGCGGCCGAGGTCAGCGTCATGTCGATGGTGAGCGAGTTGTCGTCCTCGAGGTGGAGGCCGTAGATCAGCCCCAGATCGACGACGTTGATCCCGAGCTCGGGATCGACGACGTCCTTCAGCGCCTCCTCCAGATCCTCCAGATCCGGCCGAGCCGACAGCGGCTGTCCGTCCAGTTCGACGGGTGGCAGATCGTCCTGCACGAGATCGGACGGGCGCTGCGCTTGGGTTTCAGTCATCGGTCTTCCTCATTCTTCTCGGCCTGGGCCTGGAGCGCGGCGTCCTTGAACGCCGACCAGCCCAGCAGGGCACATTTCACTCGCGCGGGAAAGCGGGCGACGCCGGCGAAGGCGATCCCGTCCTCCAGGCGATCTTCGTCGGGCTCGATCTGACCCTTGCCGTGCATCAGGGCCAGGAACTCGTCGTGCAGGCCGAGGCCGTGCTCGACGTCGTGACCGATCACCAGATCGGTCATCACCGAGGTCGAGGCCTGCGAGATCGAGCAGCCCAGCCCCTCGTACGAGACGTCGGTCACCGTGCCGCCGTCCAGGTGGACCCGCAACGTGACCTCGTCGCCGCAGGTCGGATTGACGTGGTGCACCTCGGCCTCGTACGGCTCCCGCAGGCCGCTGTGATGCTTGGCCCGGTAGTGATCAAGGATGATCTCCTGATACAGGTCCTCGACCTTCACTTGCTGCCTCCCAACGAGCCGGCGGCGGAGCCGCGGCCGAAGAAGTTCGTCACGTATTCCAGACCGTCGATCAACGCGTCGATCTCGGCATGGGTCGTGTACAGGTAGAACGACGCCCGGGTCGAGGATTGCACGCCGAAACGCTCGTGCAACGGTCGCGCGCAGTGGTGCCCGCCGCGGACCGCGATTCCCCGCGAATCCAGCAGTTGGCTGACGTCGTGCGGATGGATCGGCAGGCCGTCGGCGGTCAGGGTGAAGGAGATCGCGCCGCCCCGGTCCACGGGCTCGTTCGGCCCGAGAACGGTCAGCCCGGGCAGGCCGAGCAGACCCTTCAGCGCGTAGCCGGTGATCTCCTGCTCGTGCGCGGCGATCTGGTCCATCCCGACCGCGCTCAGGTACTGGGCGGCCGCCGCCAGGCCGACCGCCTGGGCGATCGGCGGGGTGCCGGCCTCGAACCGGTGCGGCGGTGGCGCGTACGTCGATCCGGCCATCGTGACGACCTCGATCATCTCCCCGCCGCCGAGGAACGGCGGCAGCGAGGCCAGCAGGTCGTAGCGTCCCCAGAGCACGCCGATGCCGGTCGGGCCGACCATCTTGTGTCCGGTGAAGGCGACGAGATCGGCACCGAGCGCGGAGAGATTGATCGGGAGCTGCGGCACGGCCTGGGAGGCGTCGACGATCACGGTGGCGCCGACGGCGTGGCCGAGCGAGGCGATCTGGCTGATCGGGTTGACCGTGCCCAGCACGTTCGACACGTAGGCCACCGAGATGATCTTGGTCCGCTCGTTGATCAACCCCTCGGCCGCGGCGCGATCCAGATCGAGCCGGCCCTCGTCGGTGACGTCGAACCAGCGCAGCGTGGCGCCGGTCCGCTGCGCCAGCAGCTGCCACGGAACGATGTTGGAGTGGTGTTCCATCACCGAGATGACGATCTCGTCGCCGGGCCGCAGCGACGGCGCCGACCGTGTGCGCGCAGAGGTTCAGCGCCTCGGACGCGTTCTTGGTGAAGACGATCTCCTCGGAGCGATCCGCGCCGACGAACTGGGCCGAGCTGGGCCCGCGCGCCTTCGAACGCCCCGGTCGCCTCGGCGCCGAGCAGGTGCATCGCCCGGGCCACGTTCGCGTTGTGGTTGAGGTAATGATCTTCGATCGCCTCGACCACGACCCGCGGCTTCTGCGAGGTGTTGGCGCTGTCCAGGTAGACCAGCGGCCACTCCCCGGCGGTCCGTTCCAAGATCGGGAAATCGGCCCGGATGTGCTCGACGTCGAACGGGATCGGCTCGTCGGGCCGTCGAGCTCGTCGACCCGGTCGGCGAGGGTCACCTCGTCGATATCCGTGGTGGCCGGGTACTCCGGCCCACCGTTGACTGACATGGCCTACTCCGCTCCTGCTGCAGCGGCGGCGCGGACGTAGCGGTCGTAGCCCTCGGCCTCGAGCTGCTCGGCCAGCTCCTGACCGCCCTGCTCGGCCACCCGGCCGGCGACGAAGACGTGCACGTAGTCGGGCTTGATGTAGCGCAGGATCCGCGTGTAGTGGGTGATCAACAGCACGCCGCGGTCACCCTGAGCGGAGAAGCGGTTGACCCCCTCGGAGACGATCCGCAGGGCGTCGATGTCGAGACCCGAGTCGGTCTCGTCCAAGATCGCGAAGCGCGGGTTGAGCAGTTCGAGCTGGACGATCTCGTGCCGCTTCTTCTCGCCGCCGGAGAAGCCCTCGTTGACGTTGCGGGTGGCGAACTCGGGGTCCATGTGCACCCGTTCCATCGCCGCGTTGACGTCCTTGACCCAGGTACGCAGCTTGGGCGCCTGACCGTCGAGCGCCGTCTTGGCCGTCCGCAGGAAGTTGGAGACCGAGACCCCCGGAACCTCCACCGGGTACTGCATGGCCAGGAACAGCCCGGCGCGGGCCCGGGCGTCGACACTCAGCGTCAGCAGGTCCTCACCGTCCAGCGTGACGCTGCCCTGGGTGATCTTGTACTTCGGGTGGCCGGCGATGGAGTACGCCAGGGTCGACTTGCCGGACCCGTTCGGGCCCATGATCGCGTGCGTCTCGCCGCTGCGGATGGTCAGGTCGACGCCCTTGAGGATCTCCTTGGCGCCGGTGTCGGTGTCGACGGAAACGTGCAGATCGCGGATTTCGAGAGTGGACATGAAGATCAGGACTCCTGGATTTCTGAGAGTTGAAGCGGTCGGGGGTCGACGAGCACATCGGCCCCGTCGACCACGCAGCGGTAGACGGCCACCGGCTCGGTGGCCGGGAGCCCGAGCGGCTGGCCGGTCCGAAGATCGAAGCGCGACCCGTGCAGGTAGCACTCGATCTCGCCGTCGCCCACATCCCCTTCGGACAGCGGAATGGCGGCGTGCGAACACTCGTCGGCGATCGCATAGAAGGCGCCGCCCGATTGCACGATGGCGATCTCGGTGCCGTCGACCTCGACCGGGATGGCCGACTCCGGTGCCACCTCAGCCAGGGCGCAGGCTCGGAGGAGCGTCATGGGGCGTGCTCCCGAGCGTCAGCTCGGCAGTCCGACGTTCACGGCCAGCTCGGCCTCGACGGCGTCCATCAACCGCTGCTCGATGGACGGGTACGCCGACGCGGCGGATGATGTCGGCGAAGAATCCGTGCACCACCAGGCGCCGGGCCTCGGCCTCGTCGATGCCGCGACTGCGCAGATAGAAGAGCTGTTCGTCGTCGAAGCGCCCGGTGGTCGAGGCGTGGCCGGCGCCGGTGATCTCGCCGGTCTCGATCTCCAGGTTGGGCACGGAGTCGGCCCGGCAGCCGTCGGTGAGGACGAGGTTCTTGTTCGACTCGTAGGTCTCGATGCCCTCGGCGACCTTGCGGATCAGCACGTCACCGACCCAGACCGAGTGCGCGCCGCGGCCCTGCAGGGCCCCGCGGTAGTCGACGTTGCTCCGGGTGTGCGGTGCGTTGTGATCGACGAACAGCCGGTGCTCGAGGTGCTGCCCGGCGTCGGCGAAGTACAGA
The DNA here is from genome assembly GCA_963761955.1 of uncultured Actinomycetota bacterium. Taxonomy (GTDB): domain Bacteria; phylum Actinomycetota; class Actinomycetes; order Propionibacteriales; family Propionibacteriaceae; genus Microlunatus. Next base: position 64,798 of record CAVXIY010000007.1, on the reverse strand, counting down.
CCGAACTGCTCGCTCGATCCGCCGGGTCCGGCGTACTCGACGGTCTCGACCAGCCGGACCAGGTCGCCGCCCAGCGTGGCCGCCAGGGTGCGGACCTGCGCGTCCCGGCCGACCTTGAGCGCCACCTGCCCGGCGTGCACGGTGTCGTCGGCCCACAGTTGCAGGCCGACGAACTCCACCTGGGCGCCGTCACCGACCAGCACCGACACCGAGCTGGCGAAGGTCGCGGAGCCCAGGTGTTCCAGCACGATCGTGCCCTTGGCGTACGCGCCGACGTTGATGATCAAGTGGCCGAAGACGGGCTGTTCGATCCCGGATCCGGTGAGCGTGATGATCACCGGACGGTCCAGCTCGGCCTCGGCGGGGATGTCGATCTTGACCACGCCGGCCGCCCGGGCCACGGCGAGAGCGGAGATCCGGTCCACCGGGGCCGGGCCGCCGAGCGCGACGGCCTCCGCGGTGCTGATCTGGCTCGTCGTCACCCGGTCGGGCGCGTCGACCACCCACTCCAACGGACCGCCGGCGACGCCGTCGGCGTCGAGCAGACCGCGGAGCCGCTTGAGCGGGGTGAACCGCCAGACCTCCTCCCGGCCGGTCGGCTTGGGGTGGTCGGCGAGGTCGTAGGAGGCCACCGGGTGCAGGTGGGAAGCGACCGTCTCGACAGCGGCGGCGACATTCGGGGTCGGCGCCGCTGCGGGCGGAGCGGTATCGATAGACACAACGTCTCTCTCTGGGCTTGGCCCATCGGAAGGCTCAGGGCAGGTGAGTCGGGGCTGGTCGTGGCTAACCGACCGCCCCTTCCATCTGCAGTTCGATCAGCCGGTTGAGCTCCAGCGCGTACTCCATCGGCAGTTCGCGGGCGATCGGCTCGACGAACCCGCGGACGATCATGGCCATCGCCTCGTCCTCGCCGAGTCCGCGGCTCATCAGGTAGAAGAGTTGATCATCGCTGACCTTGGAGACCGTGGCCTCGTGCGCCATCGAGACATCGTCCTCGCGGACGTCGACGTACGGGTAGGTGTCGGAGCGGCTGATCTGATCCACCAGCAGGGCGTCGCACTTGACGATGGACTTCGAGTGGTGCGCGCCTTCCTGCACCTGGACCAGTCCGCGGTACGACGTCCGACCGCCACCGCGGGCGACCGACTTGGAGATGATCGAGGACGAGGTGTGCGGAGCACAGTGCACCATCTTCGAGCCGGCGTCCTGGTGCTGACCCTCGCCGGCGAAGGCGATGGACAGCGTCTCGCCGCGGGCGTGCTCGCCCATCAGGTAGACCGCCGGGTACTTCATGGTCACCTTGGAACCGATGTTCCCGTCGATCCACTCCATGGTCGCGCCGGCCTCGCAGGTCGCGCGCTTGGTCACCAGGTTGTAGACGTTGTTCGACCAGTTCTGGATCGTCGTGTAGCGGCAGCGGGCGCCCTTCTTGACGATGATCTCGACCACCGCGGAGTGCAGCGAGTCGCTGCTGTAGATCGGCGCCGTGCAGCCCTCGACGTAGTGCACGTAGGCACCCTCGTCGACGATGATCAAGGTCCGCTCGAACTGGCCCATGTTCTCGGTGTTGATCCGGAAGTAGGCCTGCAGCGGGATCTCGACGTGCACACCCTTCGGCACGTAGATGAACGAGCCGCCGGACCACACCGCGGTGTTCAGCGCGGCGAACTTGTTGTCGCCGACCGGGATCACGGTGCCGAAGTACTCCCGGAAGAGCTCCGGGTACTCCTTGAGCGCGGTGTCGGTGTCGAGGAAGATCACGCCCTGCTTCTCGAGCTCTTCGTTGATCTTGTGGTAGACCACCTCGGACTCGTACTGGGCGGCGACACCCGACACCAGCCGGGCCTTCTCCGCCTCCGGGATGCCGAGCTTGTCGTAGGTGTTCTTGATGTCGGCCGGCAGGTCGTCCCAGCTGGTCGCCTGCTTCTCGGTCGAGCGGACGAAGTACTTGATGTTGTCGAAGTCGATCCCGTCGAGCTCGGCGCCCCAGGTCGGCATGGGCTTGCGACCGAACAGCCGGTGGCCCTTCAGGCGCAGGTCGAGCATCCACTGCGGCTCGCTCTTCAGCGCCGAGATGTTGGCGACCACCTCAGGGGTCAGGCCGCGCTGGGCCGTCGCGCCGGCGACATCGGTATCGGACCAGCCGAACTTGTAACGACCGAGCGCGGCGAGATGCTCATCTTGGGTCTGGCCGGTGCCAACCGGTCGGGTGACTGCCGGATCCTGGATCTGGGTCATGGTCGCGACCTTTCGCTATCGTATTCTTGGGGGCATGAGTCGTGCCGGAGGCACGCGGGATTGAACTCGTGCCGGAGGCACGCGGGATATGAGTGGTGCAGACACCGTCGCCGTGGGCGATGGTGGCGAGCCGCTGGACGTGAACGCCCAGCACCCGGGAGAAGGCTTCGGTTTCGGCCTCGCACAGCTGAGGAAACTTCTCGGCGACATGGGCCACCGGGCAGTGGTGCTGGCAGAGCTGCTCGCCGAGCGCCGACGGGAGCGTCGAGGCGACATAGCCGTCGTCGCTCAGGGCAGCGGCCAGCGCCTGCGCCGGGGACGTCTCCGAGTCCGGCGTCGGCGACCTTGGCGCGATACCGCTCCTCGACCGCGGCGATCCGCGACTCGGCGAACCGGGCCACCGCCTCCGGACCGGCTGCTTCGGCCAGGAAGCCGAGCGCCGAGATCGCGAGGTCGTCGTACGCGGTGTAGAAGACGGCCCGACCGGCGTCGGTGAGCACGAAGTCCTTGGCCGGTCGGCCTCGGCCGCGCGCACCGTAGATGCGTTGCTCGCGGGCCTCGACGTGGCCGTACGCGAGCAGCACGTCGAGGTGCCGGCGGATGCCGGCCGGGGTGAGCCCCAGTCGGCCCGACAACTCGGCTGCGGTGGACGGTCCGTGTTCGAGGATCGAGCTGAGCACCCGGCGCCGGGTGGAGGCGTCGAGATCGCCATTCGGGGTCACTCCAGCGACACCGGTGGCGCGCTCAGAGTTTTTCACAACACCAGTGTGCTCTTATTCGAACGGACGGTTCAAATAAGGCTTGCCTTAGCCGGGCGCGTACGGTGCGGATGTGCAGCACGAAGTCCTGACCGCCGGAGGCGCCCGCGCGGAGTTCGACCAGACCGTGACCTATCTGAACACGGCCACCTACGGGTTGCCGCCGCGCCGCAGTTGGGCTGAGTTGGACCGCGCGCTGGCCGCGTACCGGGCGGGCCGGGTGAGCCCGCCGAGCTATGACCGATCGGTGCAGCGGGCGCGGTCGGCCTTCGCCCGGCTCGTCGACGTCGACGTCGCGCAGGTGGCCGTCGGCGCCCAGGTGTCGGGCTTCGTCGGGCTGATCGCCGCGAGTCTGCCGCCCGGCAGCGAGGTGCTGACGGCGACCGGCGATTTCACCAGCCTGCTCTTTCCGTTCCACGTCCAGCAGGCCCGCGGCGTCATCGTGCGCGAGGCGCCGCTGGAGGAGATCGCCGAATCCGTCACCGAGCGCACCACCCTGGTCGCGGTCTCCCTCGTCCAGTCGGCCGACGGCCGGCTCCTCGACCTGCCCCGGCTCCGCGAGGCATGCGACCGCACCGGCAGCCGGATCCTGCTCGACATCACCCAGGCGGCCGGCTGGCTCCCGGTCGAGGCCGGCACCGTCGACTACACCGTGTGCGGCGGCTACAAGTGGCTGCTCACTCCGCGCGGCACCGCGTACCTCACCGTTCGGCCCGACCTGATGGACGCCTTGCTCCCGCTGCAGGCGGGTTGGTACGCCGGTGAGGATCCGTGGCAGGCGATCTACGGCGGGCCGCTGCGACTCGCCGCCGACGCGCGACGCTTCGATCTCTCTCCGGCCTGGCATTCCTGGGTCGCCGCGGCTCCGGCGCTGGAGATGCTGGCCGAGATCGACAGCACGGCGTTGCAGGCCCACAGCGTCGGATTGGCGAACCAGTTCCGGGCCGGGCTGGGTCTGGAGCCCGGCGATTCGGCCATCGTGAGCCTCGTCGTCGACGACCAGGCGCCGGAAGCTCTCCGGGCCGCCGACATCGCCGCGGCGTCACGGGCCGGCCGGCTCCGGTTGTCCTTTCACCTCGCCAACGACGAGGGCGATGTCGCACACGCGGTGACCGTGATCGGCCCGCACGTGATCATGGACTGACCGCTGGGTCGGGTGGCGGTCCGCGGGGCTTCCGGGAGTGGCCCGCTCCGACCTCGGCGCTGCGGCCGCTTACCGCACCAAGTTGTCGCTTACCGCATCAAATTTGCCGCGGTAGGCGACGGTTTAACACGGTCCGTGCAAAACCGACCGGAGTCGGCCGGGAGTCGATCAGGAGCCGAGGACGTCGGCGAGATCGAACTTGACGGGCTCCTCCAGCTGTTCGTACGTGCACGAGCGCGGGTCGCGGTCCGGGCGCCAGCGGTTGAACTGCGCCGTGTGCCGGAACCGGATTCCTTCCATGTGCTCGTAGCGGACCTCGACGACCAGCTCCGGGCGCAACGGGACGAAGGACAGGTCCTTGCCGTTGTTCCAGCGACTGCCGACGGAGTTCTGCGGCGTCCGGAGGCCCGCCTCCTGCTTGGCCCAGGCCCACGGATGATCATCGAAGGTCGTCACCATCGGCTGCAGCTCGGCGAACAGCTCCTTGCGCCGGGCCAGCGGGAAGGCGCCGATCACGCCGACCGACATCAGGTCCCCGTCGTCGTTGTAGAGGCCGAGCAGCAGCGAGCCGATGCTGTCCGGCCCGCTCTTGTGCACCCGGTAGCCGGCCACCACGCAGTCGGCGGTGCGCTCGTGTTTGATCTTGAACATCACCCGCTTGTCGGGCTGGTAGTTGATCTTGTTCGGCTTGGCCACCACCCCGTCCAGCCCGGCGCCCTCGAACTGCTCGAACCACTGACGGGCCACCGCCGGATCGCCGGTCACCGCCGTGAGATGGATCGGTGCCTGCGCATCGGCCAGGGCCCGCTCCAGGGCGGCGCGGCGTTCGGCGAACGGCTGTCTGGTCAGATCGTCGTCACCGAGCGCCAGCAGATCGAAGGCCACGAACCGGGCCGGAGTCTTCTTCGACAGCATGGTCACCCGGCTGACCGCCGGGTGGATCCGCTGCTGCAGCGTCTCGAACTCGAGCCGATCGCCGGACTCGCCGATCACGATGATCTCCCCGTCGATCACCGCCCGCTCCGGGAAGTTGGCCCGGACCGCTTCGACCACCTCGGGGAAGTAGCGGGTCATCGGCTTCTCGTTGCGGCTGCCGATCTCCACCTCGTCGCCGTCGCGGAAGATGATCGACCGGAAGCCGTCCCACTTGGGCTCGTAGCTGAAGTCGCCCTCGGGGATGTCCTTCACCGCCTTGGCCAGCATCGGCGCGACGGGAGGCATCACAGGCAGCTGCATGTGCCCCATTCTGTCCCCGGAACCGGCCGTGCTGCATGATCACCTGATGATCGGGACCAACTGGAGCGGCACCTACACCTATCGGGCGCGCGAACTGCACCGACCCCGAGACGATCGAGGAACTGCAGGAGCTCGTCGCCCACGGCGGTCAACTGCACGCCGTCGGCACCCGGCATTCCTTCAACGACGTGGCCGACGGCGCCGCGCTGATCTCGGTCGCCGACCTCCCGGGTGAGGTGATCATCGACGAGCAGGCGCACACCGTGCGGGTGCCCGCCGCCATCCGCTACGGCGACCTGGCCGCCCGGCTGCAGTCGGCGGGCTGGGCGCTCGCCAATCTCGCCTCGCTGCCGCACATCTCGGTGGCCGGGTCGGTGGCGACGGCGACCCACGGCTCGGGCAACCGCAACCAGACGTTGGCGTCGGCCGTCACCGGCCATGACCTTGATCAGCGGGACCGGCGAGCTGGTCACCATCGATCGCGGCCACCCCGACTTCCCGGGTGCGGTCGTCCATCTGGGCGCGCTCGGCGTGATCACCGAGCTGACCCTGGCCATCGAACCCACCTTCGACGTGCGCCAGGACGTCTACCAGCACCTGCCGTGGGAGCGGCTCACCGATTCGTTCGAGGACGTGCTCGGCGCGGGCTACAGCGTCAGCGCGATCACCGACTTCGCCGGAGATGATCTTGATCTGCTGTGGGTGAAGACCCGGGTGGGCCCTTCGACAGGCTCAGGGCACGATTCGACAGGCTCAGGCGACGGATGCCGGACACGCTGTTCGGGGCGACGGCGGCGACGGAGAAGGTGCACATGACCCGCGGCAACGACCCGCGGTTCTGTACGCCGCAGCTCGGCGAGGTCGGTCCCTGGTCGGATCGGCTGGCCCATTTCCTGCTGGAGTTCACGCCGAGCAGTGGAGCGGAGATCCAGAGCGAGTACCTGATGGACCGCGTTCACGGACCGGCCGTGGTCGAGGCGCTGCGCGGTCTCGGCGGAATCATCGCGCCGCTGGTCAAGAGCGCCGAGATCCGGACGGTGGCGGCGGACGACCTCTGGCTCAGCCCGGCGTACCAGCGCGACATCTTCGGGGTGCACTTCACCTGGCAGCCGGATGCCGCAGCGGTCACGTCCGCGGTGGCGGAGATCGAGCGGGCGTTGACGCCGTTCAGCCCCCGGCCGCACTGGGCCAAGGTCTTCGGCGACGGCTTCGACTGGGCGGCGCTGTATCCACGCCTGGACGACTTCCGATCGCTCGCGGAGCGGTACGACCCGAACGGCGTCTTCCGCACCGGACTGGTGTCGCGCACGATTCTGAGCACGTCGAGTCCTGACCACCTAGACTGCCCCGGTGTCCAGCGACGTGCCCGCCCTGCTGGTCGACGATCTCGTGGTGCGCTTCGACGGACGCCCGGTCCTCGACAGCCTGAGCCTGCGGGCGGACACCGGGCGTGCTGACCGCGATCCTCGGGCCCGAACGGGGCCGGCAAGACCACGCTGATCCGCTGCTGCACCGGGCTGCTGACGCCCGGCGTCCGGCGCGCTCGAGGTGCTCGGCGAGCCGCCGGGATCTCCGGCCAACGCCGCCCGCGTCGGCCTGATGCCGCAGAGCACCGGCGCCTGGTCCGGCATCCGGGCCGTCGAGCTGCTCAGCTATCTCGCGAGCCTGTACGCGCACCCGCTGGCGGTGCCGGCCATCGTCGAGCGGCTCGGCATCGGCGGCTACGCGAGAACCCCCTACCGCCGGCTCTCGGGCGGCCAGCAACAGGCGGTCAACCTGGCCGGTGCGCTGATCGGCCGGCCGGAACTGGTGTTCCTCGACGAGCCGACCGCGGGCATGGACCCGCACGCCCGCCGCGCGACCTGGGAACTGCTCCGCGAGCTGCGGGCTTCGGGGGTGAGCATCGTGCTCACCACCCACGCCATGGACGAGGCCGAGACGCTGGCCGACCAGGTGTTCATCGTGGACGACGGCGCCGTGAAGGTGTCCGGCACCGTGGCCGAGCTCACCGCCGTCGGGCGACACCCTCGAAGACGTCTTCCTGGCCCAGACCCGGCCGGGGGCCGCGTGGTGAGCACCATCGACTTCTCCCCCGCGCCCGGAGCGGCGCCGGCCAGCACCCGGATCGTCCGGCATGCGATCACCGAGGCCACCCTGCTGGTGCGCAACGGCGAGCAGTTGCTGCTGGCGCTGGTGATCCCGCTGGGCATCCTGCTGGGTGGCCGCTTCTTCGGCGGCCGGTTCGGCGATCTCGACAGCCTCGCGCCCTCGGTGCTCGGTCTGGCGGTGTGGTCCTCGGCGTTCACCTCGGTCGCCATCACCACCGGATTCGAGCGCCGGTACGGCGTGCTGGAACGGCTGGCCGCGACGCCGCTCGGCAAGCCGGGTCTCCTGGCGGGCAAGGCCCTGGCGGTCACCGTCATCCTGCTCGGCCAACTGGTGATCTTGGTCGTCGCCGCGTTGATCATCGGCTGGCGACCGGCCTTCACGGTCGGTTCGTTCCTCGCGGCCGTGCTGCTGGCCATCCTGGCCTCGGCGACCTTCGTCTGCCTCGGGCTGCTGCTGGCCGGACGGCTCCGCGCCGAGATCATCCTCGCGGTCGCCAACCTGATCTATCTGGTGCTGCTCGCCGCGGGCGGCCTGCTGGTGCCCGTTGACCGCTACATCCCGGCGGTCCGGCCCATCGTGTCGGCCCTGCCCACCGCCGCGCTCGGCGAGGGGCTGCGAGCGGCCGCGTCCGGTGTGGTGCTCGGCTGGCCGCTGGTCGTGCTGGCGATCTGGCTGGTCCTCGCCGGACTGGCGGCCCGGAGGTTCTTCCGATGGACGTCCTGAGCGTGGTGCGCGGGCGGTCTGCGCTGCGCCGCTGGGCCGTCGTCTCGCTGATCATGAACATGGTGATCGTGGTGACCGGCGGGCTGGTCCGGTTGACCGGCTCCGGACTCGGCTGCCCGACCTGGCCGAAATGCACCGACGAGTCGTACGTCACCCATCCCGCGCTCGGGGTGCACGGGGCGATCGAGTTCGGCAACCGGCTGCTCACCTTCGTGCTGATCATCGCCGCCGTGCTCACCTTCGTCAGCGCGCTGCTCTATCGCGAGGACGGGCGGCCGCGACGCGACCTCCGCTGGCTGACCGCCGGGATGGCGCTCGGAATTCCCGTTCCAGGGCGTGATCGGCGGCATCACCGTGCTCACCCAGCTCAACCCGTACGTGGTCGCTCTGCACCTGGTGCTGTCGATGATCTTGATCTCGCTCGCGGTCTGGCTGGTGCGCAAGACCCGGGGGCTCGCCGCGGCTCCCGCCGCCGGCCCTTCGGTGATCGCGGCCCGGGTGGCGTTCGGGTTGATCTGGGTCACCGTCTGGCTCGGCACCACGGTGACCGGGAGCGGCCCGCACGCCGGCGATGATCATGCTCCGCGCAACGGCCTGCCCGGCGGGCTGGTCACCGACCTGCACACGTACGCGGTGTATTCCGCCGTTGCCGTCACGGTGATCTGCGTCGTCCTGCTGCGGAGCCGGCGCGGCCGTGCTGCTGTTGCTGGTGGAGATCGTCCAGGCCGGGATCGGGATCACCCAGTACCGGCTGGGCCTGCCCATCGGGCTGGTCGCGCTGCACCTGCTCGGCGCCTGCCTCGCGGTCGCCGCGGCCACCAACCTGATGCTGTCGGTCAGGTCAGGTGATCGCGGGCCCACAGAGCAGCGCTCGTCCGATCAGAGACCCCGATTCGCCGAAAGACGTTGACCAGGTGCACCTTGGCGGGGCCGCTGGGTATTGTACCCCGAGCCCAGCGATCCGCGGGGCGATCTGGGCGACGCCGGCGGCCGACATCACCATCGTGTAGTGGTTGACGTCGTCGAGTTCTCCGACCTCGAGCCCGGGCAGCAGGGCGCGCCACCGGTTCATGACGTCCGCGGGATAGAGCCCCGGCGGCGGCGCCCAGCAGGCCGCGCGGCGCGGTGATCATGGTCATCGGCCGGTTCAGCTGGGACAGCACCTGATCATCGACGCTGGTCGCGAACTGCTGCCGCGCGTCGGTGCGCACCGCCTCGGCCGAGACTGTCGAATGCAGGCTACGGCGCGTCGCCGGTCAGGTCGTAGTCGATGTAGTCGATCAGCGCCGGTCCCCACGCTTGGTCAGCGCCGGGTGCCGGCGCCAGAAGGCCCGGTAGGCCTCGCGTCGTCGAAGGTCAGATCGAGTCGCGCCAGCGCCGGGCCGAGGGCCGTGCGACCAGTTGGTCAAGATCAACTTCCGGGCCGACCACGAACGGCAGTCCGCCGTCCAGCAACAGGACACCGCGGATCAGCTCCGGATGGCGATCCGCGACAGCCACCGCGACGAAGCCGCCCATCGAGTGGCCGACGACCGGCACCGGCCCGAGGCCGAGCTGGTCGACCAGCCGAGCCAGATCGTCGGCGTGCTGAACCATCCCGTACGGCCCGGGAAGCCCGCTGCTGCGACCGCGGCCGCGCAGATCGGGCGCGACGATGCGGACGTCGGGCAGGGCGTCGGCGACCAGTTGCCAGGCGAGGTGGTTGGCCGTGATGCCGTGCACGGCCAGCACCGGGGCGCGTCGTCGGTCCCCCAGATACCGCACCCGCAACGAGCCCGCCGCGGACCTCGCACGTCCGCCGTTATCGTAGCTGCCCGTTGGTCACTCATTGCGACTTCACTGGGCGCTCCAGCCGCCGTCCATCGTGTACGAGGCGGCGGTCACCATGCCGGCATACCGGGCCGGCCAGCCAGCCGACCAGCGAGGCGACCTCCTCCGGTTCGACCAGCCGCTTGATCGCCGAGTGGGCCAGCATGATCTTCTCCACCACCTCGGACTCGTCGATGCCGTGCGTCCTGGCCTGGTCGGCGATCTGCTTCTCCACCAAGGGCGTCCGGACGTAGCCGGGATTGATGCAGTTGCTGGTCACGCCGTGCGGCGCCCCCTCCAGGGCCGTCACCTTGGACAGGCCCTCCAGGCCGTGCTTGGCCGTCACGTAGGCGGACTTGTACTCCGAGGCACGGAGGCCGTGCACCGAGGAGATGTTGACGATGCGGCCGAAGCCTCGCTGCGTACATGTTCGGCAGCGCCGCCCTGATCAGCAGGAACGGCGCTTCGACCATGATCATCAGCATCCGCCGGAACATCGTCCGGATCGAAGTCCTGGATCGGGCTGACGTGCTGGATCCCGGCGTTGTTGACCAAGATGTCGGTGTCCGATCGTCCAGCCCGTCCAGGGTCGCCGGTCGGTGAGGTCGAGCGTCCAGGCCTCGCCGCCGAGCTCGGCCGCCACCGCCTGGCGCGGTCGGCGTCCACGTCGGCGATCCGCACGGCGGCACCACGACCGGCGAGATGCCGAGCGATCGCGGCACCGATCCCGCTGGCCCCGCCGGTGATCAACGCCGACGTCCGTCGAGGGCCAGAGACTGCTCGGTCATGATCATGTCCTCTCACCTGCGGCGCCGGCGGCGCGCCAATAGTAGTGCTTGCTCGTGGAAGTTCGTCGAGGGCCCGCGTCGTCCAGGTGCGTGCGTGTCGTCGCAGCGCGACGCTTCGCGTCGACAGGCAAGGCCGACGAAGGAGGGATAACGGTGTGGAGCATCCCGACGTGGTGCGGGCCGCGATCCTGGAACACCTCAGCCGGTAGGGCGGCCGATCACCAGCCTCTCGATGCCGGCGTGCAGGTCAGGAATGATCAACTCGGACTCCGGCTTCATCAGCACGCTGCGCAGGATCCGGCCGGCGTCGATGTCGGGCTCGATCGTGTGCCCGCGCGCGGCGAGCGCGGCGCCGCTCGACGGTGTAGGTCGCCACGAACAGCGCCTCGGCGGGCGGCGCGGCCATCCCGGCGTCGAGCACCTGCGCCGGACAGCCGGTCGACCTCGGACAGCCGGTCGCCGCGGCAGGGAAGTAGGTGACGATGTCCAGCTCGGGCGGCTGGTAGAGATCGAGCACGTCGGACGTCCTCGATCAACTCCGCCCAGGCCAGCGCGGCCCGACGGCCGGGGCGCAGCACCGCACCGAGACCCGCCTCGGGTCAGCGGCAGCAGCTGGAGGGTCAGCCACAGCGCGGCCGCCGCCGCGCCGGCCCGCGAGCACTCGAGCGAGATCTCGCCCAGGTGCAGCTCGTCGGAGGTGAAGTAGGTGTAGGGCGAGTCGTGCAGGTAGTGCCGGGCCACCCCCGGGTCGCGGAACAGCACCGCGCCGCAGCCGTACGGCTGCAGGCCGTGCTTGTGCGGGTCGATCACCACCGAGTCGCACTCGGCGATCGCGGCGAACGGAGCCGCGGCCACGCCCGTCGGCCGTGTCGTCGGCGATCAGCGGGAAGAAGCCGCCGTAGGCGGCGTCGACGTGGACCCGGACGCCGTAGCGCGCGGCAGAGCGGCAACGCCTGGTCGATCGGGTCGATCGCCCCGAGCCCGGTGGTGCCGGCGGTCAGCACCACGGTGCCGACCGTGCCCGACTGCAGCAGCTCCTCCAGCGCGTCGAGGTCCATCCGGCCGGCGGCGTCGGTGGCCACCGCATGCCGAGCTCATGCCGAGCAGGTGGCTCATCCGGCTGTGGGTGTAGTGCGCGTCGGCGCTGTAGGCGATGCCCTTGCCCGGATGGGTCTCCCGGGCGACGAACAGCGCCTCGAGGTTGGCGATCGTGCCGCTGCTGGTCAGGTGGCCGAGGTGCGTCGGCGTAGCCGAACATCGCGGCCAGCTGCGGCGACCACCTCCTTCTCCATCCGCGCGGTCGCCGGGCCGCCGTCGAGGGCGTGGTTGTTCGGGTTGATCAGCATCGCCGACAGGTAGCCGACGATCGCGGCCGGGTGCGGCGGCTTGAGCATCTGCCCGACGTAGCGGGGGTGGAAGAACGGGTAGTTGTCCCGCAGCCGCTCCAGCAGCTCGGCCTGCTTGGCCTCGAACTGCCCCGGGTCGACCTGCAGCGACGGATGGACCTGGTACGGCCCGAACTCGGCCATCCAGCCGCTCAGGGCCTCGATCGACGCGGCCAGGCGGTCGGTCAGTTCGCCGGCCGGCGTCGATTCCATGCCGGTCAGAGTTTGATGCCGACGTACTTGGTCTCCAGGTATTCCTCGATGCCTTCGGAGCCGCCCTCGCGGCCCAGCCCGGAGGCCTTGACGCCGCCGAACGGTGCGGCCGGGTTGGACACGATGCCCTGGTTGATGCCGACCATCCCGGTCTGCAGACCCTCGGCGACCCAGACGGCGCGGGACAGGTTCTGGGTGAACGCGTAGGCGACCAGACCGAACTCGGTGTCGTTGGCCATGGCCAGACCCTCCTCGTCGTCGGCGAACGTGCTGACCGGCGCCACCGGGCCGAAGATCTCCTCGCGGAAGATCCGGGCCTTCGTCGGCACGTCGCCGAGCACGGTCGGGGTGTAGAAGTGGCCCGGCCGGTCCAGCACCTGCCCGCCGGTCAGCACCTCCGCGCCATGACCGACCGCGTCGGCGACCAGGTCGGTCACCTTGTCGATCGCCGCCTGATCGATCAACGGACCCACCTTCACCCCGTCCTCGATCCCCCGCCCCACCGTCAACTCACCCATCTTCGCCGCGAACCGGGCCGAGAACTCCTCCGCCACCGACTCGTGCACGATGAACCGGTTGGCCGCCGTGCACGCCTCACCGATGTTGCGCATCTTCGCCAACATCGCCCCCTCCACCGCCGCCTCCAGATCGGCGTCGCCGAAGACCAGGAACGGCGCGTTCCCGCCCAACTCCATCGAGATCTTCAACACCTGCTCCGCCGACTGCCTGATCAACCCCTGCCCGACACTGGTCGACCCGGTGAACGTCAACTTCCGCAGCCGCGGATCGGCGATGATCGGCGCCGACACCTTCCCCGACGACGACGTGGTGATCACATTCACCACCCCGTCCGGCAACCCCGCCTCGGCCAGAATGCCGGCCAACGCCAACGTGGTCAACGGCGTCAACGCCGCCGGCTTGATCACCACCGTGCACCCCGCCGCCAACGCCGGACCGATCTTGCGGGTCCCCATCGCCAACGGAAAATTCCACGGCGTAATCGCATACACCGGCCCCACCGGCTGCTTCATCGTCAACAACCGCGTCCCCCCCTCGGCGCCACCGAATACCGCCCCGAAACCCGCACCGCCTCCTCGGAGAACCACCGCAAAAACTCCGCCCCATACGTGACCTCCGCCCGCGCCTCCGCCAACGGCTTACCCATCTCCAACGTCATCAACAACGCGAAATCCTCGCCCCGCGACACCAACAACTCAAACGCCCGACGCAAAATCTCACCCCGCTCCCGCGGATCAGTCGCCGCCCACCCATCCTGCGCCGCCACCGCCGCATCCAACGCCTCCACACCCTGCTCCGGCGACGCATCGGCCACCTCAGCCAACACCTCACCAGTCGAGGGATCCTCCACCTTCACCCCCGCACCCGGTCTGCACCTGCTTACCGTTGATCAACAACCCCTTCGGCACCCCATCAATCACCCGGGCAATATCCGCAGCCGAAACACTCATGATCAACTTCCTCCAGTCAGGGCGTCAATGGCGGCCTCGATGATATCGAGACCTTCGTTCAGCAGGTCATGGCCGATCACCAGCGGCGGCAGGAAACGCAGCACGTTGCCATAGGTGCCGGCGGTCAGCACGACGAGCCCCTCGGCGTGGCAGGCTCGGGCGATCTGGCCGGCCAGCGCGGCATCGGGTTCCCGGGTGCCGGGCGTGACCAGTTCGATCGCGATCATCGCGCCGCGGCCGCGTACGTCGCCGATCGCCGGGTGCCGGGCCTGCAGCGATCGCAGCCGGTCGACCATGATCGACTCGATCGCTCTGGCCGCGGCCGGAAGATCGAGTTCGCGCATCGTCTGGATGGCGCCCAGCGCGGCGGCGCAGGCGACCGGATTGCCGCCGTAGGTGCCGCCGAGCCCGCCCGGATGAACCGCGTCCATCACCTCGGCCCGCCCGGTGACCGCCGCGAGCGGCAGCCCGCCGGCCATCCCCTTGGCGGTGGTGACCAGATCCGGCACCACGCCTTCATGATCACAGGCGAACCACTCACCGGTGCGGCAGAACCCGCTCTGGATCTCGTCGGCGATCAGCAGCGCGCCGTTGGCGGCGCACCAGTCGGCGATCGCCGGCAGGAAGCCCGGTGCCGGCACCACGAATCCGCCCTCGCCCTGGATCGGCTCGATGATCACCGCGGCGACGTTCTGTCCACCGACCTGGCTGGTGATCATCTCGATCGCCCGGTCGGCGGCCTGCTGCCCGGTGAGCCCGCCGTCGCGGAACGGATAGGACATCGGCGCCCGGTAGATCTCGGTCGCGAACGGGCCGAAGCCTTGTTTGTAAGGCATGTTCTTCGCGGTCAGCGCCATGGTCAGGTTGGTGCGGCCGTGGTAGGCGTGGTCGAAGGCCACGATCGCCGTGCGTCCGGTGGCGTGCCGGGCGATCTTGACCGCGTTCTCCACCGCCTCCGAACCGGAGTTGAACAGGGCCGACTTCTTGGCATGATCACCCGGGGTGAGCCTGGCCAGTTCCTCGCAGACCCGGACATAGCCCTCGTACGGGGTGACCATGAAGCAGGTGTGGGTGAAGGCCGCCACCTGCTCGGTCACCCCGGCGACGACGTGCGGCGCGGCGTTGCCGACGCTGGTCACCGCGATGCCCGAGCCGAAGTCGATCAGCGAGTTGCCGTCGACGTCGAGCAGCACGCCGCCGCCGGCGCGGGCGATGAACACCGGGAACGTGGTCCCGACCCCGGCCGACACCGCCGCGTTGCGGGCCGCGAAGAGCTCGCGGGAGCGCGGACCCGGCAACTCGGTGACGATCCGGCGCTCCTGCGGCAGCTCCGCGGCGATCGTCGGGCTCTCAGCGGTGAGGGACATGGCGCTACTCCTTCGTCGTGGACACGTTCGTCGTAGATACCGTCCCAGTCTGGGCCTCATCGACCGCCGCGCGACATGTCGGATGTGGCGTACGTTTGGCGATGAGATGTCCACTCTGTCACTTCAGCCCCGGCGATGAGCATCACCGTACGGTCGCTGGTCGGCCAGCCGTCGATGCGGCTCAGCCTGCTCACCGAGGACGCCGCGATCGATCAGCCGCTGACCTGGGTGCACGTCAGCGAACTCGACGATCCGACGCCCTTCCTCAGCGGCGGCGAATTGCTGCTGACCACCGGGCTGACCCATCGCGACGAGGCCGACGATGCCCCCTCGTGGGACGGATATCTGCAGCGACTGTCAGCCGCCGGGGTCGTCGGGCTCGGATTCGGCACCGGCCTGAGCCACGACCAGGTGCCGGCGGCCCTGGTCGTCGCCGCCCGTCGTCACGGTGTACCCCTGATCGAGGTGCCGCGCAGTACGCCGTTCATCGCCATCAGCCGCGCGGTCTCCCCGCCATCGCCGCAGACGAGTACGCGGAGATCACCCGGACCTTCGACGCCCAGATGGCGTTGACCCGCGGGGCGCTGACACCCAGCGGCACCGAGGATGTCGTCCGGCTGCTCGCCGGCCAGGTGGGCGGCTGGGTGCTGCTGGTCGATGCCGCGGGAGCGCTGATCAGTGCCCACCCAGCTCCGCTCGGCGCCGGGTCGCGGATCTGAACGCGGAGTTCGTGCGGCTCCGACGGCACCGTGGGCCGGTCTCGTCGAGCCTGAGCCAGGAATCCGAGACGGTGGACCTGCAGCCCATCGGGACCGGCACCCGCCGGGTCGCCTACCTGGCGGTCGGGCGGAACGGGCCGATCTCCCGGTCGCAGCGGCACCTGGTCAACGCCGCGGTCCTGCTGCTCACCATGAGACTGCAACGACCGGCGGACGAACAGCAGACCGAGGCCACGTTGCGGACGGCCCTGCTCCGGCTCCTGCTGGCCGGCTCGGTCGAGGTCGCCCGGCAACTCGCGCGTCAGGCGGGCCGGCCATGCCCCCCGAACCGTTCCGCGTCGTGGTGGTTCCGCAGTGGCGCGGCGAGGCGCCGCCCCAGGCCGTCGGTGGATGGTGGGCCTTGCTCGACGATGCCCTGGTGGTCATCGCGCCCGAGGAAGCCGACGGTCTCGCCCACCGGCTCGCGGCGACCGCGGACCGCAGTGTCGGCGTCTCCGCCCGGCCGCCTATCCGACTCTGGGTGCGGGGGTCCGGCAGGCGACCCAAGCGGCCGCGCCCGGTCACCGGGTCGGTGCCCAGGTGGTGCACTACGACGAGTTGGCCATGACCGGGGTGATCGGGCTGCTCGACCCGGCGCAGGCTCAGGGCTTCGCCGAGGCGCTGCTCTCCGGCCTGATCGACCATGATCGACAGCGCAACTCGCAGTCTCGTCCTGTCGCTGCGTACCTGGCTCGCCCACCACGGTCAGTGGGATCCGGCGGCGGCGGCCTTGGGGGTGCACCGGCACACGCTGCGTAAGCGGATCGTCACCGCAGAAGGCATTCTGGGCCGCGATCTCGGCGACCCGGGAACCGCAGCGAGCTCTGGCTCGCCCTGTCCCTCTCGAGTGATCGGCTCGATGCTGAGCGGATGCTGCCGTCTGGTCCGTTGTGCGCGAAAACGGCCCTCGGGGATCAGGCGTCGAGATTGCGCCGGACGGCTTCGAGATGCTGCTGCATCACCCGGTGGCGTCCTCGGCGCTCCCCCGGCGCAGGGCGGCCAGCAGCTCCCGATGATCGGCGACCGCGGCCCGCGCCGTCTCCGGACTGCCCAGATCGCGGTAGTGCCGGGCTTGGACCTGCCGCAGGCTGATCAGGGTCGCGTACAGGACCCGGTTGCCGGCCGCGTCGGCGATCAGGTCGTGGGTGGCCAAGGCCAGTTCGTTGAACCGGTCGGGCTCGTCGACCGCCGCCGCGGACTCGGCGATCAGCCGGTCCAGCCGGTCCCAGTGCTCGGCCGTGCCGTGGATGGCGGCCAGCCCGGCGAGGGCGGGCTCGATGCTGCGCTGCGCGTCGAGCATCTCGGCCACCCCGACGTCGAGCACGAGCAGGGCGACCGACAGCCCGTCGGCGGCGTCGGCCAGCCGATCGAACGCCGGCTTGTCGGCCTGCAGCGCTCGATACCCGCCGGCCCAGTAGACCAGGGGCTCGCCGGCCCGGCCGCCGGCCGCCGCGACCCGACCGACCAGGATCTCGTGGTCACCGCCGGGCAGCACGTCCTCCAGCTCGCAGTCGAACCAGCTGAGGCAGCCGTCGATCACCGGCACCCCGGTCTGCTGCGCGCTCGCGGCGACGGAACGGAAGCCGTCCGGCTCCGGCCGTCGACCGCTGCGGGCGAAATAGCCGGCCACCTGCTGCTGGCCGCTGGCCAGCACGCTGACCGCGAACGCCCGGCGTGACCGGACGAACCCGATCAGCGGGCTGGTCCGGTTGACCGAGACCGTGACCAGCAGCGGGTTGAGGGAGAGCGACGCGAACGAGGAGACGGTCACCCCGTACGCCCCTTCGTCGGCCTCGGTGGTCACCACGGTCACGCCCGAGGCGAACCGGCCGGCCGCCTGCCGGAACTCGTGCCCGGCCCGTCACCCATGGCTCCCCCATTCATTCATGAGACGTCGCCACCCGGGCCAGGAAGGCGTCGACGAGTCGGTGGGCCCGCACGCGGCTGTCGACCGTGTTCCGCCGGGTGTCGGCAGCAACGTGTCCGGATCGACGCCGAGCTTGCGGCGTCGTCGTCGCCGCCGTTGGCGAGCCAGCCGCGCAGGATCTTCTCGTCGATCTCGGGATGGAACTGGACGGCGAGATTGCGGTCGAGCACGAAGGCCTGGGAGGCCTGCGGATTGCGGGCGATCTCGGTCGCGCCGGCCGGCAGTTGCCAGCGGTCGTAGTGCCACTGGAACCAACGGCCCGCCGGCACCAGCTCGTCGTCGGACTCACGTCGTACCAGCCGATCTCCGGCTGCGGCGGCAGCCCACCGACCCGCCGTGCGCGGCCGCCAGCAGCTGGCCGCCGAAGCAGACACCGAGCACCGGAACCCGCGCCTGGTGGGCATCGCGGAGCATTTGGAGCTCGGGCAGCAGCCAGCTGTGCAGGCTTCGTCGTACGCCGACCAGGCCGCGCCGAGGGCGACGACGACCTCGAAATCGCGGGGGTCGGGAAACTCGGTGTCGACCGCCGGGGAGTCGTATCTGCTCCTCGGGCACCACCTGGTGGGCCTCGACGCGTACCCGCGCTCGGCGAGGCGCTCCCCCACGAATCCCGGCAGGCACAGTGATCTGTGGATGAGCAGGGCGCGCATTCGTCGGAGTCTAGTTCGGGCCCTAACGATTGTCTTCCTCGCGGTCCCCGGACTTGTCGCGCAGCGCCGCTGGCGCTATCGTTCGTATCCGAACAATCACACTCGAATAATCGCGCATCGATCGGAGGGCGACGCAGCGTGACCACCACGAAGACGATCGTTCGCGAACACGAGGCCGATCTGGTCGTCCGCGAGGTGCAGATCGCTGCCGACGGCGTCGTCGCCCTCACCCTCGCGGCCCCGGACGGGGCCGGCCTGCCGCCCTGGACCCCGGGCGCGCACATCGACCTGATCCTGAACGACACGACGACCCGGCAGTACTCGCTGTGCGGCAACCCCGCCGACCCCGGCCGTTGGCGGGTCGGCGTGCTGCGGGCGGCCGAGAGCAGGGGCGGCTCGGAGCTGGTGCACGGCTGGCCGAAGGCGCGAAGATCCGGATCCGCGGGCCCCGTAACCACTTCCCGCTGGTGGCCAGCCCGCGCTACCTGTTCATCGCCGGCGGCATCGGGATCACCCCGATCCTGCCGATGATCGCCGAGGCGGAGGCCGCCGGTGCCGACTGGCGTCTGCTGTACGGCGGGCGCGAGCGCACTACGATGGCCTTCGTCGACGAACTCGCGCCGTACGGGGACCGGTCACCGTGGCGCCGCAGAACGAGCCGGCCTGCTCGACCTCGCCGCCGTGCTGGGCACACCGCAGCCGGACACGCTGGTCTACTGCTGCGGACCGGAAGGCCTGCTCGCCGCCGTCGAGAAGCTCTGCGACGACTGGCCGGCGGGGTCCCTGCATCTCGAGCGCTTCTCGCCCAAGCCGGTCGAGGCCGACCGAGGCGGCGGATTCGAGCTTCGAACTGGTTCTGGAGCGGTCCGGTCGACGCTGACCGTGCCGCCGGACAAGTCGGTGTACCAGGTGGTCAAGGAAGCCGGGGTCAGCGTGCTGGCCTCCTGCCTGGAGGGGTCTGTGGCACCTGCGAGACCGAGGTCATCGACGGCGACGTCGACCACCGCGACTCGGTGCTGAACGATGAGGAGAAGGCGACGAACGAGTTCATGATGATCTGCGTCTCGCGCTGCAAGTCCCCCTGCCTGACGCTGGACCTCTGACCCGACGCACCATGACCACGGGGCAACGAAAGGACCGCTGCAGCTGAGCCGAGCGACCAACCTCCGCGCCAGTCGGTCGACCGACTACCCGCGCAACGCTGGTACGTGCTGGCCACCAGCGACGAGGTCGGCAACGAGCCGCTGGCCCGGCGGGGCCTCGGCGTGCCGATCGTGCTGTTCCGCACCAAGACGGCCCCGCGGTCGCATTGGAGGATCGCGACGCCCACAAGCCCTACCCGCTCAGTCTGGGCGGGTGGACGGCGACACGATCGTCTCGGGTTACTCCGGCTTCGTTACGACGCTCGCGGGCGCTGCGTGCAGGTGCCGACCCAGGACGAGATCCCCGTCGGCGCACGGGTGCGTGCCTACCCGGTGCACGACGACGGCGTCTTCGTCTGGTGCTGGCTCGGCGATCCGGCCCGGTCCGGTTTGCGTCCTCCGCCGTCCGTCGGCTGGCTGAGCGATGCGGACTGGACGACGGTCGGCGACGCTGGGAAACCGGGGCCCACGCCGCGCTGCTGCAGGAGAACTTCGCCGACATCACCCACGTCGCGGTGGTCGATCCGTTCATCGCTCCCCCGGTGCTGAGCGGCTCGCCGCCGCCGCTGGAGGTGGAGGTCACCGAGACCACGGTGTCGTTCTCCCGGAACTATCCGCCGGCACCGATCGCCACCTGGCATGCCGAACTGCTCGGGCTGCCCACCGATGCCGAGCACGCGCAGCGGGAGAGTGGCGCCTTCGTCACCCCGGGTCTGTGGGTGGACCGCTGGCACGTGGTGGATCGACGGTGATGGCGACCAGCCGTTCACGTTCATCTTCAGCCACGCGACGTACCCGATCGCCGCCGACCGGACCCGGCACGTCTGGCGGGTGAGCCGCAACTTCGCCCGCGGCGAGCAGGCCAGCAAGATCCTGCTGTCGATCTTCGCCGAGTACTACCGCCGGGTGCAGACCATCCTCGAGACAATGCAGGCCGTGCTCGACGCCGATGGTCCCGCGAGGAGGTCCACGTCAGCGCCGACGCAGCGGCATTCCAGGTCCGCAAGATCCTCCGCAACATGGTCTCCGACGAGGCCAACGGGCGCTGACGAAATCAGGCGGGGGGCCTGTTGATTCCGCGATATGTGGGAATCTCGCACTGTACCCAGGATGTTTACAGCGATAGGAAAGTTGATAGATCCGGTTTTGCTCGGCAGGCTTGGGCGCAGCTCACTTCATCCAGCGGATCTCGCCGTCCTGGACGACCGACGTCGGCCGCAGGCCCAGGATTCGCGACCCGCTCGAAGGGCCGGTCCCGGGCTGATGTGGGCGACCAGGGTGCTGATCCCGCTGGTCGAGCAGCTGCGGCTGCCGCGCCGCCTCGGTGGCGAATTCCCGGCCCTGCCACGCGGTCCCGTGACCCAGGCGAGTCGGCGTGGTCGCGATCATCTTCACGCTGGATCCTGGCCGGAGATATCCCGCCGGCCGCCCGTGAGCGCGTCGACGACGATCCAGTTCAGCCATTCCTCGCGCCGTGGACGATCTCCCGCGCACCTGGTGGACTAGCGCCCACGGAGTTGGTCCGTCGTCGGCGGTTCGCCCCCGATTACCGCGTACAGCGCCGGATCGGCCAGCACCGCGGTCATCGGTCGGCGTGTTCGACCGTCAGCGGCTCAAGCCTGATCGACGGCGCTCGCAACCGCTCGGCGACCATTCCCACGAGCTCAGGCGGCGTGACCCGGACCGGGAACTTCTTGATGCCGTTGACGAAGTTGCTCCGGACCCGGGTGACGTCGCCGGCGAGCTCGATGGTCTTCAGCCGCGGCAGCAGCTCGGTGAACATCAGCCGGATCTCCATGCGGGCCAGGTTGTTGCCCAGGCACAGGTGCGGGCTGCCCTTGCCGAACGTGACGTGGTCGTTGTTGGTCCGGGTGACGTCGAAGCTGTAGGGGTTGGCGAAGACGTCCTCGTCGCGGTTGCCGGAGGCGAACCACATGACCACCTTGTCGCCCTCCTTGATCTGCTTGCCGCCGAGCTCGACGTCGCGGGTCGCGGTGCGGCGGAAGTGGTAGACCGGCGAGGCCCAGCGCAGGAACTCCTCGACCGCGTTCGGGATCAGCTCGGGCCGCTCCTGCAGGAGCGCGAGCTGCTCGGGATGCTCGATCAGGGCCAGCATCGCCTGGCTGATGGTGTGCCGGGTGGTCTCGTTGCCGGCCACGACCAGCAGCAGGAAGTAGTTGTCGAAGTCGGTGGCCGTCAGCGGCTCGCCGTCCTCGGGCATCCGGTTGACCAGCTGGCTGATCAGGTCGGTGCCGTCGCCGCCCTTGCGCTCCCGCGGCCAGCTCCCGGCCGTACTCGAAGACCTCCAGCGCGGCCGGCGAGCGGAACGGCAGATGCTTGTACTGCTCGCTCTCCGCGTCGGTCAGCAGGAGCTCGGCGTAGTCGGGGTCGGTGTTGCCGATGATCTGGTTGCCCCAGTCGATCAGCTGCCGGTGTCCTCCGCCGGCACGTCGAGCAGCCGGGCCAGCACCTGGATCGGGAAGTCGGCGCTGATCTTCTCGACGAAGTCGAACTCCTCGTGCTGCAGCGCCCGTCGACGGTGTCCCTGGTCAGCCCGCGCAGGAAGTCCTCGTACTTGCGATCAGCGGTCGCGGCCGAACTCGCGCTGGATCAGCTTGCGCAGCGCGCGGTGCCGGACGCCGTCGGTCTCCAGCATCGACCGCCGCAGGTCCATCAGGTCGTCGTCGACCTCCTCGAGGTTGACGAACTTCGTCGAGGTGAAGGTCTCGGGGTCCCTGTCGACGGCGCAGATGTCGGCGTGCCGGGTGACCGCCCAGAAGCCGCTGCCGGCGGTCTCCGGGGTCCAGTGCACCGGGTCCTCGCGGCGCAGCGTGTCGAACTGGCCCCAGCCCTCGTTGCGCGGAAGCGGTCGAGGTCGGCCAGGTCGACGTCGTCGAGCGGGACGGGCGTGGGTTGGACACGGTCTCTCTCCTTGGTCTGCTGCGGTTCAGGGTCGTGGTCGACGGTCACAGGTGGTAGGCGTACTCGCGGAACTCCCAGTCGGTGACCCAGCGGTTGAAGCGCTCGAGCTCGTCGCGCTTGTAGGCGAGGAACGTCGCGACGAACGGCTCGCCGAGGATCTCGGCCAGCTCGGTGTCGGCCTCCAGCGCGTCCAGCGCGGCCGCCAGGTCGCCGGGCAGCCGGTCGGCCTTGCTCGGGTCGTAGCCGTAGCCCTCCAGCGGGGCCGGCGGCTTCGAGCTCGTCGCGGATGCCGAGGTAGCGCGCCGGCGAGCAGGCCCGCGATCACCAGGTAGGGGTTGGCGCTGGCGTCGCCGAGCCGCAGCTCCAGCCGGGCGCCCGGCCGCGCTCGGGCGGGATGCGCACCATGGCGCTGCGGTTGTCCAGGCCCCAGTCGATCAGCCAGGGGCCAGGGTGTCCGGGCCGAACCGCTTGTAGGAGTTGATCGTCGGGTTGCACAGCGCGGCCAGCGCCGGGCGTGGGCGAGGATGCCGGCGATCGCCGCTTGCCGACCGCGGACAGCCCGTCGTCGGCCGCGGGTCGTCGAAGAGCGGCGTGCCGTCGTCGTCCCAGGTCGAGAAGTGGAGGTGGAAGCCCGAGCCGCCCTCGTCGTTGAAGGGCTTGGCCATGAAGGTGGCCAGCTTGTCCTCCTGGCGGGCGAGCTCCTTGATCGCGGCCTTGAACCGGAACGCCCGGTCGGCGGCGTCGAGCGCGTCGGAGTGCCACAGGTTGATCTCGAACTGGCCGCTGGAGAACTCGTGGTTGGCGGCGACGACCTCGAGGCCGTACGCCGACAGCTGGCGCAGCGTCCGGAGCAGGACGTTCTCCGGGTCGCCCTTGAGCCCGGCCACGTAGACGTTGCCGGTCGCCTCGCCGTACCGCTGCCAGCCGGTCGGATTCTGTCGGTGCGCTCCAGGACGTAGAACTCGAGCTCGGGGCCGACGATCGGCTTCATGCCGAGCTCGGCGAACTGCTCGATCACCCGCTTGAGGACCATCCGCGGGCTCTCCGCCGACGGCGAGCCGTCCGGGTTGAACAGGTCGGCGATGCAGTGCGCGACGCCCGGCTCCCACGGCACCGCCTGCAGCGTGGTGAGGTCGGGGAAGGCGAGCATGTCGGGCAGGCCGGCTTCGAGGCCGCCCTCGATGTCGACGACGTCGCCCATCGGGGTGGTGCCGTAGACGGACCGGCAGAACGCGACGCCGTCGCCGACCGTGCGCGCGAAGCGGTTGACCAGGACGTCGCGGCCGCGTTCGGTGCCGATCAGGTCGGCGTAGCCGACCCGGACGACGTCGATGCCCTGCGTGACCAGCTCGGCCGCGGCGTCCTCGAGCCCGGTGGTGTCGAAATGAGCCACCCGAAACCTCCGCACCGTTGCGTTAGCCCACGACCGCCCGAATCCGAGCAGTCGTTTGGGACCGAACAATAGCGCGATGCCGAGTCTATGACAAGTGCTCCGCGACCGTCGGCAGGGATTGCCAACGACGCAGTGCAGGCGGTATCGTACGGGTCCAAACGATCTTTGATCTCGACCGCGCGACAGGGAGCTGGCAATGACCGACGTGAAGGGCTTCTTCTACCCCCGCACCGCCAGCGGCCGGTCGTCGCTCATCCCGTCCCCGCCGTGGTTCTACTCCGGCGACCTGCTGACCGTCGAGTACCGCACCGATCCGGCGCGCGTGGCCGAGCTGCTGCCGGCCCCGCTCGCGCTGGCCGAGGAGGATCCCGGCGCGGTGGCGCTGATCTGGGCCGACTGGCAGTCCTGCTCGTCCTCGCGCGCAGAGCTGCTCGACCCGGTCCGCTCGCAGTACAAGGAGGCGTTCGTCGTCGTCCGCTGCTCCTTCGAGGGCCGGACGTACTCGCGCTGCGTCTACATCTGGGTCGACAAGGACTTCGCGATCGGCCGCGGCATGCACCAGGGCTACCCGAAGAAGCTCGGCTCGATGTGGCAGACCCGCCCGCACCCGTTCGCCCAGGCCGCCCCGCAGATCGCCGCCGGCGGCGTCTTCGGCGCCACCCTGGCCGCGGGCGACCGTCGGCTGGCCGAGGCGGTGCTCACCCTGCGCGAGGAGTCGCGAGACCAACGGCTTCGTCAACGGCCACCCGATGGCCCACCACCGCGTCTTCCCCGCATCGCCTCCGGCGCCCCGGACGCGTTCGCCGAGCTGATCTCGTCCGGCGCCAGCGAGTTCGAGGGCGGGCCGTCGTGGAAGGGCGACGTCGACCTGCGGCTGTTCGAGTCCCCGACCGAGGAACTGGACCGGCTGCGGGTCGACGAGGTCATCGGCGGCTACTACCGCCAGGTCGGCGTCGTCTGGAACGGCGGCGCCTCGCTGGAGACGCTCACCTCATGATCGGCCCGGAGCGGGCAGGAACCCTACGATGGCGCCATGCCTGACCGCCACACGCTCGCCGAGACCGAGCGGGCCATGAGCCTGCACCTGCAGAGCCTGCCGCTGGACTTCGAGGCCTCCGCGGCGGTGTCGAGCCTCTACCGCGCGGCCAACGCGGTACGCGTGCATCTGACCAACACGGTGCTCCGCCAGCACGGCCTCACCTGGACCGGCTTCGTGGTGCTCTGGGTCGTGTGGATCTGGGACGGCATGGAGACCCGGCGCGCCGCCGAGAGCGCGGCGATCTCCAAGGCGACGCTCACCGGCGTGGTCAAGACCCTGGAGGCCCGCGGCCTGCTGACCCGGCGGGTCAGCGGCACCGATCGCCGGCTGGTGAACCTGGAGCTGACCGCGGCCGGCACCGAGCTGATGACCACGCTCTACCCGGTGTTCAACGCCGCCGAGGCCGAGGTCGTCGCCTCCCTGTCGGACCAGAACCTGACCGTGATGACCGACAGCCTGCGGCAGATCGTCACCGACCTCGACGGCGAGATCCTCGAATAGCTCGCGCCGCCCTCGGCCTGCCATGTCGGTTTTGCACGGTCCGTGTTAAACCGTCGCTTACCGCGGCAAATTTGATGCGGTAAGCGGCAACTTGGTGCGGTAAGCGGCCGGCTTCGACAGGCGCAGCGAGTGCACTCTTCGATGGCGCAGGCTCGATCACGCGCGGCCCGGCCGGCGGCGCAGCGAGGACGAAGCGCGAAGATCTTGGCCTGGACGGGATCGGTGCCGGCCGAGTCCTCCGGATGCCACTGGACGCCGAGGTACCAGCCCTCGTGATCGGCCAGCGTGACCGCCTCGATCACCCCGTCGGCGGAGTACGCGGCCGCCGTCAGGCCGGCGCCCAGCGTCGCGATGCACTGGTGGTGATAGCAGGAGATCTCGGTCCGCGACCCGACGATCGCGCCGAGCGGCGAGTCCTCGGCGACGTCCAGGTCGTGGACCCGGTTCTGGTGGTGGCCGACGGTGTCGTCCATGTCCTGCACCAGATCGCCGCCCAGGGCGACGTTGACCAACTGGGTACCGCGGCAGATCGCCAGCAGCGGCAGCCGGTCGGCCAGGGCGACCTTGGCCACGGCCAGGTCGAAGGCGTCCTGCTCCTCGTCCACGCCGTACTGCGTCGGATGCGGCCGCTGACCCGACCAGCGGGCCGCCACGTCACCGCCACCGGGCAGCAGTACGCCGTCGGCGAACCAGAGCCGCTCCCGGGCCGCATCCACGTCGACGACGGCACCCGGCGCGTACGGATGGAGCATCACCGGTTCACCGCCGGCGGCGAACACCGCGTCGCACAGCGCCCGGGCCGTCACCTCGGCCGCGTAGCGCAACGCGGTGGCGTGTTCGGAGAAGCGCGCCGGCAGGGCGATCAGCGGCCGCCGTCCGACGCGCGAGCTAGCCATAGTTGATCCAGGTCGTCTTCAGGTCGGTGTACTCAGCCAGCGCGTGCCGCGACTTGTCCCGGCCGAAGCCGGACAGCTTCACCCCGCCGAAGGGGACGTTCATGTCCCCTTCCTCGTAGCAGTTGACCCAGACCGTGCCGGCCCGGAGCGCGCGGGAGATCCGGTGCGCCTTGCCGAGATCTCGGGTCCAGACCGCGGCCGCCAGCCCGTACGGCGTGTCCCCGGCCACCCGGACGGCTTCGGCCTCGTCGCCGACGGTCTGCACGGTCAGCACCGGGCCGAAGATCTCGTCCCGGACCAGCACGTTGTCCGGCGCGGCACCGGTGACCACCGTCGGCTCGAGGTAGGCGCCGCCGGTCTCGGTCAGGACCTGCTGTCCGCCGGTCCGCAGCTGTGCGCCCTGGGCGAGCCCCCGCTGCAGATGCGCCGAGCACCCGCTCCAGCCGCCGCTGGTCCACCAGCGGACCCATCTGGGTCTCCGGCAGCAACGGATCGGCCGGGAACCACTGCGCCGCGGTGTCGACGATCCGCTGCACCACCTGTTCGGCGACGTCGGTGTGCACCACGAGCCGGGAGCCCGCCGTGCACATCTCGCCGGAGTTGAAGAAGATCGCCCAGGCGGCCGAGTCGGCGGCGGCGTCCAGGTCGGGAGCGTCGGGGAAGATCAGATTCGGCGACTTGCCGCCCAGTTCGAGATAGACCCGTTTGAGGTTGCTGTCGGCCGCGTACCGGAGGAAGTGCCGGCCGACATCGGTCGATCCGGTGAAGGTCAGCACGTCGACGTCGGGATGCTCGCCGAGTCGGCGACCGACCGTCGCGCCGTCGCCGCTGAGCACGTTGAACACCCCGGCCGGCAGACCGGCCTGCACCCCGAGCTCGGCCACCCGCTGCATCGACAGCGGCGACTGCTCGGCGGTCTTGAGCACCACCGTGCAGCCGGCGGCCAGCGCCGGCGCGAACTTCCAGCCGCCGAGCGTCAACGGGAAGTTCCAGGGCACCACCGCGGCGACCACCCCGGCCGGCTCGCGGGTCACCAGGGCCAACTCGCCCTCGGTCGTGTGCGGGATGTCCCCCGACTCCTTGTCGGCGAGTTCGCCGTAGAAGCGCAGGCAGCGGATCAGCGCCCGGAGTTCGATCTCGTACGCGGTGCGGATCGGCTTGCCCATCTCGAGGCTGATCAACAGGGCGATCTCGTCCCGGTGGGCCTCGACCAGGCGGGCGAACTCCTGCAGGATCTCACCGCGCTCGCGGGCGTGCATCCGTGGCCACCGGCCCCGGTCGAACGCCTCCCGGGCCGCCGCCACCGCCGCGTCCGCGTCGGCCGGCTGAGCCCACGCGAGGTCGACCAGGACGGACCCGTCGCGGGCCGAGTGGACGGCCCGGGTGGCTCCATCGGTCGCCGCCCGGAGCTCGCCGCCGACCAGCATTCCGGCCCCGATCTCGGCGTGCGCAGCGCGCTCCCGCCAGTCGATCGTCGCTACCGGATCTGTCGTCGGCGCCGTCATTCAGCTTCCTTTCCCGAGTTGACCAACCGCTGGTCCGCCTAATACGTTTGGGCCCTAACGATAGCGGAATCCGGCGATGACGGCGAGATGGGGTTAGCGATGGCGGGGACCCAGGAGATCGGGGCGACAGTCGAAGGCGTCACCGTCGACACCCGGCACTGGATCGGCGGTGAGCGGGTCGCCTCGGCCGAAACCTTCACCGACATCTCCCCCATCGACGAGCAGCCGATCGCGGAGATCTCCGCCGGTGGCGAGGCCGAGGTGGACGCCGCCGTGCAGGCCGCCCGCCGCGCCTTCCCGGCCTGGGCGGCACTGCCGCGGGCCGAGCGCGCCGCGCTGCTGCGCAAGGTCGCCGACGGCATCGACGCCCGCGCCGAGGACCTGGCGCGGGTCGAGACCCGGGACAACGGATCCCTGCTGCGCTCCCACCGCCGCGGCGTGATGCCGCGGGTGGGGATGAACTTCCGGTTCTTCGCCGACTACCTCGAGCGGCTCGACCTTCCCGACGGCGAGATCCGCGGACACCGCGAACGGGTGACCTACGATCCCGCCGGCGTCGCCGCCATCATCACCCCCTGGAACGCCCCGCTGATGCTGGCCACCTGGCGGATCGGCCCGGCGCTGGCCGCCGGCAACACCGTGGTGGCCAAGCCGCCGGAATGGGCGCCGCTGACCGCCTCGCTGCTGGCCGACATCACCCACGAGGCCGGCCTGCCGGCCGGGGTGTTCAACGTGGTCCAGGGCACCGGCGCCCAGGCCGGCGCCCCGCTGACCGCCCACCCGGGCATCAACCGGCTGTCCTTCACCGGCTCGGTGCCGACCGCCGGCGTGATCGCCAAGGCGGCGGCCCCGAACATCGTCCCGCTGTCGTTCGAACTGGGCGGCAAGAGCCCGCTGGTCGTCTTCGCCGACTCCGACTTCGACCTCGCCGTCAGCCTGGCCGTCGAGCAGTTCGACAACTCCGGCCAGGTCTGCCTCGGCGCGTTCCGGATCCTGGTCGAGGACTCGATCGCCGACCGCTTCCTCGCCGCCGTCGTGGACAAGGCCAAGGCGCATCGTCCAGGGCGATCCTCGTGACGAGGCCACCGACATGTCGTGCCTGATCAGCCGCGCCGCACTTCGAGAAGGTCGACGGCTTCGTGCAGCGCGCGCTGGCCGCCGGTGCCCGCGCCGTGCTCGGCGGCTCAGCCAATGATGATCTTGGTCACCTGTACTACCGGCCGACCATCCTGGTGGACGCCGAGCCGGGCAGCGAGATCCTCACCGAGGAGGTGTTCGGCCCGGTGCTGACCGTGCAGACCTTCGCCGGCGAGGAGCAGGCGATCGAGATGGCCAACAACACCCGGTTCGGACTGGCGGCCACCCTGGTCACCGGCGATCCCGAACGCGCCGAACGGGTCAGCGCCCGGCTCAACGCCGGCACCGTCTGGGTGAACTGCTTCTTCGTCCGCGACCTCGGCGCGCCGTTCGGCGGCAACGGCAAGTCCGGCATCGGCCGCGAAGGTGGCCGGCACTCGTTCGACTTCTACACCGACGTGAAGAACACCGTGTTCGCGCCGAATGGCTGGAACGCGTGACCTGGAGCTCGACACGGATAGGAAAGGAAACCACATGGGTGAGGTTGTAGGTGCGGGGTTGCTCGCGCACGTCCCGACCATCGTGCTGCCGGAGGAGATCCGCCGGGAGCTCAACAACGGGGAGGACTCGACGCTGGTCTCGGGCCTGCACCAGTTGCGCCGCGAGGTCTTCGACACGGTCGACTACGACACCGTCGTGGTGCTCGACTCGCACTGGGCGACCACGGTGGAGTACGTGGTCACCGCGCAGTCCCGGCGCCACGGCCTGTTCACCTCGGAGGAACTGCCCCGCGGGATGAGCCAGCGGCCGTACGACTTCCCCGGTGATCCCGAGCTGGCCCACCTGATCGCCGGCAAGGCCGATGATCATGGAACCTGGATCACCGCGATCGAAGATGATCATCTGCCGATCTTCTACGCCACCACGAATCTGTGGGAGTTCCTCGGCGACGGCCTGCCCGACAAGAAGTGGATCTCGATCGGGGTCTGCCAGACCGCCGACACCGAGGACAACCTGCGGCTGGGCCGCGCCCTCGGCGATGCGATCGCCGCGAGCGACCGCAAGGTGATGTTGATCGCCTCGGGTGCGTTGAGCCACACGTTCTGGCCGCTGCGCGAACTGCGCAAGCACGAAGCCGCCGGCGTCGAGCACATCTTCACCCCCGAGGCGGCCGCGGCTGATCATGATCGGATGGCCTGGTTCGAGCGTGGTGATCATGCTCGGGTGCTGGAGACCATGCCGGAGTTCTACCGCTACCGGCCCGAAGCCCGGTTCGGCCACTACCTGATGATGATGGGCGCGCTCGGCGAGGGCGACTGCACCGCGACCGGCCGGCGCTACGGCGAGTACGAGAACTCGATCGGCACCGGACAGGTGCACTACTGGTTCGACCGTCCGGACGACGGCTTCCCGCGGCCGCGGCGTACGCATCTCGCAACCGCTGACCGCCGAGCAGCCGTCCATGCACGGTGACGCGGCGGTGGCCGGGTCATGATCGAATACCGCCGGATCCTGCTGGACGGCAACGTCGTCGACGTGGTCCGCACAGGCGATGAGTTGGTCGCCGGGGACGGCCGTACGGTCGGCGTCGAGGACGCCGTCCACCTGCGCGCCGGTGCTGCCGTCCAAGATCATCTGCGTGCATCTCAACTACGCCTCGCGGGTCGCGGAGATGATGACCACGCTGCCGCCGGCGCCGACCTACTTCCACAAGCCGGTGTCGGCGCTGAACGCGCACCAGTCGGCCGTGATCCGGCCGAGCGGTTGCAAGTGGCTCAACTACGAAGGCGAGATCGCCATCGTGATCGGGCGGACCGCGAAGAACATCTCCCCCGACGACGCCGGCGACTACATCCGCGGCTACTCGATCGGCAACGACTACGGGCTGCACGACTTCCGGGACACCGACTCCGGTTCGATGCTGCGGGTCAAGGGCGCGGACACGCTCTGCCCCATCGGGCCCGGCCTGGTCGAGGGCTGGGACTTCCGGCACAAGCAGATCCGCACCCTGGTCAACGGCGAGGTCCGACAGGACGGGAACACCGACGAGATGCAGTGGAACATGCACTATCTCGTCGCCGACATCGCCCGGACGATCACCCTGCAGCCCGGGGACGTGCTGCTCTCGGGCACCCCGGCCATCTCGCGGACGGTCTATCCCGGCGACGTGGTCGAGGTCGAGGTCGAGGGACTCGGCACCTTGCGCAACCACATCGTCGAGGGACCGGCGCCGATCCGCAGCGACGTCGGCGCCCAGCCGACCGAGAGCGAGGAAGTGCTGTCCACCGCCCAGGGCGGCGACTGGGAGTTCCGCGGCATCCGCAAGCCCGACCTGTCCCGGACGCGCTGACGGCGGCCGCACCGGGATCCGTCCGAGCCCATTTTCGCGCACAACGACCTGACGGCAACCCTGGAGGGCGAAATCCGGGCAGTCTGCGTGCACAACGGACGAAAGTCCGATAGCGGTGTTCTCGCGACGCTAACGCGCCACATTTTCGTTCGGATCCTAATAACCTCGTGCGGCACGACCCTCCTAGGAACGGAGCACCATGAGTGAGCAGCCGGCCCCTCCGAGCTCAGACATCGCCCAGCGCGATTCCCACCAGTTGCGTCGCGGCACCCTCGGCGTCCTGGGCGTCGCGTTCTTCGTGGTCTCGGCGGCCGCCCCGCTGACCGCCATGGCCGGCGGCGCGCCGGTGGCGATGCTGCTGGGCAACGGCCCCGGCATCCCGGCCGCGTACGTGGTGGTCAGTCTGATCTTGATCATCTTCTCGGTCGGCTACACCGCGATGGCCCGGCACCACACCAGCACCGGCGCCTTCTACTCCTACGTCGCCCGCGGTCTCAAGCAGCCGGCCGGCGGCGCCGCGGCGATCATCGCGCTGCTGGGCTACAACGCCATGCAGATCGGCCTGTACGGGCTGTTCGGCGCGGCCGCGTCGGGCTTCTTCGGTGACGTACTCGGGCTGAACGTGCCGTGGTGGGTGTTCGTCTTCGTCGCGATGGCGATCATCGGCGTCTGCGGCTACCGCCAGGTCGACCTGTCGGCCAAGATCCTGGCCGTCCTGGTCAGCCTCGAGTTCTTGATCGTTCTGGTCCTCGACGTGGCGATCTTGATCAAGGGCGGTGAGGGCGGCGGCGCACCGCTCACGGCCACCCCGTTCACCCCGGCCAGTTTCCTCAGCGGCTCGGTCGCCATCGCGCTGCTGTTCAACTTCGCCTCGTTCATCGGGTTCGAGGCGACCACCATCTACAGCGAGGAAGCGAAGGACCCGAAGCGCACGGTGCCGCGGGCGACGTTCCTCGCCGTGCTGACGATCGGCTTCTTCTACACCGCTCACCACCTGGCTGATGGTCGAGGGTCAGGGCGCGGCCGGTCTCCAGGAGCACATCGCCGGCCTGACGCCGGATCCGACCGCCTTCCTCTTCGAACTGAGCGCCACCTACATCGGCGGAACCCTGACCACCGTGATGTCGCTGCTGTTCATCTCCAGCGTGTTCGCCGCGCTGCTGGCCTTCCACAACGCGGTGGCCCGCTACCTGTACGCGCTCGGCCGGGAGGGTCTCGTCCCGGCGGCCCTGGGTCGGACCCACAAGATTCACCTCAGCCCGCACGTCGGCTCGCTCAGCCAGACCGCGCTGGCGGTGATCATCGTGCTGCTGTTCGTGATCACCGGCCAGGATCCGGTGCTCGCCCTGTTCACCTGGCTCACCCAGCTCGGCACCCTGGCGATCATCGTGCTGATGGCCATCGCCTCGTTCGCCGTCGTCGCCTTCTTCGCCGCCAACCGCGGCCTCGACAACAACCCGCTGCGGACGACCGTGGCGCCGATCGTCGGCGGCGTGGCCATGACGGCGGTGGCGATCTACGCCGCGTCCCAGTTCGGCCTGCTGATCGGCAATCCGGAAAGCCCGCTGCGCTGGCTGTTGCCGGGACTCATCGTGGTCGCGGCCGCCGCAGGGGTCGGGACCGCCCTCGCGCTGCGCAGCCGCTCACCGGAGTTGTACGCCCAGATGGGCCGGCACCGCGACATGAGCCTCACTCCCGACTGAGCTCCGGCCCTTCGACAAGCTCAGGGCGCGTATATCGTGTCCTGAGCCTGTCGAAGGACCAAGATCACGGCGCGTTCTCGCTGACCCACCACGCCGTCCGCCGATGACCGTCCCACCGCCGGCACTGGCGGACCCGCGACTCGAGCTCACGGCCCGAATCCGCCAGCGCGGCGACGGCGGCGCCGATCTGCGCGGCCGGCATCCGGCGCGCGAGGGTGATGTGCGGGCTCCATCGGCCCGGTCCGAACGAACCCGACCGATCGGCCCGGCACAGTTCCGCGACCCGCGCCTGCAGGTCGAGCAGCTCGATCGACGGCACGACCTGGCGGGTCAGCACGCAACTGCCGCGGCGCGGCCCGAAGATCATCAACGAGCCGACCCGGACCCGCAGATCGAGGTCGGCGACCACCGCCGGCAGCCCGTCCTCCACCCCGTCCGGCAGGGCATCGGCGGCATACAGGGTGAGGTGCGGGCGATGGTGCGGACCCGGTTCGGGTCGCAGCGAGGTCGGCAGCCCGGCGTCGGCGAGGGCCTGCCACTGCGCGATGACCGCAGCCTCGGCGACCGGGTCCAAGATCAACTCGATCGACTGGGCCACCGGAATTCTCAGTGCAGCAACGGATCCACGGCGGCGGCGACGAAGACCAGCGCCAGGTAGGAGTTGGACCAGTGGAACAGCCGCATCGGCTTCAGCGCGGCGTCCCGCAGTCCGCGGCTGGCTCGGATCCACAGCTGGGCGGCCTCCCAGAGCAGCGCCGCGCCGACGACTCCGGCCACGATCGGATACAGCCAGGTCGTGTCGGCGATCGGCCACAGCGCCAGCGAGGCCAGCACCGTCAGCACCGAATAGATCATGATCTGGCGAGCCACCACGGGAGCTGACCGGACCACCGGCAGCATCGGCACGTCGGCCGCCGCATAGTCCTCCCGGTAGCGCATGGCCAGTGCCCAGGTGTGCGGCGGCGTCCACAAGAAGACGATCAGGAAGAGCACCAGCGGCACCACGGAGATCGAGTTGGTCACCGCGGTCCAGCCGATCAGCGGCGGGAAGCAACCGGCGATACCACCCCAGACGATGTTCTGCGGAGTCCGCCGCTTCAGCCACAGGGTGTAGACGACGATGTAGAACGCGTTGGCCCCCAGCGCGAGGCCGGCCGAGAGCCAGTTGACGAAGGTGCCGAGCCAGAGGGTGGCGGCGATCCCCAGGATCACCGCGAAGATCGTCGCGGCCCGCGGCCCGACGGCGTGCCGCGGCAGCGGGCGGCGCCGGGTCCGTCGCATCCGCTCGTCGATGTCGCGATCGAGCACGCAGTTCAGGGCGTTCGCGCTGGCCGCGGCCAGACATCCGCCGACCATCGTGTTCACCACGAGCATCAGCGGCGGCACTCCCCCGGCGGCCAGGAACATCGCGGGGACGGTCGTCACCAACAAGAGCTCGATGATCCGCGGCTTGGTCAGGCCGACGTAGGCCGAGACCACATCCTTGACGCTGGCCCCGGAACGCGCGGCTCGCGGACTGAGCAAATCGACGTCGACCCGGGTCATGCGATCGTCGGGCGCCATCCGCCCCGGCACGTCGATGCTCGTCACGAGAGGTGAGTCTAGGGCATGCCTCTTTGATCCTTGGTCGATTGCGAAACACGTGCCCTGAGCCTGTCGAAGGCATGCCCTGAGCCTGTCGAAGGCATGTCGACAGAGCGTCAAGGATCACGGACGTCCTTCGACAGGCTCAGGACACGAATATTCCAAGCTCAGGACACGAATGCCGGCTCAACGCCCGGAACACTTGCGGGGGACCAGGTTCTGCGGGCCGGCCGACCCCGATAGGCTCCAACTGACCGCGCCGTGCTCTCGGAAGGATGCCTTTCACCGTGACCGAAACCCAAGCCTCCAGCGCATTACCCGACGGCTGGACCGACCTCGATTCGCGGGCCGTGGACACCATTCGTGTGCTGGCCGCCGACGCCGTCCAGAAGGTGGGCAACGGCCACCCCGGTACCGCCATGAGCCTGGCTCCGGTGGCGTACCTGCTGTTCCAGAAGGTGATGCGCCACAATCCGGCCGACCCGCACTGGCCGGGCCGCGATCGGTTCGTGCTGTCCTGCGGCCACTCCAGCCTGACGCTGTACATCCAGCTCTACCTCGGCGGGTTCGGCCTCGAGCTGGACGACCTCAAGTCCCTGCGGACCTGGAACTCCAAGACTCCGGGCCATCCCGAGTACGGCCACACCCCCGGCGTGGAGATCACCACCGGTCCGCTGGGCCAGGGCATCGCCAACGCCGTCGGCATGTCCATGGCCTCCCGCCGGGAGCGCGGCCTGCTGGATCCCGACGCCGCTCCGGGCGAATCGATCTTCGACCATCAGATCTACTGCCTGGCCTCCGACGGCGACATCGAGGAGGGCATCTCCTCCGAGGCGTCCTCGCTGGCCGGGACGCAGCGCCTCGGCAACCTCACCCTGATCTACGACAGCAACCGGATCTCCATCGAGGACGACACCAACATCGCGCTGACCGAGGACACGGCCGCTCGCTACGCCGCGTACGGCTGGCACGTGCAGACGGTCGACTGGACCAACGGCGACACCCAGTACGAGGAGAACGTCACCGCTCTCCTCGACGCGATCGAGGCCGCCAAAGCGGTGACCGACCAGCCCAGCTTCATCGAGCTGAGGACGATCATCGCCTGGCCCGCCCCCAAGCTGCAGGGCACCGGGAAGTCGCACGGCTCGGCCCTGGGCGCCGACGAGGTCGCCGCGACCAAGAAGGTGCTGGGCTTCGATCCGGACCAGACCTTCGAGGTCTCCGACGAGGTCATCGCGCACACCCGGAAGCTGCTCGAGCGGGGCCAGCAGGCTCAGGACGAGTGGGAGATCGCCTGCAACAGCTGGGCCGAGGCCAATCCGGAGGGCAAGGCCCTCTACGACCGGTTCGTCGACAACGAGCTCAGCCCCGGCTGGGACGATGCGCTGCCCAGCTGGGATGCCGACCCCAAGGGCATCGCGACCCGCGCCGCCTCGGGCAAGGTGCTCACGCGCGATCGCGCCCAAGATGCCCGAGCTGTGGGGCGGTTCGGCCGACCTCGCCGAGTCGAACAACACGACTCCGGAGGGCGAGCCCAGCTTCCTGCCCGCCGATCGGCAGACGAAGGCCTGGCCGGGCGGTCCGTACGGCCGGGTGCTGCACTTCGGCATCCGGGAGCACGCCATGGGCGCGATCCTGAACGGGATCAAGGCGCACGGCGGAACCCGACCGTACGGCGGCACCTTCCTCACGTTCAGCGACTACATGCGCGGCGCGGTCCGGCTGTCGGCGCTGATGCGGCTCCCGGTGGTCTACGTCTGGACCCATGACTCGATCGGCCTCGGCGAGGACGGCCCGACCCACCAGCCGATCGAGCACATCGCGGCGCTGCGGGTCATCCCGGGTCTGGATGTGGTCCGACCGTCCGACGCCAACGAGACCGCGGCCTGCTGGGCAGCCATCCTGAACCACAAGGACCGTCCGGCCGCGCTGCTGTTGAGCCGGCAGAACCTGCCGATCGTGCCGCGCGGTGCAGGACGGCTTCGCCGAGAGCTCCGAGGTCGCCAAGGGCGGCTACATCCTCAAGGACGCCGACGGCACGCCGGACGTGATCTTGATCGGCACCGGATCCGAGGTGCAGTACGCGGTCGCCGCCCAGGAACAACTGGCCGCCGAGGGCATCGGCGCCCGGGTCGTCTCGATGCCCTGCCGCGAATGGTTCGACGAGCAGGACCAGGCGTACCGCGATTCGGTGGTCCCGCCCAACATCAAGGCCCGGGTGAGCGTCGAGGCCGGCGTGAGCACGGGCTGGCGTGACGAGGTGGGCGACCACGGCCGGATTCTCAGCATCAACCAGTACGGAGCGAGCGCGGCGGGAGCCAAGCTGTTCGAGGAGTTCGGCTTCACCGCCGACAAGGTGGTCGAGGCCGCGAAGGAGAGCATCGCCGACGCCGAGTCGACCCTGTCGCCGACCCACCCGGCGCCCGCGGGACCGAAAGGCCCCGTCGACCTCGACGGCCATCCCAGCGGCACCATCAGCTGACCCGATCAGCTGAGCAAATCCATCGGAGATCGAGGAGGAACTGATCATGAGCGAACGACTCAAGGCCCTGGCGGACGCCGGGGTCTCCATCTGGCTGGACGACCTGTCCCGTGATCGGATCAACTCGGGCAATCTGTCCGATCTGATCACCAACTCCCACGTCAGCGGCGTGACCACCAACCCGACGATCTTCGCCGCCGCGCTGTCCAAGGGCCACCTGTACGACGAGCAGATCAAGGAACTGGCCGCGGTCGATTCGAACGTCGACGACACGATCAAGGCGCTGACCAGCGACGACGTGCGCAACGCCTGCGACATCTTCGCCGCCACGTACGCCGCCACCGGCGGTATCGACGGCCGGGTGTCGATCGAGGTCGAGCCGGGTCTGGCGATGGACACCGACGCGACCATCGGCCAGGCGGCGGATCTGTGGAAGATCGTCGACCGGCCCAACGTGTTGATCAAGATCCCGGCGACCAAGCCCGGGCTGCCGGCGATCACCGCATCGATCGCCGAGGGCATCAGCGTCAACGTGACCTTGATCTTCTCGCTCGAGCGCTACCGCGGGGTGATCGACGCGTACCTGAGCGGTCTCGAGCAGGCGGCGGCCAACGGCCACGACCTGAGCAAGATCCAGTCCGTCGCCTCGTTCTTCGTCTCCCGGGTCGACAGCGAGGTCGACAAGCGGCTCGACGCGATCGGCTCCGACGAGGCCAAGGCGCTCAAGGGCAAGGCCGCCATCGCCAACGCCCGACTGGCGTTCGCGCTCTACGAGGAGGAGTTCAGCTCGGAGCGCTTCGCACCGCTGGAGGCGAAAGGCGCGCACCGGCAGCGTCCGCTGTGGGCATCGACCGGCGTCAAGGATCCGGCCTACTCCGACACGATGTACGTCACCGAACTGGTCGTCGCGAACACCGTGAACACCATGCCGGAGAAGACGATGCAGGCGTTCGCCGATCATGGTGAGCTGCACGGCGACACGGTGAGCGGCACCGAGGAAGAGGCCCAGCAGACGCTGGATGATCTTGCCGCGGTCGGC
Source organism: uncultured Actinomycetota bacterium (assembly GCA_963761955.1). GTDB lineage: Bacteria > Actinomycetota > Actinomycetes > Propionibacteriales > Propionibacteriaceae > Microlunatus. Next base: position 26,591 of record CAVXIY010000007.1, on the reverse strand, counting down.
ATCTCCTACGACGAGGTGGTGGAGGTCCTGGAGCGCGAAGGGGTCGAGAAGTTCGACGCCTCCTGGGCGGAACTGGTCGAAACCGTGCAGACCGCGCTCGACGAGGCCAAGGCCGGCGCCGACAGCCCGGGCCAGGGGCCGACCCCACGCCCGATGACGACGTCGAGTGAGCGTTACCGACCGACCGAACCCGTTACGCGATCCGCAGGATCGGCGACTCCCGCGGATCGCCGGTCCCTGCGTGCTGGTGATCTTCGGCGTCACCGGTGACCTGTCGACGAAGAAGTTGATGCCGGCCGTCTACGATCTGGCCAACCGCGGCCTGCTGCCGCCCGGCTTCGCCCTGGTGGGCTTCGCCCGGCGTGACTGGGAGCACCAGGACTTCGCCAAGATCGTGCACGCGGCGGTCAAGCAGCACGCCCGGACGCCGTTCCGCGAAGAGGTCTGGCAGCAGTTGTCGGAAGGCATCCGCTTCGTGCCGGGCGAGATCGGTGACGACGAGTCGTTCGCCCACCTGGCCGAGACCATCGTGGATCTCGACGAGGCGCGCGGCACCGGCGGCAATCACGCCTTCTATCTGTCCATCCCGCCGGGCCTGTTCCAGACCGTCGTCGATCAGCTGCGGTCGCACGGCCTGGCCGAGGAGCAGCCCGGTCGCTGGAGCCGGGTGGTGATCGAGAAGCCGTTCGGCCACGACCTGGCCAGCGCGCAGGAGCTGAACCGGATCGTCTCCAGCGTGTTCCCTTCGCGCTCGGTGTTCCGCATCGATCACTATCTGGGCAAGGAAACCGTGCAGAACATGATGGCGCTGCGGTTCGCCAATCAGCTGTTCGAGCCGGTGTGGAACAACAACTACGTCGATCACGTCCAGATCACCATGGCGGAGGACATCGGAATCGGCGGTCGGGCCGGATACTTCGACGGGATCGGCATCGCGCGGGACGTGATCCAGAACCACCTGCTGCAACTGCTCGCACTGACCGCCATGGAGGAGCCGACCTCGTTCGAGGCCCGCCAGCTCCGCGCCGAGAAGCAGAAGGTGCTGGCCGCCGTACGTCCGCCCAAGCGGATGGATCTGCACACCGCGCGGGGCGCAGTACGCGGGCGGCTGGGCCGGCGGGGAGAAGGTCAAGGGCTACCTCGAAGAGGACCGGATCCCGAAGACCTCGAAGACCGAGACGTACGCGGCGATCCGGGTGGACATCGAGAACCGCCGCTGGGCCGGGGTGCCGTTCTACCTGCGGACCGGCAAACGGCTCGCTCGCCGGGTCACCGAGATCGCGCTCGGCTTCAAGCGGGCACCGCATCTGCCGTTCACCAAGACCGACACCGAGGAACTCGGCTACAACTCGATCGTGCTGCGGATCCAGCCCGACGAAGGCGTGACGCTGCGCTTCGGCGCCAAGGTGCCCGGCACCCAGATGGAGATCCGCGAGGTGAACATGGACTTCGCCTACGGCGGGTCGTTCACCGAGTCCTCGCCCGAGGCGTACGAGCGGTTGATCTTGGACGTGCTGCTCGGTGATCCCCCGCTGTTCCCCCAGCACGAGGAGGTCGAGCTCTCCTGGGAGATCCTGGATCCGATCCTGGACTACTGGGCGAGCCTGCCGGATCAGCCCGAGCTGTACGCGCCGGGATCGTGGGGACCGAAGGGAGCCGACGAGATGCTCGCTCGGGACGGCTTCACCTGGCGGAGGCCCTGATGCGAAGCATCGCCAGAAGCATCGATGCGAAGCATCAGCCGGAGACCGATGCGATCATCGATCAAGCTCGAGGACACCAACTCGGCCAAGATCTCGGGCGCCCTGCTGCGGGCCCGCCGGACCGCCGGCAGCCCGGCGCAGGGCATGGTGCTGACCTTGATCATCGTCTGCGACGAGTCGGAGTATGCCGAGGCGATGGAGGCCGGCATGGCCGCCGGTCGCGAGCATCCGTCCCGCATCCTGCTCGTGGTCACCGGCCCGGGCCGGACGGCATCGCTGCGACGCCGAGGTGCACATCGGCGAGGGCACCCCCGGCGAGGTCGTGGTGATCAGGATGCGCGGTGCCGTCGCCGCGCACCCGGCCTCGGTGATCAGGCCGCTGCTGCTGCCGGACTCGCCGGTGGTGATCTGGTGGCCGGGGAAGGTGCCGAGCAACCGGGCGGCCGACGAGCTCGGCCAGCTCTCGAAGCGCAGGCTGACCGATGCCGCATCGGCACCCCGGCCGTTGCTGGCGCTGAAGGCGCGAGCGCGTGACTACACCCCGGGGGACACCGATCTCAGCTGGACCCGGCTGACCCCGTGGCGTGCGCTGCTGGCGGCTGCGCTCGACCAGTACCCGGCCAAGATCAAGGCCGCGACCGTCGAGGCCGAGCGGGGCAACCCTTCGGCCGACCTGCTGGCGGCCTGGCTGCGGTCGAGGCTCAAGGTCGACATCACCCGCAAGACCAGCGACGGCCCGGGCATCACGGCGGTCCGGCTCGGCACGGCCGCCGGCGACATCGCGATCACCCGGGCGGACGGACGGCTCGCGTCCTACGCGGTGCCCGGCCAGCCCGAGCGGCTGGTCGCGCTGAAGCGTCGTGATTTCACCGAGCTGATCTCCGAAGAACTGCGCCGGATGGATGCCGATGACGTCTTCGAGCGGGCGCTGCGGGCGCTGGTGCCGCAGACGGCCAAGACCACCGCGGCCAAGAAGGCGACCGCGGCGAAGAAGGTGGCCAAACGCAACGCTCGGAGCGCGACCACGGCGAAACGAGCCGCAGCGCCGTGACCAGTCCTGAGGTGATCGTGCATGCCGACGCCGACGACGTGGCCGAGGCGCTCGCCGCGAGGCTGATGGCCAGGCTGGCCGAGATCCAGCGAGATTTCCGGGTGCCGCAGGTCGCGCTGACCGGCGGCCGCATCGCCACCAAGGCCTACCAGCGGCTGGCCGACGAAGGCCCGCACTCGGCCGTGGACTGGTCCCGGGTGGAGTTCTGGTGGGGCGACGAGCGCTTCGTCGCCGCGGACGACGACGACCGCAACGCCAAGCAGGCCCTGGACCTGCTGGCCGCGCCGCTCCATCTGACACCGGCTCGCATCCACCAGATGCCGGCGGCCGACGCCGGTGTCGATCTTGATCAGGCGGCCGAGGGCTACGCCCGCGAACTGGGCTCCACCGCGTTCGACATCTGCCTGCTCGGCATGGGTCCGGACGGCCACGTGGCCTCGATCTTCCCCGAGCACCCGTCCTCGTACGCCTCCGGCGACGTGATCGCCGTCCGCTCGTCACCCAAGCCGCCGCCGGAGCGGATCAGTCTGACGTTGCCGGTGATCAACCGGTCACACGAGGTCTGGTTCGTGGTCAGCGGCGCCGACAAGGCCGCCGCCGCCAAGATGGCGCTGCTGGGCGCCGGGCCGGTCCAGGTGCCCGCCGCCGGCGTCTCCGGCCGTCGACCGGACCCTGTGGCTGCTGGACCGGGCCGCGGCGGCTCGAACTGCCCCGCGACCTCTTCCCGCCCGCGGTCTTTTGACGGTCTGAGCCGATCCGCAGTCTGCGAGCATCGCTAGATCGCGCCGGTCGCCTGGACGATCGAGCGAGACGACACGCTTTTCGTCGTCGAGCGAGTGAGCAAGGCAGATCGAATCAGCGCGATCGTGCGAGCAGACAGACCAAATAGATAGACTTCGCCGCGGGCGCGGCGGTCGCGGAGCGCGTTGAGCGCCTCGGTGAGGATATCGGCGGCTTCGGAGTCGGAGCGCCGTTCCTTCACGTACGCGAGGTGCGTCTTGTACGGCTCGATCTTCGGCGGCGGCGGCGGATTCAGCGAATCGAGATTGGCCGGCAACCCGCACCGCGGGCAGTCCCAGGCGTCCGGGATCGAGGCATCCGCCGCGAACGCCGGACGGGTCTCGTGCCCCTGCGCACAGAAATAGGAGACATATAGTCGGGGAGCCGCGTCACCGCGCTCCGCCTCACCCATCGGTCCGGCGCCCACCCGACTGCCACGAATGGCACTGCCACCAGCCACGTTAATTCTCCCGTCGTCCCACGTCCGATGAGTTGTGTCTTGTTGATCAAGTGCGATTAGCGGATCAGGCGCCCAGCTTGTACAGCAGGCCGAGCGCCACGATGGCCGCCAGCCAGATCACGCCGATGATGATCGTCAGACGATCAAGATTTCGCTCGGCGACGGACGTTCCGCCCATCGAGGAGGAAATCCCACCACCGAAAAGATCCGACAGACCGCCGCCGCGTCCCTTGTGCATCAAGACGAACAACGCGAGCGCGACGCTCGTGATCACCAACACGATCGAGAAGATCAGAATTGGAACAGTCATCAGGGGAGGGACGATCGGCACGGAGGTAGCCTAACTCAGAGTTTCGCGAAATCCGCAAGCCGGATCAGAGCGCGGGCAGGTCGTAGAACCGTGCTATCGCAGAGAACTCGTCGATCACCAGACTGGCGCCACCGACCAGGCAACCGTCGACGTCCGGCTGCGCCATGATGGCCGCCGACATTGCCGGATTTGACCGATCCGCCGTAGAGCACCCGCACCTCGTCGGCGACCTCCGGCCGAGTAGAGTTCGCCGATTCGGGCCCGGATCGCCGCGCACACCTCCTGCGCGTCCTCCGGCGTCGCCACCTCACCGGTGCCGATCGCCCAGACCGGCTCGTACGCGATCACCAAGGTGCGGACGTCGTCAGCGCTGATGCCCGCCAGCGCCCCGTCGACCTGGGCCAGGCAGTACGCCACGTGCTCCCCCGCCTGCCGGATCTCCAGGCCCTCGCCGACGCAGATGATCGGGATCACGCCGCCACTCAAGGCCTTCTTGGCCTTGGCGTTGACCAGGGCGTCGTCCTCGTGGTGGTACTGCCGACGCTCGGAGTGCCCGACCGTCACGTACGCGCACTTCAGCTTGGCCAGCATCTCCACCGAGATCTCACCGGTGTACGCGCCGTTGTCGTGGGCCGAGACGTCCTGGGCGCCGTAGCCGAGCTCCAACCGGTCACCGTCGACCAGCGTCTGGACGGTGCGCAGGTCGGTGAACGGCGGCAGCACCACGACCTCGGACTTGCTCGGGTCGTGGCGCTTGTCGTCGAGGGTCCAGGCCAGCTTCTGCACCAGGCCGACCGCCTCGACGTGGTTGAGGTTCATCTTCCAGTTGCCGGCCATCAGGGGCTTACGGGCCATGATCGTCTACGCCTTCTCGTCGAGTACGGACAGACCCGGCAGGGTCTTGCCCTCCAGGTATTCCAGGCTGGCACCGCCGCCGGTCGAGATGTGCCCGAACGCGTCGTCGGAGAACCCGAGGTCGCGGACCGCAGCCGCGGAGTCGCCGCCGCCGACCACCGAGAGCCCGTCGACCTCGGTCAGCGCCTGGGCCACGGCCCGGGTGCCGCCCGCGAAGCTCTCCCACTCCGCGACACCCATCGGCCCGTTCCAGAACACCGTCTTGGCCTTGACGATGACATCGGCGAACGCCTTCGCCGATTCCGGGCCGATGTCCAGTCCGAGTTGATCTTGGGGAATGGCATCGGCGGCCACCACGGTGGGCGGGGAATCAGCCTTGAACTCCGGCGCCACGACGATGTCGGTCGGCAGCAGGATCTGCTTCCCGGTGGCCGCGGCCTCCTCCAGGTAGCCCTTCACGGTGTCGAGTTGATCTTTCTCGAGCAGGCTCTTGCCCACCTCGTGCCCCTGGGCCGCGAGGAACGTGAAGAGCATCCCGCCACCGATCACCAGCGTGTCGGCGGTCTTGATCAAGTTGGCGATCACCGCCAGCTTGTCCGACACCTTGGCGCCGCCGAGCACGACCACGTACGGCCGGGCCGGGTCCTCGGTGAGCCGCTTGAGCACCTCGACCTCGGCCTTGACCAGGCCGCCGGCCGCACTGGGCAGCCGGGAGGCGATGTCGTACACGCTGGCCTGCTTGCGGTGCACGACGCCGAAGCCGTCGGAGACGAAGACGTCGCCGAGGGCCGCGTACTTGTCGGCCAGTGCTCCCCGCTCGGCCTCGTCCTTGGACTCCTCGCCGGGCTCGTACCGGACGTTCTCCAGCATCGCGACCTCGCCGTCGGCGAGCCCGGCGACGATCGACTGGGCCGAGTCCCCCACCACGTCGTCGGCCAGCTTGACCTCGCTGCCGAGCAGTTCGCCGAGCCGCTTGGCGGCCGGGGCCAGCGAGTACTTCGGATTGACCTGGCCCTTGGGCCGGCCGAGGTGAGCGAGCACGATCACCTTGGCACCGGCCTCGCGGAGCTGGTTGAGGGTGGGCAGCGACGCCCGGATCCGGCCGTCGTCGGTGATCGTGTCGCCGTCCAGCGGCACGTTCAGGTCGCAGCGGATCAACACCCGCTGGCCCGAAAGATCACCAAGATCAGAAACCGACTTCACTGCACAGTCCTTTCAGGTGGTCGCGCTGTACCCAGAAAACTGACGCTGTACCCAGGAAACTTCCTGGGTACAGTGCCGGTTTCCCACGTATACGTGGGAAACCGACACCCCCGAGCGAGCGGTCAGAGGGACGCGCCGACCAGGGCGACGAGGTCGACCAGGCGGTTGGAGTAGCCCCACTCGTTGTCGTACCAGCCGACGACCTTGACCTGATTGCCGATCACCTTGGTGAGTCCGGCGTCGAAGATGCAGGAGTGCGGGTCGGTGACGATGTCGCTGGAGACGATCGGGTCCTCGGTGTAGAGCAGGTACTTCCCGAAGTCGCCGGTGGCCGCGGCCTTGACGGCGGCGTTGACCTCTTCGACGGTGGTCTCGCGGCCGGCCTCGATGGTCAGGTCGGTGGCGGAACCGGTGGGCACCGGCACCCGCAGCGCGTAGCCGTCGAGCTTGCCCTTGAGCTGCGGCAGCACCAGGCCGATCGCCTTGGCGGCGCCGGTCGAGGTCGGCACGATGTTGATGGCCGCCCCCCGGGCGCGTCGCAGGTCGCTGTGCGGGCCGTCCTGCAGGTTCTGGTCCTGGGTGTAGGCGTGGATGGTGGTCATCAGACCCTTGACGATGCCGAACTCGTCGTCGAGGACCTTGGCCATCGGCGCGAGACAGTTCGTCGTGCAGGACGCGTTGGAGATGATGTTGTGGCTCGCCGGGTCGTAGTCGCCGTCGTTCACGCCCATCACCACGGTGAAGTCGTCGTTCTTGGCCGGTGCGGAGATGATCACCTTCTTGGCACCGCCGTCGAGGTGCGCCTTGGCCTTGGTGCCGTCGGTGAAGAAGCCGGTGGACTCGATCACCACGTCGGCGCCGATCTCGCCCCACGGCAGGGCGGCCGGATCCCGCTCGGCGTAGGACTTGATGACCTTGTCACCGACCTGGATGCCGCCGTCGACGACCGAGACGTCCTGACCCAGTCGGCCGAGGATCGAGTCGTACTTGAGCAGATGGGCCTGGGTGGCGTGATCGACGAGGTCGTTGAAAGCCACGACCTCCACGTCGGCCCCCGAGGCGATCAGGGCGCGGTAGAAGTTGCGGCCGATCCGGCCGAAGCCGTTGATACCGACACGTACGGTCATGAAGGTGATCTCCTTCGGTGCGTGAGTGCCCCGAGTCGGCGGGGCCACAGACACCTTAACGAACTTCGCCGGTACGCGTTACGACCGCTTTTCCTGCTGGTATGAAACCAGCTCGCCCCTGGTTACAGGCGTGTTTCACTCGTCCAGCATCTCGGCGCTGAGGCTGGCCTCGGTATTGGGGATCCCCAGATCGCTCGCGCGCTTGTCGGCGGTGGCCAGCAGCCGCCGGATCCGGCCGGCGACCGCGTCCTTGGTCAGCGGCGGGTCGTGCGAGCTGGCCCAGCTCCTCGAGACTGGCCTGCTTGTTCTGCACCCGGAGCACGCCGGCCGCCCGAAGGTGTTCGGGGACGTCCTCGCCGAGGATCTCCAGCGCCCGCTCCACCCGCGCGCCGGCGGCGACGGCGGCCCGCGCCGACCGGCGCAGGTTGGCGTCGTCGAAGTTGGCGAGCCGGTTGGCCGAGGCGCGCACCTCGCGGCGCATCCGGCGTTCCTCCCAGGCCAGCAGGGACTCGTGCGCACCGAGCCGGGTCAGCAGCGCACCGATCGCGTCGCCGTCGCGGATCACCACCCGATCGATGTTGCGGACCTCCCGGGCCTTCGAGGAGATGCCGAGCCGGCGCGCCGCACCGACCAGGGCCAGTGCGGCCTCGGGGCCGGGACAGGTCACCTCGAGCGCCATCGACCGGCCCGGCTCGGTGAGCGAGCCGTGCGCGAGAAAGGCCCCGCGCCAGGCCGCGATGCAGTCGCACAGGCCACCGCTCACCACCTGAGCGGGCAGCCCGCGGGCCGGCCGGCCCCGGGAGTCGATCAATCCGGTCTGCCGGGCGAGGGCCTCGCCGTCCTTGATCACCCGCACCACGTAGCGAGTGCTCCGCCGGATCCCGGCGCCGTTGACGATCACCAGCTCACTGGGGTGTCCGAAAACCTCGCTGATGTCGGTACGTAATCGGCGCGCAGCAGCGCCGGTGTCGAGTTCCGCTTCGATCACAATTCGTCCGCTGACGATGTGCAGCCCCCCGGCAAACCTCAGCGTCGCGGCGACTTCCGACTTGCGGCAGCAGGGCTTCGTGACCTTGATGGTCGCCAGCTCCGCCTTCACCTGTGCGGTCATGGCCATTCGTGCATGATGCCACGGACTGGAAGCGAACCCGGCGCCCGATCTCGGTTAGATGCCCATGATCTCCGCGTACGCCGAGGCCAGCCGGAGCGGATCATGGCGTGGCGAGCCGTCGCGCGCGGCGAGGTCGGCCACCACCACCTGGGCGCCGAGCGAGTCGGCCCAGCCGGCCAGATGCGGGTCGTCCGAGGCGAAGCCGCTGTCGGCGAGCACCACATCGAGCCGCAGATCCGGGGCGTGGTCGGCCAGCAACTCGATGTGCTTGGCGGCGGAGAATCCGGCGGTCTCGCCGGACGGTTCGAGATTGAGGGTGAGGATCCGCGAGGCCCGCGTGGTGTAGATGGCCTTGGCCAGCTCGGGGACGAGCAGGTGGGGAATCACCGAGGTGAACCAGGACCCGGGACCGAGCACGATCCAGTCGGCGTCGAGCACCACGGCGACGGACTCCGGACAGGCCGGCGGATCGGCCGGCTTGAGCCGGACGGAGATCACCTCGCCGGGCGTCTTGGCCACCGTCGCCTGACCGCGGACCTCCGAACGCTCGTCGGGATTGTCGGGGTCGAGACCGATCACGTCGGCCTCGATGTCCAGCGGCACCGACGCCATCGGCAGCACCCGGCCCTTGGCGCCCAGCAGCCGGGCCACCATGTCCAGGCCGGCGACCGGATCGCCGAGGCGCTCCCAGAGACCGGCGATCAGCAGGTTGCCGATCGCGTGATCAGCGAGCGGGCCGGCGCTGTTGAACCGGTACTGCAGCACGTCGGCCCAGGTGCGGCCCGATTCATCGTCGCCGCACAACGCCGCCAGCGCCATCCGCAGATCTCCCGGCGGCAGGCAGTTGAGTTCGGCCCGCAGCCGCCCCGACGATCCGCCGTCGTCGGCGACCGTGACGATCGCGGTCAACTGGTCGGTGATCCGCCGCAGGGCGGTCAGCGAGGAGGAGAGCCCGTGACCGCCGCCGAAGGCGACCACCGACGGCAGACTCGGCCCGGGCAGGACGGCCTGCCAGAACGGGCTCCGCTCGCGGGCGCTCATTCTCGGCCCAGATCGCGGTGGAGGACGGTGGTCGCGATGCCGTCGGCGCGCAACCGCCGGGCGAACTCCTCGGCCATGGCCGTGCTGCGGTGCTTGCCGCCGGTGCAGCCGATGCCGATCGTGGCGAAGCGCTTGCCTTCGTTGATGTATCCGACCGACACCACGGACAGCAACTCCTGCAGGTTGTCCAGGAAGGCCTCGGCGCCCGGTTGGCGCAGCACGTACTCACTGACCGGCTTGCTCAGCCCGGTCTGCGGTCGCAGTTCGGGAATCCAGTGCGGATTGGGCAGGAAGCGCACGTCGAAGACCATGTCGGCGTCGACCGGAACCCCGTTCTTGAAGCCGAAGGACAGGCACGTCACCCGAAGTTGATCATCGTCGATCCCGCCGTACGCGTGGGTCACCCGGGAGGCGAGCTGATGGACGTTCAGCGACGACGTGTCGATCACCAGGTCGGCCGCGGCCCTGAGCGTGGCCAGGGTCTCGCGCTCCCGGACGATACCGTCCAGCAACCGGCCGTCCCCCTGCAGCGGGTGCGGGCGGCGGACGGACTCCTGCCGCCGGACGATGACGTCGTCGCCGGCCTCCAGGAACAAGATCTCGGGCAGGGTGCCGGTCGCGCTGAGGTCGGCGAACATCGTCGGCAACTGCTCGAAGAACCCTCGGGTCCGGACGTCCAGCACCACCGCGAGCCGGGTCAGGTCGATGTTCCTGGCCTGCTCGCAGACCTCGGGCAGCACGGTCGGGGGCAGGTTGTCCACCACGTACCAGCCCAGGTCCTCCAGCGTGTTCGCCGCCGTCGACCGGCCGGCACCGGACATCCCGGTGACGACCACGAGCCGCAGAGGCTTGGGCGGCGAGGCGTCGGTCTCGTCGGGGGATGGGAGAGGCTCGCTGCTCACCGGCCCATCATCTCAGGGACCATCAGCTGCTGATCACCTCGCCGGTCGCCATGTTGACGGCCTCCCCCTGCGGGGCGGACGCGAGAGCCTCCTTGATCGCCAGGGCCAGCTTGGGTCCGAAGCCGGGAACGGCGGCGATCTCCTCGACCGTGGCGGCGCGCACCTTCTTCAGCGAACCGAAGTAGGTGATCAAGGCCTTGCGGCGGACCTCGCCGAGACCCGGGACTTGATCAAGAAGCGACTCGACCATCGACTTGCTGCGCCGCGACCGGTGATGGGTGATCGCGAACCGGTGCGCCTCGTCCCGCAACCGCTGCAGCAGATAGAGCCCTTCGCTGGTCCGCGGCAAGATCACCGGGTCGTCGGAGTCGGGCAGCCAGACCTCCTCCAGCCGCTTGGCGAGCCCGCAGAGCGCCACGTCGGAGATGCCCAGCTCGTCCAGCGCCTTGGCCGCCGCCGCGACCTGCGGCGGGCCGCCGTCGACGACCACCAGCGAGGGCGCGTACGCGAACTTCCGCGGCGCGCCGGTGATCGGGTCGATCAGCAGCGGACCTTCTTCGGAGAGTCCTCGAGCTGCTGGCTCATGGCCGACCGGTCGTCGATCAGCCGGCGGAAGCGGCGGGTGATCACCTCGTGCATGGCGGCGACGTCGTTCTGGCCGTCGACGTGCCTGATCACGAAGCGCCGGTACTCGCTCTTGCGCGGCAGGCCGTCCTCGAAGACCACCATCGAGGCGACCACCTCGGTGCCTTGCAGGTTGGAGATGTCGAAGCACTCGATCCGCAGTGGCACCACGTCGAGTTCCAGGGCTTCCTGGATCTCTTCCAGGGCACGGTTTCGGGTCGACAGATCGCTGGCCCGGGTGGTCTTGTGCTTGATCAACGTCTCGCTCGCGTTGCGGCCGACGGTCTCCATCAACGCCCGCTTGTCGCCGCGCTGCGGGACTCTGATGGACACGGCCGAGCCCCGGCGTTCGGTGAGCATCCGGCTGAGCGACTCCGTCGACGGCGGAAGCACGGGAACCAGGATCTCCTTCGGCAACGCGTCCCGATCGGTCGTCTCGGCGTCGGCGTAGAGCTGGAGCAGGAACTGCTCGATCAGCTCCTCGCTGCCACTCTCGTCGAACCGGTCGGCCACCCAGCCGCGTTGACCGCGGACCCGGCCGCCGCGGACGTGGAAGATCTGGACGGCCACCTCCAGCGGATCCTCCGCGAGGGCGATCACGTCGGCATCGGTGGCGTCGCGGAAGACGATCGCATTCTGTTCCATGGCTCGTTGCAGGGCGGTGATGTCGTCCCGCAGCCGGGCCGCTCGCTCGTACTCCATCGCATCGCTGGCCGCCTTCATCTCGCGCTGCAGTTTCTTGATCATCGGCGCGGCCTGTCCGGAGACGAACTGGCAGAAGTCCTCGACGATCGCCCGGTGCTCCTCCGGGCTGACCCGGCCGATGCACGGAGCCGAGCACTTGCCGATGTAGCCGAGCAGGCACGGGCGGCCGAGCTGCTTGTGGTTCTTGAACACGCCGGGCCGGCACGACCGCATCGGGAAGACCCGGAGCAGCAGGTCGACGGTCTCCCGGATCGCCCAGGCGTGGGAGTAGGGCCCGAAATAGCGGGTGCCCTTCCGCTTGGCCCCGCGGCCGACCATCACCCGCGGGAACTCCTCCGACATGGTGACGGCCAGCCAGGGGTAGGACTTGTCGTCGCGGTACTTGATGTTGAATCGCGGGTCGAACTCCTTGATCCAGGAGTACTCCAGCTGGAGGGCCTCGACCTCGGTCTGGACCACGGTCCAGTCGACCTTGGTCGCCGTCGTGACCATGGAGCGGGTCCGGCTGAGCAGTGAATTGGGATCGGCGAAGTAGGAGTTGAGCCGGGATCGGAGACTCTTGGCCTTGCCCACGTAGATGACCCGGCCCTGCACGTCGGAGAACCGGTAGACGCCTGGCTCGTCGGGGATCGAACCGGGCGCCGGGCGATAGTCCAGGCCGTGTCGACGGGTCAGCGGTGCCACGGTTCACAGCGTAGGCGGCACCGCCGACATGGCCGTCAGCTCACGACGTAGACCTTGCCGTCGAAGACCTTCACCTTCGCCTCGGGCAGCGGCTCGGGCGCCGGATCGTGGACGACCGAGCCGTCCTTGATCGAGAAATCGCTCTGGTGGCAGTTGCAGTGGATCACCCCGTTGCGCACGGCGGCGACCGTGCACTGCCGGTGGGTGCAGATCTTGCTGAACGCCTTGAAGTCGCCCTTGGTCGGCTGGGTGACCACGTACTGATCGGGATCGTCCAGGATCACTCCGCCGCCGACCGGCACCTTGGAGATGGCCACGCTGGGCCCCTTGGGTGGCTTGGCCGCCTTGGTCGGCCGGCTCGACGCCGACTTCTTCGCGGTCGGCGAGGGGACTCCGAGGACCCGGCGGCCGGGGACTCGGCGGAGGGTGACCCGGCGGACGGGGACGCCGGTGCGGAGCTCCCTGGGGCCGAGCTCGTTGGCACAGACGAGCTCGGCGGGGCCGCAGTGTCACCCTCCGCCGAGCAGGCGGCAAGGATGCCGCCCCCGCCGGTCAGGGCCGCCAGGCCGACAGCACGGAGCACGACGCGCCGGCTGGTCCCGGCGACCTGATCATGATCGTCATCGTGATCGCGGTTCAGGTCGAGCTGATCGGACACGGGGGCCTTCCGGTCGGCGTGGCTGTCAACCCTTCAGACGGAGCACGCGGCGCTTGGGTTCAGCTCGCCTTGCGGGCCGGCGCTCGCGAGGTCGTCTTCTTGACCGCGGTCCGTCCGCGGCGCTTTCTCGGCGGGCGCCTTCTTGGCGGCAACGTCTTGGCGGCGACCGTCTTCGCCGGCGCCTTCCGCGCTGCACCCTTCCGGGCCGGCGCCGACGGCGGCGCGCACCAGCTCCGGTTGGATCGATCCCACCGGCACGGCGCGACCATCCAGGATGGGCTTGAGGTAGACGCCGGTGTAGGAGTCGCCGTTGCTGGCGATCTGCTCGGGGGTGCCCTCGGCGATCACCGTGCCGCCCCGTGAACCGCCCTCCGGTCCCATGTCGATCACCCAGTCGGCGGTCTTGATCACGTCGAGGTTGTGCTCGATCACGACGACGGTGTTGCCGGCGTCGACGAGCCGGCCGAGGACGCCGAGCAGTTTGCGGATGTCCTCGAAGTGCAGTCCGGTCGTCGGCTCGTCGAGGACGTAGAGGGTGCGGCCGGTCGAGCGCTTCTGCAGCTCGCTGGCCAGCTTGACCCGCTGCGCCTCACCGCCCGACAGGGTCGGCGCCGGCTGGCCGAGCCGGACGTAGCCGAGACCGACTTCGACCAGCGTCTTCAGGTGCCGGGAGATCGCCGGGATGGCGGTGAAGAACTCGGCGGCCTCCTCGATCGGCATGTCGAGGATGTCCGAGATCGACTTCCCCTTGTAGTGCACCTCGAGCGTCTCCCGGTTGTACCGGGCACCGTGGCAGACCTCGCACGGCACGTACACGTCGGGCAGGAAGTTCATCTCGATCTTGATCGTGCCGTCGCCGGTGCAGTTCTCGCAGCGACCGCCTTTGACGTTGAAGGAGAATCGGCCCTGCTGATAGCCGCGGACCTTCGCCTCGGGGGTCTCGGCGAACAGCTTGCGCATGTGGTCGAACACCCCGGTGTAGGTCGCGGGATTGGACCGCGGCGTACGGCCGATCGGCGACTGGTCGACGTGGATGATCTTGTCGATGTCGTCGGCGCCGGTGATCGAGCGGTGCCGGCCGGGCACCTCGCGGGCGTTGTAGATCCGCTTGGCCAGCGCCGTGTAGAGGATGCTGTTGACCAGGGTCGACTTCCCCGATCCGGAGACCCCGGTGACGGCGATCAGCTGGCCGAGGGGGAACGAGACGGTGACGTTGCGCAGGTTGTGTTCGACCGCATTGTTGACGGTGACCTCGCGCCCCTTGGTCTGCGGCCGGCGCGTCGCGGGCAGTGGAATCGAGCGCCGCCCCGACAGGTAGGCGCCGGTCAGCGAATCCGGATGGGCCAGCAGGTCCTTGACGGTGCCGGAGTGCACCACGTGGCCGCCGTGCTCGCCGGCGCCCGGGCCGATGTCGACCGCCCAGTCGGCCGTCATGATCGTGTCCTCGTCGTGCTCGACGACGATCAGCGTGTTGCCGAGGTCGCGGAGCCGGACCAGGGTCTCGATCAGCCGCCGGTTGTCCCGCTGGTGGAGTCCGATGCTCGGCTCGTCCAGCACGTAGAGCACCCCGACCAGCCCGGAGCCGATCTGGGTCGCGAGGCGGATCCGCTGGGCCTCACCGCCGGAGAGACTGCCCGTCGGCCGGCTCAGCGAGAGGTAGTCGAGGCCGACGTCGAGGAGGAACTTGAGTCGCTCGTTGATCTCCTTCAGCACCCGCTCGGCGATCTGGTGCTCGCGATCGGTGAGCTCCAACTGGCGGAGGAAGGCGGCGGCCTCGTCGATCGACATCGCCGAGATCTCGGCGATGTTCCGGTCGCCCACCGTCACCGCGAGCGAGGTCGGCTTGAGCCGGGCACCGTGGCAGGTGTGGCACGGCACCTCACGCATGTAGCCGGCGAACCGCTCGCGGGAGGTGTCGGTCTCGGCCTCGGAGTGCCGTCGCTCGATGTAGGAGACGACGCCCTCGTACTTGGCGTTGTAGCTGCGGGTCCGGCCGTAGCGGTTCTTGTACGTCACGTGCACCTGGCCGGGCACGCCGTACAGCAGCAGCTTCTGGGCGGCGGCCGGCAGCCGATGCCACGGCACCTTGGTGCTGAATCCGGCGCTCTCGGCCAGCGCATCGATCAGCCGGATGAAGTAGTCGGCGACATGAGCCGACGCCCACGGGGCGATGGCCCCTTCGGAGAGGCTCTTCTCGTCGTCGGGGACGACCAGCTCCGGATCGACCTCCATCCGGGTGCCGAGTCCGGAGCAGTCGGGGCACGCACCCCACGGGCCGTTGAACGAGAACTGGCGCGGCTCGAGCTCCTCGATCGCGATGTCGTGATCGTTCGGGCAGGCCATCTTCTCCGAGTAGCGCCGCTCGCGCAGCGGGTCCTTCGGGTCGAGGTCGACGAAGTCGATCGACACCACGCCCTGCGCGAGACCGAGCGCGGTCTCGACCGAATCGGTCAGCCGCTGCTTCGAGCTCGGCTTGACCGCCAGGCGGTCGACGATCACGTCGATGGAGTGCTTGTACTTCTTGTCCAGCGTCGGCGGGTCGACGAGCTGGATGACCTCGCCGTCCACCCGGGCCCGGCTGTAACCGGCCGCGGCCAACTGCCGGAAGACCTCGACGTACTCACCCTTGCGACCGCGGACCACCGGAGCGAGCACCTGGAACCGGGTGCCCTCCGGCAGCGCCAGCAGCCGGTCGACGATCTGCTGGGGCGACTGGCGGCTGATCCGCTCGCCGCAGATCGGGCAGTGCGGCCGGCCCGCGCGGGCGAACAGCAACCGCAGGTAGTCGTAGACCTCGGTGATGGTGCCGACCGTGGAGCGCGGGTTGCGGCTGGTCGACTTCTGGTCGATGGAGACGGCCGGCGACAGGCCCTCGATGAAGTCGACGTCGGGCTTGTCCATCTGACCGAGGAACTGGCGCGCGTACGCCGACAGCGACTCGACATAGCGTCGCTGCCCTTCGGCGAAGATCGTGTCGAAGGCCAGGCTCGACTTGCCGGATCCGGACAGACCGGTGAACACGATCAGCGCATCGCGCGGCAGATCGAGGGAGATATTCCGCAGGTTGTGCTCGCGGGCACCACGAACGACGAGCCGGTCAGTCACGGTGGTCATGGTATGTGCGCCCACTGACAGTTCCGTAATTCGGGCGGAGTGCGGCCACCCGAGAACGATCGCCGGTCGAGGGGGCATAGCGTAGGCGCATGAATTCGACGGACGGCGCCGCGGCCGAGCAGTTGGACCGGCTTCGCCGACTGGTGACGGTGGCCACCCAGCGGCTGCTCGGGGACACGATCTCGGTCAGCGACGACGACTGGCGGGCCCCGAGCCGGCTGCCGGAATGGAGTCGCGGGCACGTCGCCTCCCACATCGCCCGCCAGGCCGACGCGATCTGCCGGCTGGCGTCGTGGGCCCGGACCGGCCAGCGGCAGGAGATGTACGCCTCGCCCGAACAACGGTCCATCGAGATCGAGGAAGGCTCCAGGCGGTCCGGCCTCGATCTGCAGATCGATCTCGACACGTCGGCCGAGCGGCTGGAGGAGGCGTGGGAGTTGCTCGAGCGTGGACAGCGCCTGGGACGCGATCGTCGAGATGCGCGGCGGGCTGCAGGTGCCGGCCCGGCTGCTGCCGCTGGCCCGGCTGCTCGAGGTCGCGATCCACCACGTCGATCTCGACATCGGCTACGAGATCGCCGATCTTGATCCGCAGACGGCGGAGTGGCTGCTGGAGTGGTGCTCCTTCCGGCTGCGGAACCGGGTCGAGTTCCCGAAACTCGAGCTGCGATCCTATTCCGGCTTCTCGATCATGGTCGGCAGCGCGGGCGAACCCATCCCGATCAGTGGCTCGAGTCCCAACCTGCTCGGCTGGCTGATGAACCGGGTCGACGCCTCCGCGGTACACGGCGACGAAGGCCTGCAACTTCCCGGACTATAAGGAGAACAGATGGCGGCGAGAAGTTGATCATGGACGGACTCGGACACGTCGAGCCGGGCGGCCGGCCGCTGGTCGAGCAGCTGTCACCGACCGTGATCATGATCAAGATCAGCGTCGGGCCGATGGACAACAACGCCTACCTGCTGCAACCGCGTACCGGTGCGAGCACCCTCATCGACGCGGCCAACGACCATGATCGACTTCTCACGGTGATCGACGACCAGCCGGTCGCGGTGATCGCCACCACGCACCGGCACGGTGATCACTGGCAGGCGCTTGCCTCGATCGCCGCGGCCACCCGGGCGCGGCTGGTCGCCGGCCGACCGGACGTCGACGCCATCGCCGAAGGTGCCGGAGTCGATCCGCCCGACCCGGTCTGGGACGGCGACACGATCGAACTCGGGAGCGAGAGCCTCGAGGTCATCGGCCTGGTCGGTCACACTCCGGGCTCGATCACGCTGGCGTACACGGGCGGCGGTCCGACCCATCTGTTCACCGGCGACAGCCTCTTTCCCGGAGGGCCCGGCCGGACGACGAGCCCGCGTGATTTCACGTCACTGATGAACGACCTGGAGACCAAGATCTTCGGCCGGTTCGACGATGACACCGTCGTGCATCCCGGCCACGGCGACGACACGACCCTGGGTGCCGAGCGCCCGCATCTGGCCGAGTGGCGGGCCCGGGGCTGGTAGCGAGGTACGCCTGAACAACGGAGGCCTTTCTGCCGTGAGTAAGCGGCGGAAAGGCCTCCGTTGTTGGCGGCCTCTGGCTCAGGACGCCGCGCGAGCCGCCGCTTCCTCGGCTGCCTGCTCCAGCCGAGCCCGATAGGCGCTCCATTCATCAGTCGTCTGGTCGGGCACGTTCGGGTCGTCGACCCTCATCCCGGCTTGCCCGTCGATCAGCTCACGCACGATGTCGGCGTGCCCGGCATGACGGGCGGTCTCGGCGATCATGTGCACCAGGATCTGCTGCAGGGTCACGTTCTGGGTGTCCGGCGCCACCACGGCACGACTCCGGGCGAGTCGAGGTCGAGGGCGCTGATCGTGGCATCGGCGTGAGCCGCCGCCGCGTGGTGGAGCGCGACGATCTGCTCGCGGGTCTCGTCGGCCGGCGGCCCACATGTCGGCATTGACCTCGGCCCCGTCGTCCAGCCACGGAGTCGGCAGTGTCGGAGGGTCGGCCGAACACCTCGCCGAAATAGCCGAGTTCCGACGCTGGCGGTGTGTTTCACCAACCCGAGCAGATTGGTGCCGGTCGGCACCATCGGCCAGCGGATGTCCCGTTCGCTCAGTCCGTCGAGCTTGCCGAGCAACGACTCGCGGTCCCGGCGCAGATAGCGGTGCAGGATGTCTTTGGAGGTCTCCGTGGGCATCGCAGAACACCGTACGCCAGGTCAGGGCGACTGGGCGCCCTGGGCTTCGACGTACACGCTGTACAGCGACCGGGTGGCGGTGATGAACAGCCGGTTCTTCTTCACGCCGCCGAAGCAGAAGTTGGCGCAGACCTCCGGCAGGTGGATCTGGCCGAGCAGCGTGCCGTCGGGGGCGTAGCAGTGCACGCCGTCGAAGCCGGCGCCGCCGTTCCCCGCCGACGACCACAGGTTGCCGTCGCGATCGGTGCGGATCCCGTCGGAGCCGCCCGGGGCCATGTCGACGAAGACCCTGCCGTTGACCGGGCGGGTCCCCTCCAGGTCGAACACCCGGATGTGGCCGATGTCGACGACGTAGAGCCGGGACTCGTCGGGTGAGAAGCAGATGCCGTTCGGCCGGTCCATCTCCGGTGATCACCGGAACGGCCTCGCCGCTCTCGGCGTCGATCCGGTAGACGGATCGCGGGAGCAGCTTCTCGGCCTTGTCCCCTTCGTAGTTGCCGTCGATCCCGTAGCCGGGATCGGTGAACCACACCGAGCCGTCGGAGTGCACCGCCACATCGTTGGGAGCGTTCAGCGGCTTGCCCTCGAAGCTGTCCATCAGCACGGTGATGGTGCCGTCGTGCTCGGTCCGGGTGACCCGGCGGCTGAGGTGCTCGCAGGTGACCAGCCGGCCCTGCCGGTCCCGGGTGTTGCCGTTGCTGTTGTTCGACGGCTGCCGGAACACCGTGACCTCGCCGGTCTCCTCGCTCCAGCGCATCATCCGGTTGTTGGGAATGTCGGAGAACAGCAGGTAGCGCCCGTCGCCGAACCACACCGGACCCTCGAGCCAACGGCCGCCGGTCCACAGCCGCTCGACGATCTCCTGCGCTGACGACGAGCGCGCTGAAGCGGTCGTCGACGATCTCGATGGCCGGGTCCGGGAAGCGGATGATCGTGCGGTCGGAATCCCAGGCAGTTGCGCCGGTCTGGTTCAAGGTCGCTCCCTCAGTTCGGTTCGTCGGCAGTTCGGTTCGTAGGCCCATCCTGGCGCGTGCGTGATGCTGTCGACGCTCGGTTCGACGGCCCGCGTCCGGCCGACGGTCGTGCTCGATAGGTTCTCTGCTGTGGACGAGTTCATTGCCTGGAGCGGTTTCCTCGGCGCGCTGGCTGCTGGTGGCCGGACCGATCTATCAGGCGGCTATCGAACTCGAGGAGGAAGACATCGAACGGGACGTGATCGCCGAGGCGAGCGCGAACGTCGAGGCACCACCGCGGGTGTCAGCCTGGTGGTGGTTGCTGCCGCCGGTGGCCTACCTGCTGCACCGCCGCCGCGGACGCGACGTACCGGCAGGCGGTGATGGAGGTGCTCGCTCCGGAACACCTGGAGCAGATCATCCGCTTCGGCAACAAGGCGACCGGCTGGTTGTTCGTCGCGCTCGGTGCGTTCTTCATCGCCGTCAAGGAGACGTGGGAGCTGCCTGAGATCTATCACTGGCCGGTGATCATCTTCTGGCTGTTGATCATCGTCATGCTGATCGTCAGCGCGGTCAACACCATCGTCCGGATGCGCGAACCCACGTCGCCAACCCGTGAGACCAGATGCTGCCGACGGCCTTGTTCGCGATCCGGCGTCGCCTCGCGCAGCGCCGATCAGCGCCCGGCCATGCCGTGCAGCAGCGAACCGCACGCTGCGCACATGATCCACCTCGTCACCGAGCCGGCCGAGGCAACACCCTGGGCGCCGGCTGAGAGCATGAGGGCATGACAGCATCGTGGGCGTTGACCGTCTTCAACGGACGGGCGGGCGATCACAACGAGCGGGCCATGCTCGGCGCTCGCCTGATCGGAGCGGAACTGCAGGAAAGACTGGGCATCGACCCCGACCTGGTCGGCACACCCGAGCCGCCGCTGAACGCGAACTGGGACGTCGAACTGGCGGCGGCCATGCCGGCGCTGCGCCGGCTGCAGGCGCGGTACGAGCAGATCTACAGCCGACGGACGGTTGCCGGTCACCGCACTCGGTCGGTGCGCGGCCGCACTGGCCACCCTTCCCGTGGTCGCCCGCCACCATCCCGGCGCCGCCGTGGTCTGGCTCGATGCGCACGCCGACCTGAACACCCCCGACAACTCGACCACCGGATTCCTGGGTGGTCTGCCGCTGAGCGGTGCCGCCGGCCTCTGGGACCCGGGCCTCGGCACCGACCTGGACACCGACAACATCGTGCTCGTCGGCGCTCGCGACATCGACCCACCCGAACAGGACCTGATCGACAGCGGGATCATCCGGCACGTTCCCGTCGGCCCGACGCTCGTTGATGATCTTGCTGCCGTCGTCGCCGATCGTGCCGGTCTATTTCCATCTCGATTGCGACGTGCTCGATCCCGGCATCGTGCCCACGGACTACACCGTGCCCGGCGGCCTGAGCCTCGATGATCTTCACGCGGTCGCGACGATGCTCGGCCGGAGCAAGATCATCGGAGTCGAGATCGCCGAGTTCGAAGGCGTCTGGCCCGGCAGCGATGAGCCCGTCCGACCGACTGCCCTGCTGGATGCGCTGACTCCACTGTGGTCGTGACCGAGGACGTGTCGACGGGCGGGATGGACGCGGAGCCACCGGTCCGCCCGATGAAGATGCACGACGGGGAGCTCGACATCGACCCCGAGCTCGTCGGCAACCTGGTCGCGACCCAGTTCCCTCGACTGGCTGGTCTGCCGATCCGGCCGGTCCGATCGACCGGCACCGTCAACGCCATCTTCCGGATCGGCGACGATCTCTATGCTCGGCTGCCACGGATGGAGACGTGGGCCGAGGACCTGCGCCGGGAGTGGCGGTGGTTGCCGCACCTCAGCCCGCACCTGTCGCTCCCCGTCCCCGTCCCGGTGTCGCTGGGCCGGCCGGACGACACGTACCCCTTCTTCTGGGCGATCTACGAGTGGATCGACGGCCGGCCGTACGCGGATGATCTGGTCGACGACGAGCAGCGTCGCGGCCGAAGATCTTGCCCGGTTCGTGCTCGAGTTGCGCCGCATCGACACCGCTGGGGCACCGCGCGCCGGGCGCCGGCCGCTCCGCGAGCTCGACGCCATCACGCGCGATGCCATCCGGTCCGCGCATGGACTCATCGACGGCGAGGCCGCGCTCGCGGCCTGGGACCGGGCCCTGGAAGCGCCGGCGTGGACGGGCACGCCGGTATGGATCCACACCGATCTGCTCCGGCCCAACGTGCTCGTCCGCGACGGCCGGATCTGCGCGGTGATCGACTTCGGCGGTGCCGGGATCGGCGATCCGGCGGCTGATGTGATCGCCGCCTGGAGTGTGTTCGGCCCGACCGGGCGAAGCACGTTCCGCGATGCCCTCGAGGTCGACGACGGCACCTGGAACCGGGCCCGCGGATTCGCCCTGCACCAGGCGGCCGTGATCATCCCGTACTACCCCGAGACGAACCCGGACTTCGTCGCTTCGGCCCAGCGCACCGTGGAGGAGGTCCTGGCCGACATCGGGCTCGACATAGAGTGACGTTGAAAAGTGTTCCTCTGCCCTGCAGGATCCGGCCGTCGCCGTTGTCAACGACACCCACACCCGTCCTGTCCGATTTCGTCGTCTCACGGTGGTGGCGAAGAGCTTGCCGCCATGCGGTTGCGGGCGCCGTCGGCGACAGCATAGACAGTCGTTTTGAGCCCGCGATCTGACCTGTGACGGCTCACCACTGCTGACCTGTCTCCAGTGCACTGGTTCCTCGTGAGCCGGTGGCAACCGGCAGGCCGAGCAGGATCGCGACGTACGGCAGCACACGTGGACCGAACGTGACCTCGGTGGGGAGCCGGTATGCGCTCGCTGGCCATGGTCTGGCATCAGTCGAGGCAGAACTCGTTGCCCTCGGGGTCGCGCATGGTGATGAAGCCGACTCCATCGGCGGGGCGGGCTCGACCCGGTAGGCGCGCGTCGCACCGAGCGCCTCGAGGCGATCCGCCTCGGTCTCGAGCGCTGCCATCCGTTCGTCGCCACGCAGCTCGGTGGCGACCCGGACGTCGAGGTGGACGCGGTTCTTGACGGACTTGCCCTCTGGAACCCGCTGGAAGAACACCCGAGGCCCGTCGCCGTCGCCCGGCAGGATCGCCGACCGGGAGTTCCACTCCGACTCGGGCACCCCGAACGCCGCGAGCGCCGCAGGCCACGAGTCGAAGCCCTCGGGCGGGGGCTGAACCCGTAGCCGAGTACATCGGCCCAGAAGGCCGCGAGCGCGGCGGGGTCGGCACAGTCGAATGTCACCTGGAACTGTCGCGTCATGCCATGAGCCTGCCGCGTGCCACTGACATGTGGCAGCGGGCCGGCCGGCCTGTGCTGAGAAGCGCGCGCTTACGACCAGTATTCTCACTATCCTGTCGGTCTCCTCAAGTCCGGCGCCTTGAAGTGTTCCCGTCTGGCTGAGCGTTGAACCGCGCTCAATGTGCCGTAATCGGACCCGTCGAGCTGATCCGGGCGCCGGGGACCGTCCTCAGCGTCGGAACTTTGGGATCGACTGTGCAACGGCTCTCCAGTCCGGCACGCGGGCCCTCTTGCCCACGATCGTCCGCGGACTGGTTAGGTCGAAGCGTGACGGAGACTGACGCAGGCGTGGCGCAGCGGTTCGGGGCGGTGGCCGATGCCTTCCGGCGGAACTTTGACGACCCGGTGAGGACGGCGCCGCCGTGACGGTTGTTCCACGACGGTTTCAAGGTTGTCGACCTGTGGGCG
The DNA here is from genome assembly GCA_963761955.1 of uncultured Actinomycetota bacterium. GTDB lineage: Bacteria > Actinomycetota > Actinomycetes > Propionibacteriales > Propionibacteriaceae > Microlunatus. The sequence continues at coordinate 3,357 of CAVXIY010000007.1, read as the reverse complement.
GGCACGGACGTCGTCCTCGGTCGACCGATGCCGAGCGGACGCGCTGATGGTGGTTGCCTCGTGCAGCAAGGGCATCACCGCGACGGTCTGGCGATGCTCGTTGAGCGTGGTTGATCGACCCGGAGGAGCAGGTGGCGTCGTACTGGCCTGAGTTCGCGGCAGCGGTAAGGCCGATGTGACGGTGTCGATGGTCGCGTCGCACACCGCGGGCCTGCCGTACCCGCCGCTGGGGACGGGGCTGCGCGGTCTCGATCTACATCGAGGCGCAGCGGTGACCCAAGCGCTGGCCGCTGCCGCCGCCGTTGTGGTCGCCGGGGACGGCGATGGCCTACCATCCCGTCACCTACGGCACCCTGCTCGACGAGATCGTGCGGCGCGCCACCGGTGCAGGTATCGCGTAGCACGTGCGGACCCTGATCGCCGAACCCCTCGGTGTGGATATGTGGATGGGTCTCCCGCCGGAGTTGATCGCCCGCGTCGTTCCAGGGCGTTGGGAGGACGCCAGCCCGATGGAGCCGGCCGATGAGGAGACGCAGCCGGCAGCTACGCCGAGCTCCGGCAGCAGTTCCTACGCGAGAACCCACCCATGGACCCTGACTTCACCGATCCGGTCGCGGTGCGCGAGGACTACGGGGCCGAGCGACCCGGGATCGGTGCCATCACGGACGCTCGGGCCCTCGCCAGCATGTACGCCGCGACCCTCGGCCCGGTCGACGGCGTGCGGCTGATCAGCAACGAGACCCTGACCGCGCGGTCCGGCCGCGCACCGACGGCGTCGACACGCTGATCGAGAGCGGCACAGCCGGCCCCGACATCCGCTTCGCGCTGGGCTATCAGTTGGCCTCGCCGAGCATGCCCGGCTTCGGGCCCCGATCCTTCGGCCACACCGGGGCGGGCGGCAGGCTGGGGCTCGGCGACCCGGACTAGGATGTCGGCTTCGGCTACATCTGCAGCCGCATGCGCAACATCGGGCCTCACGGAGATCCGCGCTGGGCGGCGCTCATCGACGCGGTGGAGATTCTCGATCGACAGCCCTTAGTCAGGCGCACGGGAACCCGTTCCGGGGCAGATCGAAGGGCTCGGCACCGTACCCGACGAGATCGCAGCGGAGTCGGTTATCCGAGTTGCCCCCGGGCCGTCCCAGTTGGGCACACCGTGGTGTGGACGTTGACGAAGTAGTCTCAGGGTCGGCCAGGATCGCAGCGGCGAGGTCCGGTTGGTGGCCGTCCCCCGGCCACGAGACCGGCGTCGAGGCCGGTGAGCTCGAACTCTTGCACGATGGGACCCCTTTGCTCTGCGGACTCCGCAGTGGATGTGCGCGCCAGGGCTGCCGGCGATCGTGGCCGGCAGCTTCCTCTACCGCGGTACCTGATCTCACCGGTGTCGGCGTCGATCTGGACGACCGCCACACCGTTGGCGCCGCTCTCCACACCGGCGATGCACCCTGGGTATCTCGTTCTCGGCGGATAGCATCGCGTCACATATGCGTGAGTGTGCAGCTCCTGCGCGTTAGCACGGTGTACAACCAGTGGACACAGTTTCACTGGACTTTCCCCGGTTCATGCGGGCATCAAAATCATGAGCGTGACGCAGCTAGCCGACCACCGGTAGGGCGGCGGGTGCGGTGTTCGCCGTGGGAGAACAGCTGGAAGAAATCGATCGACTTCAGCCTTGAGTCTGTATCGCTCAACTCTAACGAGCGACTCGAATCGGAGGCTAACGCTCATGTCCACCAATCTCCCTGTCCTGTTCCTGACCGATCTTGTCGTCCTTCCCGGCATGGTCGTGCCGATCGAGCTCGACGATGCCGCCCGCTCCGCGGTCGATGCCGCGCGGTCCCACAGCGACGGCGTGCTGCTGGTCGCGCCTCGACTCGAGGACCGCTACGCCTCCTACGGGGTCGAGGCAACGATCGTGCAACTCGGCCGGCTGCAGACCGGCGAGTCCGCCGCGGTCATCAAGGCCGAGCGCCGGGTCAAGATCGGCTCCGGCGTTTCCGGACCCGGTACCGCCCTCTGGGTGGAGGCCGAGGAGCTGGACGACCCTGAGGTCGACAGCGAGAGGTCCGTAAGCTCGCCACCGAGTACAAGTCGCTGGTGATCGCGACCCTGCAGCGGCGCGACGCCTGGCAGGTCATCGACACCGTCAACAAGGTCACCGACCCGTCGGCACTGGCGGATCTGGCGGCTACGCATCGTGGCTCAGCGATGCCCAGAAGCGCCAACTGCTGGAGACCCCCGACGTCGCCGAACGGCTGACCGCCTTGTCGAGTGGAGCAAGGGGCACCTGGCCGAGACCGAGGTCAACGACAAGATCGCCGACGACGTCCGGGAGGGGATGGAGAAGAGTCAGCGCGAATTCCTGCTCCGGCAGCAGTTCAACGCCATCCGCAAGGAGCTGGGCGAGGACGAGCCGGACGGCGCACAGGACTACCGGGCCCGCGTCGAAGAGGCAGAGCTGCCCGAGGACGTCCGGAAGGCGGCGCTACGCGAGGTCGCCAAGCTGGAGCGCGGCAGCGACCAGAGCCCCGAAGCCGGCTATCTCCGGACCTGGCTGGACACGATCCTCGATCTGCCTTCAACACCAAGACCACCGACAACAGCGACATCACCGCCGCCCGTGAGGTGCTCGACGCCGACCATCACGGCCTCGAGGACGTCAAGGACCGGATCGTCGAGTATCTGGCGATCCGCTCCCGTCGCGCCCAGCGCGGCATGGAGGTCATCGGCGGCCGCGGTTCCGGTGCGGTGATGGCGCTGGTCGGTCCGCCCGGGTCGGCAAGACCTCCTCGGTGAATCCGTCGCCCGCGCGCTGGGCCGGAAGTTCGTCCGGGTCGCCCTCGGCGGAATCCGCGACGAAGCGGAGATCCGGGGTCACCGCCGTACCTATGTCGGCGTCTGCCGGGCCGCATCGTCCGGGCCCTGACCGAAGCCGATTCGATGAACCCGTGGTGCTGCTGGACGAGATCGACAAGGTGGGCTCGGACTACCGCGGCGATCCCGCGGCCGCCCTGCTCGAGGTGCTGGACCCCGCGCAGAACCACACGTTCCGTGATCCTATCTCGACAGTCGATCTTGATCTGTCCGATGTGCTCTTCCTGGCCACGGCCAACGTGGTGGAGACGATCCCGCAGGCCCTGCTGGACCTGATGGAGCTGGTCACCCTCGACGGCTACACCGAGGACGACAAGATCGCGATCGCTCGCGACTTCCTGTCCCCCGGCAGCTCGAACGCGCCGCACTGACCACCGACGAGGTGACCTTCGGTGAAGACGCCCTCCGCGAGATCGCCGCCAACTACACCCGCGAGCCCGGCGTACGTCAGCTGGAACGCCTGCTGGCCAAGGCATTGCGCAAG
>CAVXIY010000006.1:0-30325 GCA_963761955.1 uncultured Actinomycetota bacterium | reverse complement strand
TTGGCATGACCACGACGCCGCACCGTCGTTACCTTCCGACGCTGGGATCCTTCAACAAACGACCTCCGGCACCTGTCGTCGCGGCGCAGCCGGCGCCGACGCCGAGTTCGGTGATCGCCTGGGCCTGGTACGTCAACGGGGTCCGTAAGCCGGTGGAGAGCATGGCCGTCGCGGCCCGGCTGGCCTGCGCCGGTGAAGGGTTCGTCTGGCTCGGGCTCAAGGATCCCAAGGACGAGGACCTGCTGGCCCTCTCGTCCCAGTTCGACCTGCACCCGCTGGCGGTCGAGGACGCCGTGCACGGGCACACCCGGTCCAAGCTGGAGATGTTCGGCGACGACCTGTTCATGGTGATCTCCACGGTGGCCTACGTCGATCACGAAGAACTGACCGAGACCTCGGAGGTGGTGGCCACCGGCCAGGTGATGGTGTTCCTCGGCGATCACTTCGTGATCACCGTGCGGCGCGGCGAGCACGCCCAGCTCAGCGCGCTGCGGCGGTCACTGGAGGCCGATCCCGACCGGCTGGCCCGCGGACCGTCCGAGGTGCTGTACGCGATCGCCGACAAGATCATCGACGACTACCTCGGCGTGGTGTTCGAGTTCGAGAAGGACGTCGACGAGATCGAGTCGGCGGTGTTCTCCCGCGGCGGCTCCCACGAGGTCGAGCGGGTCTATCAGCTCAAGCGTGAACTGATCGAGTTCAAGCGGTGCGTGATGCCGCTCGGCGCTCCCCTGCTGCGCCTGGCCACCCGCGAGCTGCCGGTGGTGCCGCCGGAGGCCAAGGCCTACTTCCGCGAACTGGCCGATCACCACACCGAGGCACGCGAGGCGGTGGCGTCCTTCGACGAGGTGCTGACCTCGATCATGCAGGCCGGGCTGGCCCGGGCATCGGTGGCCGACAACGAGGACATGCGCAAGATCTCCGCCTGGGTGGCCATCGTCGCGGTGCCCACGATGGTGGCCGGCATCTACGGGATGAACTTCGACAACATGCCCGAGCTGCACCTGCGCTACGGCTACTACAGCGTGCTCGGCCTGATCGCCGTGATCATGGTCGCGCTCTACATCAACTTCAAACGCAACCGCTGGCTTGTAAGTCTCCGCTCGCGCCCGAGCGGGCCTCGAGATCCTGACTTCGCTCCCTCGACTCGCAGACGGAAAAGCGTGTCTGCTCGCTCGGTCGCAAGTAAGGATCGGGCCCGCTCTACCCGACGCTCGCGGGGTGTTACAGCCCGAGCGGGCCGATCAATTACTCGAACGCGCTGGCGCGGGCGCCGGGCATCTGCGAGAGCAGTCTCCCGGGCCTGGGCCGCGACCTTGTGCTCGCAGAGCACCTCGTACTTCGTCGCCACGGTCTGGGTGACCGAGGTGAAGTCCCGCTTGCCCCGGGTCATCGCATACCCGGCGGCGCTGAACGCCGATGGCCAGCGTGATGCCGATCGCGAGCGACACCAGCAGCAGGGCGAAGTAGCTCGTCGGCTTGGTGAAGATCAACATCACCAGACCGACGAGCAGCCCGGTGGATACGCCGGACTGCAGGCCCTGGGTGATCACCGTTCCCCAGTTGCGCCGGCCCAGCACCCGCTCGACCGACTTCAGCTCGGTGCCGACGATGGCGAGATTCTGCACCTCGAACTTCTCATCCGACAGGTAGTCGACGGCCTTCTGGGCATCGGCGTAGGAGTTGAAGATCCCCACCGACTGGGGGAACTGCAGCTCGAACAGCGAGCTCGGCTGCCGTTGCGGCAGGGACATCATGTCCTCCACGGAGGTTCGGTCATGGGACTCCAATCTACCCGTCCCGAGCCGCCGCGCCGGCAGCCGTCGATCAGCGCCGCCGCGCCAAGGCGATGACGAACCTGTCCTCCACCGGTCTCGGCGTCGATCCCGAGTAGTTGCTGATCATCGAGTACACATAGGTCCGCCCGTCGCGGCCGGTGACGTATCCGCTCAGCGCGGTCACGCCGGTGAGCGTGCCGGTCTTTCCGCGGGCGTTGTTTCTCGCGTAGGCGTCGTCGTCCATCCGATAGCGCAACGTGCCGCCCACCATCCGCTGATGGTTGCCGGCGACCGGCAGCGACGCGTAGAACTGCGGCCACCAGTCCTCCTTCTTCACCTTCTGCAGCGTGGTCGCCAGCGCGCGGGGGGTCAGCTTGTTGCGCCGGGTGAGACCCGAGCCGTCGGTGAGCGTGACGCCGGACATCGGCACCCCGAGGCTCCTCAGATAGCCCGTCGTGACGGCCAGGCCGCCCTTCCAGGTGCCGGACCCGCCGTCCGCCCGGCTCATCGCCTTGGTCAGCGCCTCCGCATGCATGTTGTTGGACAGTTTCATGAACGGGACCAGGAGGTCCGACAGCTGCATCGAGGTGTCGCTGCCCACCACGGTCCGCTGGTCGGCCGGCGTGGTCAAGATCTTGGTCGGGCCGTCGACTTTGATCTTGAGCTTGGCCAGCTCGGCGCGGAAGACCGCGCCCGCGTACAGCTCGGGCTTGTCGACGGTGATCAACCAGCTGCCGGTCGACCGGCCGACGGGCACCCGGCCGCGGACGGTGATCTTGTTCGTCCCGTACGCGCGGTGCGCGGAGAACGTGGTGGAGCTGCCCCGCGACGAGGTCGTCGTGCGGTTGATGATCTTGACGTACTTCGCGGCGGCGGCCGGATACGTGGTGATCTTGGCCTTCTGGCCGTAGCTGCGCGGGGTGTACTTCACGTACACCGTGCCCGAGTCGTAGTCGGAGTTCGGCGACACGGTCAGCGCGGAGATCTGGGCCGCGTAGTAGTCCGACGCGTACGAGGTCTTCCAGCCGGGGTTGTACCGCTGATGATCGAAGTAGCTCGAGTCGACGATCAGGCTGCCGTCGACATGGGTGATGCCCGCGGCCTTCACCTGCTTGGCCAGCTTCGCGAAGTCGGCCTGGCGGGTGGTCGGATCGCCGTAGCCCTTGAGGTACAGCCGACCCTTCAGGGTCCCGCCCACCACCTCGGCCCGCCGGATGACCGAGGTCTTGAAGCGGAAGGTCGGCGTCAACGTATGCATCGCCGCCACCGCGGTGACGATCTTGGTGTTGGAGGCCGGCATCACCGACCGCTTGCCGTAGCGGCTGTAGAGCAGCTCGCCGGTCTTGGCGTCCAACACGACCGCGCCGGTCTTGGCTCGCTGGGTCCGCGAGTCGGACAGCACGGAGTTGAGCTTGGTGACCAGTCCGGGATCCTCGGCGGCCTGCGCCGGAAGGGCGATCAGCTGCGGCGAGACGATCAGCGCCGAGGCGGTGATCAGCAAGATCATTCGCCGGACGGACCGGGACAGGCCAGGTGTGAGCATGGGAGCTCAACTCCTTCGCAACGGCGCTGCCGTTTGTCGTGGTCCCCGCGGCTCAGGCTAACTGATGATCTTGTGGACGTCACCATGCGCCGAGCCGCATCGCTCACCTACCGCACCAAGTTGCCGCCTACCCCATCAAATTTGCTGCGGTAGGCGACGGTTTAACACGGACCGTGCAAAACCGACGGGGCGGCGGGCGGCGTGAAGACGCAGAACTCGTTGCCCTCCGGGTCGGCGAGCACATCCCAGTCGATCTCGTGATCATGGGCTCGCAGCAGGCGGGCACCGGCGGCCAGGAACTCCTCGGTCGCGCCCCAGACGTCCCAGTGGATGCGGTTCTTCACCGTCTTGGGTTCGGGCACGCGCTGGAACACCAGCTCCCAGGGCATGCCGGGCGCCCCTTCGATCCAGGAGAATCCGCGCTCCTGCGTCGTGCATCGCCGAGACGCCGAACCGGTCGGCCCACCACCGACTGATCGCCTGGTGGTCCGCGGCGTCGACGACCACCTCGTACAGCCGGTACGCGGGCAGCTCGGCCGGCTCCCGGACGAACGCGCACAGCTCACCACCCTCGGGATCGGCCAGCACGGTCCAGTGGGGCGTCTCGGCCAGCACCCGCGCTCCCAGATCGAGGAGGTCCTCGACCGCCGCGACGTGCAGATCGAGATGGACCCGCTGCTTGACGGTGACCGGCTCGGGAACCGCGTTGATCCAGATGGTCTGCTCCGGAACGGCGCCGATCAGCTTGGCGCCGCCGGCGTCGGCGTCCCTGCTCAGTCCCAGCGCCTGCGACCAGAACGTCGCCGCGCGCTCCACGTCGACGGCATCGATGCACAGATCCTTGAAGGCGATCATGAGGCCTTTCTACACGGCCAGAGCGTCTCGGCCCTGTGATAATCGACGCGTGGCTTCGGCAACGGCGACCTCGGTCTTCATCTCGCGCATCAGGAGCCTGCCGGTCCTGGACAGCGCAGGCGACCAGGTGGGCAAGGTGCGCGACGTCGTCGTGCAACGCCGAGCCGGTGGCCGGGCGCCGCGGGTCAAGGGTCTGGTCGTCGAACTGTTCGCTCGGCACCGGATCTTCATCGAGATGGCCCGGGTCCGCAGCATCGACGCCGTCCAGGTGGTGATCTCCGGAGTGGTCAACACCCGCCGGTTCGAGCGTCGCCACTCCGAGACGCTGGTGATCGACGACCTGTTCGACCTCACCGTCGAGCGGCTCGACCATCCGGCGCCTTCGGTGATCTTCGACGTGTCGATGCGGCCGGTGCGGTCGCACGAATGGGAGCTCTCCCAGGTGGCGCTCCGGGAAGCCGGCACCCGCAAGCGCTTCGGCCGCAGGGGCCACGTGACCATCGTCGAGTGGTCCGACCATCAAGATGCTCGGGGCCGAACGCGGTCAGGGCACCGAAGCGCTGCTGGCCCAGATGGAGGACATGAAGCCGGCCGACATCGCGCGCGAGCTGCACGAGATGTCGCCGGAACGGCGGGCGGAGGTCGCCTCGGCGCTCGATGACCACAAGCTGGCCGATGCCCTCGAGGAACTGCCCGAGGACGAGCAGGTCCAGCTGATCTCCGAACTCGACATCGACCGGGCGGCCGACATCTTGGAGGAGATGGATCCCGACGATGCCGCCGACCTGATCGCCGAGCTCGCCCCGGAGATGGCCGAGGAACTGCTGGCGCGGATGGAGCCGGACGAGGCCAAGGACGTCCGCCGGCTGCTCAACTACGCGGAGTTCACCGCCGGCGGCATGATGACCCCGGAGCCGGTGATCCTGCCTCCCGACGCCACCGTCGCCGAGGCGTTGGCCCGGATCCGTGACTCCGAGCTGACCCCCGCGCTGGCCTGCATGGTCTATGTCTGCCGATCACCGCTGGAGACGCCGACCGGGCGGTTCATCGGCGCCGTGCACTTCCAGCGGCTGCTCCGCGAGCCGCCGTCCACCCTGGTCTCGGCCCTGATCGACAGCGAGCTGGAGACCCTCACCGACGACTCGACCCTGCACGAGGTCAGCCGGTACTTCGCCACGTACAACCTCGTCAACGCTCCGGTCGTCGACGATGATCATCGGCTGATCGGCGCGATCACCGTGGACGATGTGCTCGACCACGTGCTGCCGGAGGACTGGCGCGGCACCCAGCTCGACTCGCTGTCGGATCACGAGGTGAGGGCCTTGGCCGGAGGATCATCCGATGGCTAGGGCCGACCGGGAACCGACCCGGCTGAACACGCCCGGCCGCCAGAAGCGGTCGACCTTGCCGACGTTCAAGTTCGACCGGGACGCCTTCGGCAAGTTCGCCGAGGGTTTCGCCCGATTCATGGGAACGGCCCGATTCCTGATGGGCATGACCGTGACCATCGTGATCTGGGTGCTGTGGAACTCCCCGCTGGGCCCGCCGAGGCCGCAGTTCGACAGCTATCCCTTCATCTTCCTGACGTTGATCTTGTCCCTGCAGGCCTCGTACGCGGCACCGCTGATCCTGCTGGCTCAGAACCGGCAGGAGGCGCGGGACCGGGTCGCCCTCGACCAGGACCGCGAGCAGGCCGCGCAGAGTCGGGCCGACATGGACTTCCTGGCCCGCGAGATCGCCAGCCTGCGGATGTCGGTGGGCGAGCTGGCCACCCGCGACTATCTCCGCTCGGAGCTGAGGTCGGAGCTGCGCGCGATTCTCGCCGAACTCGAGGATGACGAGCGGACCTGACACCTCGCCTAGGCTGGACGGCATGTCCGAGTTGACCACCGAGCATCCGCTGGCGCCCGCGATCCGGGCCGCGCTGCACACGGTGAACGATCCCGAGATCCACCGGCCGATCACGGACCTCGGAATGGTCGACAAGGTCGACGTCGACGCCGACGGACGGGCTCGGGTACGCGTGCTGCTGACCGTGAGCGGCTGCCCGATGCGGGACACGCTCACCCGCGAGGTCACCGCCGCCGTGTCGGTGATTCCGGGTGTCAGCGGAGTCGATGTCGAGCTCGGCGTGATGAGCGACGAGCAGCGGGTCGCCCTCCGCGACATGCTCAAGGGCGGCCAGACCGACCGGGAGATTCCGTTCGCCCGGCCCGATTCGCTGACCACGGTGATCGCCGTCGCATCAGGCAAGGGCGGCGTCGGCAAGTCGTCGGTCACGGTGAACCTGGCCATGGCCCTTGCGGCCCAGGGACGGACGCGTCGGCCTGCTCGATGCCGACATCTACGGTCATTCGATCCCCGCCATGCTCGGCATCGCCGATCGCCGTCCGACCTCGGTCGAGGACATGATCCTGCCGGTTCCGGCCGCCGGGTTGAAGGTCATCTCCATCGGCATGCTGAAGCCGCGGCGCGACCAGGTGGTGGCCTGGCGCGGGCCGATCCTCGATCGTGCGCTGACCCAGATGCTCGCCGACGTCTACTGGGGCGATCTGGACTTCCTGCTCCTCGACCTGCCCCCGGGTACCGGCGACGTGGCCATCTCGCTCGGCCAGAAGCTGCCCAACGCCGAAGTGCTGGTGGTCACCACGCCTCAGGCTGCCGCAGCCGAGGTCGCCGAGCGCGCGGGCACGATGGCGTCGATGATGAATCAGCGGGTGATCGGCGTCATCGAGAACATGTCGTACCTGGAGCTGGCCTGCCCGCACTGCGGTGAGCTGCATCGGCACGAGATCTTCGGCAGCGGGGGCGGCGCCGATGTCGCGGCCACCCTGAGCACCAGACTCGGGTTACCCGGTTTCGGTGCTCGCCCAGATTCCCCTCGATCCGCAGCTGCGGGCGGCCGGCGACGACGGCGTGCCCCTGGTGACCAGCGATCCGACCCGGCCGGCGGCCCGAGCCCTCGCATCGGTCGCGGATTCGCTGGCCAAGCGGGGCCGCGGGCTTCTCGGCCGGCAGCTCGGCCTGTCCCCCGCCGGCCGCTGATCCGGGAGGCGCGCTCAGGTCGCTTCGGCGTCGAACGGGGTCATCACGCGGGTCGGCGTGGCGTCGCTCATCAGGTCGTGCGGACCTCCTGGGCTGACATCCTTGGCCCCGTTGATCGCGGCGGTCACGTCATTCGACGAACCGCGGACCGTCTCGCCGACGTCGGTGATCTCCTTCTTGACGTCGGCGATGATCGGATCCACGTCGTCCATCAGATGCTTCTGCACGAAGGCCCTGGGATTGAGATCCCGGAGATCCAGGTCCTCGAAGCCCGGCCCGAGCTCCTTGCTCAGCTGCTCCTGAGCGCTGCCGGCCATGGTGCGGACATACCGCACCACCCGCGCCGCCTTGCGGGCGAGCTCGGGCAGCCGCTCCGGACCGAACAAGATGATCGCGAGGACGAGCAGCAGCACGAACTCCGGACCGTTGATGTCGAGCAGCAGCGGGGTCATCGGTCAGCCGACCTTGCTGCCGAGGGTGACCCGCGCCTGCTTGCGCCGGCTGCCGCGCTCGTAGTCGAGCACGACCTTCTGCCCGGGGCGCCGGGTCCGGATGCTGACGATGAGTTCCTCCATGGCGGTGATCTTGGTGCCATCGATCCTGGTGATCAGATCGCCGCGCCGCAAGCCCGGCCCGGGCGGCGGGTCCGCGGCCCTCCACCGACGTCAGCTCGACCCCGCCGGAACCGTCCTCGACGTTCGCGCCGATGACCGGATAGGTGGCGCGCCCCTTCTTGATCAACAGCGTGCCGATCGCGGTGGCCTGGTTGATCGGGATGGCGAACCCGAGCCCGATGTTCCCCGTCTGGCCGCCCTGCGCCGAGCCCATGGTCAAGATCGCCGAATTGACCCCGATGATCCGCGCCCGGCCGTCGACCAGCGGACCGCCGGAGTTGCCCGGGTTGATCGGCGCGTCGGTCTGGATCGCATCGATGTACGCGGTCGGCGAGTCGGCGTCGTTGCCCGCATTCACCACGACCGGCCGGTGGCGGGCCGAGACGATGCCCTGGGTCACCGTGCCGGGCAGGCCGAGTGGCGACGCCGATCGCCATCACCGGCTCGCCGACCTGGGTACGCGCGGAGTCGCCCACCTCGACCGGGTGCAACGAGCGGGTCGGCTTGACCTTGATCACCGCGATGTCATAGCTCGGGCTCCGGCCGAGCAGCTTGGCCGTCTGCCGCCGGCCGTCGGCGAAGACCACCCGGATGGACGTGCCGTCAGCCGCTCCGGCGACGACGTGATTGTTGGTGACGATCCGGCCCTTGGCGTCCAGCACGAATCCCGATCCGGTGCCCCGGCCCACCTTGATCATCACCGTGCTCGGCAGCACCTTCTTGGCGACCGCCACGGCGTCGAAGCTCGAGCCGCCGCGGGGAGCCGACGTCGCCGAAGGCTCAGCCGTCGGGTCGTCGGGCGGCGCGCTCTGGGTGGTGCGTCGTGGCCGGCAGACCGGCCTGATCGGATCGCTCGGCCAGCCGCGCACCGCCGTACCCGGCACCACCGCCGATGAGCAGCGCGGTCAGTGCGGCGATACCGATGACGGCGGCCGGCCGCGGCGACTGGCGCTCGCGGCGTACCGGCGCGGGAACGGGTTGCTGGACCGGGACCGGCGGAACCACAGCCGGCGACGGAGGCTCGCGACATCGGGTGCGGCGCGAAGCTGGGCCCCGGCTGCGGCTGATCGCCGAACGGGCCCGAGATAGCGGGAGTCACCGGACCCGCCGCCGGCGTCGCCGCCGTAGGATCGTGCTGCTCCGCCAATTCCTAGCCCCTTACATCGGCCAGAATCTTCACCCAGCCCGCTTTGATCTGGTCCATCGTAGATGGCGGGCGGCTGTCTGCGTGGGGCAGCGCATCGACCGCGGTGGCCAGCAGCGCCTCGGATCCGTCGGTGACCACGGTGAAGACGGTGTCGCCCGACTGCCACGTCGCGGCCTCCGAAGCGCCGTGCCAGACGTACGCCTCGAGCGCGGGATCCCAACTCGCGCCGTCGGGGGCGACGGCGAGCCTCCCCCGCTGCTCGAAGACGCTCACGGTCACGAGTCCGTCGGTGTAGCCGAGTTGTACCCCGGTCGGATCGACGGTGCTGTTGCTCCGCAGCCGCGTCAGGGACAGACCGGCAAGGTCCGCCGGACAGGTCCAGCCGGCCGCTTCGAGCCGAGGGGTGTTCGACAGCGTCAGCGCGACGTCGCCGTTCGGGACGACCAGCCGACGGGGGAAGTGATCGATGATCCCGGCGGCATGGATGATGTTGATCCTGGTGAACCCGAACGACAGCTCGACCGACCCGGTCTCGTTGTAGGTCTCGTGCCAGAGCAGCACACCGGTGTCGTCGTCGATCCACCAGCGGGCGGCCACGGTCCCCGCCCTCATGGCGATCACCACGGTCGCGGCCCGCCCGGCCACGATGGCTCCGCGGCGACCGGCCAGGGTGTAGTTCCGCTCCAGCAGCACGAGAAGCTCGTTGTCGACCACGCGCGAACTGATGGTCGCCGGCGAGAAGCCCTCGATGAGCTGCTCACCGGTCTGGTTGACGACCCGGACCTGGGTCCCTTGTCCGGCGCGCGCTTCGAGTTCGGCGTCGGCCGCCATCACCGCGCCGTCCCGGAACGCGGTGAACCGCTGACGACCGTCGTAGCTCACGCTGCCCGAGGCGTCCGCCGCGTACCGCATCGTGTCGAGGGCGGCATCGGCCCCGAGGGCGGCGCCGGCTGCCACGGTCGGCGCCTTGCCGACCGGCGCGGTGGTCGCGCCGAGGTCGGACATGTCGGCGAGATTCACCGCGCCGAGCACGTCGCTGGACAGCGGAGACTGCCCCAAGGTCGAGGTGAAGGCGACGCGCGCCTCGCCGCCTGGGTCGGAGACGCTCGCGACGGCGGCCGACGGCGCGGCCGCGTAGCCGACCACGCTGGCCGCGCCCACCGCGCTTCCGAGCGCCACGACGGCAGCGGTCGCCCGGACGCGGATCATCCGGCTTCGACGCGGCAGACCGGCCCGGAAACCACCCGGTGCGTGATCGCGCCGGAACGGTCGGGTCCACAGCGGCTCACCGGCCTCGTCGCCGGCGATGGAGACCAGCCGCATCGACAGATCCCCCGGCGCTGCCGGACGCTCCGATCCGGACTGGTTCAACAACCTGCGGATGTCGCGAAGTTCCTCGACCTCAGCCCGGCACCGGCGCACAAACCACCAGGTGGCGCAACATCCGCTCCCGGTCGGCGTCTCCCAGAGCCCCGTCGACGAACGCGGAATGAAATCCCGCCAGCTTGGCGCAGCTGGCTTCCTTCACGCCGACCTCGCCGGCTCCAGACCCGGCTGTCTCGGCTCGACGGTCCGGGAAGGTTGACCAGGCTCGACGTCGACGCCGAGGTAGTGCAGGCGCTCGCCCGTCGGCTGTCGATGGTGCAGTGCGGCCCGCAACTGCGCCCGGCCGCGATGGATCCGGCTGCGCACGGTGCCGATCTTGATGTCGAGTACGTCGCTGATCTCCTCGTACGTCAGACCCTCGATGTCACACAGCACCACGGCGGCCCGGAAGTCCGGCGGCAGCGCGGCCAGCGCGGCGGCGACGTCATGATCGAGATCGGCGTCGGCCAGCATCTCCGACGGCGTCGGCCAGGCGCTCTTGAGTCTTTCGGCGGCGCCATCGGCGAGACCGTCGAAGCGGATCTTCTGCCGGCGGCGCGCCCCGTCCAGGAACAGGTTGGTCGTGATGCGGTGCAGCCAGCCCTCGAAGGTGCCCGGCTGGAAGCGGTGCAGCGAGCGGAACACCCGGACGAAGACGTCCTGGGTCAGATCCTCGGCGTCGTGCGGATTCCCGGTGAGGCGGTACGCGAGTCGGTAGACCCGGGCACTGTGATCGCGGACGATCTCCTCCCAGGTCGGAGGCGATCCACTCGACGGGAGCAGGTTCCGGCTCGACCTCGGCGGGGAGCTGACTGGTGGCGACCGGCTGGTCGGCCGTGACAGCGGGAACACGCGTCAGGACCACCGGAACCACCTCCTTGCAGAATTCAGCGCGTAGCAACACCTGTTGTATTCCCGCACTATTCTCGCTGGCCAGCCTGGCAAAGCGCTGAACTAAGCCTGTCAATTGGCTGTGCACGATGGTGTCCTCCCTCACACCGGACAACGGGACAGCGCCTCGCGTCGTTCCGCTCGGGGCCAGGCACGGAGGCCCGCCAATCTCAGCAGGCGGGCGGGCGCGTCACCGAATCGCTGAGGCGTCCTCCAGCAGGCCGGCGGCGGCGAGCGAGCCACGGAGGGCCTCGATCTCGGCTTCGGTCGCGACCACCAGCGGCGAGCGGACGCCACCCACGCCGCGACCCTGAAGTCCCAGCCCAGCCTTGACCAGGATGCAGCCCTGGGTGGCGAAGATGCCGGTGTAGATCGGCAGCAGCTGACGATGCAGCCGCAGTGCGGTCGAGACGTCTCCGGCGACGAAGGCCTCGATCAGCTGCTTCGTGCCGAGCCCGCTGAAGTGGGTCGAGGTGCCGACCACGCCGACGGCGCCGATCGAGAGCAGCGGCAGGGTCATCGCGTCGTCACCGGAGTAGTACGCCAGATCGGTCCGGCTCATCACGTCCGCCGAGGCGGCCAGATCACCCTTGGCGTCCTTGACCGCGACGATCCGCGGATGCTCGGCCAGCCGGAGGAACGTGTCGGTGGCGATCGCGACACCGGACCGCCCGGGGATGTCGTACAGCATGATCGGCACGCTCGGTCGCGTCGGCGACCCGGCGGAAAGTGCTCCAGCAGCCCGCTCTGTGGCGGCTTGGAGTAGTAGGGCGTGACCACCAGCAGGCCGTGCGCGCCGATCTCGGCCGCCCGCTCGGCCAGCTTGACGGTGTGCTCGGTGTTGAAGGTGCCGACCCCGGTGAGCACCCGGGCCCGATCGCCCACCGCGTCCAGCACGACGCGCAGCAGCTCGGCCTTCTCGTCGTCGGAGGTCGTCGGCGACTCCCCGGTCGTGCCGCTGACCACGAGACCGTCGTGGCCCTGGTCGTCGACCAGATAGCTGGCCAGGCGCGCCGCGCCGTCGAGATCCAGCGATCCGTCCGGCCCGAACGGCGTCACCATCGCCGACAGCAGCCGACCGAACGGCGGGGCGGGCACCTGATCCCCTGCGGACATGATCACTCGCTCCTCGGCCGGATGATCACCAGCGGATCGCCGTCGTTGACCACGTCGCCGGCATCGACGACGATCTCGATCACTGAGCCGGCCACGTCAGCGAGCACCGGGATCTCCATCTTCATCGATTCCAAGATCACCACGGGGTCGTCGGCGGCGACCTGCTGACCCACCTCGACCTCGACCTTCATCACGGCCGCGACGAGCTCGGCGACGACGGTATGGCTCATACCCGCCATCGTAGGGTTTCCCCGCTCCGCGGCGAGTCCGTGGGCGACACGAGGCCACGGTCGCCTATCGCGTGTTTCGCCACGCGCCGCCAGGCGGACGATCTGGACGAACGTCCGGGCGCAACCATTAGGCTGACCTGCGTGAACGCGCCAGCAGGCAAGACCTCCCCCAAATCTGCACCCAAGCCGGCGTCATGGGCCTTCGCCGAGGACTTCGTCGAGGAGTCGGCCCCGTCGGTCGAAGCTCGCGCCCGCGCGGCGGAGTTGGGCGCGACGCCCCTCGGCCGCGGATCGGCGAGCGCGCTGACCTTTCTGGCCAAGGCGATTCGGGCCAAAGCGGTCGTCGAGATCGGCACCGGCGCCGGCGTCTCCGGGCTGGCGCTGTTCGCCGGCATGCAGCCGGACGGGATCTTGACCAGCGTCGACATCGAGCCCGAACACCAGCAGGCGGCCCGCAAGGCGTTCCTCGCCGTCGGCATCCCGACCCAGCGCTTCCGGCTGATCGCCGGCGCCGCCCTGAACGTGCTGCCCAAGCTGAGCGACGGCGCGTACGACCTGGTCTTCGTCGACGCCGACAAGGTCGAGTACGCCGAGTACGTCGAGCAGGGCCTACGGCTGCTGCGCCACGGCGGCGTGCTCGCCGTGGACAACGCGCTGTGGCACGACCGCACCGCCGATCCCGCCAACACCGACGAGGACACCGAAGCCATCCGCTCGGCCCTGACCTCGGTCCAGGAGAACGAAGACCTCATCGTCTCGCTGCTGCCCGTCGGCGACGGACTCCTGGTCGCCGTCAAGCGCTGACCCCGCCCCGAGCCCGCCGAGCGCCCGCGCGCTGCTGTCGGATTCCCACGTATACGTGGGAATCTCGCACTGTACCCAGGTAACTTCCTGGGTACAGCGACAGGAAACTTGGGTAAAGCGACGCGGCCGAGTCAGCCCTTGGAGACGGTGATGCCCTTGCCGACGACGGTGATGCCGTTGTCGGACACGGTGAAGCCGCGGGCCAGGTCGGCGGCGCGATCGACACCGATCTCGACACCGTCCGGCACCACGACGTTCTTGTCCAGGATGGCGTTGCGGACGACCGCCTTCTTGCCGATCTTCACGTTGGACAAGATCACCGAATGGTCGACTTCGGCGTCTTCGCTCACCCGGACGTTGGGTGACAGCACCGAGCTCTCGATCGAGCCGCCCGAGACGATGCTGCCCGGGCTGACGATCGAGTCGAGCGCGCGCCCACGCAGGGTGAACTTGGCGCCGGGCATCTGCACCGGGTAGGTCCAGATCGGCCACTCCAGGTTGTAGAGGTTGAACACCGGGTCGATCGAGACCAGGTCCATGTGCGCTTCGTGGTACGCGTCGATGGTGCCGACATCGCGCCAGTAGGCCTTGTCCCGTCCGGTCGAACCGGGCACCGAGTTGGCGGTGAAGTCATAGACCTGGCCCTCGCCGCGATTGACGAAGCTCGGGATGATGTCGCCACCCATGTCGTGCCGGGAGTCCTCGTTCTCGGCGTCGCTCTCCAGCGCGTCGATCAGCGCGTCGCTGGTGAAGATGTAGTTGCCCATCGAGGCGAAGGACGCGTCGGGATCGTCGGGCAGCCCCGGCGGATCGGCGGGCTTCTCCAGGAACTGCTTGATCTTGTTGTCCTCGGCGGCGTCGATGACGCCGAAGGCCGTGGCCTGGCTGCGCGGCACCCGGATGCCGGCGACGGTGCAGCCGCGCCCGCCGTCGATGTGCGCATCGAGCATCTGCTCGACGTCCATCCGGTAGATGTTGTCGGCGCCGAAGACCACGACGTAGTCGGGCTCCTCGTCGCGGACCAGGTTCATCGACTGATAGATCGCGTCGGCGCTGCCCTGGTACCACCGGGGCCCGAGCCGCTGCTGCGCCGGAACCGGCGTCACGTAGTTGCCGAGCATGGTCGACATTCGCCAGGTCAGCGAGATGTGCCGGTCGAGGGAATGGGACTTGTACTGGGTCAGCACCGCGATCTGCCGCATCCCGGCATTCGCCAGGTTGGAGAGCACGAAGTCGATCAAGCGGTAGGTGCCTCCGAAGGGCACGGCGGGCTTGGCACGGTCGGCAGTCAGCGGCATGAGCCGCTTACCCTCGCCGCCGGCAAGAACGATGGCCAGAACTTTCGGACGAGCGGTCATGGTGTGCAACCTATCGGTGCTCGTCGCAGCAGCGCTACAGACGGTCGGCAACTTCGGCCGCGTCGCGAGCGCCGCCGAGACCGAACGCCTGCTCCCCTTCTCAGCGCGCCCGCGGCTGTGGAACGATGCTCGCTATGACGCCCGCCAATGACGATCGGCTGTCCATCTCCCTGCTGACCCGGGAGTATCCGCCCTCCATCTACGGTGGCGCCGGCGTGCACGTCGCCCAACTTGTGCCGCAGTTGCGGAAGTTGATCGACGTCGACGTGCAGTGCATGGGCGAGCCGCGGGAAGGGGCGACGGCCCATGCGGAGACCTATCCGCCGGGCGCCAATGCCGCACTCCGGGTCTTCGGCGCCGACCTGTCGATGGCCGCGGCGGTGCCCGAGGTCGACCTCGTCCATTCCCACACCTGGTACGCCAACCTGGCCGGGCATCTGACCGGGCTGCTGCACGACATCCCGCACGTGGTCAGCGCGCACTCCCTCGAGCCGCACCGGCCCTGGAAGGCCGAGCAGCTGGGCGGCGGCTACAACTTGTCGTCCTGGGCCGAGCGGACCGCGTTCGAAGGCGCCGACGCGGTGATCGCGGTCAGCAAGGGGATGCGGACCGGCACCCTGGAGTCCTACACCGACCTCGACCCGGACAAGGTGCACGTGGTCAAGAACGGCATCGATCCCGACGAGTTCGCCCCGGACTCCGGCACTGACATCGTCGACCGGTCTGGGAATGAGCCTGGATCACCCGACCGTCGTCTTCGTCGGGCGGATCACCCGGCAGAAGGGGCTGATCCACCTGGTCCGGGCCGCCGAGCAGCTCGATCCGGACACCCAGCTCGTCCTGCTGGCCGGGGCGCCCGACACCCCGGAGATCGCCCAGGAGTTCGACGATGCCTTCGGTCACCTGCAGTCCGCGCGCGGAAACGTCATCTGGGTCCAGGAGATGCTGCCGCGGGCGTCGGTCCGCCAGGTGCTGTCGCACGCCACCGTGTTCGCCTGCCCGTCGGTCTACGAGCCGCTCGGCATCGTGAACCTCGAGGCCATGGCCTGCGAGACCGCCGTCGTCGCTTCGGCGGTCGGCGGCATACCCGAGGTCGTGGTGGACGGCGAGACGGGCTATCTGGTGCCGTACGACCCGGCCCAGGCTGACGATCCGGCCGCGATCGCCGCGTTCGAGGGGGACTTTGCGGCCAAGATCAACGCGCTGACCGCCGATCCCGACCGGGCCCGGCAGTTCGGGCTGGCCGGGCGGCAGCGGTGCATCGACGAATTCAGCTGGGCCAAGATCGCGGGGGAAACCGTCGACGTCTACCGCCGCGCGATCGAGGTCCACAACAGCTGAGGGATCGAGCGGAGTCGTGCGCTATGCCGACCGGACCGCTGCCGGCCTAGCCGTCGCCGATGATCTTGGACGACTCGGACCGCTGTCGGATCCCGTCGTGCTGGCCCTGCCGAGGGGCGGGGTGCCGGTGGCCGCGGCCATCGCGGATCGGCTGGGCGTCCCGTTGGACGTGATCTTGGTCCGCAAGATCGGCGCCCCCGGACACAGCGAGCTGGCGATCGGCGCACTGGCCATGATCGGCGAGCGCAGTTCGGTCTTCCGCAACGAGGAAATCCTTGCCCACTTGGGAATCAGCGAGGCGGCGTTCAGCAAGGCGCAGGTCCGTGAGGAGCGTGAACTTCATCGTCGCGCTCGCGCCCTCGACATCCGTACGCCGAGCCTCAGCGGAGCCACGGTGATCTTGGTCGACGACGGCCTGGCCACCGGCGCCACCATGCAGGCGGCGGCGGCGGCGGCGCGCCGGGGCGGACCGAAGTTGATCATCGTCGCGGTGCCGGTCGGCGCGCGGCAGGCCGTACACGCGCTGCGCCGAAGCGTCGACCAGGTGATCTGCCCGTCGACACCGGAACCGTTCATTGCGGTCGGGATCGCGTACCAGGACTTCCACCAGTTGAGCGACGAGGAGACGCGGGACCTCATCGCCGCTCATCGGCAGTGACTACCCGTGGTTGCCCTTCAGGGCTCACCAGTGGTGGGCGACGTCGATCACCACGCGCTGGGCCGTGCCGGGGCCGGCGATCCGCTTGACCCGCATCGGCAGCCGGGCCCGTACGCCGAGACCGATGGTGGTCAGCCCCTCGAAGCTGCCGGCGAAGGCCACCTGGCGGAACGTCGAGTAACCCGAGACGTTGACGAGTTCGTCGGGATCGGCCGGGCTGTAGGTCGGGTCGCCGTCGGTGTCGTAGGCCGGCGCCTTGACCACGATCTGCAGATCGGCGGCACCGCGGAGCGGAACCGGAAGGCCGGAGCCGTCCTGCACCACGGCCGGGACGTACCGCACGTCGTACCCGGTCGACGTCGCGGCCGCGCCGTTGAGATCGATGACCAACCGGTCGTAGCACTTGTGCCGGCCCGAGCGGACGTTGGTCAGTTCCCGACTGCTCATCGGCGCCGACTTCTTCGCCGTCGAGCCCCAGCTCGACCGAGCAACTGGCTGCGCTGGCGGGGGCGGCGGTGACCGCGGCCCCGACGACGGTGAGTGCCGCGACGGCGGCGGTGGCGGCCGCTCGTTTCAGTGTGCGATGTGGCGACATGCGAACTCCTTGGGCTGGGCCGGCTCGGAGCACGATCTCCGAGCCCTTCACCCCAAGAAGAGGCCGATCGGGCAACCGCGGATACGCCCGCCAGCCCGGCTCGGCCGCCGATCAGTCGGCGACCGTGATCTCCGTGCCCCGGGTCAGGGCCAGCAGGTCGGGATAGCTGATCGGGAACACCGCATGCGGGATGCCGCCGGCCGCCCACAGCTCGTCGAACTCGGCGAGCGCCACGTCGACGAGGGTGCGGATCGGCCGCGGGTGGCCGATCGGAGCGACGCCGCCGATCGGCTGGCCGGTGTGCTCCCGGACGAATTCGGCGGAGGCCCGGCGCAGGGTCGTGCCCAGCTCGAGGCCGACCTTCGCCACGTCCACCCGGTGCGCTCCGCTGGTCATGATCAACAGCGGCGTCGAGGCCATCGGCGGCGAAGATCAGCGAATTGGCGATCGCGCCCACCGGGCAGCCGATCTGCTCGGCCGCAGCCCGGGCGGTGGGCGCCGCATCGCCGAGGATCCGCACCCGGCCGGGCAGGCCGGCCGCGGCGAGGATGTCATTGACGGCCTGGCAGCTCGGATGCAATGCGGTCACGGCCGGTCAGTCTGACACCTGACCCGGTCGCCGTCCAGGCAAAAGAAAGACCCGGTCGCGTTCGCGACCGGGTCACGTGCAGTGTTGCTAGCCAACGACTTCCTTCAACGCGCCCGCCAGCTCGGCTGCTTCGTCGGCGTTGAGTTCGACGACGAGGCGACCTCCGCCTTCCAGCGGGACCCGCATGACGATGCCGCGTCCTTCCTTGGTGACCTCCATAGGGCCGTCACCTGTCCGCGGTTTCATTGCAGCCATCGCGCATCCTCATCTGTAGTTCTTCCGGCACGTGCAGGCGCAATTATTCCGTATCCCCAGTCCTCGCCCGCGTCGGGTCCCATGCGGGCGCGAGCCAGAAATGACAACGGCCGCACGCGGTCGAGCGGAAGTGCACACGGTGAGGCAACCGTTCTCCGCTTCACGTCCTGGGACCAGCGGGCGGCGGTTCAGCGGCCCGGACGAAGCAGTCGGCCAGGTGGTCGTCGACCAGACCGACCGCCTGCATCAGCGCGTACGCGGTCGTCGGCCCGAAGAACCGGATCCCGTGCCGCTTCAACTCCTTGGCCATGGCCACCGACTCCGGCGAGGTCGCCCGCCAGTCCTCGGCGGTCGGCCGCGGCCGATCGAGTGACCTGATGGCGGAGGATCAGCTCGGCGAACTCCTCCCCGAGCTCGGTGACCACCCGAGCGTTGTTGATCGCGGCTTCGATCTTGGCCCGATTGCGGACGATGCCCGCATCGCCCATCAGCCGTTCGACATCGGCCTGGTCGAAGCGGGCCACCTGCTCGGGGTCGAAGCCGGCGAAGGCTCTGCGGAAGTTCTCCCGCTTGCGCAGGATGGTGATCCAGGACAGGCCCGATTGGAACGCCTCCAGGGTCATCCGCTCGTACAGGCCCTGAACGGTGCGGACCGGCCGGCCCCACTCGTGGTCGTGATAGTCCAGGTACTCCGGCGCGGACAGCGCCCACGGGCAGCGCAACAGCCCGTCCGGGCCGGCGACCGCACCTCCGCTCATGTGGCTGCGGCGACGTCGGCGAGGGCTCGCAGGCTCCGGGCGAAGCCGGCCCGCAGGATCGGCAGCGCCAGCGTCGCCAGCCCCTCACCGAGCCGCCAGCCGGGCACGCGTGAACAGCTCGGTGCATTCCACGGTCGTGCCACCCGCGTGCCCGCGGAGCGTGAAGACGCCCTCCCCGGTGAAGTACGGCCCCAGGTGCAGGATCTCCAGCTCGGCGTGGTGCCCGTCCGGAGGCGACCATCCGGTCACGATGAAGCGGTCGAGCAAGCCGATCGGAAGCGAACCGAGCCAGAAGCCGGACAGGGCGGCCGCGCGTACGCCGAGGCCTTCCCGATGCGGGGTCAGGACGCGGACGGTGGTCAACGGGATCCAGCGCGACTGGCCCTCCCAGTCGGCGAGGACGTTCCAGACCACGTCGATCGGAGCCGCGATCTCCGTCGACACCTCCAGGCGAACGCTCATCTCAGCTCGCGTCGTACTGGGCTCGGTCGCGGCCTGGGGTCGTCGAGGTCGAGCTCTCCGGACTCGGCGCGCGATCGGCGGGCCGCTCGGCTGGCGGGTCAGCTCGACGACGCTCCGGCCGGCGGCAGTTCGGTCGGCGGCGCCGACTCCGGTGGTCGCATCGGCGGTCAGTTCGGCGATCCGCGCATCACGCGCGGCGATCTCCGCGGCCAGTCGTTCGAGCACGTCATCCACCTGGCCCATGGCGTAGCCGCGGAGCGCGACCCCGAACCGGAGTCGGCGAACGTCCTCCGCCGCCAGTGGCCGGTCGGGCAGGTCCTGTCGATAGGTGTCGTACACCGGCTCCCTGCTCATCTGCCCCATGCCTCCGGCAGCGGCCATCGCTGCGACGCCGAGTGCGGCGACCGCGATGACGGCGATGAACCACTCCATGGCTGAATGCTTTCACGCCGGGCAAACGACCGACGGTCATTCGGCGTGCCGGGCCGGACCCGGGATCGGCTGGTTGGTCAGCATCCTGGCCACGGCCTCGTCCGGATCGTCGGTCACGGTGAACATGTCGAGATCGCGCGCCGAGATGGAGCCGCGATCCAGCGCCGTCTCGCGCAGCCAGCCGATCAGCCCCGACCAGTAGGCGCTGTCGAACAGCACGACCGGAAACGAGGTGACCTTGCGGGTCTGGACCAGCGTCAGGGCTTCGAACAGCTCGTCCAGCGTGCCGAAGCCGCCGGGCAGCACCACGAACCCCTGCGCGTACTTGACGAACATGGTCTTGCGGGCGAAGAAGTAGCGGAAGTTGATCCCCAGGTTGACGTACGGGTTGAGGCCGGACTCGAACGGCAGCTCGATGCCCAACCCGACCGAGACGCCGCCGGCTTCGGCCGCACCCTTGTTCGCGGCCTCCATCACGCCCGGGCCCGCCGCCGGTGATCACCGCGAGACCGGCCTTCACGAGCCGGGCGGCCAGCGCCTCGGCGGTCGCGTACAACGGATGATCACGTGGCGTGCGCGCGGAGCCGAACATGCTGACGGCCGGCCCCAGCTCGGCCAGCGTGCCGAAGCCGTCGATGAACTCCGACTGGATCCGCAGCACCCGCCACGGGTCGGTGTGCACCCAGTCGGTCGACCCCCGGCTGTCGAGCAGCCGCTGGTCGGTGGTCGAGGGCTGCGCGGTACGGTCGCCGCGGATGACGGGTCCCTGGACCTGGCGTCGATCGGGATCTGGCTCGTTCACGAGGTCAATCTAGACCGATGCGCGCCGATGCACCCTTGGTCCGCCGACTGGGCCGTCGCCCTTATGATCATGGTCCGTGACGGTAGAGGTTCGGCTGGTCACGCGACGGCGATGCGGCGGCCCTCGCGGCTGTGCTGCTGGCGAATCGGGAGTTCATGGCTCCGTGGGAACCGACCCGCGACGGCGTCGAACCCGGGTCAGTTGAGCGATCCGCTGACGACAAGGTTCTGCTGTCTGCCGCTGACCAGCGCCGAGATGTACAGGTCCTTGGCGTGGGTGTGGATCGTCCCGATCTTGTGGGCATTGTAAACCGGGATTCGTGCCCGCAGGAGGACAGTCAGCACCCGAGCGTCGAGCAGGTCACTGTCGTAGTTGACGATCACCTTGACGTCGCAGCCCGCCCTCTTGAGCCGGGCCAGCCGATTGGCGATCGGCTTGCGTGCGAAGGTCCAGACGTACTGAGCAACCCGGATGGTCTTCTTGGCTCCTCGACAGGAGGTGGCTTTGAGGAGATCGAGCTGAAGATCAGGGGTGTAGGACTTCTGCGGATAGAGGTACATGGTCGTGTCTCCGACCGCGATCTTCGTGACCGTCTTCGTGCGCCGGTCCTTGTCGGCTTTCATCTTGGCGATGTAGGCGCTGGCCGCGTTGTACATCGTCGGGTTGTTCGGGATGATGCGCCAGACGTTGAACGACCTCTCCGCGTTCGAGTTGCTGAAGTTGCCGGTGCCGATGCTCGTGATGTTCTTCGCCACCTGGCCGCCAGGCAGGTTGACCTGGCTGAAGGTGAGGACCTTGGAGTGGTGGATGCCTGGTGCCCGGCGGCCTGACGTCGGCGCCGAGGCAGGCACCCTTGCACACCTTGAAGTACGAGCCGGCCGTCGTGCCGTCGTTGAGCGCTTGGCGAACTCGGCCATGACGCTGCTGGTCCGGCCGTCCCACATGATCAACTGGACGGTGACGCCGCGGGCATCGGCCGCCAGCAGGGCATCGGCCGACGGTTGGTCCGCCCAGGAGTATATCGAGATCATGATCTTGGAGCCCTTGGGCGCCGCGTCGAACATGCACTGCATCGTTCGATGCCAGCGGAACTGGTCATCGGTGGAGATTTCGCCCGACTGATCCGACGGCTCGCAACCCGCAGCGTCCTGAGCTTGTCGAATGGCAGCATCGGCGCGACAGCTCAGGACATGGATCTCCAGACTCGGCACGCGCGGGACGCGGCAGACCAGCTCAAGCCCAACCAGCGGATCAACGCTTCGCGGCAGGACACCACGTCGGCCGCGGGGCAGAACTCGTCGTCGGCGTGGGCCTTGCTGGGGTCACCCGGGCCGAAGTTCACCGCCGGGATGCCCATCGCGCTGAACCGGGCGACATCGGTCCAGCCGAACTTGGCGCTCGCGGTGCCGCCGACCGCGGCCAGGAACTCCGCCGCCGCGGGCTGGTCCAGTCCGGGGCGGGCCCCCGCGGCGACATCGGTGACCCGCACCGGGTAGCCGGCCAACACCTCGCGCGCGTACGCCTCGGCCTGTTCGGGCGACTTGTCCGGCGCGAAGCGGTAGTTGACCTCGATCTCGCAGCGATCCGGAATCACGTTGCCGGCGATGCCGCCGTTGATCTTGACCGCGTTGAGGCCCTCGCGGTAGGTCAGCCCGTCGACCTCGACCTGCTGCGGCTGGTACGCCGCGAGCCGCGTGAGCACCGCTCCGGCGTCGTGGATCGCGTTGTGGCCCATCCAGGACCGGGCCGAGTGGGCGGCGACGCCGGTCAGCTCCACCATCAGCCGCATGGTGCCCTGGCAGCCGCCCTCGATCCCGGCGTTGGTGGGTTCGCAGAGCACCGCGAAGTCGCCGGCGAGGTAGTCCGGATGCTCGCGGGCGATCCGGTTGAGACCGTTGAGCTCCTCCTCGACCTCCTCGTTGTCGTAGAAGAGCCAGGTGACGTCCCGAGCGGGCTCACTGACGGCGGCCGCGACCGAGAGCTGAACCGCAACGCCACCCTTCATGTCGCACGAGCCGCGACCCCAGATGATCGACCGACCGTCCTCGTCGGTCACCCAGGACGGCAGGTTGTCGGCGATCGGCACGGTGTCCAGGTGTCCGGCGATCACCACGCGTTCCGACCGGCCCAGGTTGGTCCGGGCGATCACCACGTTGCCGTCGCGGATCACCTCGAGGTGCGCGTACGGTCGCAGGGCCTGCTCGACCGCGTCGGCGATCACCGCCTCGTTCCCGCTGACCGACTCGATGTCGATCAGCGTCCGCAGCAGATCGACGACGTCGGAGTCCAGATCCAAGGTGGCAGCCACGCGGGCACCCTACCCGGTCGCATGCCCTCGATCGAGGTCGCGTGTGAGGCGTTTTCCGGTGCGATCGCGCCGCCGCTGACCGGATTCGGAGGAGGTCGGGACCCTGGTTGCGGACGGTAGGCTCTCCGGCATGACTGACGCTGCGACGACGACCAGCCGCACCGCCTGGGGCTGGGGACTCGCCTCGATTCACACGTCCGGGCAGGTGCTGGACACCTACTTCCCGGCACCGCAGCTGGGGTCGTCCGACGGCAGCCGCCCGCCGCTGTCCATGAGCAGCGCGGAGCGCAGCGACGACGTACGCGGCGTTCGGACCGAGGTCGTCCAGGTCGAGATCGATCTCGACGCAGCACCGTCCGGCACCTCCGACGCCTACCTCCGACTCCACCTGCTGAGCCACCGGATGGTCACGCCGCGCAGCATCAATCTCGACGGCATCTTCGGGCAACTGCCGAACGTGGTCTGGACCTCGGCCGGACCGTGCGCCGTCGAGGGGTTCGATGCGGTGCGTTCGCAGCTCCGGGTCCGACTGGGCCACGTGACCGTGTTCGGGGTCGACAAGTTCCCGCGGATGGTCGACTACGTGCTGCCGACCGGCGTCCGGATCGCCGACGCCGACCGGGTACGCCTGGGGGCGCATCTCGCCGAGGGCACGACCGTGATGCACGAGGGCTTCGTCAACTACAACGCCGGGACGCTCGGCACCTCGATGGTGGAGGGCCGGATCTCCGCCGGCGTCGTCGTCGGCAAGGACTCCGACGTCGGCGGCGGCGCCTCGATCATGGGCACCCTGTCCGGCGGCGGCCAGCAGGTGATCTCGATCGGCGAGCGCTGCCTGCTCGGCGCCAACTCGGGGCTGGGAATCTCCCTCGGCGATGACTGCATCGTCGAGGCCGGGCTCTACCTCACCGCCGCGACGAAGGTCACGATGCCCGACGGTGAGGTCGTCAAGGCCCGCTCCTTGTCCGGCGAGAGTGGCCTGCTCTTCATCCGCAACTCCGTGACCGGCGCGATCGAGGCCCGCCGCCGCGAGGGCCGCGGCGTGGAACTCAACGCGGCGCTGCACGCCAACTGAGTGCCCTCTTTGTCATCTGGAACTGCACGGACCGTCGGCTGCCTCGCCGTCGCGCTTGCTGATCGTGATCGCGCTCGGCGTGGGCTCGTTCTGGTGGCTGCGGAATCGAGGACTCACCGATCCGGTTCCGGGTCAGCAACGCTGCGTGGCCACGGCCAACGGCCGGTCGGTGGTGCTCGACCTGGACCAGGCCCACTTCGCGTCGATCATCGTCGGCCTGTCGGTCAAGCGTGGCCTGCCGCCGCGGGCCGCGTCGATCGCGATGGCGACCGTCTACCAGGAGACCGGGATCCGCAACCTGGACTACGGCGACCGGGATTCGGTCGGACTGTTCCAGCAGCGTCCCTCCCAGGGCTGGGGCACCGAGAAGCAGTTGATGGATCCGTTCTACTCGACCGGCAAGTTCTACGACGCGCTGGTCAAGATCGACAACTGGCGGACCGACGACATCAACGACGTGGCCCAGAAGGTGCAGCGCAGCGGCCATCCCGAGGCCTATCGTGATCATGAAGCCGATGCCCGGGTGCTGGCCAGCGCCCTGACCGGCCGCTCCCCCGCCGGATTCAGCTGTCTCGACCGGACCGGTGCCGCCGGCGACCTGGACGGCCTGGCCAAATCGCTGCGGAAGACGTTCGGCAAGCTGGACGTCAGCACCGATCACGACCAGGCCACCGGCATCTCGAAGATCACCATCAAGGCCGAAGAACACCGACGACGCCTGGGCGTACGCGCATCACGCGGTCGCGAACGCCAAGTACTTCGGCGTCACCGGGGTCAAGATCGCCGACCGGCAGTGGCAGACCCAGGACTTCAACCTGCCCGAGTGGACCGAAACGAACCCGGCGCTCCCCGACCGCCGGGTGGAGATCACCCTGCGCTGAGCGGATCGGCCTCAGTCGGTGAGCCGTGACGCCGCGGCGGCGATCCGCTCGTCGGTCGCCGTCAGGGCGAACCGTACGTGCCGACCGGCGGCCGCCCCGTAGAAGTCGCCCGGCGCCACCAGGATGCCCTTCTGGGCCAGGAAATCGACCGACGCGCGCGAATCCTCGCCCCGGGTGGCCCACAGGTACAGCGAGCCTTCCGAGTGATCGATACGGAAGCCCGCGGCCTCGAGCGCCGGCCGCAGGACCGCCCGCCGCGCCAGGTAGCGCGCGCGCTGCTCCTCGACATGATCCTGATCACCGAGCAAGGTGATCATGGTCGCCTGGACCGGCGCCGGAACGATCATGCCGGCATGCTTGCGGACCGCCAGCAGCTCGGCGACCAGTTGATCATCGCCGGCCACGAAGCCCGCGCGGTAGCCGGCGAGGTTGGATCGCTTGGACAGCGAGTGCAGCGCGAGCAGCCCCTCGTGGTCGTCACCGCAGATGGACGGATGCAGCACCGAGACCGGCTCGGCCTCCCAGCCGAACTCGCCGTAGCACTCGTCGGAGAGCACGATCGCCCCGCGCTCACGGGCGGTTCGGACGCGGGCCGCGAGCACCTCCGGCGCCAGGATCTGCCCGGTCGGGTTGGACGGTGAGTTGATCCAGACCAGCGCCGGTCGCTGATCGCCCAGCTCATCGAGGTCGTCGCAGGCGAGGGTCCGGCAGCCGGCGATGACCGCGCCGACCTGGTAGGTCGGGTAGGCCATCGTCGGATACACCACAAGATCATCCGGACCGAGCCCGAGCAGGGTCGGCAGCCAGGCGACGAGTTCCTTGGTGCCGATCACCGGCAGGGTCGCGGTCGGTTCCAGGCGCTCGGCCCCCCACCGGCGGCTCAGATAGGCCGCGATCGCCTCCCGCAGCGCGCGGGTGCCGGAGGTGAGCGGGTAGCCGGGACTGTCGGCGGCCCGGCTCAGGGCCTCCCGGGCCAGTTCGGGGGTCGGATCGACCGGCGTACCGATGGACAGGTCGACGATGCCGTCCGGATGCGCTTCCGCGGTCGCCCGGGCGGCGGCCAGCGTGTCCCACGGGAAAGTCGGGCAGGCCGGCCGCCAGACCGCGCCGACGCTGCGCTGAGGAGACCGGCAGGCTCACTCGTCGTGTTCTTGCGGCGGCAACGCCTCGATCAGCGGGTGGTCCTTGTCGATCACGCCGAGCTTCGCCGCGCCGCCCGGAGAACCGAGGTCGGAGAAGAAGTCCACGTTGGCGTTGTAGTACTCCTTCCACTCCTCCGGGGTGTCGTCCTCGTAGAAGATCGCCTCGACCGGGCAGACCGGCTCGCACGCACCGCAGTCGACACACTCGTCGGGATGGATGTAGAGCATCCGCTTGCCCTCGTAGATGCAGTCGACCGGGCACTCCTCGACGCACCCTCGGTCCTTCAGATCCACACACGGCTGCGCAATGACGTACGTCACGGGGATGTCACTCCTTGATCTGGTGTCTTGCTTGATGGTGCACGGCGCTGCGCCACGGCGACGTAGCGTCTTCGCCTAGTATCGCGCCTCTGCGCGCATGTTGCTCACTAAGGTCCACCTACGAGAGGCAGGTCACCGTGGCGCCGGACGTGCCGCTGGACGGTGCCCAGGCTCGGCGAGCGCTGGGTGGTTCGCCACCGGCTGCCGGACGGCTCGGCCACCGATGTGATCGGCTGGCTGGAGGCTGTGGATGCCACCTCGGTCCGGCTCAGCGTCGTCGGCGGCGCGGTCCGGGTGATCGAGCGGACCGCGATCGTGGCCGCGCGCCGCGCTCCAGCCGCTGCGGGCGGCCCGCATCCCCGCCGGACCAGCGCCGAGGACCTGGAGCGCCATGCCCTGCCGGGCTGGCTGGCCCTCCACGAGCCGCTTGGCGAATGGACCCTGCGGTCCGCCGGCGGCTTCACCGGCCGCGCCAACTCCTGCCACGCCGTGGGCGATCCCGGCCTGCCGATCGCCGAGGCCGCGGAGCGGATCATCGCGTACGCCGCGCAGCACGGCATCGCGCCGATGGCGCAGGTGATCACCGGCTCTGAGCCCGAGCTGGCCCTGCGCGCGGTCGGCTGGATCGACACCTACGTACCGACCGACGTGCTGGCGGTCCGGCTCGGCGAACTGCTCGCGGATCGACCGCCCGACGATCGCGTCGAGGTGCACGAGACCCTCCAGCCCGACTGGTGGCAGGCCTACCAGCGCAGCCGGCCCAACTCCGCCGACCCGGCATTGCTGCGGATGATCTTGGACGGCAACCCGCCGCGAGCCTTCGCCATCGGTCCATGATCATCGCGAGCCGGAACGCGGCGTCATCGCGATCGCCCGCGGCCACCGCAGCGGCGACTGGCTCGGGCTGGCGTCGATCTGGACCCGCGACGAGCATCGGCGGCAGGGCTGGGCGACCAAGATGATCATCGGACTCGGCCACTGGGCTGCGCGGCAGGGCGCCCGGTACGGCTACCTCCAGGTCGCCTCAGCCAACGAGGAGGCCATCGCCGCCTACGAGCGCCTCGGCTTCGCCGCCACCACCAGCTACCACTATCTGGGCCCTGCCTGCTACGCGCCCTGAGCTGTGAAGGGCCAAGCCTCGCGGCCTGAGCTTGTCGAAGGCCGGCGATCGCACCCTTCGACAAGCTCAGGCGCACGGCAGAGCCGTGCGCGAGCGCAAGATCCGACGCACGTGACCTTGTTGGTCGGGGCGTAGCGCCAGTGGAAGTTCTCGCGCTTGACGATCTTGCCGTCGGAGTAGAACAGCCGGGAGTAGTCGGCGTCGAAACCCGGCACCGGCGTCTGGGGCTCGCACTTGGCCGACTTGTCCTTCAGGTCCCGGCCGGTGGTGAAGTTCGACTTCACCGGCGTGGTCGAGGTCACCTTGTCGTAGGTCTTGGTCGACCACATCTTCACGGTGATCGAGCCCTGCTTGCCGGGGCCGGCCTTCACCAGGGAGGCCTGCACCAGCACGCCGTACTTGGTGTCGTTCTGGAACTTCAGATCCAGGCTGGGCCACGCCACCGTCGCCTCCCGGCCCGGCGGGTAGCGATCGATGTACAGCGAGTGGGGCTGGTGCTGGATGTCCTTCAACCCGGCGAAGAACATCGCGTTGAAGGTGGTCGTCGCGCTCTGCGAGACCCCGCCGCCGAGTTCCTTCTTGAACTTGCCGCCCTGGATGATGTAGCCCTCGGTGAAGCCCGATGGTGTGGCTCTTGTGGGTGTTGATGCCGGCGTGCTTGCGCGCGTTCCTGGCGGTGACTTCGGGGTCGCGGTAGTCCCACTCGAGCAGACGCCACAGCGCGGCGGCGGAGAAGTGGCTCAGGACGGCGTCCGGGGCCGCAGGCCTTGACCGCCGCGAGAAAGCAGCCCTCAAGCGAGAGCTTCGCGTGACCCCATGCGTAAACACCGCGATAAAAGGGGTGCAGCAGACCGTTCTGCACCCGCGTGCGGATCGCGTCGTCCGAAGAGCCCGCACGCGTGGGCCTCGCCGCGCGTCGAAGACACTCCACTGGCCTGCCGCCGCGCTGAGCCCCGACGAGAGTCAACTTGCTCGCCGCCAGCCCCGAGTAAGTTGACTCTCGCGGTGCATCGGCGCATCGTGGCGGCGCTGGCGGAACCGAACAACGCGCGTTTGTGACAAGTTTGCGACGTGTTTGGGCCGATTCTGTGCTGCGCCGTGGCCAGCGTGGCGCCTTCGGGGGACGCGGCGTACCGGTTCGCGGTGTCGCTCGCGCGGCAGGGCCCGCGCCCCGCTGCGTCGGCCGCTGAACGGCGCGCCGCATCAGCGGGTGGCGGCTCGCTTTCGCAGCGCCTGGGACTGCGCGTCGGGTACGAGCGGTTCGCGGTGCCCGGGAAGGGCATGTCGCGCGATGTGATCGGGATCAAGGACTCGCCGGCCGAATGCCTCGTGATCGCGATGGCGCACGCAGACAGCGTTCCGCCGGCCCCCGGCGCGGATGACAACGCGTCCGGGGGTCGGGACGCTGGTCGCGCTCGCGCGGGGCCTCGCGACGGAGCCGACGCCGGCCTGCGACGTGTGGCTCGTGGCCACCGGTGCGGAGGAGCGCCCGTACACCCAAACGCCGGACCACCTCGGGGCACGCTGCGCTCGTGCGACCTGGCTTACGACAGACCGACCGGCTACGCGACGTGAAGCTCGCCCTCTCGCTCGATGAAGTCGGACGCGGCACCCAGGTTCGACCTGCACATCGACGGCACCAAGCGCCCCGAGCCAGCGTCGAGCGCCGGATCATGGCCCCCCCCAAAGGCAACGTCAAATGGGTCAAGGACCCAGCGGGCGAAGGCAACAGCGACCACCGCGAGCTGGCCAGAGCAGGCGCGCCCGCGGCGAAGCTCGGCGTCCCGAGCGAGCCGTGCCGTCACACCGCGTGCGACACGCCGGATCGGCTCGAACGCCAGGCCTTCACCCGCATACTGAGGATCGTATGGCCGCTGCTGAGAACGTGGTCGTAAAAGCGCGCGCTGATCGTCGTCGCGGTCATGTCGCTGGGACTCTGGTTCGTCGAGATCGACAGCGCGTTCGGCCTCCCCGCGCACCCGCTGTTACTCCACGTCCCGGTCGTGTTCGTGCCGATCCTCACCCTTGCCGCGCTCGCACTCGCGGCGGGCCGGCTCGAAGACCACAAGCTCACCATCGCCGCCTTCTCGGTGCTCACCCTTATTGCGGTGTTCTTAACCGCCGGAGCCGGAGAAGCTCTCCGAGCCGAGCGCGAGGACGACATCCAGGACAAGGCGACCCTCGCCAGCCACGCCGACTCCGGTGACGCCCTGCGGTACGCGATGATCTTCCTCACCGCCGCCCTCATCGGTGCGCTGTTCCGATGAAAGCGCACCCACATCGTCCTCCGCGTCGTGATCGCCATCCTCGCGATCCACGCCCTGTTCTGGGTGATCCGTACCGGCCACCTCGGATCGGAGCTCGTCTGGAATACTTGACAAAGTCAAGTATGGCCAGCGCCGAAGATATTCGGCGCCGTCCGCGAGTTCAACCGCTTCTACACGAGCCCCGCATCGGGCTGACGCGGAACGGCCTCTACAAGACCGAGCATTCGCTCGCGGAGGCACGCGTGCTGTACGAGCTCGGGGCAAGAGGCAGCAATGAGGTAGAGCGACCTCCGCGCCGCGCTGCAGATCGATGCGGGCCAATTGAGCCGCCTGCTCCAAGCGAATGGAGGGAGCAAGGCCTCGTGAGCAAGCACGTCTCCCCTCTCGATGCCCGTCGGCAGCTGGCGCGGCTCACGGAAGCCGGACGACGCAGCTACGAGGCCGATCGACCAAGCGATCGGCCCGAGGAGATCGCCGCGCTGGTGGACGAGACGCCAGGAGTCGTCGAGGCCATGTTGAGGCTGCTGCGGGTGCTTGAACCGAGCACCAACGTGACCATCCGCGGCCCACAGC
>CAVXIY010000005.1:0-94745 GCA_963761955.1 uncultured Actinomycetota bacterium | reverse complement strand
ACGCCGTGCACGTGCAGGTCGCCGTCGACGCGGCCGCCGGCCGGCTGGTCGCCGTCGCCGCCCTGGACAACCTGACCAAGGGCACCGCAGGCGGCGCCGTGCAGTGCATGAACCTCGCGCTCGGGCT
The DNA here is from genome assembly GCA_963761955.1 of uncultured Actinomycetota bacterium. Taxonomy (GTDB): domain Bacteria; phylum Actinomycetota; class Actinomycetes; order Propionibacteriales; family Propionibacteriaceae; genus Microlunatus. The sequence goes on along the minus strand of CAVXIY010000005.1, from coordinate 94,618 downwards.
CCCCGAGACGACCGGTCTGTCGACGCGTAGGGGTGGCCCCGTGAGCGTCACCGCCAGCCGCCGGGTTCGTCGCCGCCGGCACCACCGCCGGGCTCAAGAGCGTGCGGGCAAGCCCGACCTCGCGCTGGTGGTCAACAACGGGCCCGACTCACGCCGCCGCCGGGGTCTTCACCGGCAACCGGGTCAAGGCCGCGCCGGTGCTCTGGTCCCAGCAGGTGCTGACGCGACGGCCGGCTGCGCGCCGTGGTGCTCAACTCCGGCGGGGCCAACGCCTGCACCGGCCCGGACGGCTTCGCCGACACCCACCGCACCGCCGAGCTGGTGGCGGCCGCGCTGACCGCTCGGGCACCGAGTCGGCGCGATCGACGTCGCGGTCTGCTCGACCGGGCTGATCGGGCGTGCGGCTGCCGATGGACAAGATCGCGGCCGGGATCGCCGCGTGGTGCCGAGCTGCTCGGCGACGACGGCGGCGCAGGCGGCCGCCGAGGCGATCATGACCACCGACACCGTCGCCAAGCAGGCCAGCTACGCCGACGAGGGCTGGTCGGTCGGCGGGATGGCCAAGGGTGCGGCATGCTCGCCCCCGGCCTGGCCACGATGCTCGTGGTGATCACCACCGACGCGGTGGTCGACGCCGACGCGCTGCACGACCAGCTCGCCGAGGCCTGCCGGCGCAGCTTCGACCGGGTGGACAGCGACGGCTGCATGTCCACCAACGACACGGTGATCCTGATGAGCAGCGGCGCGTCCGGCGTGACCCCGCAGCCGCGCCGGACTTCCAGGCCGCGCTGAACGAGACCTGCCACGATCTCGCCCTGCAGCTGCTGCCGACGCCGAGGGTGCGGCGCACGACATCGCCATCGACGGTGCAGCACGCGGCCAGCGAGGACGACGCCGTCGAGGTGGGCCGGGCGATCGCCCGCAGCAACCTGTTCAAGTGCGCCGTCTTCGGCCACGACCCCAACTGGGGCCGGGTGCTGGCCGCGCTCGGCACGACCGGCGGCCGACTTCGAGCCCGACCGGATCGACGTCGTCGTTCAACGGCGTCCAGGTCTGCCGCGACGGCGGCATCGGCGACCCGCGGGAGCTGGTCGACCTGAGCGGCCGCGAGGTCAGGTCGAGGTCAACCTGCGCAACGGCCGCCGACTCGGCGACGATCTGGACCAACGACCTGACCTACGACTACGTCAAAGAGAACGCGGAGTACTCGACATGACCGCCGGCACCAGTCGCCGCGACCGGAGCCCGGCACCTGATGCCTGGTCGAGAAGGCCTCGATCCTGACCGAGACGCTGCCCTGGCTGGAGACGTACGCCGGCAAGACCGTGGTGATCAAGTACGGCGGCAACGCCATGATCGACGAGGACCTCAAGCGGGCCTTCGCCCAGGACATCGTGTTCATGAAGCGCTGCGGCGTGCACCCGGTCGTGGTGCACGGCGGCGGCCCGCAGATCTCCTCGATGCTGAACCGGCTCGGCATCGCCTCGGAGTTCCGCGGCGGCCTCCGGGTGACCAGCCCGGAGGCGATGGAGGTCGTCCGGATGGTGCTGGTCGGTCAGGTCGGCCGCGACCTGGTCGGCCTGATCAACAGCCACAGCACGCTGGCGGTCGGGCTGTCCGGCGAGGACGGCGGGCTGTTCACCGCCGAGCGGCGGGGCACCGTGGTCGACGGCGAGGAGGTCGACCTCGGGCTGGTCGGCGACGTGGTCGCGGTGCGCACCGAGGCCGTCGAGGGCCTGATCGACTCCGGCAGCGTCCCGGTGGTGGCCAGCATCGCCCCCGACGTCAACGGCGTGGTGCACAACGTCAACGCCGACACCGCGGCCGCCGCCCTGGCCGTCGCCCTGCAGGCCGAGCGGCTGGTCGTGCTCACCGACGTCGAAGGGCTCTACCGGGACTGGCCGGCCAGCACCGACGATGATCACGCGAGCTGTCCGCCTCCGAGCTGCGCGAGCTGATGCCCAGCCTGGAGTCGGGCATGGTGCCCAAGATGGAGGCCTGCCTGCGCGCGGTCGAGGGCGGCCTGACCCGGGCCACGGTCACCGACGGCCGGGTGCCGCACGCGCTGCTGCTGGAGATCTTCACCAACGCCGGGATCGGCACCATGGTCACCCAGGACGGCCTGATCCGGCTGGGCAGCCGGGTGTTCTCCCGCGACGAGGGCATCCCGCCGCACGAGTACGCCAACGGCGAGTTCGGACCCGCGACCTGCAGGAGCAGGCGACCCGATGAGCACGCCGTGACCGACCGACCGGTTCCGACCAGCGATCAGCCACCGAGCTGCTCCGCGCCTGGCCGGGCAGCGGCTCGGCGGCGGTGCTCGACGGCGTACGCCCACGCGGTGATGAACACCTTCGGCCCGCCCGAAGCGGGTCTTCGTCCGCGGCGAGGGCTGCTACGTCTGGGACGCCGACGGCCGCCGCACCTCGACCTGCTGTCCGGGCTGGCGGTCAACGCCCTCGGTCACGCCCACCCCACCGTGCTGTCCGCGATCACCGGCCAGATCGCCACCCTCGGCCACGTCTCCAACTTCTTCGCCACCCCGGCCCAGGTCGCGCTGGCCGAGCGGCTGGCCGGCGATGACCGGCGCCGACGACGCCCGGGTGTTCTTCACCAACTCCGGCACCGAGGCCAACGAGGCCGCGTTCAAGATCACCCGGATGACCGGCCGGACCAAGATCATCTCCACCGAGGGCGCCTTCCACGGCCGTCGCTGGGCGCGCTGGCGATCACCCACAACCCGAAGTACCGCGAGCCGTTCGAGCCGCTGCCCGGCGAGGTGATCTTCGTCCCGTACGGCGACGCCGAGGCGCTGGCCGCGGTGGTCGACGACACCGTGGCCGCCGTCGTGCTCGAGCCGATCCAGGGCGAGAACGGCGTCGTCGTGCCGCCGGCCGGCTACCTGGCCGCGGCCCGGGAGATCTGCGACCGAGCACGGCGCCCTGCTGTGGATCGACGAGGTGCAGACCGGCATGGGCCGGACCGGCGCCTGGCTGGTCCACGTCGACCAGGGCGTCACGCGCCGACATCGTCACCCTGGCCAAGGGGCTCGGCAACGGCTTCCCGATCGGGGCCTGCATCGCCACCGGTCGGGCCGCGAGCCTGCTCGGCCCGGGCAGCCACGGCAGCACCTTCGGCGGCAACCCGGTCGCCGCGATCGCCGGGCTGGCCGTGATCGCGGTGATCGAGCGGGACGGCCTGCTGGCCCACGCGACGGCCATGGGCGACCACCTGGCCGCAGGCCGTCTCGGCGCTCGGACCACCCGCTGGTCACCGGCGTCCGCGGTCGCGGGCTGCTGCGCGGCGATCACGCTGACCGCGCCGGTCGCCGCCGCGGTCGCCGACGCCGCGCTGGACGCCGGCTTCATCATCAACGCGCCGCGGCCCGACGTGCTGCGGCTCGCCCCGCCGCTGATCATCACCGCCGCCCAGCTCGACACCTTCGTCGCCGCGCTGCCGGAGCTGCTCGACCGGGCCGGTCGGCGGAGCCGGCATGACCCTGCGGCACTTCCTGGCCGACGACGACCTGAGCCCGGCCGAGCAGACCGCGGTCCTCGACCTCGCCGACGCGCTCAAGGCCGACCCGTACACGGCCACGCCGTTCGCCGGCCCGCGCACGGTCGCGGTGCTCTTCGACAAGCCGACGCTGCGCACCCAGACCTCGTTCGCGGCCGGCATCGCCGAGCTCGGCGGCTACCCGATGATCGTCGACGCCGCGGCTGGCCGGCATCGGCAGCCGCGAGTCGGTGGCCGACACCGCCCGGGTCCTCGGCCGGCAGGCGGCGGCGATCGTCTGGCGGACCTTCGCCCAGACCGATCTGCGAGGAGATGGCCGACCTACGCCGGCGTGCCGGTGGTCAACGCGCTGACCGACGACTTCCACCCCTGCCAGATCCTGGCCGACCTGCAGACCATCCGGGAGCACAAGCGGCCGGCTGGCCGGGCTGACCCTGGCCTACGTCGGCGACGGCGCCAACAACATGGCCCACTCCTACCTGCTCGGCGGCGCGCTGGCCGGGCTGCACGTCCGGATCGGCGCCCCGGCCGGCTTCCAGCCGGACCCCGGCGATCGTCGCCCGGGCCGCGCGCGCTGGCCGCCGCGACCGGCGGCAGCGTGCTGATCACTCGACTCCGCCGCCGAGGCCGTCGCCGGGCGCCGACGTGGTGGCCACCGACACCTGGGTCTCGATGGGCCAGGAGAACGACGGGCTCGACCGGCTGGCGATCTTCGCGCCCTACAGCCTCGACCAGCGCGCTGCTGGCCCGCGCCGCGCCCGAGCGCGATCGTGCTGCACTGCCTGCCGGCCTACCGCGGCAAGGAGATCGCCGCCGAGGTGATCGACGGCCCGCAGTCGGTGGTCTGGGACGAGGCCGAGAACCGGCGGCACGTGCAGAAGGCGGTCCTGGCCTTCCTCGACGAGCGCGGCGCGGGCTCGATGACGCGCCCGCGACGCCGGCCGACCTCGGACGTCGGGCTCCGCTGACCAAGACCGCCCGGCACGCCAAGATCATCGCGCTGCTCGAGACAGCACGAGGTGCGCTCGCAGACCGAGCTCGCCGAGCTGCTGGCCGCCGACGGGCTGCAGGTCACCCAGGGCACCCTGTCCCGCGACCTGGTCGAGATCGGCGCGCTGCGGGTCCGCAGCGCCGCGCGGGCACCTGGTCTACGCGGTGCCCGGCGAGGGCGGGGACCGGACGCCGCACGTGGGCGAGTTCGCCACCTTCGAGGCCCGGCTGGCCCGGCTCTGCGCCGAGGTCCTGGTCTCGGCCGAGGCCTCGGCCAACCTGGTCGTGCTGCGGACCCCGCCGGGCGCCGCGCAGTACTTCGCCTCGGCCATCGACCGGGTCGGCTGGGAGTCGATCCTCGGCACCATCGCCGGCGACGACACGATCTTGTTGATCACCCGCAGCCCCGACGGCGGCGACGGCGATCGCCGAGACCTTCCTGATCATGAGCCGCACCGGCAAGCCGGTGCCGCTGCCCCAGCACCAACGACCCAAGACACGACCGTATCATACAGCGACAGAAAAGGACGAAGCAACGTGAGCGATCGGATTGTCCTGGCCTACTCCGGCGGGCTCGACACCAGTGTCTGCATCGGCTGGCTGGCCGAGGAGACCGGGCAGGAGGTCGTGGCCGTGGCCGTCGACGTCGGCCAGGGCGGCGAGGACATGGACGTCATCCGCCAGCGCGCCCTGGACTGCGGCGCGGTCGAGGCCGTCGTGGTCGACGCCAAGGACGAGTTCGCCGAGGACTTCTGCCTGCCGGCGCTGCGGGCCAACGCGCTCTACATGGACCGCTACCCGCTGGTCAGCGCGCTGTCCCGGCCGCTGATCGTCCGGCACCTGGCCGAGGCCGCCAAGTTCCACGGCGCCACCACGGTGTCCCACGGCTGCACCGGCAAGGGCAACGACCAGGTGCGGTTCGAGGTCGGCATCGCCAACCTGGCCCCCGAGCTGAAGGTGATCGCCCCGGTCCGCGACTACGCCTGGACCCGGGAGAAGGCGATCGCGTACGCCGAGGAGAAGGGCCTGCCGATCGACCAGAGCAAGAAGTCGCCGTACTCGATCGACCAGAACGTCTGGGGCCGCGCGGTCGAGACCGGCTTCCTGGAGGACATCTGGAACGCGCCCGATCGAGGACGTCTACTCCTACACCTCCGACCCGTCGGTGCCGCGCGAGCCCGACGAGGTGACGATCACCTTCGAGGCCGGCGTGCCGGTCGCCATCGACGGCGAGAAGGTCTCGATGCTGCAGGCCATCCAGATCCTCAACGAGCGGGCGGGCGCCCAGGGGGTCGGTCGGCTGGACATGGTCGAGGACCGGCTGGTCGGCATCAAGAGCCGCGAGGTCTACGAGGCGCCCGGCGCGATCGCGTCTGATCACCGCGCACATGGAGCTGGAGAACGTCACCATCGAGCGCGAGCTCGCCCGCTACAAGCGGGGGTCGACCAGCGGTGGGGCGAGCTGGTCTACGACGGCCAGTGGTTCTCCCCGCTCAAGCGCGCGCTGGACACGTTCATCGACGAGGCGCAGCAGCGCGGTCAGCGGTGAGATCCGGATGGTCCTGCACGCCGGCAAGGCGACCGCCGACCGGCCGGCGGAGCGACGCTCAGCCTGTACGACTTCAACCTCGCCACCTACGACGAGGGCGACACCTTCGACCAGTCCCAGGCTCGCGGGCTTCATCGAGATCTACGGGATGTCGAGCAAGCTTGCCGCGCGGCGGGACGCCAGCTCTGAGCTCGATGAGCCGGAGCAGACGAGCGCCGGCCGCCGCCCGACGCGCACCAGGGCCGGCTCTGGGGCGGCCGGTTCGCCGGCGGGCCGGCCGAGGCGATGTCCGCGCTGAGCAAGTCGACCCACTTCGACTGGCGGCTGGCTCGCTACGACCTCGCCGGGTCGCGGGCGCACGCCCGGGCCCTGCACCGGGCCGGGCTGCTGACCGACGACGAGCTGGCCGGCATGCTCATCGGGTCTGGATCGGCTGGACGCCGAGGTCGACTCCGGCGCCTTCGGCCCGGCCGACGTCCGACGAGGACGTGCACGGCGCCCTGGAGCGCCGGCTGGTCGAGATCGTCGGTGCCGAGCTGGGTGGCCGGCTGCGGGCCGGGCCGCTCCCGCAACGACCAGATCGCCACCCTGATCCGGATGTACCTGCGCGACGCGCTGCGCGCAGGTGGCGGCCGAGGTCGCCGAACGTGGTCGCCGCCCTGCACGAGCAGGCCGAGCGCGCACCTCGGGGTGGCGATGCCGGGCCGCACCCACCTGCAGCACGCGCAGCCGATCCTGCTGTCGCACCACCTGCTGGCCCACGCCTGGCCGCTGCTCCGCGACGTGCGAGCGGATCGCGCGACCTCGACCGCCGGCTGGCCGTCAGCCCGTACGGATCGGCCGCGCTGGCCGGCACCTCGCTCGGGCTGGACCCGAGGCGCGTGGCCGCCGAGCTGGGCTTCGACGGCCAGCGTGGCCAACTCCATCGACGGCACGGCGGCCCGCGACCTGGTCGCCGAGGCGGCGTACGTGCTGGCCCAGATCGGCGTCGACCTGTCCCGGCTGAGCGAGGACGTGATCCTCTGGGTCACCCACGAGTTCGGCTTCGCCACGCCTGGCCGACGCCTGGTCGACCGGGTCGAGCATCATGCCGCAGAAGAAGAACCCCGACGTCGCCGAGCTGGCCCGCGGCAAGGCCGGCCGGCTGATCGGCAACCTCACCGGGCTGCTGGCCACCCTGCAAGGGTCTGCCGCTGGCCTACAACCGGGACCTGCAGGAGGACAAGGAGCCGGTCTTCGACTCGGTCGACCAGCTGCTGGTGCTGCTGCCGGCGGTGGCCGGGATGGTCGCCACCCTGACCTTCGACCCCGAACGGCTGGAGTCGCTGGCCCCGCGCGGCTTCTCGCTGGCCACCGACGTCGCCGACTGGCTGGTCCGGCAGCGGGTGCCGTTCGCCGAGGCGCACCACATCGCCGGCGCCTGCGTCCGCTTCTGCGAGGAGCGCGGGATCGAGCTCGGCGACCTGACCGACGGCCAGCTGGCCGAGATCTGACCGCGCGGCTCGCGCCGGAGGTGCGGGAGGTGCTGACCGTCGCCGGCTCGATCAGCCAGCCGGGACGGCCGCGGGGCGGCACCGCCGGCCGAGCGTCGGGTCCAGCTCGAGCGAGCTGCGAGCCGAGCAGTGCCGAGACGCGCCCGGCGCGGCGCGCGCGACGCTAGGATGGGAGCTGCGAGCCCGTGACCGACGTGCTCGACGAGCTGACCTGGCGGGGCCTGCTGGCCAACTCGACCGACGAGGCAGGCGCTGGCGAGCACCTGCCGCCGGGCCGGTCACGTTCTACGTCGGCTTCGACCCGACCGCACCCAGCCTGCACTTCGGCAACCTCGTCCAGCTGATCGTCGCCCGGCACCTGCAGGCGGCCGGCCACCGGCCGCTGCTGCTGGTCGGCGGGTCGACCGGCCTGATCGGCGACCCGAAGGACTCCGGCGAGCGGGTCGCTGAACACCAAGGAGGTGGTGGCCGGCTGGGTGGAGCGGATCCGGAGCCAGGTCAGCGAGTTCCTCGACTTCGACGGGCCCGGCGGCGGCCCGGCTGGTCAACAACCTGGACTGGACCGGGCCGATGCCGGTGCTCGACTTCCTCCGCGACGTCGGCAAGCACTTCCCGGTCAACCGGATGCTGGCCCGCGACGTGGTGCGCAACCGGCTGGAGGACGGCATCTCCTACACCGAGTTCTCCTACGTGCTGCTGCAGTCGATGGACTACCTCGAGCTGTTCCGCACGCTACGGCTGCACGCTGCAGTTCGGCGGCAGCGACCAGTGGGGCAACATCACCGCCGGCGTCGAGCTGGTCCGGCGGGCCGAGGGCGCCCGGGTGCACGCCCTGGCCACGCCGCTGCTGACCAAGGCCGACGGGACCAAGTTCGGCAAGACCGAGGCGGGCACGGTCTGGCTCGACCCGGCGATGACCTCGCCCGTACGCCTTCCACCAGTTCTTCCTCAACGCCGAGGACGAGAAGGTCATCGAGTACCTCAAGGTGTTCAGCCCGCGCAGCCGGGAGGAGATCGACGAGCTGGACCGGCAGACCGCGGAGCAGCCGCACCTCCGGGCCGCGCAGCAGGCGCTGGCCGACGACGTCACCGCCCTGGTGCACTCCGCGGCCGAGCGGGAGGCGGCGGTCGCCGCCGCGGCGGCGCTCTTCGGGCGCTCCGACCTGGCCGACGCTGAGCGAGGCGACGCTGGCCGGCGTGGTCGCCGAGATCGGCGGGGTCGAGCTGCCGCCGGCGACCGAGCTGCCGTCGGTCGTCGACGTGCTGGAGCGCAGCGGGGTGGTGGCCAGCCAGGTCGGCGGCCCGGCGGGCGATCGCCGAGGGCGGCGCCTACCTCAACAACGAGCAAGATCGCCGACCCGGAGGCCCGGCTGACCGACGGCCGACCTGCTGCACGGCCGCTACGTGATCGTCCGCCGCGGCAAGCGGACGGTCGGCGCCGTTACCATCACGCCGACGCCTGATCGACCGAGCCAGCGACACCGGCGCGTCGGCGCTGTGATCGACCGACACCACCGCCGCAGGTTTGACCGCCGCGTCACACGAGCGTAATGTTCTTCTTGCCTCACCGGGGTGCAGGACGCAGGAGATCGCAAGGTCATCCGACCGGCCGATGGCCGACCCGGGAGGACCCACTGGTCAACAGATGTCCGGACAGGTGTGCGTTCACGCAGAGCCCACCAGCATCCGGAGCGCTCTGCTGCGCTGGTGGATGAGGGCCAGCGAGTGCCGATTTGACTCGGACTCGCCGGAGCCTCGTAGAGTAGGTCGAGTTGCCCCAAGCCGGAGGTTTACAGCCTCGGTGCGGTGTGCGCCCGAAGCTTGAGAACTCAACAGCGTGCTAAAAGTCAATGCCAAATAATGCACTAAAGAACCCGTGCTTGGCAAGACAATGTGACCGACACTCGTGTGGTCGACCGCGTCTCGTCGAGTCGGATTCCTTTGAGATTGATTGAACAGATAGACCCAGCAATGGGTTCTGTCAGGTATCAAGCTCGTTGATTCGACGGTTACCAGTGGCCACTTCGGTGGCGTCTGCATCCGATATTTTTCAACGGAGAGTTTGATCCTGGCTCAGGACGAACGCTGGCGGCGTGCTTAACACATGCAAGTCGAACGGTAAGGCCCCTTCGGGGGTACACGAGTGGCGAACGGGTGAGTAACACGTGAGCAACCTGCCCTTGACTCTGGAATAACAGTTGGAAACAGCTGCTAATACCGGATATGACCTCTGCCGACATCATCGTAGAGGTGGAAAGCTCTGGCGGTCAAGGATGGGCTCGCGGCCTATCAGCTTGTTGGTGAGGTAACGGCTCACCAAGGCTTCGACGGGTAGCCGGCCTGAGAGGGCGACCGGCCACACTGGGACTGAGATACGGCCCAGACTCCTACGGGAGGCAGCAGTGGGGAATATTGCACAATGGGCGAAAGCCTGATGCAGCAACGCCGCGTGCGGGATGACGGCCTTCGGGTTGTAAACCGCTTTCAGTAGGGACGAAGCGAAAGTGACGGTACCTACAGAAGAAGGACCGGCCAACTACGTGCCAGCAGCCGCGGTGATACGTAGGGTCCGAGCGTTGTCCGGAATTATTGGGCGTAAAGGGCTTGTAGGCGGTTTGTCGCGTCGGAAGTGAAAACTCAGGGCTTAACCCTGAGCCTGCTTCCGATACGGGCGAACTAGAGGGATGCAGGGGAGAACGGAATTCCTGGTGGAGCGGTGGAATGCGCAGATATCAGGAGGAACACCGGTGGCGAAGGCGGTTCTCTGGGCATTACCTGACGCTGAGAAGCGAAAGCGTGGGGAGCAAACAGGCTTAGATACCCTGGTAGTCCACGCCGTAAACGGTGGGCACTAGGTGTGGGGGACATTCCACGTTCTCCGTGCCGAAGCTAACGCATTAAGTGCCCCGCCTGGGGAGTACGGCCGCAAGGCTAAAACTCAAAGGAATTGACGGGGGCCCGCACAAGCGGCGGAGCATGCGGATTAATTCGATGCAACGCGAAGAACCTTACCTGGGTTTGACATATGCCGGAAAGCTGCAGAGATGTAGCCCCCGCAAGGTCGGTATACAGGTGGTGCATGGCTGTCGTCAGCTCGTGTCGTGAGATGTTGGGTTAAGTCCCGCAACGAGCGCAACCCTCGTCCTATGTTGCCAGCGGATAATGCCGGGGACTCATAGGAGACTGCCGGGGTCAACTCGGAGGAAGGTGGGGATGACGTCAAGTCATCATGCCCCTTAAGTCCAGGGCTTCACGCATGCTACAATGGCTGGTACAAAGGGCTGCGATACCGCAAGGTTGAGCGAATCCCAAAAAGCCAGTCTCAGTTCGGATTGGGGTCTGCAACTCGACCCCATGAAGTCGGAGTCGCTAGTAATCGCAGATCAGCAACGCTGCGGTGAATACGTTCCCGGGCCTTGTACACACCGCCCGTCAAGTCATGAAAGTCGGTAACACCCGAAGCCGGTGGCCCAACCCTTGTGGAGGGAGCCGTCGAAGGTGGGACTGGCGATTAGGACTAAGTCGTAACAAGGTAGCCGTACCGGAAGGTGCGGCTGGATCACCTCCTTTCTAAGGAGCCATTTGGCGAGGCCGCGAGGTCTCGTCCATGCGCTCGGTTCCACGACGTTCGTTCGTGGCCGAGCAGGCACCGGAATGTGGAACATTGACCATTAAGTCGCGACTCGAATCTCGACGTCAGTACAACTCTGGTTCGCCAGGGAGTGGAACCTCGAGGGTGGGAGAGTCGACCTAAGCACGCTGTTGGGTCCTGAGGGTTCGGTCGCACTAGGCAACTACCTTCCAGCGGACCGGAGCCGGCCGCCTCTCGAGGTCGGCGGTCCGCGCTACCGCCCGTATGTTGAGAACTTCACAGTGGACGCGAGCATCTTTGTAGTAACAACAAGCTACTAAGGGCAATCGGTGGATGCCTAGGCACCAAGAGCCGATGAAGGACGTTGTAACCTGCGATAAGCCCCGGGGAGCTGGTAAACGAGCTTCGATCCGGGGATCTCCGAATAGGGAAACCTCGAAAGAAACCGGAGTAATGTCCGGCGACCTCTGCCTGAACACATAGGGCAGTAGGAGGGAACGTGGGGAAGTGAAACATCTCAGTACCCACAGGAAAAGAAAACAACCGTGATTCCGTAAGTAGTGGCGAGCGAACGCGGAAGAGGCCAAACCACACATGCGTGATAGCTGACAGGCGTTGCATGTGCGGTGTTGTGGGGCCGCTCTGACCGAGCTGTCGACTGGTCAAACAGTAAGAAATGATCATTGAAGTCGAAGTACTCTGGGAAGGCACGGCAAAGAAGGTAACACCCCTGTAGACGTAAGTTGATCACTGTTGAGCGTCACCCCAAGTAACACGGAACCCCTGAAATTCCGTGTGAATCTGGCGGGACCACCCGCTAAGCCTAAATACTCCTTGGTGACCGATAGCGGACAAGTACCGTGAGGGAAAGGTGAAAAGTACCCCGGGAGGGGAGTGAAATAGTACCTGAAACCGATTGCCTACAATCCGTCGGAGCAAAGCCTTCGGGCGATGTGACGGCGTGCCTTTTGAAGAATGAGCCTGCGAGTTAGTGGTACGTGGCGAGGTTAACCCGTGTGGGGAAGCCGTAGCGAAAGCGAGTCCGAATAGGGCGATTTAGTCGCGTGCTCTAGACCCGAAGCGGAGTGATCTATCCATGGCCAGGGTGAAGCGACGGTAAGACGTCGTGGAGGCCCGAACCCACCAGGGTTGAAAACCTGGGGGATGAGCTGTGGATAGGGGTGAAAGGCCAATCAAACTCCGTGATAGCTGGTTCTCCCCGAAATGCATATAGGTGCAGCGTCGCGTGTTTCTTGCCGGAGGTAGAGCACTGGATAGTCTAGGGGGCCCACAAGCTTACCGAAATTAGCCAAACTCCGAATGCCGGTAAGTGAGAGCGCGGCAGTGAGACTGCGGGCGATAAGGTTCGTAGTCGAGAGGGAAACAGCCCAGAACACCAGCTAAGGCCCCTAAGCGATTGCTAAGTGGAAAAGGATGTGGAGTTGCGGAGACAACCAGGAGGTTGGCTTGGAAGCAGCCACCCTTGAAAGAGTGCGTAATAGCTCACTGGTCAAGTGATTCTGCGCCGACAATTTAGCGGGGCTCAAGCAATCCGCCGAAGCTGTGTCATTCACATGTGTACTTGATCTTCGGATCCAGGTGTGTGGATGGGTAGGGGAGCGTCGTGTGCGCGATGAAGCGGCAGGGTGACCTAGCCGTGGAGAGCACACGAGTGAGAATGCAGGCATGAGTAGCGAATGAGGAGTGAGAAACTCCTCCACCGAAAGACCAAGGGTTCCAGGGTCAAGCTAATCTGCCCTGGGTAAGTCGGGACCTAAGGCGAGGCCGACAGGCGTAGTCGATGGACAACGGGTTGATATTCCCGTACCGGCGCTAGAACGATCCTGCCGAGGCGAGTAATGCTAAGCACGCAAGTCGCGCGAAGCCTTCGGGCGACGTGCGATGAGTCTGCGACCCAAGCTTGTATTAGGCAAGCTGCGGAGTGACGCAGGAAGGTAGCCCATCCCGGGCGATGGTAGTCCCGGGCTAAATGCGTAGGGCGAGGTGTAGGCAAATCCGCACCTCATGTGCCTGAGACATGACGGCTGGTGCGCCTACGGGCGTACGAGTGGGTGATCCTATGCTGCCTAGAAAACCTTCGTGAGCGAGTACTAGAGCCGCCCGTACCCTAAACCGACTCAGGTGGTCAGGTAGAGAATACCAAGGTGATCGAGATAACCGTGGTTAAGGAACTCGGCAAAATGCCCCCGTAACTTCGGGATAAGGGGGGCCGACGTCGTCTGAGGGATTTACTCCGGAAGGCGTCGGAGGCCGCAGAGACCAGGCCCAAGCGACTGTTTACTAAAAACACAGGTCCGTGCTAAGTCGTAAGACGATGTATACGGACTGACGCCTGCCCGGTGCTGGAACGTTAAGGGGAAGTGTTAGCTGCAAGGCGAAGCACTGAACTTAAGCGCCAGTAAACGGCGGTGGTAACTATAACCATCCTAAGGTAGCGAAATTCCTTGTCGGGTAAGTTCCGACCTGCACGAATGGCGTAACGACTTGGGCGCTGTCTCGACCATGGACTCGGCGAAATTGCACTACGAGTAAAGATGCTCGTTACGCGCAGCAGGACGGAAAGACCCCGGGACCTTTACTATAGTTTGGTATTGGTGTTCGGTACAGCTTGTGTAGGATAGGTGGGAGACTGTGAAGCAGCCACGCCAGTGGTTGTGGAGTCAACGTTGAAATACCACTCTGGCTGTTCTGGATATCTAACCTAGGTCCATTATCTGGATCAGGGACAGTGCCTGATGGGTAGTTTGACTGGGGCGGTCGCCTCCTAAAAGGTAACGGAGGCGCCCAAAGGTTCCCTCAGCCTGGTTGGCAATCAGGTTTCGAGTGTAAGTGCACAAGGGAGCTTGACTGTGAGAGGGACATCTCGAGCAGGGACGAAAGTCGGGACTAGTGATCTGACGGTGGCATGTGGAAGCGCCGTCACTCAACGGATAAAAGGTACCCCGGGGATAACAGGCTGATCTTGCCCGAGCGTCCATAGCGACGGCATGGTTTGGCACCTCGATGTCGGCTCGTCGCATCCTGGGGCTGGAGTCGGTCCCAAGGGTTGGGCTGTTCGCCCATTAAAGCGGCACGCGAGCTGGGTTTAGAACGTCGTGAGACAGTTCGGTCCCTATCCGCTGCGCGCGTAGGAGTCTTGAGGAGAGCTGTCCTTAGTACGAGAGGACCGGGACGGACGAACCTCTGGTGTGCCAGTTGTCCTGCCAAGGGCACGGCTGGTTGGCTACGTTCGGAAGTGATAACCGCTGAAAGCATCTAAGCGGGAAGCACGCTCCAAGATGATGGCTCCCACAGGATAACCTGGTAAGGCCCCCAGCAGATCACTGGGTGATAGGTCGGATGTGGAAGTGCAGCAATGCACGGAGCTGACCGATACTAATAGGCCGAGGGCTTGTTTACTACTTAGATGTTACGCGTCCACTGTGAGGTTCCCGAGATACGGTCGGGAGCTGATCAATTGAATAGAGCTTTACCGCTGAATCTCCATAGAGTTTCGGTGATCATGGCGAGAGGGAAACACCCGGCTCCATTCCGAACCCGGAAGTTAAGCCTCTCAGCGCCGATGGTACTGCACGGGGGACCGTGTGGGAGACTAGGACGTCGCCGGACATACAAAACACCTCAGGGGTGGCTATTTCGATAGCCACGCCGGAGGTGTTTTTTGCTTTGCGTTCTCGCTGCGGCGTGGTCAGGCTGATCGGCGGCGCCGCCAGATGATCGTGTGCAGCAGGTCCTGCGGAATCCCGCTCGACGGATTGCGCCGCTTCGGCCGGGACTGCCGGCCGACCGGGCGTCGTCGCCGAGCCAGCCGGGAACGCCGAACGGCAGATCGCGGCGGCGGAATGGGGGCATAGTCGGTTTCGGCGAACTTCGGCGCCGTAATTGGGCCCGGTGGTGTCGCCGTCCGGATCGGGAGTGACCGCACCGCGCAGATCGGTGATGGCCGCCCGCCATTCGTCGATCAGCCGGCTCGGCGTCCCGGCTGGACGGATGCGCGACCTGCTTGACCATCACGGCGGGCTTCGGTGTCCCACTGCTCGATGCGCGATCCGGGCCTGCTGGCCGAAGGCCACGATGGCCTGCAGCGACGGGCCGGTGACCAGATCGAACAGCTCGTTCCGCCAGGTCCGCTGCGCCGGCTCGGCCAGGATCGGGATCGCGCCCTGCGCCCGCGAGGGCAGCAGGGCGTACGCGTAGGCGTTGACGCAGGCATAGCTGCGGGTCAGGCCGAGCTTGGTCAGGAATCCCTGCACCCGCTGGCCCGCATCGCCGACCAGGGTGCGGCCGGCCACCCGTTCGGTCGGCCCGGGGTCGGAGGCGATGCACAGCACCTTGGCCGAGCCGTCCATCCGGCCGCGGTAGAAGATCGGGCCCCAGTCGTACCAGAAGAGTCCCGGTGCGCGGCGTAGCTCGGCACGTCGGCCAAGTGGTCGGCGACCGCGTGCCGGCGGCCCGGGGTCGAATTCAGCCATCATGATCTCCTACTTCGAGCAGGTCGGTGCAGAACGCGAGCAGGTCCTTGTTGCTCTCCAGCAGGTCGCGGCGGGTCATCTCGTACGGGATGCCCGGGATGCCCAGGTCCTCGATCGGGATGCCGTCGCCGTCGGCGGACCGGATGGCGCGGCGGAAGGCGATGGTGAACCGGCGCCGCCGGGCATCGCCGGCAGCGCATGGTCGGTGCCGTCGAGCGCGTCGCGCAGCTGGTGCGAGGTCCAGACGTTGGCGCCGCCGGCCCCGGTCGCCTGGCCGACGCTGACCAGGGCCCGATCTGGTGGTCGACCCAGCCGGCCGCGAACAGGTCACCGGAGGAGTAGGTGTTGGCGTCGACGATGAGACGGACCGGCCGGGATAGATCCGGCCCTGGTCGTTGCACCAGGTCGGATCGGTCAGCGGCGAGCGGCTGGGCCTACAGCTCACCGGTGGAGACCGCGTCCTGCAGCGACTGGCTCCAGGCCTCCAGCTCGATCCGGTTGAACGGGTTGTCGGCCATCTGCCGGGTCACCGGCGTCGCCAGCAGCGAGAAGCGGGTCGGCTCGATGGGACGGCGGTCGGTGAACAGCTGGAGCGCCCGCTCGGCGGCCCAGATCAGGCCGCCGGGGTTGGCCCGCAGGTCGACGATGAGCCCGGTCTGGGGCAGCAGTCCCAGCAGCCGGATCAGCTCGGCGACGAACGCGTCGTCGTCGTCGACGTCGAAGGACCAGATCCGCAGGTAGCCGACCTTGCGGCTCAGGCCTTCGCGCGGCCAGCACGTCCTGCATCGGCGTGTCGAGCCACTCCCCGAGCTTCGGCCGGGAGTCCGCGGCCGGCGGCGGCCGTCGGTCGTTCCTGGTCGCCGGCCCAGAGCTTGGTGGCGTACATCAGCTTCTTGGCCCGGCGGTTGGCCTCGGCGGCGGGATCGGTGCCCTGCTTCAGGGCGCCGCGGGAGCCGGATTTCTGGTCCATGGCCGTCGCCGCCTTGCCCGGGCGCAGCACCCGCCAGTGGCAGCCGGACCTCGCGGACCGCGGCCCGCCCGGTCCGATAGCCGACGATCACCCAGTGCTCGTCGGGCGGCGGCCCGTAGTCCAGCGCCCGCAGCGTCAGCGACTCGAGCGCCCGGGCCCGCCGGGAGTCGGGTCGGCCACCGGTCTCGTGGTCGGCGTGCACCTCGACCGCGCGGGCGAACGGGATGCCGTTCCAGGACACGAGTTCCGAGCCGGCTTGCAGCCGGTAGCGATCCTCCAGCTTTTCGCCGGGACCCAGCAGGTAGTCGGCGTCGTCGATCGCGTCGGTGTTCAGCTTGCTGACCAGATAGCGCGGTGCCCGGTCGGGTCCGTACTGCTCGACGAGGAACGGCAGCACCGCGACCTGGTCGCCGCAGGGTCTGCGGTCCGATGTAGCGGGTGTGAGCGTCGCGGAGCCCGGTGACGATCGTGGTCACGGCCCGGTGGAACTCGGAGTTGGGCAGTTCGGCCGCGCGGCGGCGGAGCAGGGTCAGGGCCTGGATCGGATCGGACGCGTAGGCGGCGCGCTTGGCGGGCAGGTGGGCGTACGCGCCGCCCAGCGCCTCGATCAGGATGTCGAGGATCTGCACGCGCTGCCCGCCGTCGAGTTCGGCGTCGGCCCGGGCGCCGGCCCGTTTCAGCGCCTCGGGCAGCAGCACCCCGCGGCGGGCGCGGCTCAGCGTCGCGTCACGGCCGGCCCGGGTCGGATTGTCGCTCATCTCGGCCTCAGCTGTAGTAGCGGGCGAGGTCGTCGAGGATGCCGCCGTGGAAGCCGCGGCCGTTCACCGAGGCCAGCCACTCGGCGTCGTGGGTCAGCGACTGCAGCGGCGGGACGACCAGTTCGTCCAGGTCCTTGGGCAGCCCGCCGATCGGGCCCAGCCCGGTCGGCATGTCGAGCGCCAGCCGGAGCGGGGCGTTCGGTCGGTCCAGCTTCCCGGCCCAGCTGGCGAACATGGATTGCGCGGCCTCGACCTCGCGCCGGGGATGAGTACGCACCTCGTCCATCCGGTCGCCGATCTCGCCCCACTCCCAGGTCGCGGGCGGATTGCTCGGCTGGGTGATCAACATCTTCATCGACCGGCTGCCGACCGGCACCGTCGTCATCGCCGGAAGGTCCGTTGCGCTCGCCGCGACGGCCTTCGTGCGTCAACTCGCTGGTGCCGTAACGCGGGATGCCGTCGATCACCACGAGATCGATGTCGTCCTCGGTGGAGGCGACGATCGTGCTGAACGGCATCGGCACCGCGCTTGGCGTCGATCACCACCAGGTCGGCCTGCGCCTGCGGCTGCAGCCTGCCCGACCTGGCGTCCCCAGGCCCGCTGCAGCACGTCGCCGGGCAGGCTGGTGGCCATCGCCACGATGTCGAAATCGGTGAGCGTCCAGCCGAGGGCGTCGGCGGTCAGCCGGGCCGACTTGAGCTCGCCCTGGATCTGCTTGGTGCCCGACGGCGCCCAGTCCGATCCGAGGCAGACCGACACCCCCGCCGCCCGGGCGGCCGGCACGTCGGCGGTCTGCCCGTAGAGCCACAGGTTGGAGAACGGCGACCAGGCGACGGCTCCGGGGGTCCGCCAGTCCTGGTACCACTGCGGGGTCCACGGCGTTGGTGTGCACGGCGACGAACTCGGGCCGCAGGCAGCCGGCCTGCTCGGCGTCGGTGAACTCCCGGGCCACGATGCTGCCGCGCCGACCCTCGGAGCAGTGGTAGATGAAGACCGAGCCGTTGCGCATCTTGTTGGCCCGGTCGGCCAGCGCGGCCGTCTTCATGGTGAGCACCGAGGCGTAGATCAGGTTCGGGTTGCGGCTGTCGAAGCTCTCGTCGTCGATGTTGCGGACCAGCCAGCCGTTCCGCGGCTTGTTCTTCGGCGGCGAGCCCTGGATCGAGGTGGTGCCGCCGACGATCGCCTTCGCCTCGACGTAGGCCAGCAGTTCCTGCGGGCAGGCGGTGATCAGCGCGTACGCGGGCCAGGTGGTGGCCTTCGAGTAGCTGGCGGCCTTGGTCCAGGAGTTGTGGTGCAGGAACGGCGTCTGCTGCTTGGGCTCGGTCCACAGCGGCAGGGTGTTGTAGGCCAGGTGATTGTGCAGGTCGATCGAGGCCCGGGACGACCAGCGACGTGCCCACGTCGACGACGGTCGCCCCCGCAGATCCCGGCGGGCCGGCCGAGCGACCCTCGGTCACGGCGACGATCCGGCCGTCGTCACCGATCCAGACCCGGCCGGTGAACACCGCCGATTCGCTCGGCGCCACGGTGGTGTCCTGCGTCATTGCCACGATCCGCCCGCGGATGGCCCACATGGACGCTCCCTCTCTGCAACTCTCGGCAACTCTCGCCGGCTCCCCCTGGAAGAGTCACCGAGTCAGGCTGTTTCGATACCTGCCTCAGTGTCCGAAGTGCGCCCGCAGGATCGAGCCGTAGCGCTCGCCGATCTCGGCGGCGGCCTGTTCGTCGGCCTGGGTCGGGTCGTGCCGGCTGAGCACCGGAACGCTCCATTCGGGCAGCGACCCGGTCAGGGCCCAGCCGGCCTGCCGGGCCGCGCCGACCGCGACGCTTTCGAAGGTGTCGGTCACCACGATGGGCAGCCCGAACACCGCCGTGGCGATCTTGCGGACCGCGTCGGACTGCGAGGCGCCGCCGGTCAGCGTGATCGAGCTGATCTCACCGATCTGCTCGCGCAGCACCTGGACCCCGTACGCGAGGCTCCACAGCACGCCCTCGACCGCGGCCCGGGCCAGGTTGGCCGGGGTCAGGTTGCGGAGCGTCATGCCGACGAGCTGGCCGCGGGCGTCCGGCAACGGCGGCGTGCGCTCGCCCTCGAGGTACGGCATGAAGCTCAGCCCGTCGCTGCCCGGGTTGGCCGACAGCGCCAGCCGGCTCAGTTCGTCGAGGCCGACGCCCGAGGACCTGCGCCGTGGCCACCAGGTTGCGGGCCCCGTTCAGGGTGCAGACCAGGGGCATGAACTCCCCGGTCGCGTCCGCGAATCCGGCCACCGTCCCGGTGGGTTCGTGGGTCTGGCTCGTGCTGCGGGTGAACGCCGTCCCGCTCGTGCCGAGGGAGACCACGGCGGCTCCGGCCGACACCCCGAGGCCGAGGCCGGCGGCCATGTTGTCCCCGGTCCCGGCGGCCAGGGCCACTCCGGCCGGGGTGTGGCCGACGATCTCGGTCGGGGCGGCCACGCGCGGCAGTTCCAGCTCGTGGCCGATCGCCCGGGTGACCAGATCCTGGCGATACTCGTTGGCGGTGGCGTCGAAGTAGCAGGTGCCCGAGGCGTCCCCGCGGTCGGTGGTCGGTGCGAAGCTCATGCCGCCGATCTGCCAGGTCAGCCAGTCGTGCGGCAGCACCACCGAGGCCGTACGCGCCGCGTTGTCCGGTTCCGCGCGAGCCAGCCAGCGGAGCTTGGACACCGTCATCGAGGCGACCGGCACCGAGCCGACGGCGTCCGCCCACGCCTGGCCGCCGCCCAGCTCGGCGATCAGGTCGTCGGCGTCGGGGGCCGACCGGTTGTCGTTCCACAGCAGGGCATCACGGACCAGACGCATGCTGATCATCGAGGGTGACCATGCCGTGTTGCTGACCACCGACGGCCAGCGCCGCCACCCCGTCCAGCAGCGCCGGATCCGCCGTGGCCTGCTGGTAGGCGGTCCACCACGCCTCGGCGGACACCTCCGTGCCGTCAGGATGCGAAGCGCGAGCGGACCGGACGACGGCACCGGTCTCCAACTCGCACGACGACGACTTTCACGGACTGGGTCGAAGAATCGACTCCGGCCACGAGCGTCATACCGATCTCCTCCCGTGGGTCGTTTCGCCACGATATTGCACGCCGGTCCGGCGCGCCGGACAGGTCCGGTCACGGTCCGGTGCTGAGCGCGATACCCCGTTCGGCGAACGGCTGGAGCACGGCCTGACTGGGCGAGCCCGCCACCGCGATCAGGTCGACCTGGTCGAGGGTGGCGAACTGGACGAATCCCGACGCGCCCAGGGTCACCGGGCTGGCGAGCGCGATCACCCGATCAGCGGAGGCGACCTCGACCTGGGAGACCGCGGCCGCGGCCGGGGTCGCCTGGGTGAGGCCGCGCTCGACGCTGATGCCGGCCGGACAGACCACGCTGACGTCGACATGCAGTCGTTCCATCTCGTGCACCGCCCAGTCACCCTCCTGGGCCCGGGTGACCGGCGAGACCGTGCCGCCGATGTTGTAGACCTCGAGCCGGCTGGCCCGGGAGAGCACGATCGCCGCGTCCAGGGAGTTCGTCACCACGGTCAGCCCGGTCTCGTCCGGCGGCGACGCGGCCATCACGTACGCGAGCGCCAGGGTGAGGCGTCCGGTCCCGATCAGGATGGAGCCGCTTCGGGGCAGGCTCTGCCAGACGCGGGTGGACAGCTCGAGATCGTCGCCTTCGGGGGCGTCGTTGCTGTTGCGGATCGCCAGCGGGCCGGCATCGATCCGGACCGCGCCGCCGTGCACCCGCTGCAGCTTGCCGGCGGTCTCCATGGTGCGCAGGTCGCGGCGGATGGTCTCCTGCGCGACTCCGAGCCGGTTCGCGATGTCGACGACGTCGACCCGGCCCTCGGCGGTCAGCCAGTCGCTGATCGCCTGGTAGCGGGTCGTGGCCTGCTGTGGCACGGTCATCGGCTCAACAGTTCCACCTGCTGGGCGATTCGGGGCTGAATCTGCAACTTTCCGGAGCGAACGATGGCGCGCATCTCGCACATCCGTTCTCGACGCATTGCCGGCATGGCCGAATCGTTGTCATCACGTCCCGAATCTCTGTCTTTTGTGGAGATTAACCGACGCCTTGCCGCAGGTCCAGTAGCGAACGGCTGGGAAGACGCTGAGGATCGTGCCCGTTTGCTTGGGTCGGGCCTTTCGCCACTTCGTTCGGGCATGCGTGTCAGGATGAAGGTAGAAAGGCAACCCATGACGATGTATCCGCCCGAGCGGCAGCGGGCGATCACCGACCTCCTGCTGCGCCACGACGGCCGCCGGGCCAGCGTCAGCCAGATCAGCGAGCAGCTGAAGGTGACCACCGAGACGGTGCGTCGAGACCTCGATGTGCTCGAGCGCCGGGGGGTCCTCCGCCGGATTCGTGGTGGCGCCGAGCTGATGGATTCCACGCCGTTCGAGCAGGCGCTCGCCGCCCGGCATGCCGAGCAGTTCGACGACAAGGTGATGATCGCCCGACGGGTCGCCCAGGAGCTGCCCGAGGACGGCGTGGTGGTGCTCGACTCCGGCTCGCTGACCTTCGTCTGTGCCCAGGCGATGCCGAAGGATCGGCCACTGGTCGTGGTCACCAACAACCTGCCGGCCGCGCAGTACCTGGCCGACTACGAGAACCTGCGGGTCTTCACCCTCCCCGGGATGATCAGGGGCCTGACCTCGGCGGCTGTCGATTCCTGGACCAGCCGCCGGCTCTCGACGCTCACCGCCGATCTGGCCATCATCGGCGTCAACGGCATGACGCCCTCGCACGGACTGACCACCACCAATCCCGAAGAGGCCGCCACCAAGCGCGCGATGCTGCTCGCGGCCCGCCGCCGCATCGTGCCGGTGATCTCGGGAAAGCTCGGCCGGAACTCGTTCTGCTCCTTCGCGGCCGTGAACGAGGTCGACCTGGTGATCACCGATGCCGCCGCCAACACCGAACTGGTCCGCGAACTCGCCGCCGCCGGCCCCGAGGTCACCCTCGCGGTCTGACCGCGTCGCTCCGAGCCGTCGCACGTAGGCACTGACTGCTGCCTGAGCTTCGTCGTCGGCTGCGAAGGACGCGTGTCGAGCTCGGCGCTTCGACACTCAGCACCGGTCGAGCGCGGCATGCCGGGGCGCGCGGAGGCAGTCGCACGACACCTACGATGTGCGGGTGGCACATGACGGGCGGGCGGATCGACCCCGGCGCACTTCGGCTCCCCGGGGTGAGCGGCCGGATCGCCGTGAGTCGGCCGGCCGGGATGATCGGCTGCGCCGACCGACCGAGCCGCCGCGGCCCGGTCTGGCCCGCAAGGAGAACGAACCGCCGATCCCCGAAGGCGTCGACATCAAGACGCTGCATCGGGCCGTCCGGGCGGAGTTGCGCGGCCTGCCCAAGGATCTCGCCGAGATCGTCGCCAGCCACCTGGTGGTGGCGGGCGAACTGATCGAGGAGGACCCCGAGCTCGCGTACGCGCACGCCGAGGCGGCTCGTCGCCGGGCGGCCCGACTGCCCATCGTGCGCGAGGCGACGGCGGAGACCGCGTACGCGGCCGGCCTCTACGACGTGGCGCTGAGCGAGTTCAGGGCGCTGCGCCGGATGACGGGAACTCACGACTATCTTCCGGTGATGGCCGACTGCGAACGCGCTCTCGGCCGGCCGCACAACGCGTTGAAGCTGGCCCGGGAAGCCGACCGGCTCGAGCTCGACCCGGCGCTGCGGATCGAGATGATCATCGTCGAAGCCGGCGCCCGCGCCGACCTGGGACAGGACCCGGAAGCTCGGCGCATCCTCTCCAAGGCGGTCGAGTCGGTCAAGCCGTCGGCCGGTCTGCAGCTGCCCGTCGCTCGGCTGCGGTATGCCCTGGCCGAGGCGCTTCTCAAAGCAGGTAAGCAATCTGAGGCTCGGCGCTGGTTCGCGGCGGCGGCCGAGCTGGATCATGATCAAGAAATCGATGCCGCCCGGCGGGTCGACGAGCTGGACGGTTTCTTGATCGACTTCGACGAAGACGACGGTGAGGCTCGTTGACCCGACCCGCGCTGATCGACGCGTACGACGGCGTGCTGTTCGACCTGGACGGCGTCATCTATCTGGGCCCGATCGCGGTGCCGGGGGCGGCCGAGGGCATCGCCTTGCTGCGCGGCCGCGGGACCAAGATCGGCTTTGTCACCAACAATGCGGCGCGCCCGCCGCAGGCCGTCGCTGAGCACCTGGTCGAGCTCGGCATCGACGCCACCGCAGCCGACGTGGTGACCTCGGCGCAGGCCGCGCGCGCACCTGGTGCTGAACCGGTTCGGCGCCGGAGCCAGGGTGTTGCTGGTCGGGGGTGAGGGCGTCGCCGACGCCGTGTCCGAGGCCGGGACTGATCGGCGTCCGGTCCGCCGACGACGATCCGGATCGCGGTGATCCAGGGCTACGGATTCGACCTGACGTGGCGGGAACTCAACGAGGCGGCGATCGCCATCCAGCGCGGCGCGTACTGGGTGGCCACGAACACCGACCCGACCCGGCCGACCGATCGCGGACTGGTCCCGGGGAACGGCGCCGCGGTCGCGGCGGTCCGGCTGACGGTGGATCGCGATCCGGAGGTGGCCGGCAAGCCGTACCGGCCGCTGCTGGACGACACCGTCGAGCGGCTCGGGGCCGCCCGGCCGTTGTTCGTCGGCGATCGGCTGGACACCGACATCGGCGGGGCGGTGAACGCCGGCCTGCACAGCATGCTGGTGCTCAGCGGCTCCCACGGACCACGAGATCTCCTGCTCGCACCGCCTGCCCAGCGGCCGACCTACCTCGGTGAGGATCTTCGCGCCCTGCTGCGACCGGCGGCCGAGGCCGTGCTGGCGGCCGACGGGGTGCACTGCGGACCGGCCGCTCGCGTACGCCGAAGACGGCGCCCTGGTCGTGGCCGGTGACGGCTCGCTGGTGGAGTCCACCTGGGCGGCCGCTCAGGTGGCCTGGGCGGCGGCTGATCGTGGCGAGGACCTGCGCCACGACGATGCCCTGGCCGTGCTCGACGGTCTCCGCTGAGCCTCCGGACTCCAGTCTGCTCACGCCCCCATTTCCTGCTCACGCCCCACCTACTGAAGGGCGTAGAAGGGGCAGGAGCGAAAAGGTGGGGCGTGAGTGAAGGGGCGGGCGCATGCGAGCCGGCTCAGGCCGCTGCGCACTCCGCTGGGGTAGCGTGAAGATGATCGAGGAAGGGTGGGATCGAGCGTGGCGGATGCACTACAGACGTATGTCAACCTGGTCAGCGGACTGACCAGAACGACGCGGGCCCGGGCCTCGGCGACGGCGCACGCACTGCTCGCCCAGGCCGGCCTCGAGGAGGCGGCGAACGAGGCGAGTGATCGGGTGACCAAGCTGGCCGAGGAGATCCTGCACGCGAGCCGGGCGAACCGGGAGATGTTCGAGAAGCTGGTCACCGCGGAGGTCGACCGGGCCGCCGCGCGGCTGGGCTTCGCCCGGGCCGAGGACGTCGAGGCGCTTCGCGCCGAGGTCGACGCCCTGCGCTCGGAGCTGCGGTCGGCGAAGAAACAGCCGGCGGCGAAGAAGGCCGCGCCGGCCAAGAAGGCCGCGCCGGCGAAGAAGGCCGCGGCCAAGAAGGCGCCGGCCAAGAAGGCGCCGGCCAAGAAGGCGGCGACGCCGTGAGTGAATCGCCCGTCCTCCGAGGCCCGTGAACCGACCGGCGATCCGGAGATCGACGCCGCCCTCGACGAGCTCGACGATCTGCCCGACCGTCCGGTCAGCGAGCACCATGATCATCTTGCCCGGGCGCACGAGACGCTGCACGCGGCGCTGAATCGCACCGACCAGGTCGAGCCCGGCTGAGGCGAGCGGCCGTGCGCCAGCGCCTCGATCGCGAGCTCGCCGCGCGCGGCCTGGCCCGCTCCCGCAGCCATGCCCAGACCATGATCAACTCGGGCTCGGTCTCGGTCGACGGGGTGATCATCACCAGGCCGGCCGAACTGGTCGAGTCCACCGCCCAGATCGTCGCCGACGCCGATCACTACGTGTCCCGGGCGGCGCACAAGCTGCTCGGCGCGCTGGACGATCTCCGGTTGAGCGTGTCCGGCCGTGCCCTCGACGCCGGATCCTCGACCGGCGGGTTCACCCAGGTGCTGCTCGAACGGGGCTGCACCCAGGTGATCGCGATCGACGTCGGCACCGACCAGCTCGCGCCCGAGCTGCGGCGCGATCCGCGGGTCCGGGAGTGGGAGCGGACCAACCTCCGCGATCTCGCGCTCGAGCACGTCGACCGCCAGCCGGTCGACCTGGTGGTGGCCGACGTGTCCTTCATCTCGCTGGTCCTGTTGATCGAGCGGTTCAGCGCGGTGGTCACCCCGACCGGGCGGATGCTGCTGATGATCAAGCCGCAGTTCGAAGTGGGCCGCGAGCAGCTCGGCAAGGGCGGCGTGGTCCGCGAGCCGGCCCTGCACCGCCAGGCGATCGACCAGGTCGTGGCCGAGGCGCGCCGATGCGGCTGGCAGCTGCTGGCGACGGTGCCGAGCCGGCTGCTCGGCCCGGCGGGCAACCAGGAGTTCTTCGCGCTCTTCGCCCGCCAGCTCGGTTCGCTGACGGGCGTTCGCGAAATCGCTCCGCCGATCGCCAGCGCGCGATACCGACGCTCGCAGAGGCCGTCATATGCTTTCGCAGGTGACTCGTACGGTGGCAGTGCTGACCCACATGGGCCGTCCGGCGGCGATCGACGCGGCGACCCGGTTGGTCGAGGGCCTGAGCGCGGCCGGCATCGTCGCCGCCCTGCCCGACGATGATCTCGGCCAGCTGGATCCGCGCCTCGCGCACGCGGTGAAGCCGTTGCCCAAGCCGATCAACGAAGCACACGGCATCGAGCTGATGGTGGTGCTCGGCGGTGACGGGACGATCCTCCGCGGGGCCGAGTGGGTGCTCGCGTCGGAGATTCCCCTGCTGGGCGTCAATCTGGGGCACATCGGCTTCCTCGCCGAGGCCGAGTCCTCGGAGATCGACAGCATCGTGCAGCGGATCGTGGACCGGTCGTACACGGTCGAGGAGCGGTTCACCATCGAGGTGAAGCTGCGGGTCTGCGATTCCGCCGAGACCGTCTGGTCCTCGTACGCGATCAACGAGGTCTCGATCGAGAAGGCGTCCCGCGAGCGGATGCTCGAGGTGCTGGTCGAGGTCGACGGCCGGCCGCTGTCCCGCTGGGCCTGCGACGGGATGCTGGTCGCCACCCCCACCGGCTCCACCGCGTACGCCTTCTCGGCCGGCGGTCCGGTGATCTGGCCCGGGGTGGACGCACTGCTGGTCGTGCCGCTCAGCGCGCACGCCCTGTTCGCCCGCCCGCTGGTCCTCGGCCCGACCTCGACCGTGGTCGTCGAGGTGATCGACGGGTCGCAGACCCACGGCGTGGTCTGGTGCGACGGCCGCCGCTCGATCGAGCTGCGCACCGGGATGGAGATCGAGGTGACCCGGGGCCAGCACCGGCTCCGGCTGGCCCGGCTCTCCGAGGCGCCGTTCACCGATCGACTGGTCAACAAGTTCGGGCTGCGGATCGAGGGGTGGCGCGGGGCAGCCGAGGCGAGAAACCGGATCGACCTGTGATCGACGAGCTCCGGATCACCGATCTCGGGGTGATCAGCGAGGCCACGATCAGCCTGCACCCCGGCCTCACCGTCGTGACGGGGGAGACCGGCGCCGGCAAGACCATGATCGTCACCGGGCTCGGCCTGCTGCTGGGCGAGCGGGCTGACGCCCGGACCGTACGCAGCGGCGCGGATCGGGCCCGGGTGCAGGGAGTGTTCCGGGTGGCGGAGCCGGCGATCCTGCAGCGGGTGCACGACGCGGGCGGTGAGTTGGAGGACGACGAGTTGATCGTCGCGCGGCACCTGACCTCGGCCGGCCGCTCCCGGGCGTACGTCGGGGGTGCGCAGGTGCCGGCGCCGGTCTGCGCCGCGATCACCGAGCAGCTGATCGCCATCCACGGGCAGTCCGAGCAGCAACGCCTGGCCGCCGCCGACCGGCCGCGGCAGCTGCTGGATCGCTTCGCCGGTGAGGACCTGGCCGTCGTGCTGAGCCGCTTCGGCGAGCTCTACGCCGAACGGCGCACCGACGCGACCGAGCTGACCCGGCTGCGCGCCGAGGCTCAGGCCCGGGCCCGGGAGATCGATCTGCTGCGCTTCGGACTGGAGGAGATCGAACGGGTGGCCCCCGAACCCGGGGAGGACGTCGCGCTGGCCGCCGAGACCCTGCGGCTGCAGTCCGCGGACGACCTGCGGCAGGCGGCCCAGGCGGCGCTCGCGGCCGTCGCGGGCGCCGAGGACGAACCCGGGGGAGCGCTCACCGAGGTCACCGTGGCTCGCAAGGTGCTCGACCGGGCCACCGCCGATCAGGAGCTCGCCGAGCTGGCCCGCCGGCTGGCCGAGACGAGCTACCTGCTGGCCGACGTGGCGGCCGATCTCGCCCGCTATCTCGACACGCCTGGACGCCGAGCCGGGACGGCTGGAGTGGATCGCGGCGCGCCGGTCGGCGCTCGCCGGTCTGACCCGCAAGTACGGGACGACGATCGACGAGGTGATCGGCTGGAGCGCGGAGTCGGCGGTCCGGCTGGACACCCTGCAGTCCAGCGACGACCGGATCGACCTGCTCGCCGCTCGGGTGACCGAGCTCGATCGTCAGCTGACCGAGCTCGCGACCGCGATCACGGCCGCCCGGACGGTTGCCGCGAGCGCGTTCGCCGACCAGGTGGTCACCGAGCTCGCCGCGCTGGCCATGCCGCACGCGCGGCTGGCCTTCCAGCTGAGTCCGGCCGCACTCGGACCGCACGGTGCCGACCAGATCGAGCTGCTGTTCTCGGCCAATCCGGGCAGCGAGCCCCGGAGCCTGGGCAAGGTCGCCTCCGGCGGCGAACTCTCCCGGGTGCGGCTGGCGCTGGAGGTCGTGCTGGCGGCCGGACAGGAGGCCGGGACCCTGGTCTTCGACGAGGTGGACGCCGGCGTCGGCGGCCG
This sequence comes from uncultured Actinomycetota bacterium, assembly GCA_963761955.1. Taxonomy (GTDB): domain Bacteria; phylum Actinomycetota; class Actinomycetes; order Propionibacteriales; family Propionibacteriaceae; genus Microlunatus. The sequence continues at coordinate 66,307 of CAVXIY010000005.1, read as the reverse complement.
GGTGGCCGTCGAGATCGGTCGGCGACTGGCGCGGCTGGCCCAGGCCAGCCAGGTCGTCGTGGTCACCCATCTGGCTCAGGTCGCGGCGTTCGCCGACCGGCACTACGTGGTGATCAAGGCCGACGACGGCCAGGTGACCACCAGCGGCGTACAGCTGGTGTCCGACGAGGAGCGCGCCGCCGAGCTGGCCCGGATGATGGCCGGTCTGGAGACCACCGAGTCGGCCCTCGCCCACGCCGGCGAACTGGTCGAGCTGGCCGCCGCGACCCGGCTCGGAGCCTGACGATGGACCTCGGCCCGTTCGCCACCAGCCTCGGTCTCACCTTGACCTCGGCCTCGGGCGAGGAGGTGGTGGGTGACTGGCGGGTCACCGAGGTCATGCTGCAGCCCGCCGGCCTGCTGCACGGGGGCGTGCACTGCGCGGTGGTGGAGACGCTGGCCAGCGTCGGGGCATCGCTCTGGCTCGGTGACCGCGGCCAGGTCGTCGGGGTGGCCAACAGCACCGACTTCTTCCGGGCATCGCGGCCCGGAGACCGGCTGACCTCGACCGCTGTGCCGATCCACCGGGGGCGGTCCCAGCAGGTCTGGCGGGTCGAGACCCGCAACGTCGACCGGCAACTTGTTGCCGTGGGTCAGGTGCGCTTGCAGAACCTCACCGGCTGACTCCTGGCAGGATGGAGGTCGAAATGAGACTCCCGGCCCTGCTACGGCGACACTCCACCCCCGATCGAGATCGGCGGTGTGGTGCGGCTCGACCGACGGACGAAGAATCTCACCAAGCGGCTCGGAGCGGGCGAGATCGCCGTCATCCACCACAGCGACCTGGATCGGGTCAGCGCCGAGGCCCTGGTCGCTGACCGGGGTCAGCGCCGTGGTCAACGCGGTGCCGTCGGTGTCCGGCCGGTATCCGAATCTCGGACCGGGCATCCTGCTCGAGGCCGGCATCGTGCTGATCGACGACGTGGGGGAGGAGATCTTCACCACGGTGCACGAGGGCGACCGGCTCACCGTCGACGGCCACACCCTGCTCGATCCGAGTGGCGCCGTGGTCGCCGAGGGCACGCTGTACACCACCGACATCCTGGACGAGCAGTTGCAGTACGCCCGCGAGGGCCTGTCGGACCAGATCGAGGCCTTCGCCGACAACACGATGATCTATCTCCGCGAGGAGAAGGAACTGCTGCTCGAGGGCGTCGGCGTGCCCGAGGTGCGGACCGAGATCGAGGGCCGGCACGTGCTGATCGTGGTCCGCGGGTACGACTACCGCAGCGACCTGGACGCGCTGCGGCCCTACATCTCCGAGTACAAACCGCTGCTGATGGGGGTCGACGGCGGGGCCGACGCGCTGATCGAGGCCGGCTACAAGCCGGACATGATCATCGGCGACATGGATTCCTGCTCCGATGCCACGCTGAAGTCCGGGGCCGAACTGGTGGTCCACGCCTACCACGACGGCCGGGCCCCCGGTCTGGAACGGATCACCGAGCTCGGCCTGGAGGCCGTCGTCTTCCCCGCCCTGGGCACCTCGGAGGACGCCGCGATGCTGCTGGCCGACTCCAAGGGAGCGCAGTTGCTGGTCGCGGTCGGCACCCATGCGTCTCTGGTCGAGTTCTTGGACAAGGGCCGCGCGGGCATGGCCTCGACCTTCCTCACCCGGTTGCGGGTGGGTCCGAAACTCGTCGACGCCAAAGGGGTCTCCCGGATCTACCGCAGCCAGATCAAGACCTGGCACCTGGTCCTGCTGGTGTTGTCCGGCCTGCTCGCGCTGATCACCGCGTTGCTGTTCACCGACGTCGGATCGGCGGTCGGCAGCGTGATCGTCGCGAGGATCCGCGACGCGCTCTACTGGATTAAGGAACTGTTCACTTGATCAACTTCCGCTACCACATCGTGTCGTTGATGGCGGTGTTCATCGCCTTGTCGGTCGGCATCGCGGTCGGTGTCTCGCTGAGCCCGTCGGTGGACCAGGGCATCATCACCCAGGCCGCCCAGGATCGTAAGCAGGTAACAGATCTGCGGGCCGAGCTCGATCGGCGCAACGCACTCGACCAATACCGTGAGGCCTACGACCAGCGGGTCGGCAAGGTCGTCGCCGAGAACGTGCTCAGCGGCATCCGGGTCGCCATCGTCGCCATGCCCGACGCGCCGACCGCCGTCGTCGAGGCGATCTCCACCGCCACCGAAGAGGCCGGCGGGAACGTCGTACGGGAGGTGAAGATCAACGCGGAGGTCTTCGAGGCCAGCCAGACCGACAAGATCAACGAAGCGCTGGCCCCGTGGGCAGCCGACATCAACTCCGACGATTCGATGTCCGCGGCCACCAAGGTCGGGCTCGCGCTGGGGCGGTCCATCGCGGCCCGCGGAGTGCTGGATCGAGACAGCCAGGCGCTGGCCATCGGCGATGCCCTGACCAGCAACGGCTGGGCGACGATCAGCAAGGGTTCGGCCGCCCAGGCCCAGCTGGTCATCGTGGTCGCCGCGGAAGCCACCGAACCGCGTCCGACGCCGGAGCTCCTGGCCGCCCACGTCCAGTTCGACGTCGCCTTGAAGACTCGTGCGTCGGTCGTGGTGGCCGGTCCCAACAGCGAGGACCTGGAGGGGACCGACGTCCTCGCCGTGCGCTCCGACCCGACGGCGGTCGACCTGCTGAGCACGGTCGACGTCGCCGACCTGACCAGCGGCGTGACCACCAGCGTGCTGGCCGGACGCGAGCAGCTGAACGGCAGCGCCGGGCGGCACTACGGCGCGCTGGCGAAGGCCGACGCGCCGTTGCCCGACCTGCCGGTGCGCTGAGATGGCCCGCTTGCCGGCCGGGCTCGCGTCCGGTGCAGCCGCGGCCGCGGTCGCGCTGGGTCGGGAACCGGCTCACCGCCCCTGACCAGTCCGCGACCTCGCGATGGACCCGGACCAATCACGCCGGGGCGACCGTGACCCTCGCCGAGGGTCCGGTCGCGGTCGGCGCGGTGCTCGCCGGGGTCGCGGTTCAGCACCTGATCGGCGGTTCGGGCCGCCGGGCGGCGGCGGTGGCCCTCGGCGCGGCCGGGTCGGGGCTGGTCGGCGCGTTCGACGACCTCTACGGGGCCGCGCAGGTCAAGGGATTCCGCGGCCACCTCCGCGCCCTCCGGGCCGGCACGGTGACCAGCGGGTTGATCAAGATCGTCGGCGTCGGAGCCAGTGCGGCCGGAGCGGCGTTGATCATCAGGCGCACGGACCGCGGCCGCCGGCCTTCGCCGATCTCGTCATCGACACCGCGCTGATCGCGGGCACGGCCAATCTGGTGAACCTGCTCGATCTGCGCCCGGGACGGGCCGCGAAGGTGATCATGCTCCTCGGCCTGCCGCTGGTCGGCCACGGGGCGGGAGCCGCCGTCGGCGCGGCGGCCGGCAGCCTGCCGAGCGACCTGGCCGCGCGGTCGATGCTCGGCGACTGCGGGGCCAACGCGCTGGGCGCCGCCGTGGCGACGGTCGCCGCCGACGTGCTGCCCCGGCCCGCCCGGGTGCTCGCCCTCCTCGGGATCGCCGGCCTGAACCTGGCCAGCGAGCGGGTCAGCTTCACCGCGGTGATCGAGAAGACGCCGTGGCTGCGCCGGCTGGACCAGCTGGGCCGGGCGTGAAGGCTGGATTCGGCTCGATCGCGCTGAGCCTGGCCGGCCTGACCCTCGCCGCGCGCATCGTCGGCTTCGGCCGCTCGCTGGTGTTCTCCAAGACCGTCGGCGACACCTGCCTGGGCGATGCCTACAACGCCGCGAACTCGTTGCCGAACGTGCTGTTCGAGATCGTCGCCGGCGGCGTGCTCGCCGGCGTGGTCATCCCGGTGGTCGCCCGGCACGTCGGCGGCGGTCGGCAACGCGAGGCGTCCCAGACCGTGTCGGCGTTGATCACCTGGACGCTGCTGGCGCTGACCCCCGCCGCCCTCGCCGCGTTCGCCGGCGCCGGCGCTGTACGGGCGCACCTTCGCCACCCAGTGCGCCGGCAGCGCAGCGACGATCGCCGCGTTGTTGATCATGTTCGTGCCGCAGATCTGGTTCTACGGGCTCGCCGTGGTCAGCGCCGGCGTGCTGCAGGCCCATCAGCGGTTCCTGGCCGCCGCGCTGGCGCCGCTGCTGTCCAGCGTCGTGGTGATCACCGCGTACCTGATCTTCGCCGGCGCACCTCGGCGTCGCGACGCGCGCTGTGCGGTGCTCGGCCTGGGCACCACGCTCGGCGTGGTGGCGCTGGCGCTGACCACGGCCGTGCCGCTGTGCCGGCTCGGCCTGCGACTCCGGCCGCGACTGCGGTTCGCCGCCGGAGATCGGCAGGTGGTGACCAGGATCGCCGCCGCCGGCATCGCCGGGCTGGTGCTCCAGCAGATCAGCGTGCTGTTGATCAACTACTCCGCCCAGCGCAGTCTCGATCCGGGCGCCCTGACCCGCTACACCTGGGCCAACGCGATCTACCTGCTGCCGTACGCCGTGCTCGCGGCGCCGCTGCTGCAACTGGCCTTTCCCCGGCTCGCCGCGGCGGCCGACAGCGATGCCGGCGCGGTACGCGGGGTGCTCGCGGAGTTCCTGCCCGCTGGTGACGATCTCGGCCTGGCTCGGCGCGGCGCTGCTGGTCGCGACGGCGGTGCCGGTGGCCCGGGTCTTCGTGCTCGGCCCGGGTTCGGGGCGTACGGCGGCACTGGCCTGGCCGATCGCCGCTCTTCGGCCCCGCGGTCGTCGGTTTCGCGCTGCTGGGGCTGGCCTCTCGCACCCTGCTGGCCCAGCACCGGGCCCGGGACGCCGGTCTGGTGACCATCGCCGGCTGGGGCGCGGTGATCATCGGCGTGCTGCTGTTCGGCCGCGACGCGTGCCGCTGCTCGCCGTCGCGATGTCGGCCGGTCTGGGCGTGGGCGCCGTCGGTCGGCTGGATCCTGGTCCGTCGTTCGGCGGCCATCGCGCTGGGCGGCCCGCTGGGCCGGCCGATGCTGGCCGGTCTGCTCGCCGCCGCCGTCGGCGCCGGGGCCGTGCTGTGGCCGGCTCGGCAACTCGCTCGACGCCGGCCTGCTCGCGGCAGCCGCCGGGGCGATCGGGCTCGCGCTGCTCTGCACGATGATCTTCGTCGGGGTGCTGCGGCTGGTCCAGCCGCGGCTGTTCGCCGAGCTCTGGGCGCGCCGTCCGCGGCCGGTCGGGCGGGTGAGCTGATCATGAAGATCGCGCAGGTGCTCAGCGCCAGCACCGGCGGGATCGGCCGGCACGTGGCCAGCATCGCGCCACGGATGCGGGACCGCGGCCATCAGGTGCGGATCTTCTGCCCGGAGGTCACCGCGCGAGCCCAGCGGTTCGCTGATCTTGGTCTCGAGGTGCTGCCGCTGACGTCGCTGGCCGGGCCGCCGGTGCCGACGTCCTGCACGCGCACGGCTTCAAGGCGGGCGGCTACGCGCTGCCGGTGGCCAAGATCATCCGTGCGCCGCTGGTCGTCACCTGGCACAACGCCGTGCTCGGCTCGGGCGGCTCGGCCCGGGCCGCGCCGGATGCTGCAGCGGCTGGTGGCCCGCGGCGCCGACCTGACGCTGGGGGCGAGCAGCGACCTGGTCGCCGAGGCCCTCCGGCTCGGAGCCCGGCGGGCTCGGCTGGCGCCGGTCGCGGCGCCGGCGCTCCGGCCGCGACGGTCGCCGCGAGGACGAACGAGCGCGCGGCTCGGGGCTCGGCGCCGGACGACCGCTGGTGCTCACCGTGAGCCGGCTGGCGCCGCAGAAGAACCTGGCATGCTGCGCCGATGTGGCGGCCGCGGTCCGGGACCGGGCCGACCTGCAGTTCGTGGTCGTCGGCGAGGGGCCGGAGCGGGCCGGCGCTGGAGCGGCGGATCGCCGCCGACGGCTCGCGGATCAGGCTGCTCGGTCATCGCGACGACGTGCCTTCGCTGCTGCCGCCGCCGACCTGGCCCTGCTGACCTCGACCTGGGAGGCCCGCGCGCTGGTCGCCCAGGAGGCGCTGCTGGCCGGCCTGCCGCTGGTCAGCACCCGGGTCGGCGGCATCGCAGGAGCTGGTCGGTGACGCCGCCGTGCTGGTCGAGCCCGGCGACGTCGGCCGCCGCGGCGCGCCGGCTGGTCGCGCTGGCCGACGACCCGGAGCGCCGCGCACGGCCTGGCGGAGGCCGGTCGGCGGCAGGCGGCGACCTGGCCGGACGAGGACGACGTGGTCGAGGACCTGCTCAGCGTGTACCAGACCCTCGTCGAGCGCCTGAAGGCTTCGTAGACTGACCCGGCGTGCGTTGACCGTGAAAGTACGGGCGGACGACGTAGGCTGGAGGCCCGTGGGCTCCCGCGCGAAATTTACCAAGCATCTCTTCGTCACCGGCGGCGTCGCGTCCTCGCTCGGGCAAGGGCCTGACCGCCTCGAGCCTCGGCAGCCTGCTGGTCGCCCGAGGCCTCAGCGTCTCCATGCAGAAGCTGGACCCGTATCTCAACGTGGACCCCGGCACCATGAACCCGTTCCAGCACGGCGAGGTGTTCGTCACCGAGGACGGGGCCGAGACCGATCTCGACGTCGGCCACTACGAGCGCTTCCTCAACGTCAACCTGTCCGCCGAGGCCAACGTCACCACCGGCAAGGTCTACTCCTCGGTGATCGCCAAGGAGCGCCGCGGCGACTACCTGGGCGACACGGTCCAGGTCATCCCGCACATCACCAACGAGATCAAGGAGTCCATGCTCGCCATGGGCGGGCCGGACATCGACGTGGTGATCCACGAGATCGGCGGCACGGTCGGCGACATCGAGTCCCTGCCGTTCCTCGAGGCGGCGCGGCAGGTCCGGCACGACGTCGGCCGGGAGAACGTGTTCTTCCTGCACGTCTCGCTGGTTCCCTACATCGGACCGAGCGGGGAGCTGAAGACCAAGCCGACCCAGCACTCGGTCGCGGCGCTGCGCCAGGTCGGTATCCAGCCCGACGCCGTGGTCTGCCGCGCCGACCGGGACATCCCCGAGTCGGTCAAGCGCAAGATCTCGCTGATGTGCGACGTCGACGAGCAGGCCGTGGTGGCCGCCATCGACGCGCCGAGCATCTACGACATCCCGAAGGTGCTGCACTCCGAGGGCCTGGACGCGTACGTGGTCCGTCGGCTCGATCTGCGGTTCCGCGACGTCGACTGGACCCGGTGGAACGACCTGCTGGACCGGGTGCACCACCCCAAGGAGGAGGTGACCGATCGCGCTGGTCGGCAAGTACATCGACCTGCCCGACGCGTACCTCTCGGTCAGTGAGGCGCTGCGGGCCGGCGGCTTCGCCAACCACGCCAAGGTGAACATCCGCTGGGTGCCCTCCGACGACTGCGCAGACCGCCGAGGGCGCCGCCCGAGCTGCTGGGCGACGTCGACGGCGTGGTGATCCCCGGCGGCTTCGGCATCCGCGGCGTCGAGGGGAAGGTCGGGGCGGTCCGCTTCGCCCGGGAGAACCAGATCCCGATCCTGGGCCTGTGCCTGGGGCTGCAGTGCATGGTGATCGAGGTCGCCCGGCACCTGGCCGGTCTGGACGGCGCCGACAGCAGCGAGTTCAGCCCCGACGCACCGCACAAGGTGATCGCGACGATGGCCGAGCAGGTCGCGATCGTCGACGGCGGTGGTGATCTCGGCGGCTCGATGCGCCTCGGGTCCTATCCGGCCGACCTGCTGCCCGGCTCGGTGGTGGCCAAGCGCTACGGCCAGGCCCAGGTCGACGAGCGGCACCGGCACCGGTACGAGGTCAACAACGCCTACCGCGATCAGCTGGAGGAAGCGGGCCTGGTGATCAGCGGCACGTCGCCGGACTCCAAGCTGGTCGAGTTCATCGAGCTGCCCAACGACGTCCACCCCTACTTCGTCGCCACCCAGGCCCACCCGGAACTGAAGTCGCGGCCGACCAAGCCGCACCCGCTGTTCGTCGGGCTGGTCGAGGCCGCGCTGGACCGCAAGCTGGCCACCCGGCTGCCGGTCGACGGCGACCGCCGGTGATCGTCCTCGGCCGCGAGGAGCTCGCGGACACGCCGGAGTCCTGGCCGGTGGTGGGCACGCGAGGTGCTCGCGCACGGAGCCATCGTCGACCTTCGTCGAGGATCAGATCCAGACGCCGGACGGCGAGTTGATCAAGCGGGAGTACCTGGCCCATCCGGGCGCCGTCGGCATCATCGCTCTCGATGATCATGATCGGGTCGTGCTGGTGCGGCAGTACCGGCACCCGGTCCGGCACCGGCTGATCGAGCCGCCCGCCGGGCCTGCTCGATGTCGACGGCGAGGATCCGCTGCTCGCGGCGCAGCGAGAGCTCGCCGAGGAGGTCGGCCTGGCGGCCGGCACCTGGCACCTGCTGGTCGATCTGTTCACCACGCCCGGCATCATCGGCGAGCCGCTGCGGATCTTCCTGGCTCGGGACCTGTCCGACGTCGATGCGCCGGACGGGTTCGTCCGCGGCGGCGAGGAGGCGCACATGGACACCGTGCGGGCCCCGCTCGATGATCTGGTCGACGCCGTCCTCGACGGCCGGCTGCACAACCCGGCCCTGGTGTCGGGCGTGCTCGCCGCCTGGACCGCCCGTCAGCGGGATGATTTCGCCAGCCTGCGGCCGGCCGACGCGCCCTGGCCGGCCCGGATCGGTCAAGCGGCTCGCGGGCTGATGACGGCGACGGGTCGCGGGAGCCTTGATCGCCGGCGTTCCCGCCCGCCGGATGGCCCGCATCAGGTACCGCGCGTCCTGATCCAGACCCTGGATCGTCGGGGACGCCGCCGAGAACTGGAACTCCAGGCCGATGAAGTACAGATCCGGTTCGGCGGACACCCCGCGTTCGTGCCGGATCTCCCCGTCCGCGTTGGTCACGGGCAGTTCGATCCAGCCGTAGTCCGGGCGGAAGCCGGTGCACCAGACCACCGTCCGCGGCTCCAGCACCTCGCCGTCGGCGGTCACCGGCCGGCCGTCCCGCACCCCTCGATCCGTCCGACCCGGCGCACGCCGGCCGCGTCCAGATCGGCCAGCTTGACCCGGACCAGGTTCGATGCCGTGCCCGTGGAGCGCGGCCTGGGCCTTGCGCCCGATCGGGGTGTTGACCGTCAGGACGCGGCGGAACACGAACATCACGATCGGCACCAGAACCTTCGCTCGCCGCGTTTCGATCCGGAACGGGACCTGCCCGGGATGCCGACCGGCCATCCAGGTCGGGTGCCCGGCCGCGGCGGACTCCAGGGCGATGTCGGCGCCGGAGTTGGCGGCTCCGACGATCAGCACCGGGCCGTCGAGCAGTTGACCGGCGTTGCGGTACCGACTCGAATGCAGCTGAGTGATCGCCGGATCCAGTTCGTCGGCGAACGCCGGAATCCGCGGCGTCTGATAGGCGCCGCTGGCGACGATCACCCGGCCGGCGCGCAGCGGGCCGGCGGAGGTCTCCAGCAGGAATCCCTCGTCCGTGCGGGTCAGCCGCTCGACCCGGGTATCGGTGCGGACCGGCAGGTCGAAGTGCTCGGCGTACGCCTCCAGGTAGTCGGCCATCTCGTCGCGGGTCGGGAAGCTGTCAGTCGTGATCGGCCAACCGGGCAGGCTGGCGTACCGGGGCAGGGAGAACAGCCGGAGGGAATCCCAGCGGGCCCGCCAGGAGTCACCGACCCGCTGTCCGGCGTCGATGATCACGAACGGCTCGCCGGCCAGCTTCAGGTGGTAGCCCATCGCCAGCCCCGCCTGGCCGCCGCCGATGATCACAGTGGGCACGACTTCGGTCATTGCATCCTCCTCGGGTGTTCGGTGATTTCACCGTAGGAGCCGAGGGTCGACGTCCGCATCGGACGAATCGCCCAATGGTTCGCCGGCGCGGAATGGGTAGATCTGCGTAGTCAGAGCGGCTGATGTTGGGGGCGTTTCCCGTGCACGCAGGTCGCAACGGCCTTCGGTCGGCTGAGCTTGTCGGGACGTTTCCCGCCACGTGCAGGCAAACGGGCCCTCGATCGGCTGAGATGGGAACGTTTCCCGGCACGTGCCGGGAAACGGGCCTAGACCAGGCCGTGCTGGTACGCGTAGCTGGTCGCCGCCGCGCGGCTGTTCACCCCGATCTTGCCGAAGATGTTGCTGACGTGCCGGGCGACGGTCTTCTCGCTCAGGAACAGCGCTGCGGCGATCTGCCGGTTCGACTCACCGCGGACGACCAGGGCCAGCACCTCCCGCTCCCGAGCCGACAACGCGCCGTCACCGGAATCGCCGCCGGTCGATCCCGCGGGGTCGACCGGCGCGCCGAGCTGCTGCAGCACCGTGCGGGCCGCGTCCAGCTCCATCTGCGCGGCGTCCTCGTCGCCCAGCGCCCGGCAGGCCGCTCCCACCTGCATCCGGGCCAGGGCGGCCTCGTACGGAGCGTCAACCGCTGCCAGGCCGACCAGGCCCGGCGGAACTGTCGCAGCGCGGCCTGTGGGTCGCCGTCGGCGAGCCGGATCGAGCCCGCCGGCATGGGCGGCCAGGGCGACGACGTAGGGCATCGGTGTCTGCTCGGCGAGCCCGGTCAACTCGGACGAGGCCAGCCGAGCACCGTCCAGGTCCGCGGCGCTGAGCGCCAGTTCGGTGCGCGCGGCCAGCAGGCGCGGCCGGTCCGCGTCCTGCGCCGCCTCGGCGAGGGCCCGATCCAGCCGGCGATACCGGCCGCGGCCTTGCCCTGGGCCAACCGGAGCAGCGCCAGTCCGGGTTGCACCTCCTGACCGCAGGCGGCCGCGGCCCCGTACGAGCGCTCCGCCAGGTCGAACCGGCCGCGCAACCGGTAGAGCTCGGCGAGCCGGTAGTGCGCGGCGCCCCCGACCGCGCCCGGTGGTGGCGGCGGACCGGTCAGCTGCTCCGCCTCGCCGGCGGCCGCGTCCCAGGACCCGCGCAACTGGAGGATCTCCGCCCGATGCAGGCGGCAGATGCCGCGATAGGGCACCAGGCCCGCCTGGGCGTCGCACCAGTCACTGAGCGCGATGGTCCACTCACCGGCGCGTTCGACGTCGAAGCGCTGCATGCACATCGAGATCATCGCGCAGTAGGCCATGCCGCTGACCTGCGGCGCCACCCGGCCCGAGGTGACATTGACCATGGCCTCGTCGATGAGGGCCACGCCGTCGGCGGGCCGGTCGAGCATCACCAGGCAGCGGCCGAGCCCGAGGCAGGCGAGGGTGTACAGGTCGTCGTCGGCCGCCGAGCGGGCGATGGCGCAAGCCTGTTCGAACAACGGTGCCGCTTGCTTCGCGTCCCCGGCCTGCATCAGCTGGACGGCTTGCGGCATCAAGAGCAGCGCCGACATCGGGCCGGTGGGATCGGTTTCCTCGACGATCCGCCGGAGTCGGGCGAGCCAGCCGCCGGCCCGGCCCGCCTGGCCCGCATTGCCGAGATGGAAACCGACCCAGAAGACGCAGCGCGCCGCCTCGGCCGGCATCCCGCGGGCGAGGTACTCCTGGTAGGCCCGGTCGCGAAGGGTCACCACCCGCTCGTCCTCGCCGAGCAGGTGCGCGGCGACGGCCAGCCGCTCGAGATCCTCGGCGGCCAGCCCCGACTCCTGGTCGGCGGCGGTGAGCCGGGCGTGCTCGGAGACCCAGTCGCGCCTGGTCAGGATCGGTTTCGTGTTCGGCAGCACCATCACGGCATCACTTCCATCGTCGAGCCTAGTCTGATGTCCTCGTGCGCTCAGACGGAGGTCTGATGAGCGCCTTGCACTGGCCCGATCCGTTGCCGGCGTACGGGTCGGTGCGGTTGCGTCCCTATCGCGATGATGATCTTCATCTGGTCGCGGAGCTGTCGGCCGATCCGTACGTGCCGCTGATCGGCACCGTTCCGTCGACGTTCACCGAGGCCGAAGGCCTGGCCTATCTCCGGCGTCAGCATCAGCGGCTGAGCGACGGGCTGGGCTATTCGTTCGCCGTCGCCGATCGGGCCACCGACGAGGCACTCGGCGGCGCGGGCCTGTGGATCCACGGCGACCTACCGGCGACGGCCGGGTACGTGATCGCACCGAGCCGTCGCGGTCGCGGCGCCGCGTCGGACGCGTTGCGGGCTCTGCTCGGCTTTGCCTGGACACTGCCCGGGATCGATCGGGTCGAGTTGTTCATCGAGCCGTGGAACGCCGCCTCGATCCGGGTCGCCGAGAAGTGCGGGTTCAGCTCCGACGGACTGGTGCCCGAGCACGGCGACGTGGGCGGCGAGCCGAAGGACATGCTGCGCTACGGCGTAGACCGGTCGACGAATAGGGGAGTTTCCCGTACTGCGGATCTGAGCGGAACGTAACAGGATTGGCAGCTATGAACCCGGTTCAAGCAGCATCGGTCGTCGACCGTGATCAGCCCAACGTCATCGGTTCCCGATCCCGTCGGATCGGCTGGGGCGTCGTCACCGTGTTGTCGGTGCTCATCGGCGCGTACGCGGTCGCGGTCGTCGCCAGCAACTTCGCCCTGGTGGCGGGAGAGGTCGCCGCCAACAGCTTCCCGACTCCACTGGGCCTGCGGGTGCACATCGTGGCTTCCGGCCTGGCCCTGCTGATCGGGCCGTTCCAGTTCCTGCGGGCCCTGCGCAACCGGGCGCCCCGCGTCCATCGCTGGATGGGCCGGACCTATGTGCTGGCCTGCCTGATCGGCGGCCTGGCCGGCGGGTCGATCGCCCTGTTCTCCAGCGCCGGCCTGGTCGCCGGCTTCGGCTTCTTCGGGCTCGCCATCGCCTGGCTGTTCTGCACCGTGCGCGCCTACCTGGCGGTCCGGGCGCACGACTACGTCACCCATCAGCAGTGGATGATCCGCTCGTTCGCGCTCACCTTCGCCGCCGTGATGCTCCGCTTCTACATCCCCCTCGCCCTGGTCACCGGGATCGGGTACGAGGCCGCCTACCCGGCGATCGCCTGGCTCTGCTGGGTGCCCAACCTGGTGGTGGCCCAGTTCCTCGTCCGGTCAGCCCGCGGCGTCTGAGGTCGCGTCCAGGGCCTGCCTGAAGTCCTCCAGCAGGGCGTCCTCGCCCTCCAGCCCGATGGACAGCCGCACCGTGCCGGGCTGAATGCCCGCCGCCAGTCGTTCCTCGCCGGTCATGTTGAAGTGCGAGGAGTTGAACGGCGTGCTGGCCAGGGTCTCGACGCCACCCAGGCTGGTCGCCTCCACCGCCACCGAGAGGGCTCTGAGCATCGCCGCGGCCCGCTGGTCGCCACCCTCGACCACCAGCGTGAGCATCGCGCCCGCCGCACCCGGCATCACCCGCCCGACCACGGCCCCGCGTCGGCGTGGTCCTCGCGACCCGGATAGACGACCTCCGTACGCCCGGCTCCTTGGCCAGTTGGTCGGCGAGGGCGCCGGCGGTCCGGCAGGCCTCGGTCAGCCGGACCCGGAACGTCCGCATCCCCCGCCAGAGCAGGAAGGCCGCATGCGGGTCGGCGCAGCCGCCGAAGGTGATCAGCCGCCGCTGGATCTCCTCGTGCAAGGCCGGGTCATCGGTGGTCACCGCGCCGGCCACCACGTCGGAGTGGCCGGCCAGGAACTTGGTCGCCGACTCGACCACCACGTCGGCGCCCAGTTCCAGCGGCTTGGTGCAGAACGGCGTCGCGAACGTGTTGTCGACGACGAGCCGGGCACCGGCCGCGTGCGCCGCCTGGGCGATCGCGGGCACGTCCATCAGCCGCAGGGCGGGATTGGACAGGGTCTCGCCGTAGACCACCGCCGGCCGGCGGGTCCTGATCTGGTGGATCCAGCCGTCGGTGTCGAAGGCGTCGATCCGGACCACCTCGATGCCCAGCGCCGGCAGGTCGCGGCGCAGCAGATCGTCGGTGTCGCCGTAGACCTGCTTGGAGGCCAGCAGCGTGTCGCCGCTGCGCAGCAGGGTGACCAGGGTGGTGGCGATCGCCGCCATGCCGCTGGCGGTGACCAGGCGACTGCCGGGCGCCGTGGAGTCGGGCGACCTCGGCCGCCGCGGCGTCGACGGTCGGATTGTTGAACCGCGAGTACCAGGTCTCGTGCAACCCGCCGGCGGACTGGATGTCGGCGTAGGAGGTCTCGTCCAGCTCGAAGGTGGTGGTCTGGTAGATCGGCGGGACCACCGGGAAGGTCCGCGACGTGTGGGTGCGGCCGGGACGGTACGGGTTCACTGAAGTCACCCGGGCACCGTATTCGATCGGGCCCGGCAGCCGGAGGCCACCGCCGGTGCGGCGGCCGAGCCGGAATTTGGGCGACGGGGGCCCGAGCGGACCTGAATTAATCGTGACATGATCGGCGAACAGGCGAGATGTTCTCATCAGGAGGGTTGCATGAAGGTCGGCGTGCCTACCGAGATCAAGAACCACGAGTACCGGGTCGCCATCACGCCCTCCGGTGTCAACGAGTTCACCCGCCACGGGCACGAGGTGCTGGTCCAGGCCGGCGCCGGCGCCGGGTCCTCGATCACCGACGACGAGTTCAGCGCGGCCGGTGCGACGATCGTCCCCGATCATGATCAGGTGTGGGGCCAGGCGGATTTGATCTTGAAGGTCAAGGAGCCGATCGCCGTCGAGTACGAGCGGATGCGCGAAGGCCAGACGCTGTTCACCTACCTGCACCTCGCCGCCAGCCGGGACTGCACCCGGGCGCTGGTCGACCGCAAGGTGACCGGGATCGCGTACGAGACCGTGCAGCTACCCAACGGCGCGCTGCCGCTGCTCGCCCCGATGAGCGAGGTCGCCGGCCGGCTGGCGCCGCAGGTCGGCGCCTACCACCTGATGCGTCAGGGCGGTGGCCGCGGCACCCTGATGGGCGGCGTCTCCGGGGTCTACGCGGCGAAGGTCGTGGTGATCGGTGCGGGCGTGTCCGGGATGAACGCCGCGGCCATCTCGCTCGGCATGCAGGCCGAGGTCTTGCTGCTGGACAGGAACATCGACAAGTTGCGGGACGCCGACCGGATCTATCAGGGACACCTGCAGACCGTCGCGTCCAACGCGTACGAGGTCGAGCGGGCGGTGCTCGACGCCGACCTGGTGATCGGCGCGGTGCTGGTGCCCGGGCGCCAAGGCTCCGACCTTGATCAGCAACGAACTCGTCTCCCGGATGCGGCCCGGCAGCGTGCTGGTCGACATCGCCATCGACCAGGGCGGCTGCTTCGAGGACAGCCGGCCCACCACGCACGCCGAGCCGACCTACCTGGTGCACAACTCGGTGTTCTACTGCGTGGCCAACATGCCCGGCGCGGTGCCGAACACCTCCACCTACGCGCTCACCAACGTGACCCTGCCGTACGCGCTGAGCCTGGCCGACAAGGGCTGGCGGGACGCGCTGCGCAGCGATCCGGCGCTGGCGCTCGGACTCAACACCTACGCCGGCGAGGTCACCTACGCGCCGGTCGCCCAGGCGCACGAGCTCCAGCATCGCGAGCTCGCCGACGTGCTCGGCTGAGTCGACGTCGCATCGGACCTCGGCTGGTGACGCTCGGCCTGGCGGGACTGGTCTCGTCCTACCTTGATCATCTGAGCGTCGAGCGCGGGATGTCGCCGCACACCATCGCGGCCTACCGTCGTGATCTTGGTCGCTACACCGGATTCCTCGCCGAGCTCGGGATCGACGACCCGACGCATGATCACCGCGCCGATGATCAACGACTACGCCGCCTCGTTGCGACACCGGCGTCGCTCGCCCCGGCGCAGTGTCGCCCGCGCGGTGGTCGCGGTCCGCAGCCTGCACCGGTTCGCCCTCGACGAAGGGGTGACCCTCGACGATCCGGCTCGCGCCGTCGCAGCCGCCCCGTCCGTCCAAGCGGCTGCCGAAGGCGCTCAGCCTCGATCAGGTCCAGGCGATGCTCGACGTGCCGGACCCACACACCGCGCTCGGGCTGCGGGACGCCGCACTGCTGGAACTGCTCTACGGCACCGGCGCCCGGGTGTCCGAGGCCGTCGCGCTGGACGTCGACGACGTCTCCCGGCTGCTGGCCGTGCCCGCCGGCGAACCCAGCCCGGGGCTGCGGCTGTTCGGCAAGGGCAGCAAGGAGCGGATCGTGCCGCTCGGCTCGTACGCCCGCGCGGCGCTGGACGGCTACCTGGTCCGGGCCCGGCCGGCGCCTGGCGGCCAAGGGCACCGGGGAAGCCCGCCCTGTTCCTGAACGCTCGCGGCGGCCGGCTGTCCCGGCAGAGCGCCTGGATGATCATCCAGACCGTGGCGGAGAAGGCCGGGATCCAGGCCGACGTGTCACCGCACACCCTGCGGCACTCGTTCGCCACCCACCTGCTGGACGGCGGGGCCGACGTCCGGGTGGTGCAGGAACTCCTCGGCCACGCCTCGGTGACCACCACGCAGATCTACACCCTGGTGACCGTCGACCACCTCCGCGAGGTCTACCTCTCCTCCCACCCCCGCGCGCTCTGATTAATGAGCAAGGGGGACGACCCCTTGAACCCCCGCGGCGTGCCGCAACACCGGGCGCACGCCCAACGCGCCCTGAGCTTGTCGAAGGGCAGGATGCGGTCCTCGACGTCGACCGAACGGCTCAGGACACGAAAGTGCGCGTCGACAGAGTCGCCAAATCGACACGCCTCCGCCGCAGCGGGAGGGCCCCTGAACGCCCGCTCCGTACTAGAGTCCTTCGGGAGCGGATCAGGCGAGCGAGGGAGGCAGCCGTGGACGAGTCCCACGACGGTCACGCGTCGTCGCCGACGCTGGTCGACCTCTCCGAACCGGCGGCGGAGCGATCGACGGGCACGACGCCGACCCCGGAACCCGCGCCCGACGTGGTGATCGGACCGACCGGACGGCCCTGGCCGGACCTGCCCGAACCACCGCCGATCTACTCCCACGGCCCCGCGATCATCATCGCGATGTGCAACCAGAAGGGCGGGGTCGGCAAGACCACCAGCACGATCAATCTGGGCGCGGCGCTGGCCGAGGTCGGCCGCAAGGTGCTGCTGGTCGACTTCGATCCGCAGGGCTCGCTGTCGGTCGGCCTCGGCGTCAACCCGCACACCCTCGAATACAGCATCTACAACGTGCTGCTCGGCCGGGACACCACCGTCGAGAACGTGATCAACTCCACCAAGGTGCCCGGGCTGGACATCCTGCCGAGCAACATCGACCTCTCGGCGGCCGAAGTGCAACTGGTCTCGGAGGTGGCCCGCGAGCAGACGCTGCTGCGGGTGCTGGAGAAGATCAGGGACCGCTACGACGTGATCTTGATCGACTGCGCGCCCTCGCTCGGTCTGCTGACGATCAACGCGCTGACCGCGGCGGACAAGGTGATCATGCCGCTGGAGTGCGAGTTCTTCGCGCTGCGGGGGATCGCGTTGCTCAACGACACGATCGTCAAGGTGCAGGACCGGCTCAATCCGCAGCTGGAGATCCTCGGCATCCTCGGCACCATGTACGACCCGCGTACGCTGCACAGCCGCGAGGTCCTGGAACGGGTGGTCGCAGGCGTTCGGCGACCGGGTCTTCCACACCGTGATCAAGCGCACCGTGAAGTTTCCGGAGACCACCGTCGCCGGTGAGCCGATCACCACGTACGCCACCACCTCGCCGGGGGCCGAGGCTTATCGCAACCTGGCCCGTGAGGTGCTCGCCCGATGTCGCGCCGCGTGAGGCTGCCCGGGGCCTCGGAGCTCTTCCGCCCGACCGACAACGAGGACGAGCAACCCGCTCCCGCGCCGTGCCGGACCGGATCCGGCGCCACCCGGATCGGGACGGGTCCGGCACGACGAGAAGATCACCGTCTACGTGAGCGGTGACGAGTTGCTGGCGCTGGAGCAGGCGCGGCTCACCCTGCGGGCTCGGCACGGCATGGCGGTGGATCGGGGCCGGATCGTCCGCGAGGCGATCGCCGCGGCACTGGCCGACTTCGAGGCCCGGGCCGACGACTCGGAGCTGGTCCGCCGGCTGTCGCAGTCGTGATCGGCTCGCTCCACGGCGGATCTGGACAGCGGTCCTTCGACGGGCTCAGGACCGCCGACTTCGTGCCCTGAGCCCGTCGAAGGGCCTCGACGGTTCGACGTCCACCTCGACAACTTCGAGGGTCCGTTCGACCTGCTGCTGCAGCTCATCTCCCGGCACAAGCTCGACATCACCGAGGTGGCGCTCTCCCAGGTCACCGACGATTTCATCGGCCACATCAAGGCCGCCGGCAGCGCCTGGGACCTGGATCAGACCAGCCAGTTCATCGTGGTCGCCGCGACGCTGCTCGATCTCAAGGCGGCGCGGCTGATCCCGTCGGGTGAGATCGACGACCCCGAGGATCTGGCCCTGCTGGAGGCCCGTGACCTGCTGTTCGCGCGGCTGCTGCAGTACCGGGCCTACAAGCAGGTGGCGGCCTGGATCGCCGCGACCCTGGCCGTCCAGGGCCGGCGATTCCCGCGCGACGTCGGGGTCGAGCCGCGGTTCGCCTCGCTGCTCCCCGAGGTGCAGCTCACCATCAGCCCGGAGCGGTTCGCCGCACTCGCGGCCAAGGCGATGGCGCCCAAGCAGGCCGACGTGCTGTCGCTGGCTCATCTGCATGCGCCCGCGGTGAGCGTCCGGGAACAGGCCGCGATCGTGGTGGAACGGCTCCGCCGGCAGCGCACGCTCACCTTCCGGGCGCTGACCGGCGACTCGCCGGACCTGGTCACCACGGTGGCCCGCTTCCTCGCGTTGCTCGAGCTCTTCCGGGAGGGCGCGGTGGCCTTCGAACAGCTGACCCCGCTCGGCGAGTTGACCATTCGCTGGACGGGCAGCGACGATGGCGAGCTGGACATCTCGCCGGAGTTCGACGAGCCGGCCCCCGAGGAGACACCGTGACCGACCTGATCGACGACCCTGACGGGTCGGCGCCCGGCTGGGGTGTCGGCGAGGCCGGTTCTGACAAGTCGGCGGCCGAGGTGGCCGGGGCGATCGAGGCGTTGCTGCTGATGGCGGTGGAACCGATGGGCGAGACCGAGCTGGCCCAGGTGATCGGGGTCCCGGAGACCGGTGGTCGCCGACGCGCTCGCCGAGCTGGCCGCGTTCTACGACGAGACCGGGCGCGGGTTCGACCTGCGGCAGGTCGGCGGTGGCTGGCGCTACTACACCCGCGAGGAGCACGCCGAGCTGATCAGCCGGCACGTGCTGGAGGGCCAGCAGTCGCGGCTCTCCCAGGCCGCGCTGGAGACCCTGGCGGTGATCGCCTACAGCCAGCCGATCTCCCGGGCCCGGGTGTCGGCGGTCCGCGGGGTGAACGTCGACGGGGTGATCAGGACGCTGCTGGCCCGCGGACTGATCGAGGAGGCCGGGCACGACCAGGACTCCGGCGCCGTGGTGTTCGCGACCACCAGCTACTTCCTGGAACGGCTCGGACTGCGGTCGCTCGACGACCTGCCGCCGCTCGCTCCGCACCTGCCCGAGGTCGAGGACCTGGAGGCCGAGCTGAGCCAGCTCGCCGAGACTCCCGCCACCCAGATCCGAGTCCGACCCCACGCTCCCTGAGCCCGACCCCACGCTCCCTGAGCCCGAACCCACGCTCCCTGAGCCCGTCGAAGGGCGCGAAGATGCCTGAAACCGAAGGAATCCGCCTGCAGAAGGTCCTGGCCAGCGCCGGCCTGGCGTCCCGCCGGGCCTGCGAGATCATGATCAGCGAGGGCCGGGTCGAGGTCAACGGCCGGATCGTCCTCGAGCAGGGACTGCGCGTCGACCCCGAGCACGACGTCATCCGGGTCGACGGCTCGCGGATCCCGCCGCCGCGTCGGCATCTCTACCTGGTGCTCAACAAGCCGCGCGGCGTCGTCTCCACGATGGACGATCCGGAGGGCCGGCGGACGCTCGCCGACCTCCTGGTCGGCAAGGTCCCGGGCCGGCGCTCGGCCAACGACCGGCTCTTCCACGTCGGGCGGCTGGACACCGAGACCGAAGGCTTGTTGATCTTGACCAACGACGGTGACTTCGGTCACCGGCTCGCGCATCCCTCGTACGAGGTGCCGAAGACCTATCTGGTCGAGGTCGAGGGGGTGGTGACTCCGCACACCCTGGCGCGGTTGCGGCAAGGGCGTCACGCTCGACGACGGCCCGGTCAATCCGACGTCGGTCAAGCTCGTCTCGACCGCCGCGGAGAAGACACTGGTCAAGATCACCTTGACCGAGGGTCGGAACCGGATCGTCCGCCGTACCATGGAGGCGGTCGGCCACCCGGTGCGCCGGCTGTCGCGGACCGCCATCGGACCCGTACGGCTGGGCACCCTCAAGGTCGGGGAGTTCCGAGAGCTGACCCGCGACGAGCTCGGTGCGCTGCTGGATCTGACCGGCGGCTGACCGGGCGCTGGGCCGAGGTCGCGGCGTAGGCGCGCGGAAGGGTAGACATGGACCGGCGGATCTACGGGCTGGAGACCGAGTACGGGGTCGCCTGCACGTCGGGTGGCACCCGGCGGCTGACCCCCGACGAGGTGGCGCGCTATCTCTTCCGGCGCGTCGTGACCTGGGGCCGGAGCAGCAACGTCTTCCTGCGCAACGGATCGCGGATCTACCTCGACGTCGGATCGCACCCGGAGTACGCCACCGCCGAGTGCGACGACCTGGTGCAGCTGATCAACCACGACCGCGCCGGCGAACGCATCCTCGAGGACCTGATCATCGACGCCGAGCAGCGGCTGGCGAGCGAAGGCATCAGCGGCGACATCTACCTGTTCAAGAACAACACCGACAGCCACGGCAACTCCTACGGCTGCCACGAGAACTACCTGATCTCCCGGATCGGCGACTTCTCCAAGATCACCGACGTGCTGGTGCCGTTCCTGGTCTCCCGGCAGCTGATCTGCGGGGCCGGCAAGGTGCTGCACACCGCCCGGGGTGCGGAGTACAGCGTCAGCCAGCGGGCCGAGCACATCTGGGAGAGCGTGTCGTCGGCGACCACCCGGAGCCGGCCGATCATCAACACCCGCGACGAGCCGCATGCCGACCCCGAGCGCTACCGCCGGCTGCACGTCATCGTCGGCGACTCCAACATGAGCGAGACGACGACCCTGCTGAAGGTCGGCACGGCGGAACTGGTGCTGCGGCTGATCGAGGCCGGCGTACCGATGCGCGACTTCACCCTGGAGAACCCGATCCGGGCGATCCGGGACATGAGCCGGGACCGCACCGGCCAGGTGAAGGTGGCGCTGTCCAACGGGCGGCGGATCTCCGCGCTGGAACTGCAGACCGAGTACTACGAGAAGGTCACCGAGTTCGTCCGTCGGGAGAATCTCGGCACCGCCGTCATCGACCGGGTGCTGGACCTGTGGGAGCGGACGCTGCGCGCCGTGGGGGAGGACAAGCTCGGCCTGATCGACACCGAGATCGACTGGGCGATCAAGCTCCGGCTGCTCGACCGGTACGCGGCCAAGCACGACATGAGCCTCGCCGATCCGCGGATCGCCCAGCTGGATCTGGCCTACCACGACATCCGCCGGGGCCGGGGGATCTTCTCCATCCTGGAGGCGCGCGGCCAGGCGGCCCGGGTCACCCACGATCCGGCGATCTTCCGGGCCAAGGCGGTCCCGCCGCAGACCACCCGGGCCAAGCTGCGCGGCGACTTCATCCGCGCCGCCCAGGAGGGCCGCAACGACTACACCGTCGACTGGGTCCACCTGAAGCTGAACGACCAGGCCCAGCGCACCGTCCTGTGCAAGGACCCCTTCCAGTCCACCGACGACCGCGTCGACCGGCTGATCGCGAGCATGCGCGGCACCTGACCGCGCATCCCTCCGGCGCGCCCCAGTCGCCTGTCACAGGTGCCCGAGGCCTGCCGGTTTCCCACGTATACGTGGGAAACCGGCACTGTACCCAGGAAGTTTCCTGGGTACAGCGCCAAGAACCTGGGTACAGCACCCGGGCCGTACGCGATTCGCGTTCCCGGGAGCCGCTAGCAAAACCCTGTAAGGTTCTCCGGTGCGTTCCTCTCAAGCTGTGACCGTGATCGTCCTCGGGCTCAGCGCCTCGCTGCTGCTCGGAGCCTGCGGCAAGGACGATCCCGGGGACGCGGCGACCGCGTCGCCCTCCGCCGCCTGCGTCGTCCACCCCCACGCCGTCGCCCGAGCGCCGAGCCCGAGCAAGTCGGCCAAGCCGGTCAAGCCGTCGAGCGATCTCGACGAGATCAAGGTGTCCGGTGAATTCGGCAAGGCCCCGAAGGTCACCATCGACGACCCGTGGGCGGTCGACAAGACCCGGACCAAGGTGCTCGAGGCCAATGCCAAGGGCCCCACGGTCAAGGCCGGGCAGAGCATCGAGATGAACTACGCCGGCTACAACGCACGCACCGGCGAGATGTTCGACGACTCCTTCAGTGGGGGCACGACCGCCACCTTCAACCTGGCGCAGGTGGTCCCCGGATTCCAGAAGGGCCTGGTCGGACAGCACGAGGGGAGCCGGGTGCTGATCGCCATGCCCGGTTCGGACGGCTACGACGGCAGCGGCGGCAACCCGCAGATCGGTGTGGAGATGGGCGACACGCTGGTGTTCGTGGTCGACATCGTCGCGGTGCCGCTGGATGGGCCCGAGGGCACCAAGAAGGCACCCAAGGCCGGGCTGCCGACGGTCACCGACAAGGGCGGGATACCGGAGATCACCATCCCCAAGTCCGATCCGCCGGCCGAACTGCAGGCCGAGACCCTGATCGAGGGCCAGGGCAAGAAGGTCACCGAGACCGACGTGATCACCTTCAACTACCGATGGGTGCGCTGGAGCGACGGCAAGCTGCTCGAGGAGACCTACGGCAAGGACCCGGCCGAGGTCGCCGCTGTCCAGCCTGGTGCCCGGCGTGGTGAAGGGCCTGACCGGCAAGACGGTCGGCAGCCGGGTGCTGCTGGTCATCCCGCCGGCCGAAAGCTATCCCGACGGCAACGCGACGCCGTCGATCTCGCCGACGGAGACCACCGTGATGGTCGTCGACATCCTCTTCGCCGCCAGTCAGTGATCCAGCTGCTCAGTGATCCAGCAGGGCGGCGGCGTGCCGCCCGGCCGCCGCGGCGGCGAGGAAGTAGCCCGGGTCCGCATCGAGTCCCCGACCCATGCTCGAGAGTCGTACGGGTGACTCGGCCAACGCGTTCCGGAGACCGGTCAGCGCGACGGTGACGAGCCGGTGCCGGCTCAGCGCGGGCAGTGCGGCGGCGATCGGTGCCACCAGGTCGGCGACGTCCGCCGAGCCGTCACCCGCGAAGTCGGGCACCGCGATGTCGGCCGCGCGCAGCGCCACCCGGCCGTACGCGGTGAGGCTGTGGTGCGAGATGCCGCGGTGCCGCTCCCGGGCGTCGGCCCCGGAGATCCGCAGCGAGCCGACCGGGCGGCCGCCCAGGATCGAGGCGGCGTTGACCGCCTCGCCGGCGCTCACCCCGGAGAAGCCCCAGCGGGTGCCGGTGCCGAGATTCCCCGGACCCTGGGTCACGATGGCCAGATCGGCGTGCAGGGCCAGCCGTGCCGCCAGCAGGCCGGAGTGCACGGTGACGGCCTCCAGGTCGCCGCCGAACGCCTGCCCGACGGTCACCGTCGCGGCCAGCAACCCGGCATCGCGGAGGGTGGCCACCGACCGCGAGAAGGCCAGCGGCAGCGCGCCCTGGTCGCTCATCACGTAGACGACGCGGGTGCCCGGCCGATCATGGGCGATGGCCACCAGCGCCGGCGCCAGAGCGGAGTGCAGATCCGCGACCAGCACCGGCATCGCGTCCAGCGAATCCGCGTCAGCCAGCAGGTCGTGATGGGCTGATCCCTGCTCGTCCGCGCCGGCGACCATGGCCTGCAGCGGCAGATAGCGGGCCTTGACCAGATGCCCGGCCGGCTGCGGCGGCTGGGCGCCGACCCGGCCGGCGGCGTCGAGCACCGCGATCACCAGCGCGTACCCGCCGGTGCCGAGGCCGCGGTCCAGCGCCGCCACATTGAGCAGCACCCGGTCTCCGATCGCCGGCGCGGCCATCAGGTCGGTGTAGACCAGGGCACGAACCTCGGCGCCGGTGTCGCGGCGGGTGGCGGTGAGTTCCACGGCTCCGCGCCATTCGGCGCGGATCGCCGTCACTTCGCCGTCGGCCCAGATGATCACCCGCCGACTGTATTCGCCAGCGTCCCGGCAATCCGCACTCGATCGGCGCCGGGATGGCCCTGATCGAGCCGATTTCGCCATCATCGGGTGCGATTTGCCGGGAACACCCACGGTTCCCGCGGCAGCGCGGCCGGATCGAAGGACGACAGCAGGTCCGCCAGCCGCCGCGGCGCCGGCAGACCGAGAGACTCCGCGATCAGCGCCAGCACGGCCGTGGCATCGACGCCGACGGCGGCCAGGTCCGGCACGGTCACCGCACCGTCGCGCTTGGCCAGCCGGCGACCGTCGACGTTCACGGCCAGCGGGACGTGGGCATAGGTCGGGGGTGCCGCGCCGAGCACGCGTCGCGAGATAGGCCTGGTTGATCGCCGCCGGCAACAGGTCGTCACCGCGGACCACCTGGTCCACGCCGCTGGCCGCGTCGTCCACCACCACGGCCAGGTTGTACGCCGCGACCCCGTCGTTGCGTCGCACCACGAAGTCCTCGACCGTCCCCGCGACCTCGCCGTGCAGCAGGTCGTGCACGGTCTGCCGGGCGCCGTCGGCCCGCAGTCTCAGCGCCGGCGACCGGGCCCGTCGGCGTTCGGCCCGCTCGGCGTCCGACAGATTCCGGCAGGTGCCCGGGTAGTGCTGCACCCCGTGCGGCGCCGAGGCGGCCTCGGCGATCTCCCTCCGGGTGCAGAAGCACTCGTAGGTCCGATCGGCGATCGCCGCCAGCGCCGCCCGGTACGCCGTCGCCCCGCTCCGACTGCACCAGCGGGCTGCCGTCGAACGTCACCCCGAGCGCGGTCAGATCGGCCACGCTGCCGCGCGGCCATGCCCGGGCCGCACCCGCGACGCATCCAGATCCTCGATCCGCAGCAGGAACCGGCGACCGGTGGAGCGGGCGAACAACCAGGCCAGCACGGCCGTGCGCAGGTTGCCGACGTGCAGGTCTCCGGTCGGACTGGGCGCATATCGGCCGGCGCCAAGGTCCACGGCCAACGCTCACCTCCCTGATAACGTGCTCAGCGACGCACAGGTGAGGAAGTAGAGCACGCATGGCACCGCGCAAGACCGAGAGAATCCTCAACCTGACCATCTGCCTCCTGGTCTCGGGTCGCTATCTTCCCAAGAGCCGGATCCGGGAGGCGGTCGAGGGCTACCACGACCTCAGTGATGCGGCCTTCGAGCGGACCTTCGAGCGGGACAAGGATGAGCTCCGGTCGCTCGGCGTGCCGATCGAGGTCGGCAACTACGACCCGCTGTTCGACGACGAGCCCGGCTATCGGATCCTGTCCAGCGAGTTCGAGCTGCCCGCCATCGAGCTGGACGCCGAGGAGGCCTCGGTGGTCGGCGTGGCGGCCCGGGTCTGGCAGCACGCGAGCATGGCCGCGTCGACGATGAGTGCGATCGCCAAGCTCCGGGCGGCCGGCGTCGAGCCGGACACCTCCCAGCTGGCCTCGCTGGAGCCGTCGGTGCAGGCGACCGAGCCGGCCTTCGAGCCGCTGTGGAACGCCGTGCTGGACCGCACCCGGATGAGCTTCACCTATCGCGACGGGCGCACCCGGACCCTCGAGCCGTGGGGGATGACGGCCTCGAAGGGCCGCTGGTACGTGATCGGGCGGGATGTCGACCGGGAGGCCACCCGGATGTTCAAGCTGTCCCGGATCACCGATCAGCCGAAGCGGGTGTCCCGGCACGGCGCGTACGAGGTGCCGGCCGATCTCGATCTGCGGACCCTCGCCCGCTCGCTCGCGCCCCGGGAGCCGACGGCCGCGACGCTGCTCGCCATCCGGGCCGGACGCGCGCCGGCGCTGCGCCGACGCGGTGAGCCGGCGACGACCGACGTGCCCCTCCCGAGCGGCTTCGACGTGATCAGCGTGAGCTTCACCGACCTCTACGCCGCCGCCGAGGAGATCACCCAGCACGCCGCCGATGTGCTCGTCCTCGAGCCGGTCGAGCTGCGCGAACTCGTCGTCAAGGGCCTGAAAGCCGTCGCGGATTCGGCGGCTGCCGCATGACCTCCCAGGCCCAGGTCCGCCGGCTGCTCAGCCTGGTGCCCTACCTGCGCGAGCACGACGGGATCGCCATGACCGACGTCGCCTCCGCGTTCGGCATCACCCTCAAGACGCTGCGGGAGGACCTCAGCGTGCTGTGGATGTGCGGCATGCCGGGACTGGCCCCGGGCGACCTGATCGACATCGACATGGACGCCGTGGACGGCGAAGGCGTCATCCACCTGAGCAACGCCGACTACCTGACCCGGCCGCTGCGGTTGTCGGCGGACGAGGCGCTGGCGCTGGTCCTGGCCCTGCGGACGCTCCGCGAGATCGCCGATCCCGGGCAGCGCGAGGCGGTGGACCGGGCCCTGAAGAAGCTCGGGGCCGCAACCGGGGACCGGGCCCATCCCGATCAGGCCACCGTCGCCGTCACCGCGGCCCGCGACGACATCCAGGCCCGGGTGAACGACGGGCTGCAGCGCCGGAAGCGGCTCGACCTGACCTACGACGTGGCCACCCGGGCCGAGACGACCCGGCGGCTGGTCGACCCGCTGCGGGTCTTCGTGCTCGAGGGGTACGGCTATCTCGAGGCCTGGTGCTACTCGGCGAAGGCGCTGCGCACCTTCCGGCTGGATCGGATCGTCGCCGTCGAGGTCACCGACGTCGACGTGGACGCCCATGACGTGCAGCTCAAGGACCTGTCGACGGGCTGGTTCGAGGCCTTGAAGGACGCCCCGCTGGTGAGCCTCGAACTGCAGCCGTGGGCGGCCTGGGTCGCGGAGTACTACCCGACCGAGTCGGTGCAGCGGTTCGACGACGGCCGGCTGGCCATCTCGGTACGGGTCACCGATCCGGCCTGGCTGCGCAATCTGCTGCTGCGGCTCCGGGGCAGCGCGAAGGTGCTCGCACCGGCCGGGGCCGGGGACTCCGCGGGCGAGGCGGCGCAGGAGGCCCTCGAGCAGTATCGCGGCACTAGGCGTGGGCCACATGATCTGGGTCGTCGATCTTCGGCGGGATCGCCGTGGCCGGCCTGATCATGGTCATCTCCTATGGCATCTGGCTGG
The DNA here is from genome assembly GCA_963761955.1 of uncultured Actinomycetota bacterium. Classification (GTDB taxonomy): domain Bacteria; phylum Actinomycetota; class Actinomycetes; order Propionibacteriales; family Propionibacteriaceae; genus Microlunatus. The sequence continues at coordinate 39,346 of CAVXIY010000005.1, read as the reverse complement.
CCCACAAGGCCTCCGACGTGATGAGTGAGGTCGTGGTTCTCGGCGATCGTGCCGGCCAGCTGATGGAGCTGTTGAGCCAGATCCAGGTCCCCGAGCGCCGCTTCGATGCGCCGGACCGGGACGACGACGCGGTGCTGCACAGCAATCTCACAACTGAGTGGTGAGCTCGACGCACAGTCGAGCGACATAGGATGACCACATGAACACCGCTGGTACTGGGCCTGGGCGTCCCCGAGCTGTTGATCATCCTGGCCGTCGTGCTGCTGCTGTTCGGCGGTTCGCGGTTGGCCGGCCTGGGCAAGAGCACCGGACGCGCGCTGAAGGAGTTCAAGGAGGAGACCAAGGGTCTCAAGGCCGACGACGGTGACGACCGCAGCGACTCCGCCTCATCTGCAGCCGGGCAGCTCGACCACTCCGCAGGCGCAACAGCAGAGCAGCCCGCCACCGCAGCAGTTCCAGCAGCCGCCGCCCAGCAACCTGTCGAATCCGGACCCGACGGATCCTGAGCCTCCGCAGCGCCCGCTGAACTGACCGACTTCTTGTTGACCGAGCCCCTGCCGTGTCTTTGACGATCAAGGGCCGGCAGATCCGCTTCAGCCTGAAGTGGCTCAAGCCGCCGCCCGCACCGCCTGACGGCTCGATGACGCTCTTCGAGCACCTGCGCGAGCTGCGCTACCGGCTGGTGGTCGCCGCGCTGGCCATCATCGTCGGGATGATCGTCGCCTGGTTCTTCCGTGAGCCGTTGATGGATCTGTTGCAGCAGCCGTACTTCAAGGCCATCGAGGCACTGAAGGTCAAGAATCCGGACGCGACACGTCGCTGGTCAACATCAACCTCACCTCGCCGTTGACCCTGGCGCTCAAGGTGTCCGCGCTCGCCGGAGCCATCGTCACCGCGCCGATCTGGCTCTACCAGCTGTGGGCGTTCATCGTCCCCGGCCTGTTGGCCAAGGAGAAGAAGTGGGCCCTGATCTTCATCGGGGCCGCCACGCCGATGTTCGTCGGCGGGGTCGCCGTCGCGCTACTTCGTGATGCCCAAGGGCATCATGGTGCTGCTGAGCTTCACCCAGTCCGGCGTGACCAACCTCCAGGACATCAACGCCTACCTGTCCTTCCTGCTCCGCGCGATGGTGGTCTTCGGGATCGCCTTCGTCATCCCGTTGATCGTGCTGATGCTCAACATCGTCGGCGTGATCACGCGCCAAGCAGCTGTCGAAGTACCGGACCCTGGTCATCTTCGGGACCTTCGTCTTCGGCGCGATCGCCACGCCGTCGACCGACCCGTTCTCCATGCTGGCCCTGGCCGCGCCGATGTCGCTGCTCTTCCTGGCCGCCGAGGTGATCGCGCACATCCTCGACCGGCGCAAGGCTCGCCGGGCGGCCGCGGCCGGAGACGACCTGCTGATCGCGGGCAGCGTCGCCGACGACAAGGCCCTGCGTGAGCTGTCGGACGAGGACGGGCCGGCGTCCCGCGTGAACCGGCAGATCAGGCTGGTCGTCAACCCGTCAGCGGGCAAGGGCCGAGCCCTCGAGCTGCTGCCGCACGTGGCGGGCACCCTGCGCGACGGCGGTGACGAGCTCGACGTGCTGCTCAGCCGGGACTTCGTCGAGGCGCGGGAGATGACCGAGGCCGCGGTCGCCGACGGCGTCGACGTGCTCGCCGTGATGGGCGGCGACGGGATGATGCATCTCGGGGTCAACACGTCAGCCGCGCGCGCACCTCGCGACCGGGAGCCGGACCACGCTCGGGCTGATCCCCGCCGGCACGGGCAACGACCTCTGCCGCGGCATCGGGCTCGACCCGGACGACTCGGTCGCCGCCGCAGCGGTGATCGCGGCCGGCTACACCCGCTCGATCGACCTGGCCCGGGTGGGGCGGCACTACGTCGCCGCCGTGCTGGCCACCGGCTTCGACGCCCTGGTCAACCGGCGCGCGAACGCGATGACCTGGCCGCGCGGCTCGTCGCGCTACACGATCGCCGCGCTCGCCGAGCTCCGGGTGTTCTCGCCGCTGCGGTACCGGCTGACCCTCGACGGCGAGGTGCGCGAGCTGGAGGCGATGATCGTGGCGGTCGGGAACACCGCCTCGTACGGCGGCGGCATGCGGATCTGCCTGAACGCCGACCCGTACGACGGCCTGCTCGACGTGACGATCATCCATCCGGTGGGTCGGGTCAAGCTGCTGCGGCTGCTGCCGCTGATGTACTCCGGGAAGTTCGCCCGGGACGCGTGCGTCGAGCAGTTGCGGGTCCGCGAGGTCCGGTCGAGGGACCCGGGCTGGTCGGCTTCGGCGACGGCGAGATGCTCGGGGCCACGCCGCTGACCGTCGACCGCCGTGCCGCGGGCGCTGCCGGTCTTCGTGCCCCGGACCCCGGCGAATCGTCGAGTGAGCGAGCCCAGCCCGGCCGAGGCGTACGCGAGGTTCCGCAGCAACCGGTCGTCTCCGTTGCTGGCGAGCGTTCGCCGACGGCTACGGCTTCAGCTTCGACGACTACCAGCGCGAGGCCTGCGCCCATGTCGAGGCCGGGTCCGGCGTGCTGGTCGCCGCGCCGACCGGGGCCGGCAAGACGATCGTCGGCGAGTTCGCGGTGTTCCTGGCCCTGCACCAGGGCCGGAAGTGCTTCTACACCACCCCGATCAAGGCCCTCTCCAACCAGAAGTACGCCGATCTGGTGCGCCGGCACGGCGCCGACCAGGTCGGTCTGCTGACCGGGGACTCCTCGATCAACTCCGAGGCGCCGGTGGTCGTGATGACCACCGAAGTGCTGCGCAACATGATCTACGCCCGCTCGGACACCCTGCTGAATCTCGGCTACGTGGTGATGGACGAGGTGCACTATCTCGCCGACCGCTTCCGCGGCGCGGTCTGGGAGGAAGTGATCATCGGACTGGCGGAGTCGATCCAGGTGGTCGCGCTGTCGGCGACGGTGAGCAACGCCGAGGAGTTCGGCGAGTGGCTGTCGGAGGTGCGGGGCGAGATGGCGGTCGTGGTCTCCGAACGCCGCCCGGTGCCCCTGTTCCAGCACGTGCTGGTCGGCAACACGATCTACGACCTGTTCAAGGACTCCGACAGCGGCGAGCCGGACCGAGGTCAACCCGGCCCTGGTCCGGGTCGCCCGCGAGGAGTCGCGCTACGTCCGAGACGACTCGCGCCGGCCCCGCGGCCGCTCCGGCAAGGGCAAGCGGACGGTCAGCTACGGCAGCGGGGCCTACGGGGGAGCGGCGCACCCTTCGACGAGCTCAGGGCGCCGGGGCGGCTCGGGCGCGGGCCGGCTGCCGGCTGCGGAGAGGGCCGAGCCGGCCGGAGATGGTCGAGCTGCTCGACGCCGAGGCCCTGCTGCCGGCGATCGTGTTCATCTTCTCCCGGGTCGGCTGTGACGCCGCGGTGCGCCAGTTGCTCGCGTCCGGCGTCCGGCTGACCAGTCCCGGCGAGCAGCAGGAGATCGGCGCGATCCTGGCCCGGCACGTGGCCGGACTGTCCGGCGCCGACCTCCGCGCGCTCGACTACGACCGGTTCGCCGAGGCGCTGGTCCGCGGCATCGCCGCCCACCACGCCGGCATGCTGCCCGCCTTCAAGGAGTGTGTCGAGGAGGCCTTCGTCAACGGCCTGATCAAGGTCGTCTTCGCCACCGAGACGCTGGCCCTCGGCATCAACATGCCGGCCCGGTCGGTGGTCCTGGAGAAGCTGGTCAAGTACAACGGCGAGACCCACGCCGACGTCACGCCGGGGGAGTACACCCAGCTCACCGGTCGCGCCGGCCGCCGGGGCATCGACGTCGAGGGTCACGCCGTCGTGCTGTGGCAGCCGGGTCTGGATCCCCGCGCGGTCGCCGGGCTGGCGTCGCGGCGTACCTATCCGCTCCGGTCCTCGTTCGCGCCGACCTACAACATGGCGGTCAACCTGGTGGCCAGCGTCGGCCGGGACCGGGCGCGTACCCTCCTGGAGCAGTCGTTCGCGCAGTTCCAGTCCGACCGCTCGGTGGTCGGCGTGGCGCGCACGCTGGCCCGGAACACCGAAGGGATCGACGGCTACTGGGAGGCCGCCGCCTGCGAGCGCGGTGACTTCGTCGGCTACGCGCGGCTGCGGGCCGAGATCGCGCGAGCTGGAGGCCGAGGCCGCCCGGGAACGCCAGTCGGACCGCAGAGCCGAGGCGATGCAGACGCTGTTGATCTTGAAGCCGGGTGACATCGTCCGGGTGCCGAGCGGCCGGAGCCAGGGCTGGGCGGTGATCATCGACCCGGGCAGCCGAAATGATCATGAAGCGCCGCGACCGCTGGTGCTGACCGAGGATCGCCAGGTGCGGCGGCTGTCGCTCACCGATTTCCCCACCCCGCCGGCGATCGCGGGCCGGATGAAGATCGGCAAGCACTTCAATCCCAAGGACGCGGCGTCACGCCGCAACCTCGGCCGCGGCCTTCCGGTCCAAGCTGGCCGAGATCGACCTCAGCGCGCCGCGCTACCGCAAGCCGGGAGTTGATCATGAACTGGGCGCCCGGATCGAGGACCTGCGGGCCGAGCTGCGCCGGCATCCCTGCCACACCTGCCCCGACCGGGACACCCATGCCCGCTGGGCCGAACGGGCGTTGAAGCTCGAGGCCGAGAGCACCCGGCTGCAGGCGCGGATCGGCCACCAGGACCAACACGATCGCCAACCATTTCGACAAGATCTGCCTGGTGCTGGAGTCGCTCGGCTACCTGTCCGACGGCGCGGTCACCGAGCACGGCCGGATGCTGGCCCGGATCTACGCCGAGCTCGACCTGGTGGCCGCCGAGTCCGTCCGCGCCGGGGTGTTCGACGATCTGACCCCGCCGCAACTGGCGGCGGTGCTGGCGGCGTTCGTCTACGAGGCCCGGCGCAGCGACGACGGCGGCCGCCGGCCGCGGATGCCCGACGCCCGGACCAACGACGCGATGACCCAGGTCCGCCGGATCTGGCGCGAGGTGTCGCTGATCGAGCGGGACACCCGGCTGGAGCGCGCGGCCGAACCGGACATCGGGTTCAGCGAGGTCGCGTACGGCTGGGCGTCCGGCCGATCGCTCTCGGCGGTGCTGGCCGACACCGACCTGACGGCCGGTGACTTCGTCCGCTGGATCCGCCAGGTGGCCGACTTCGCCGGGCAGATCGCCGACGCGGCCGGCCCGGGCGGCCTCCGCGAGACCGCCCGGGCCCTGATCCGCGCCCTGCGCCGTGGTGTCGTCACCTACTCACCCGACGAGGACTAAGCCTCAATCCGTGGATGGTTAGCTCGAGGTTCGGCGGGTCTGGACGTTGATGTGCCTTCTGGGCTTGGAGAATCGGGAGTGTCTAGGTCCTGATTCAGCCAATCCGCAGAAGGCACTGAAAGTGAAGCTACCTGATGTCTGGTCGCGGGCCACCCCGGTCTTCGATGACGAGAATCTCGTCTCGTGTGCGGGTCTGGTCCCGCTGATGGGGTTGGCCGAGCGGGCCGGGCTGTCGCAGCTGATCGCGCAGCGGGTCCGGTTCAAGAGCGTCCAGGGTCGCTTCGGCGGGAGTGAACCCGGCCGGGAAGCTGACCTCGATCGTCGCGGGGATGGCCGCCGGACGCGGACAGCATCGATGATCTGGACGTGATCCGCTCCGGCGGGATGCCGCGGCTGTTCGGCGGGGTGTACGCGCCGGCCACGCTGGGCCAGTTCCTGCGCGAGTTCACCCACGGCCATACCCTGCAGCTGGCGTCGGTGCTGCGGGCCCACCTGGTCAATCTGGTCGAGCGCACCGATCTGCTGCCCGGGATCGGCGACCAAGCGTTTTATCGACATCGACTCGCTGTTGCGGCCGGTGTTCGGCCACGCCAAGCAGGGCGCCAGCTACGGCCACACCAAGATCGCCGGGAAGCAGGTGCTGCGCAAGGGCCTGTCACCGTTGGCGACCACCCTCTCCACCCGGCACGGCGCGCCGGTGATCGCCGGGATTCGGCTGCGCGCCGGCCGCGCCAGATCGGGCAAGGGTGCGGCCTCGATGGTCACCGACGCGGCCCGGACCGCCCGGGCGGCCGGTGCCCCCGGTGAAATTCTGGTCCGCGGCGACTCCGCCTACGGCAACTGATGGTAAGGTGGACTTGTACTTGGGGCGGGTTCCTCCGCCTTGGATGGTGTGCCGGTGCTCGCCGCGGTCAAGCCTGGTCGGTAGGTCGCCGGGTGGGCTGGTTGACCGCGGCTGCGCGCCGGCGGGGTTGGCCTGGATGGAGGAACCCCGCCGTCTGAGGCCTGCCGGCGGCTGGTCACAGGGTCACCTCGAGCCGGCCGGGGAAGGCCAGGCTGAGCGCGCCGTAGGCGGCGTTCCAGCCCTGCACGGTGGCGCCCTCGACCAGTTTCGGCGGCGCTTTGCGGGGCTGCCTTTGGCCGAGCCCGGCTTCCTTGGCGCGTTCCCTGGCGCGTTTGTCCTCGATGTCGCGGATCGCCAGCCACAACAGCTTGATCACCGCGTCGTCGTTGGGGAAGTGGCCCCGGTTCTTGATGATCTTCCGCAGCTGGTAGTTCAGCGACTCGATGCTGTTGGTGGTGTAGATGATCTTGCGCACCTCGGGCGGGAACTCCAGGAACGGGATGAACCGCTCCCACGCGTCCCGCCAGACCCGGACCGTGGCCGGATACTTCTTGCCCCAGTTCGAGCCCTCGAAGATGTCCAGCTCCTGCGCCGCGGCGTCGACGGTCGGGGCGGTGTAGATCGGCCGCAGCGCGGCCGCGACAGCTTTGCGGTCGTTGTAGGAGATGAACCGCATCGAGGCCCGGATCAGATGCACCACGCAGGTCTGCACCACCGTGTGCGGCCAGGTCGCCTCGATCGCCTCCGGGAACCCGGTCAGCCCGTCGCAGCAGGCGATCAGCACATCGTGGACGCCGCGGTTGCGGAGCTCGGCCAGCACCCCGGCCCAAAACTTCGCCCCTTCGCTGGTCTGCACCCAGATCCCCAGCACATGTTTGATCCCGTCGACATCGACCCCGACGGCGATGTGGGCGGCCTTGTTGCGGACCGCATGGTTGTCGCGGACCTTCACCATCAACGCGTCCAGATACAAGATCGGATAGACCGGCTCCAACGGCCGGGCCTGCCAGGCCTTCACCTCCTCCCCGACCGCGTCGGTGATGTTGGCGATCGTCTCGTGGGACAGCTCGGTGCCCAGGGTGCGTTCCAGATGGGCCTGGATGTCGCGGATCGTCATCCCACCCGAATACAGGCTGATGATCATGTCCGACAGGCCGCCGACCCGGCGCTGGCCCTTCGGCACCAGCCGCGGGTCGAAGCTGCCGTTGCGGTCCCGCGGGGTGGCCAGATCGATGTCGCCGACCTCGGTGCCCAGCCGCTTCGGCGGTCGACCCGTTGCGGGAGTTCCCCGACCCATTCCCCGCCCGGTCATGCTTCTCATAGCCCAGATGACCGGTCAGCTCCGCCTGCAGACCGGCCTCCAGCACCCGCTTCACCAGCTCCGGCAGGAACCCGCCCTCCCCGGTCAGCTGCACCCCGCCCTCATCGACCCGGTCCATCAACTCGTCCAGGAACCCTGGTCGAGGAGCCGATCCACCGCCTCCTCCGCCGGCCTCTTCGGACCATCAGTCTTCGCCATACCGTCCATCCTGTGCCTCGCTTCCTACGAAGCGTTTACACAGACAACCTGATCAAGAACTCCTCGGTGACCAGGGCGATCGCGCACCATTCCCGACCAGGCTTGGACCCCGGTGCAGTATCCGGGGGCGGTGCTCGATCCCGGACACCGGTGCGCTGATCAGCGACGCCGAGGTCGCCGAGACCACCTTCACCGCGTTCGCGTCCACCCACCATCCGGTCACCGCCCGGCTGATCGTGCGCCGGGTCCGCGACCGGGCCAAGCTCGACGAGTTGTTCCCGGTCTGGCGCTACCACCCGTTCCTGACCAACAGCCTCGAGCCGACCGCGCAAGCCGACATCACCCACCGCCGGCACGCGATCATCGAAACCACCTTCGCCGACCTGATCGACGGACCCCTGGCCCACCTACCCTCGGGCCGGTTCGCCGCCAACAGCGCCTGGGTGATCTGCGCCGCCATCACCCACAACCTGCTCCGCGCCGCCGGCACCCTCGCCAGCCCGGCCCACGCCATCGCCCGCGGCGCCACCCTGCGCCGCGACCTGATCGCCGTGCCCGCCCGGATCACCCGACCGCAACGCCGCCGCGTCCTGCACCTGCCCGCACACTGGCCCTGGGCCAACCCGTGGACCGCGCTGTGGGACGCCGTCTTCGCCACCGGCCCACCCGCCACCAGCCTGACACCGACCACCGCCGACCCCGGCCCGACCAGGAACCCTCAACCGTGGAAAAGCTGGACAGACCAGCAGCCCCCACCTGCCCAACATCCAGACCATGATCAACTTCGCGCGGCGACAGCCTCACCCAAGCCGATCCACGGATTGAGGCTAAGGCACGCGCCCTGAGCTTGGTCGTTGGGCAGGATGGCGGTCCAACGACAGCACGCCTCAGGACACGAACGCATGCGACCTACAAGTGGTCAGTCGTCGATGCCGTGGCGCGCTTCCCAGGCGTCCTCGGCCCGCTCGGAGGCGTTGCCCTGGTACTTCTGGTCGTTGCCGGCGCCGCCGTTCAGCCGGTCGCTGCCGCGGCCGCCTTCCAGGAAGTCACGCCCGGTCCGGCCCCACAGCTTGTCGTCGCCGGAGTCGCCGTCGATCTTGTCGTTGTGCTTGCCGCCGCTCAGCTTGTCGTTGCCGCTGCCGCCGCTCAGGTCGTCCTTCCGCTGCCGCCCCACATGGTGTCGCGGCCGGACTCGCCGTCCACTCGTCGTGACCGGTGCCGCCGGAGATGAAGTCGTTGCCGCGCCCGCCGTCGACCTCGTCGTTGCCGCCGCCGCGCGCAGATCACGTCGTTGCCGCCGTTGCCGTCGATCTCGTCGTTGCCGCCCAGGCCGACGATCACGTCCCGGCCGGAGGTGCCGTTGAGCTCGTCGGCTCCGGAGGTGCCGACGATGGTCGCGGTCAGACCGTGGCAGGTCTGCGGGCGGCGGCGCTGGCCGGGGCCGACGGCGCCGAGCCACAGGCCCGCCCCGCCGAGCAGGACGACGCTGAGGCCGGCGATGGTCCGGCGGGCCCGGATCGAGTTGTTGATCATGATGATCTCCTCTGGAAGAGTGTGTCTGGGTGTTGTGAGATCAGTTCACCGGGCGCCGGTGAGACGGCCGTGAGCCGCCGATGAGAAGATCCTCATCGCCCGCGGACTCCTTTTCTTTGCCCGGCTTGGCATGCTGGACAGATGCCTCAGCCCGGGTCAGACGCAGCGCCGTCGGTCCGGGTGCGCATCATGACCGCGGTGTTGATCACCACGCTGCTCGGCATGGTCGGCGCCGGGACGGTGTCCTATCTGCTGGCCCGGCACTCCACCTACGACGGCATCCGCGCGCCCTGAGCCAGGAGAACGCCGAGATCAAGACCGTCGCGGCGATCGCCGAGGCGGGCGAACGCCGGGCCGGCCGATCCGCGGTCCGGGCGACGTGCTCTACGTCGCGATCAAGAGCACCGTGCCGGATCCGGACGAGGCGATCATCGGCCTGGTCAACGGCCAGGTCACCTGGGTGCCGCAATCCGACGACCGGTTCCAGCAGACCCTGGCCGACGACGAGGAACTGGTCCGGGCCGCCGCGGCCACGATGCCCGGCGAGCCGGTCTTCGTCCGCGAGCTGCACACCGCCGCGCACGGGCCGCTGGCGTTCATCTCGGTCCCGATCCAGGTCCGCGGCTCCGCCGACCTCGGACACTATGTCGCGGTCGTCGACGTCCGGGCGGCGATGGCGCCGGTCAACCGGACCCACCTGACGTACGCGGCGATCTGTCTGCTCGCCTGCTGGTCGTCGGTTCGTCGGCTACCAGGTCGCGGGACGCCTGCTGTCGCCGCTGCGGACCCTGCGGCGTACGGCGCAACAGATCACCGACACCGACCTGCAGAGCCGCATCCCCGCCGAGCTGCTGTCCAGCAAGGACGAGGTCGCCGACCTCGGGCGGACCATGAACGCGATGCTCGACCGGTTGTCGTCGTCCTTCGACGCCCAGCGCCAGATGCTCGACGACGCCGGCCACGAGCTGCGCACCCCGATCACCATCGTCCGCGGCCACCTGGAACTGGTCGACGTCGACGACCCGGCGACGTGGTCAAGACCCGCGACCTGGCCCTGGACGAGCTGGACCGGATGCAGCGCCTGGTCGAGGAGCTGATGGTGCTGGCCAAGGCCCGCCGGCCCGACTTCATCCGGCTCGAGCAGGTCGCGCTGGACGAGCTGATCTACGCCGTGTTCGAGAAGGTCGCGCCGATCGCCGACCGCCGGTGGACCGTCGACGCGGCGCCGGAGAGCACCGGATCGGCTCGACCCGCAACGGATCACCCAGGCGCTGCTCCAGCTCGTCGCCAACGCGGTCCGCTTCACCGAGCCGGGCGCCGTGATCGCCCTCGGCGCGCCGGACCGACGGTGACGAGCATGCGGTTCTGGGTTCGTGACGACCGGCGCCGGGATCGACCGGCCGACCAGACCGGATCTTCGAGCGCTTCCACCGCGGCGCGCAGCGGACCGGCCGGACCGCCGAGGACGGCGGCGCCGGTCTCGGGCTGTCGATCGTCAACGCGATCGCCGAGGCCCACCACGGCACGGTGACAGTGGACAGCGCCCCGGCCAGGGCGCGACCTTTACCATGATCATTCCGCAGCGGCCGCCGCCCGCTGTCGTCGACGGGCACACCGGACCAGCACTCGAGGAGCAGTCATGGCAGCGATCCTGATCGCCGAGGACGAGGCGCGGATCGCCGCGTTCGTGGACAAGGGCCTGCGGGCCGCGGGACATTCGACCCCGGTCGCCGGTGATGGCCGCGAGGCACTGGAGCATGCGGTGTCGGGCGAGTTCGATCTGATGATCTTGGACATCGGGCTGCCGCAGCTGGACGGGTTCGAGGTGCTGGAAGCTCTGCGTGGACAGGGATCGGCGATGCCGGTGATCATCTTGACGGCGCGTGACTCGGTCACCGACACGGTCGCCGGCCTCGAGGGGGGCGCCGACGACTACATGAGCAAGCCGTTCCGGTTCGAGGAGCTGCTGGCCCGGGTGCGGATCCGGCTACGTGATCAAGGATCGGCCGAGCCGGGCCAGCCGAACGGCAACCTGGCCCACGGTGACCTCCGCCTCGACGTCCGGACCAGGATCGCCAGCCTGGGCGATCGGCACGTGGAACTGTCGGCCCGGGAGTTCGCGCTGCTGGAGATGTTCCTGCAGCACCCGGGCCAGGTGCTCAGTCGCGAGCAGTTGCTGTCCAGGGTCTGGGGGTACGACTTCGACCCCGGTTCCAACGTGGTCGACGTCTACGTCCGCTACCTGCGGAACAAGATCACCGGGCCGCGGATCGAGACGGTCCGCGGCGCCGGTTATCGGTTGGGACGCTGAGCGTCAGCGCCTTTGATCATCTCAGTTCGGGGTCTGCGGGGAACGCGGCGAAGCGGGCGAGTTCGCCGTCTTCGGTGAGACCGGTGACTTGGCGGAGGCCGGGCTGTTCGGGGTGACGGGGCTGGGCGGGCTCGCCTTGGTCGGCGGGGTGGCCGGGCTCGTCGGCGTCACCGTCTCGCCGGGGGTCTGCGGGCTGGCCGGGGTGACGGTGTTGGTGCCGTCCGGCGCTAGCGGTCGCCGTCGGATCGCCCGGTTCGGCCGAGGGTCCGGCGGTCGCCGCGGCCACCACGACACCGGACCCCGACATGGGCTGATCGAAGAGGGACGGTCCCGCCGCGGCGGCCAAGGGGGCAAGTGCGAAGGCGGAAGCGGCGCCGCCGATGACAATCCATTTCTTCTTGTTCATGGGCACCAGCAAACCGGGCCGCGGTGAGAGGCCAAGGAGACCTCGATGAGAGAGCTCTCATCTTGACCGGGTTCCCCAGCATCGCGGAGCCGCGTGCTCCCGGTGTTCTTGTGCACGCCGCGGGGGTCAAGGGGTCGCCCCCTTGCATCGCGAGGCCGGGCGTGCTCCCGTGTGTTCTTGTGCACGCCGCGGGGGTTCAAGGGGGTCGCCCCCTTGCATCTTCGAACAGCGGTTCAGGGGGACGCCCTTCAGGACGCCTGGCTGACGGTGGACATGTTGAAGTCGGGGACCCGGATGGGCGGCATCACCGTGTGGTGGAAGAAGTCGTTCCACTCCCGGCACAGGGTGACCTGGGTGGCGCCGACCTCGGTGATCCGGCCGAGCAGTTCGACCGGCGACTCGTTGAACCGGAAGTTGTTCACCGCGCCGACCACCTCGCCGTGCTCGATCAGATAGACGCCGTCCCGGGTCAGACCGGTCAGCAGCAGCCGCTCCGGATCGACATCGCGGATGTACCACAGGCAGGTCAGCAGCAGCCCGCGTTCGGTGCCGGCGATCATCTCCTCCAGCGTCGCGGTGCCGCCGGCGTCCATGATCAAGTTGTCCGGCGGCGGTGTCGGCGCCGCACCGGTGCGGGCGGCCTGCGCCCGATTGCGGATCAGCTCGCTGAGCACGCCGCGGTCGATCCAGACCGTCTCCTCGACGGGCTGGCCGGCGTCGAAGGCCCAGGAGGTGCCGTCGGAGCTGAACGGCGAAGTCGACGAACGGGATGGTCTCCAGACCGGGATAGCGCGGGTCCGAGTGCAGGGTGATCGGCAGCTGGGACAGCGTCTCGCCGATCCGCGTGGTGCGGTCGGGACCGGCGAAGACGTTGCGGCCCTCCTCGGCGTCCCGGGCATTGGCCGTCCAGTACATGTAGACCAGCAGGTCGGCCACCGCCCCGGGCGGCAGCAGGGTCTCGTAGCGCCCCGGCGCCAGCTCGATCCGGTGCTGCGCCCAGCCGAGCTGGATGGTCAGGCCGGCGTGCAGCTCGGCGATGTCCACATCGGTGAAGTCCCGGGTCGGACGTCCGACCCAGGCCGACGCCGAGCAGGTCGGCGGATTTGGCGTTCAGCTCGAGCCGTCCGGTCGGTTGGACGCCGCGTCGCCGCAGACCGGTGCTGCTGCCGAGATAGCTCGTGCTCACCACGTGCTCGGCGAAGCCGAACAGCAGCTGCTCGGCCGCCCGGGCCCGGTCGAAGGCGTCGCCGAGTGCTCGGGCCAGCTCGGCCAGCACCTCGATGCCGGTCGTCTCCGGTGGGGCGTCCCAGACGGTCGGAGTGCGGATAGTCGGCCACCGGCTCGGCGGCGTCCTCGGCGGCTGAACCGCTCCGGGCGAGCCGTTCGGCCTCGGCGACGACCGCGGGAACCGCGGCCGGATCGGAGATCTCCTGGCTGACGGTGCCGGCCGACGTGCCGTCCGTCGACCGCGGCCGTGCAGATGACGGTGAGGGTGACGCTGCGCATCTCGCCGTTGGTGGTGAGCGCATTGTTCGCCCAGCGCAGGTTCGCCTCGATCCGCTGGGTGACGACGGCCACGGTCGGCAGCGTGGCGTGTTCGAGCGCCAGCTCCACCAGTTGCTGGGGGCCGGGATCGATCCGTGCCGGCTCGGTCACGAGTCCGCCCCCTCGGCCTGGGTGTTCAGCACGTTCACCCGGCGGAACAGCGCCGACGGGCAGCCGTGGGACACCGGTGCGACCTGGCCGGGCTGACCCTTGCCGCAGTTGAACGCGCCGCCGAGCTGATAGGTCTCGGCGTTGCCGACGGCCTCCATCGAACGCCAGAAATCGGTCGTCGTCGCCTGGTAGGCGACGTCCTTGAGCTGCCCGTCCAGCCGGCCGTCGGTGATCTTGAAGAAGCGCTGCCCGGTGAACTGGAAGTTGTAGCGCTGCATGTCGATCGACCAGGACTTGTCGCCGACGATGTAGATGCCGCGGTCGACGCCGGAGATCAGCTCCTCGGTGGAGGGCCCGTCGGGTGCCGGTTGCAGGGACACGTTGGGCATCCGCTGCATCGGGATGTGACCGGGGGAGTCGGCGTACGCGCAGCCGTTCGAGCGGCCGAGGTTCTTCTCCGCGGCCATCTGGCGATTCAGCTGATAGCCGACCAGGGTGCCGTCGCGGATCAGGTCGAACTGCTGCTGGCCGACGCCCTCGTCGTCGTAGCCGACGGTCGCCAGACCATGATCGACAACGCGGTCGCCGGTCACGTTCATCACCGGGCTGCCGTAGTGCAGCGAGCCGAGCTGGTCGAAGGTGGCGAACGAGGTGCCGGCGTACGCGGCCTCGTAGCCGAGCGCCCGATCCAGCTCGGTGGCGTGCCCGATGGACTCGTGGATGGTCAGGAACAGATTGCTCGGGTGGATGACCAGGTCGTAGTGCCCGGCCAGCACCGACGGTGCCGCGACCTGTTCGGCCAGCAGTTCCGGGATCTCGGCGATCTCCGCGTCGAAGTCCCACCCGGTCCCGGTCAGATACTCCCAGCCGCGCCCGGTCGGCGGAGCGGTGCTGCGCATGGTGGCGAATCCATGATCACCGACACTGACGGCGGTGAGCTGGGTCTGGATCCGTACCCGCTGCTGGGTGGTCGTGGTGCCGGCGAGGCTGGCGAAGAACTTGTTCTCCTGGACGTAGGCCAGCATCGAGTCGGCGTGGCTGACGCCGGGTGCGGCCAGCAGCACCTCGTTCAGTTCCAGCAGCCGCCCGGACTTGGTCGATTCGTCCACGTCGAACGGATTGATCTCGTACGCGGACACCCAGCTCGCGTCCGGGTACACCGGCTCGTCGGCGAGTTCGACCGACACCGGCGTCAGCGGACGGGACACCTTGGCGGTGGCGACCGCGCGCTCGGCCAGTCGGGCCGCGGAATCGGTGGTCAGCGCGATGTCGGCCGCGAAACCCCACACCCCGTTGTGCACCACCCGGACGGACAGGCCGAGAACCTGGCCGTCCGTCGTCGACTCCAGACCATGATCACGGAAGCTGCGGTACGCCTCGCGCAGCCGCTCCACCCGGAACTCGGCGTGCCGGCAGCCCAGTTCGGCGGCGCGGGACAGGGCCGCATCGGCCAGCGCCGAAAGGGGCAAGGCCGTGAAGTCGGGGTCGAGGTCGGGCACGACGCTCACCCTAATCGTCCGGCGCCGCCCTCGCCGGGCCCACCGCCAAAGATGGCCGGACGGTGCTCCATGACGGGACCCAGGTTGATCCGCCGTCCAGCGGCCGCCAGACCCGGGACACTAGGCTGTCGCTCGTGAGCGTGGCGGTCCGTGTCATCCCCTGTCTGGACGTGCATGCCGGCCGGGTGGTCAAGGGCGTGAACTTCGTCGACCTGCGCGACGCCGGCGATCCGGTCGAGCTCGGCGCGGTCTACGACGCCGAGGGTGCCGACGAGCTGACCTTCCTCGACATCTCGGCCTCCGTCGAGGGTCGGGAGACCACCCTCGAGGTGGTGCGCCGCACGGCCGAGACCGTGTTCATCCCGCTCACCGTCGGCGGCGGCGTCAGCTCGGTCGACGACGTCGACACCCTGCTGCGGGCCGGCGCGGACAAGGTGGCGATCAACACCGGGGCGATCCGCCGGCCCCAGGTGATCTCCGAGATCACCAGCCGGTTCGGCAATCAGGTGCTCGTGCTGTCGGTCGATGCCCGACGGGCGCCCGGCACGCAGGTCCGGCTTCGAGGTGACCACGCACGGCGGTCGCACCGCGGCCGGGCTGGACGCGGTCGAGTGGGCGCGCCGCGGCGTCGACCTCGGGCGTGGGCGAGATCCTGCTCAACTCGATGGACGCCGACGGCACCACCGGCGGATTCGACCTGGAGATGATCAGGGCGGTCCGCGCGGTCGTCGACGTGCCGCTGATCGCCTCCGGCGGCGCCGGCCGGGTCGAGGACTTCCCGCCGGCGGTGGCCGCCGGGGCCGACGCGGTGCTGGCCGCAACGGTCTTCCACTTCGGAACGCTGCGGATCGCCGAGGTGAAGGCCGCGATCGCGGCCGCCGGGTATCCGGTCCGAGAACTGGCCACGCCGGCCGGGAGGATCTGACGCATGGCGCTCGCGTGGCTGCCGTACGCCGACGAGGCCGAAGCCGAGCGCCGGCTCGGTGGCATCCCGCCCGGGATCGACCTCGACTTCTACCGCGGGCGCGACGACCCGTGGCCGGACTCGATCGGTGAGGTCGAGTTCTACGTGCTGCCGTACATGACGGGCGCCGAGGTGCTCGACCGGGTCGGCCGAGATGACGTCGCCTCCGGGTCATCCAGACCCTGACGGCCGGGGTGGAGAACTTCCTGCCCGCACGTGCCCGACGGGGTCACCCTCTGCAACGCCGCCGGGGTGCACGACGCGAGCACCGCCGAACTCGCGATCGCGCTGGCGCTGGCCAGCGGACGGCGCCTGGACAGTCTTCGCCCGCGACATGACCTCCGGGCAGCTGGGGCTTCGAATTCGGCAGCGCGCTCGCCGACAAGCGGGTGCTGATCATCGGCTACGGCAACATCGGCGCGGCCATCGAGCGGCGGCTGGCCGGCTTCGAGGTCGCGTCGGTGACCCGGGTGGCGCGGCGGCGGCGAACCGGGGAGCCGTCGAGGTCCATCCGACCACCGAGCTCGACGCCCTGCTGCCGGACGCCGACGTGGCGATCGTCATCGCGCCGCACACCCCCGAGACCGAGGGCATGATCGGTGCGCGAGCAGTTGCGGCTGCTGCCGGACCAGGCCCTGCTGGTCAACGTCGCCCGTGGCCGGCTGGTGGACACCGACGCCTTGCTGGCCGAGGTCTCGACCGGTCGGATCCGGGCGGCCCTCGATGTCGTCGAGCCCGAGCCGCTGCCGCCGGAGCATCCGTTGTGGCGCGCGCCCGGCGTGCTGATCTCGCCCCACGTCGGCGGAGCCAGTTCGGCGTTCTTCCCGCGCGCCGACCGGCTGATCGCCGCCCAGCTGAAGCGTTTCGCCCACGGTCAACCACTGGAGAACACGATCACATGAGCAAGCCCGACACGCCGTTCTGAGACCCCGGCCGAGCCGGACTGCATCTTCTGCAAGATCATCGCCGGCGACCTGCCGTCCCGGCGGATCTACGAAGATGATCATGCGATCGCCTTCCTCGACATCGCGGCCTGGCACCGCGGGCACACGCTCGTGGTGCCGAAACGCCATGTCGCCGACATGATCACCGGCGACGCCGTCGCTGCCCGAGATCGCGCCGTCGGTCGACGCCGTGGCCCGGATGCTGATGCACCGGCTGGCCGCTGACGGGATGAACATCTTCTCCTCGGCCCGCGAGATCGCCGGCCAGGAGGTCTTCCACATGCACGTGCACGTGGTGCCGCGGTATGCCGACGAGCCCGGTCTGGACCTGTTGATCAACCGTGGCGGGGTGCCCGACGGTGAGCTGGAGTCGGTGTACCGGCAGATCCAGGCGGGCGCGTGAGCCTGCAGCACCGACCGCCGCATGTCCACGAGCCGCAAGCTCGGCCGGACGGCGATCGAGTTCGTCCGCCGTTCGCTGGTCGCGCTGTTGATGCTGCCGTTCATCATCCAGTACGGCAAGCTCCAGCCCTGGCAGCCGTCGACCATCGACCTGCAGGTGTACGTCGCCGCCGTGAAGGACATGCTGGCCGGCAGGAACATCTTCGCCACCACCACGCCGTTCTGGAACCTGTACTTCATCTATCCGCCGATCGCCGCGATCCTGATGACGCCGCTCGCCTTCGGCCCGTACGTGTTCTGGCAGGTGGTCTGGACCGCCGGCCTGGTCTGGGCCCAGCAGTCGGTGCTGAAGCGCTGCGGTGTCCCGCGCGGCTGGAAGCTCGGGCTGATCGGGATCGCCGTGGTGCTGGCGGTCGAGCCGATCCGCACGACGCTCGGCTACGGCCAGGTCAACACCATGCTGATGGCTCTGGTGGTCGCCGACCTGCTGCCCGACGCGCCGGGGGAGCGGCGCCGGATCCCGCAGGGCACGCTGATCGGGCTGGCCGCGGCGATCAAGCTCACCCCGATGCTGTTCGTGGTCTTCGCGTTCCTGATCGGCAAGCGCCGGGTCGCGGTCACCGGCGCTGATCAGCTTCGCGGTCTTCACCGGGATCGGCGCGATCCTGCTGTTCTCCGAGACGGTGGAGTTCTTCGGCGGCCTGTCCGGCGGCAACACCCGGACGGCCTCGCCGTTGTACGCCGGCAACCAGTCGCTGCTCGGGGTGTTCTTCCGGCTCGGCGACTCCTCCCGGGCCACCACGCTGATCGGGCTCGCCATCGCCGGCCTGGTGGCCCTGCTCGGCTGCCTGGTCGCGGCGTACTGGTGGCGCGCCGGCCAGCAGGTGTTCGCGGTCGCCCTCGTCGGGCTCTGCACCTGCCTGGCCTCGCCGCTGTCCTGGACCCACCACTACGTCTGGATCCTGCCGATGGCGGTGGCCGTCTGTCCGGCCGGGGCCGCCGAAGTGGGCCCGGGTGCTCGGCGGCTTCTGGGTGGTCTGGGTGTGCGGTCTGCCTGCCGCTGGCGGTGCTGCCGTACGGCGGTGGCCGGGAACGGCACTTCGACGGCCTGCAGCAACTGGTGGCCAATCTCGGCCCGGTGCTCGGCGTGATCCTGGTCGCCGGCCTGGCCTGGCAGTTGGTGATCACCACCCGATCCCCGCGGCTGGTCGGCGCCGGTAGCCGCACCCCGACGCCGTCCCCTGACCGGTCGCGACGCGTAGATCGGTCGGCGGTAGATTGACGCCGTGCCACGAGACTGAGAGCAGTGTTGACATCAAGCCGCGCTCGCGCGTGGTCACCGACGGGCTGGAGGCGACCGCATCGCGCGGCATGCTCCGGGCGGTCGGCATGGGCGACGACGACTGGGTGAAGCCGCAGGTCGGCGTCGCGTCCAGCTGGAACGAGATCACCCCGTGCAACCTCAGCCTCGACCGGCTGGCCAAGGCGGTCAAGGACGGCGTGCACGCGGCGGGCGGCTACCCGCTGGAGTTCGGCACCATCTCGGTCTCCGACGGCATCTCGATGGGCCACGAGGGCATGCACTTCTCGCTGGTCAGCCGGGAGATCATCGCCGACTCGGTGGAGACGGTGATGTCGGCGGAGCGGCTCGACGGCTCGGTGCTGCTGGCCGGCTGCGACAAGTCGCTGCCGGGCATGCTGATGGCCGCGGCCCGGCTCGACCTGGCCTCGGTCTTCCTCTACGCGGGTTCGATCATGCCGGGCCGGGTGGGCGACAAGGACGTGACGATCATCGATGCCTTCGAGGCGGTGGGCGCCTGCATCAGAGGCCTGATCACCCGGGACCAGGTGACCGAGATCGAGAAGGCGATCTGTCCGGGCGAGGGCGCCTGCGGCGGGATGTACACGGCCAACACGATGGCCAGCGCGGCCGAGGCGCTCGGCATGTCGCTGCCCGGTTCGGCCGCCCCGCCCGCCGTCGACCGGCGGCGCGACGGCTACGCCCGGCGCAGTGGCATGGCCGTGGTCGAGATGCTGCGCCGGGGCATCACCGCCCGCCAGATCATGACCAAGGAGGCCTTCGAGAACGCCATCGCCGTGGTCATGGCCTTCGGCGGCTCGACCAACGCGGTGCTGCACCTGCTCGCCATCGCCAACGAGGCCGAGGTGGACCTGACCCTCGACGACTTCGTCCGGGTGGGCAAGAACGTGCCGCACCTGGGTGACCTCAAGCCGTTCGGCCGCTACGTGATGAACGACGTCGACCGGGTCGGCGGGGTTCCGGTGGTGATGAAGGCCCTGCTGGACGCCGGGCTGATGCACGGTGACTGCCTGACCGTGACCGGCAAGACGATGGCCGAGAACCTGGCCGACATCGCCCCGCCGGACATCGACGGCACCATCGTGCGGGCGCTCAGCAACCCGATGCACCCGACCGGCGGCATCACCATCCTGCACGGATCGCTCGCGCCGGAAGGTGCGGTGGTGAAGAGCGCCGGGTTCGACACCGACGTCTGGAAGGGCACCGCTCGGGTCTTCGACGGCGAGCGGGCGGCGATGGACGCGCTGGAGGACGGCACCGTGACGGCCGGCGACGTGGTGGTGATCCGCTACGAGGGCCCCAAGGGCGGTCCCGGCATGCGCGAGATGCTGGCCATCACCGGCGCGATCAAGGGCGCCGGCCTCGGCAAGGACGTCATGTTGATCACCGACGGCCGGTTCTCCGGCGGCACGACCGGGCTGTGCGTCGGGCACATCGCGCCCGAGGCGACCGAGGGCGGGCCGATCGCGCTGGTCGCCGACGGCGACCCGATCACCCTCGACGTGGCCAACGGCCTGCTCGACCTCGAGGTCGACGCAGGCCGAGCTCGAGCGCCGCCGGGCCGGCTGGACTCCGACCCCGCGGCCGGTGCGCCGCGGCGTACTCGCCAAGTACGCCGAAGCTGGTCCGCTCGGCCAACGTGGGCGCCACCTGCAACTGATCGCCCGGCCCGATTCGGCATCGACGTCGACGAGCGGCGGGCGCGGCTTGCGGTGCGGCATCATCTGCTGCCCGGCACCCGCATCGACGACCTTCCGCAGCTCGCCGATGATCTTGTCGCGCTGCATTCCACCGATCCGCCGACGGTCTACCTCTCGGCGATGGCGCGGATGCGGCAGCCGTCCATCGCGGCCGTCGAACAGGCCCTGTACGCCGACCGCAGCCTGATCCGGCACCACGCGATGCGACGCACCTTGTGGGTCGCGACGCCGGAGGTGGTCCGCCAGATGCATGCGGCGGCGACCCGCAAGCTCGTGGCGCCGGAGCGCAAGCGAGTCGCCGGCCTGCTCGCGCAGAGCGGGATCGACGATCCCGACGCCTGGCTGGCGCAGGCCCGCGACCAGATCCTGGCCTACCTGCGCGCCCACGGCCCCACCGCGGCCCGCGCGCTGGGCCAGCAGGTCCCGGCCCTCCGGCAGCCGCTGCTGCATGGCGCCCGGGACGCGGTGGCAGGCGACCGTCTCGGCCCACACCCGGGTGCTGACCCTGCTCGGCTTCGAGGGCGAGATCCTCCGGGCCCGGCCGACCGGCAGCTGGGTGAACGGTGCCTACCGGTACGCCGCCGCCGACACCTGGCTGCCCGGCGGCCTCGGCGACCTGGATGAGCGCACCGCGGCCGAGCAGTTGACCCGTCGGTGGCTGCGGAGCTTCGGACCGGCCACGACCGACCGACCTCCGATGGTGGATGGGCTGGACGGTCGCCACGACGAAGCGGGCGCTGGCCGATGCGGGGGCCCGGGAAGTCGACCTCGACGACGGCGCCGGCTGGCTGGCCGAGGATGACGACGAGCGCTCCCGCGGCCGAGCCGTGGGTGGCGCTGCTGCCCGGGCTGGACCCGACCACGATGGGCTGGAAGCAGCGCGCCTGGTACCTGCCGGAGTCGGCGGCGGAAGCCTTCGACAGCAGCGGGAACGCCGGACCGACGATCTGGCTGGACGGTCGGGTGGTCGGCGCCTGGGCCCAGTCCCCGGACGGCCGGGTCCACCTGCACTACTTCGAGAAGGTGGCGGCGAGGCGGCGCCGGGAGATCGACGAGCGGGTCGCCGACCTGAAGCGATGGGTGGGTGAAACCCGGTTCACCATCCGCTTTCCCGGTGCGATCAACAAGACGATCCTCGGCTGATACTCGACGGCCGTAGATCGTGCGAGAGTCGGCTAGATCGCGCCGGCCTGTCTGGACGACCGAGCGAGCACGACGCGCTTTTTGTCGTGCGAGGGAGGGAGTCCAGACAGGGCGAACCAGCGCGATCGCGCGAGCAGATAGCCAAACAATCAGCCCGCGGTACTTGTCCAGGTACTCGGCCATCTTGTCGTTCTTGAGCGCCTTGCCGAACTCGGCGATCCGGCGCTCGTCGACGCGGTGCACTTCCTGACCGCCGACCCGATCGGCCTTGCCGAGCGGTGCCTGCAGCATCACGAGGTTGTTCGGGCGGAGCCGCAACGACAGCATGGTGGACCGGATCTCGGTCTGGGTGAGGCTGTTGTCCACCTTGATCCGCTTGGCGGCGTTGGCGACGAAGTTCGTGAACCGCACCGGGTCGGTCACCACCTCGGCGGAGAGCCCCTTGGTCAGGATCGCTTTCAGCATGTTGCGCTGGTTCTCGGCCCGGTCCAGTTCGCTCGGCAGCGCATTGCGCTCCCGCACGAACCACAGCGCCCGGTCACCGGACAGGGTGATCCGCCCTTCGGATAGCTGTAGCCGTGGGACGAGAAAGCGGTCCGGTTGTTGACGGTGACGCCGTCCAGATCCTCGGTCAGGCTGACGAAACCCTCGAAGTCGATCATGGCGACGTGGTCCATCCGGCTGCCGGTCAACGATTCGAGGGTGCGGACGACCAGTGCCGGGCCGCCGATCTCGTACGCGGCGTTGATCTTGTTCTTGCCGTGACCCGGGATCGTCACGTACATGTCGCGGGGGAAGGAGATGATGTAGGCCTGGTTGCGCTTCTCGTTCAGGTGGACGACCATGATCGAATCGCTGCGGCCGTCCCGGTCCAGACTCGGGTCGCCTTCGTCGGATCCGATCAGCACGTAGTCGAGGGCCTCCGCAGCCTCGGGATTCTTGACCGGCCTCGCCTCGGCGGTGGGGCTGCCCCAGTCCGGCGGGAGCTCGATGCCCCGGTTGATGTTGGCATTCACGCTGTGATCGATCTGGTACAGATAGACGCCGCTGCCGGCCAGGACGATCGCCAGCACGCCGACCACCCCGGCCAGGACGATGCCGAGGACCAGCCTGCGGCGGCGCCGCGGCTTCGGATCGGCCGTGCTGGGACCGTCGGTGCCGGGGCCGTCATGGACTGGCGACTCGAGCGAACAGGCGGCCACGCGCCGCTCCTTCGAGCTCGCGAACTACTGGGGCCTGAGGCCACCCAGGTCGATGGCCGCGAGCTGGTCCCGGAACGCGGCCGCCGTCGGCCTGGCCTCGGCCTCGGGCGACAGCCCGGCGAGGACGGCGGCCATCAGATCGGCGTTCACCTCGGGCAGCGGCTCGACCGGCTGGCTGTGCAGCTCGATCAGCTCCGGCAGCGCGCGGCGTGGTCTTGTCCGACAGCCGCGGCGGATGACCGCTGAGCAGCGCGTACAGGGTCGCGGCGAGTTGGTAGACGTCACCGGACTCGCTCGGACTCTGCAGTCGGAGAACTTCCGGCGGCGCGTACGCGGGCGTCATGGCCGCGTAACGCTCTCGCGGCGATGCGTCCGGCTCCGGCGGTGCGGAGAGCCCGAAGTCGGCCAGCCCCGGATTGCCGTAACGATCGATCAAGATGTTGGCCGGCTTGACGTCGCGATGCAGCATGCCGCGGGCGTGGGCCGCCGCGAGCGCGTCCGCGATCTGGACACCGACGTCTCGGACGCGTTCCTGGCTCGGCCGATGGGCCGGGTCCAGCCAGCTCGTCAAGGAGCCGCCCGGACACAGACTCCATCACCAGGTAGGGACGCCCGTCGGGCAGGATGCCGGCGTTGTGCACCGTCACGATGCCGGGATGCCCCGACAGGCCGCCGGCCGCCTGCGCCTCGCCGAGGAACCGCCGCCGCTCGGCCGGATTGTCGAGCACCCGGTCGTCGACCTTGACCGCGACGAACCGGTCCAAGGAGTCCTGGCGCGCCTTCCAGACAGTGGCGAAGCCACCTCGGGCCAGCGGTACCCAGCCGCTGATTCCTGCGATGTCGGGTGGTATCGCTGCCACGAGGTACAACATACGGCGGATCGGTTCGCGACACCGCCGATTGTCCCAACCGGTCACCCAGCGGCCGGATTTATGAGGACATCCGAGCGTCCTTCCGAATGTCAAGACACTGCCGTGAGGTTGGTTGACCTCGGATCAGCCGGAGCTATCGTTGCCGCGTGCGCATCGCATCGCTTCTCGTCGTATGTCAGCGTGTCGGCTGAGTTCCACTACTCACCCCGACGCGCTCCCTCGTCTGCCATCCGGCGGCGGGGGTTTTTTCTTGGTCGAGAGCGCCGCCGTAGCACAGGCGTAACATCCACAACGGATCCCTCGGTCGGGACCGGATCGCAAGGAGACAAGGACATGTCAGACAACGACAGCGCAGAAGAACTGACCGGGGCCCAGTCTCTGGTCAGGTCGCTCGAGCAGGTCGGAGCTGACGTCGTCTTCGGCATTCCGGGCGGAGCGATCCTGCCCGCGTACGATCCGCTCTTCGACTCCAAGAAGGTGCGGCACATCCTGGTGCGGCACGAGCAGGGCGCCGGGCACGCGGCCGAGGGCTACGCGATGGTCACCGGCAAGGTGGGCGTCTGCATGGCGACCTCCGGTCCCGGCGCGACCAACCTGGTGACCCCGATCGCCGACGCGCACATGGACTCGGTGCCGATCGTCGCGATCACCGGACAGGTCGGCAGTGCCGCCATCGGCACCGACGCCTTCCAGGAGGCCGACATCCGTGGCATCACCATGCCGATCACCAAGCACAGCTTCCTGGTCACCAAGGCGGCCGACATCGCCGAGGCGGTGGCCTCGGCCTTCCACATCGCCGGCACCGGCCGCCCCGGACCGGTCCTGGTCGACGTCACCAAGGACGCGCTGCAGGCCCGGACGACGTGGCACTGGCCCACCCAGCTCGACCTGCCGGGCTACCGGCCGGTGACCAAGCCGCACGGGAAGCAGGTGCGGGAAGCCGCCAAGTTGATCTCCGAGTCGAGGCGGCCGGTGCTCTACGTCGGCGGCGGCGTGCTGAAGGCCCGCGCCTGGAAGGAGTTGAAGGAGCTCACCGAGCTGACCGGCATCCCGATGGTGACCACCTTGATGGCCCGCGGCATCTTCCCCGACAGCCACCCGCTGAACATGGGGATGCCCGGCATGCACGGCTCGGTGGCGGCGGTCGGAGCCCTGCAGCGCGCCGATCTGCTGATCGCTCTGGGCACCCGCTTCGACGACCGGGTGACCGGCCAGCTGTCGAGCTTCGCACCGCTGGCCAAGGTGATCCACGCCGACATCGACCCGGCCGAGATCTCCAAGAACCGCACCGCCGACGTGCCGATCGTCGGTGACTGCAAGGAGGTGATCGCCGAGTTGATCACGCTGCTCCGGCCGGACGACCGGCGACCTGACGTCGGTGAGTGGGCGCGCTACCTGATCGATCTCAAGCGGCGCTATCCCACCGGCTACGACCTGCCGGCCGACGGCAGCCTGTCGCCGCAGCACGTGATCAAGCGGATCGGCGAGATCACCGGACCGGACGCGTACTACGCGGCCGGGGTCGGCCAGCACCAGATGTGGGCCGCGCACTTCCTGCCCTGGGAGCTGCCCGGTCGCTGGCTCAACTCCGGCGGCCTCGGCACCATGGGCTACTGCGTGCCGGCCGCGATGGGGGCCAAGGTCGGCAAGCCCGACTCGATCGTCTGGGGGATCGACGGCGACGGCTGCTTCCAGATGACCAACCAGGAGCTCGTGACCTGTGCCCTGGAAGGGATTCCGGTCAAGATCGCGATCATCAACAACCAGAGCCTCGGGATGGTGCGGCAGTGGCAGACGCTGTTCTACCAGGGCCGCTACTCCAACACCGATCTGAAGACCAACCGGATCCCCGACTTCCCCAAGCTGGCCGAGGCCATGGGCTGCGTGGGGCTGCGGGCCGAGGCGGCCGACGACGTGGACTCGGTGATCGAGAAGGCGCTGTCGATCAACGACGCTCCGGTGGTCGTGGAGTTCGTGGTGAACAAGGACGCGATGGTCTGGCCGATGGTCGCCGCCGGCACCAGCAACGACGACATCAAGGTGGCCCGCGACATGGCCCCCAAGTGGGAAGACGAGGAGTTGTGATGAGTGGCGCCAACATCCACACGCTGAGCGTGCTGGTGGAGAACAAGCCGGGCGTCCTCGCCCGGGTGTCCGGCCTGATCTCCCGGCGCGGCTACAACATCGAGTCGCTCGCGGTCGGGCCGACCGAGTCGCCGGACATGTCGCGGATGACCCTGCAGATGAACGTCGACGACGTCGTGCTCGAGCAGATGACCAAGCAGCTCAACAAGCTGATCGAGGTGCTGAAGATCGTCGAACTCGAGGACAGCGCCGTGCGCCGCGAACTGGTCCTGGTCAAGGTCAAGGCCACGGCCGAGACCCGGGGCCAGCTGATCGAGATCATCGGGCTCTTCGGCGCGAAAGCCGTCGACCTGACCGGTGAGGTGATCACCGTCGAGGCCACCGGCAGCCCGGCCAAACTCGACGCCCTGCTGGAGCTCTTCGAGCCGTACGGGATCCGCGAGCTCGTCCAGTCCGGGCTGGTCGCGCTCGGCCGCGGCAACCGCTCGCTGACCGACCGGGCGCCGCGTACCGATCGGCTCAAGAGCGTCCGAGCGGTCTAGCCGCGTGCCCTGGCCGGTCGGCGCGCCGTTTCCACTAACCTGACCCGCACCACATCCAACGAAGGAAGTACCACAGTGCCAGCAGAGATGTTCTACGACTCCGACGCCGACCTGTCGATCATCCAGGGGCGGAACGTCGCCATCCTGGGCTTCGGCAGCCAGGGCCATGCGCACGCGCTCTCGCTGCGCGACTCCGGCGTCGACGTACGCGTCGGCCTGCCCGAGGGCAGCAAGAGCCGCGCCAAAGCCGAGGCCCAGGGCCTGCGGGTGCTGACGCCGTTCGAGGCCTGCGAGGAAGCCGACCTGATCATGGTGCTGACGCCTGATCCCTCGCAGCGCAAGCTCTACACGGAGGCGATCGAGCCCAACCTGGTGCCCGGCGACGCGCTGTTCTTCGCGCACGGCTTCAACATCCGCTACGGCTACATCAAGCCCCCGGAGGGTGTCGACGTCGCGCTCGTGGCGCCGAAGGGCCCGGGTCACCTGGTCCGGCGGGAGTACGCCGAGGGTCGTGGCGTCCCGGTGCTGGTCGCCGTCGAGCAGGACGCCTCCGGCAAGGCCTGGGACCTGGCGCTCGCGTACGCGAAGGGCATCGGCGGGCTGCGGGCCGGCGGCATCAAGACCACCTTCACCGAGGAGACCGAGACCGACCTCTTCGGCGAGCAGGCTGTCCTGTGCGGCGGTGCGAGTGCGCTGGTGATGGCCGGTTTCGAGATCCTGACCGAGGCCGGCTACCAGCCGGAGGTCGCCTACTTCGAGTGCCTGCACGAGCTGAAGCTGATCGTCGACCTGATGTACGAGGGTGGCATCGCCAAGCAGCGTTGGAGTGTCTCCGACACGGCCGAGTACGGCGACTACGTCTCCGGCCCGCGGGTGATCGACGCCCGGGTCAAGGAGAACATGAAGGCTGTCCTCGACGACGTCCAGAACGGCGCCTTCGCTGACCGCTTCATCAAGGACCAGGACGCTGGCGCGCCGGAGTTCCTGAAGCTGCGGGCCGAAGGCGCGGCGCACCCGATCGAGGCGACGGGGCATCAGTTGCGTGGCCTCATGGCCTGGGTCAAGAGCCACGACGACGACTACGTCGAGGGCCAAGCGGCTCGCTGAATCGTTTGCGGCGTCGCTCACGCTGCAGGCCCCGGAGCGCGCATCGCCAGGGGTGGTGGTCGCGTTGAGTGCGTCGTCGTGGCTGTGCCGTGGGTTCCGATTCAGGCGTCTTAGCCCTGACGACGCGGTCTTCGGGGCCTGCCGGCGTTCGCTCTCTCTCGAGTTCAGCGAGGCGGGTGGCCCTCGACGGAGTCGGCTAGTGGCTCGGTTGATGGAAGGGCTTCGGCTTTACCTACTTGTCCTGAGCGCTGTACCTAGGAAGTTTCCTGGGTACAGTGCTGGGTTTCCACGTACTACGTGGGAAACCGACACCCTCGAGCGCGGGTGGGGGCGGCGGAATCCGGGGGTGAATGTCGGGGGCAGTGGTTACGCTTGAGCCGATCACACAGTGAGCACCGGATTTGGAGCACCGAATGGCTGAGTCAGAGCAGAGCCAACGCAAGGCCCGGCGGTCGGACGATCGCGAGATCGAGGAGTTGGCGCCGGCCGACTCGACGCACAAGGCCGAGCTGGATTCCGAGGTCGACTCGCTGCTGGATGAGATCGACGACGTGCTCGAGGTCAACGCCGAGGAGTTCGTCCGCTCCTTCGTCCAGAAGGGCGGCCAGTGATCGATCGGTCGACCCCAGGTGATCTGACCGCGGGACTCGTTCAAGCGGGCGCATCCTCTTTCGCCGACTTCGCCGCACGCGTGGCGCCGAATGTCCTGCCGTCGTCCCGGGCCGCCGGTCCAGGGGTCGCCGACCTCGCGCCGCACGGCACCACGATCGTCGCGGCCACGTTCCCGGGCGGCGTCGTCGTCGCCGGCGATCGGCGCGCCACGATGGGCAACGTGATCGCGCAGCGCGACATCGAGAAGGTCTTTGCGGCCGACGAGTTCTCGATCATCGGGATCGCCGGTGCGGCCGGCATCGCCGTCGAGCTGGTCGGGCTGTTCCAGGTCGAGCTGGAGCACTACGAGAAGATCGAGGGCGCGCCGCTTTCCCTGGTGGGCAAGGCCAATCGGCTGGCGACCATGATCAGGATGAACCTCGGCCTGGCCATGCAGGGGCTGGTCGTGGTGCCGCTGTTCGCCGGCTGGGACGTCACCTCCGAAGAGGGACGGATCTTCTCCTACGACGCCACCGGCGGCCGGTACGAGGAGCATGCGTTCTTCTCCGTCGGCTCCGGAGCGGTCTTCGCCCGCGGCTCGCTGAAGAAGCTCTACCGACCGGATTTCCAGGCTCCCGAGGCGACGATGGCCGTCATCCAGGCGCTGTACGACGCGGCGGACGACGACTCGGCCACCGGCGGGCCCGACCTCACCCGGAAGATCTTCCCGGTCGTGCTGGTCGCCACCGCCGACGGCGTCGAGCGGGTCGCGGACTCCGAGATCGCGGCCATGGTGACCCAGATGATGGCCGGCCGCAACGAGCGGCCCGACGGACCCGGAGCCCCCCTTGCGTGAGGCGATCGCGGTGGCCTCCTCCTGCGAGCGTCGGAAATCGCGCGCGCCGCCGATGGGAGGAGGAGCGAGTGAACCACGCTTTTCCGGTTCACGAGCGACGACGAGGCTCGGCGGCCCGAAGCGCGATGCGCGAGCAGGAGCAAACGAAATGACCATGCCGTTCTATGTTGCGCCCGAGCAGCAGATGAAGGATCGGGCCGACTACGCGCGCAAGGGCATCGCCCGGGGACGGTCGGTCATCGTGCTGCACTACGCCGACGGCATCTTGTTCGTGGCGGAGAACCGCTCGGCCGCGCTGCACAAGGTGAGCGAGATCTACGACCGGATCGGCTTCGCCGCGGTCGGTCGCTACAACGAGTTCGAGCGGTTGCGGACCGCCGGCATCCAGTACGCCGATCTCCGTGGTTACAGCTACGACCGGACCGACGTGACCGGCCGCGGGCTCGCCAACGCGTACGCGCAACTGCTCGGCACCATCTTCTCCTCCGGCGGTGAGAAGCCGTACGAGGTGGAGATCGTCGTCGCCGAGCTCGGCATCACCGCCGAACAGGACCAGATCTACCGGCTGACCTACGACGGCTCGGTCGCCGACGAGAACAACTTCGCCGTGATGGGCGGCTCGGCCGACGTGATCACCGAAGCGGTCGGCCGGGGCTATCGCCCGGGGCTCAGCCTGGCCGATGCCATCGGTCTGGCCGTGACCGCCCTGGCCTCGGACGGGGGACCGACGGCCGCCCGCCGGGAGCTGGGCGTCGAGGCGCTCGAGGTGGCCATCCTGGACCGGACTCGCGCCCTGCCGCGCAAGTTCCGCCGGATCACCGGTGGGCGGCTGGCCGGACTGCTGGCCGATCAGGCCGTCGAGCCGGCGGACGCGGGCGACACTCCGACGCAGGATCCAGCCAGGTGAACTCCTCCAGCCCCCCGGTTGCCGTGATCATCGGCGCCGGGTTGATCGGCGCGTCCATCGGCTGCGCGCTGACCGCCGCCGGCTATCGGGTGCACCTGCGCGACCACAAACTGAGCCATGCGCGGGTCGCGGCCGGCCTGGGCGCGGGCACCATCGAGCCGCCGGTGTCCTCCGAGGTCGGGTTGGTGATCGTCGCGGTCCCGCCCCAGGCCATCGGCGACATCGTCCTGCACAGCCTGCACAGCTACCCCAACGCGACGGTCACCGACGTCGGCTCGGTGAAGGCCGGGGTGCTGCATGCCCTGTGGCCGCGTGAGGTCGACCTGGCGCGCTACGTCGGTTCGCATCCGATGGCCGGATCCCAGCACTCAGGCCCGATGACCGCGCGTGCCGACCTGTTCGAGGACCGCACCTGGGTGATCACCCCGCACCGCCGCTCGGACCCGGCCTCGGTCAAGCGGATCAGCGAGCTGGTCGCGGCCTGCCGGGCCCGGGAGGTGACCATGGACGTCGACGATCATGACGCTGCCGTGGCCCGGGTCTCGCACCTGCCGCACCTGATGTCGGTGCTGATGGCCGGGCACCTGGTCGCGGTGCCCGACGGCGACCTGCTGCTGGCCGGGCAGGGTCTGCGGGACGTGACCAGGATCGCCGGCAGCGATCCGCAGCTCTGGGAGCAGATCGTCGGCGCCAACTCAGCCGCCGTACTGGGCGAGCTCCGCGGCGTCCAGGATCAGCTCACCTCGCTGATCGCCGCCCTCGAGGCCGCTCCGGCGACCGATCAGCTCCGCGATCAGCTCGAGCGCGGCGTCACCGGCACCCAGAAGATCCCCGGCAAGCACGGGGCGGCGGCGGTCAGCTATCGCCGGGTCGTCGTGGCCATCCCGGACGCCCCCGGTGCTCTGGCCCGGCTGTTCGCGGAGGTGGAGGCGGCGGGGGTGAACGTCGAGGACATCGCCATCGAGCACGACCCGGACCGCGAGGTGGGCTACCTGGAGCTCTCGGTGGCCCCGGACCAGGCCGATCCGCTGGTGCAGCGGATGGTCGAGCACGGTTGGCTGGCCTCCTGAGATCGCACATTTCGGCCGGTACGACGACACGGCAACGGTCCGCGCGAAGAATCGCCGCCCGATCGCCCTATACGCTGAAGCGCGTGTCTGAGGCAACAGCGGTCGGTGTGTCCACCCAATCCGGGAGCCCGCTCGTCGTGGCGATCGACGGGCCGAGCGGCTCGGGCAAGTCCAGCACCTCCCGCGGTGTGGCCCAGCGGCTGGGGCTGGCCTACCTCGATACGGGTGCCATGTATCGGGCCGCGACCTGGCTGGCGGTCGAGCGCGGCGTGGACCTGACCGACTCCGAAGCGGTCGCGGCGCTGATCGCCGCGGCCGACATCGACATCCGGCTGGATCCCGCCGAGCCGTCGATCTCCATCGAGGGAACGGACGTGACCGAGGCGATCCGGGCACCGGAGGTGTCGGCGGCGGTCAGCTCGATCGCCACCAACCTGGACGTACGCGCGGATCTGATCGCCCGCCAGCGGCAACTGATCGCCGGCGCGAGCGGCGGCATCGTCGTCGAAGGCCGCGACATCACCACGGTCGTCGCGCCCGACGCCGCGGTCCGGGTGCTGCTGGTCGCCGACCCCGCCGCCCGAGTCGCGCGTCGGCACGCCGAGCTCGGTGAGCACATCGACAGCGCCGACGTCACCGACCAGGTGATCCGCCGCGATCAGGACGACTCGGCGGTCGCGCAGTTCCATTCGGCCGCGCCGGGTGTCACGGTGGTCGACTCCACGTACCTCACGCTCGAGCAGGTCATCGACGCGATCTGCGAACTGGTGCCCGTCGGCGCCGGGGGAGACCAGCTGCCGTGATCGACGGGGTGAGCCCCGACCTGCCGCACACCGGTGATCTCCCGCCGGGCAAGGAAGGATTTCTCCGCCTGGCCAGACCGATCGCCAGATTCGTGCTCAAGTCGTACTGGAAGATCCGGGTCCATGGCTCCGAGCATGTGCCGCGGTCGGGTCCGGTGATCCTGGCCGCCAACCATCTCGCGCTGCTGGACGGTCCGGTGCTGGTCACGATGACCCGGCGGCTGACGTTCGCCATGGCCAAGCGGGAGCTCTTCGTCGGCATCGGCGGGCGGCTGCTGGCCCAGGTCGGCCAGATCTCGTTGAACCGCCAGGAGCTCGACCTCAAGGCGATCCGCCGGGCCGTCCAGGTGCTCCGCTCCGACAAGGTGCTGGCGGTCTTTCCCGAAGGCGTACGGGTGGCCGGTGAGGTCGCCTGGGCGAAGGGCGGTGCGGCGTACCTGGCCATGGTGGCCGGTGCGCCGGTCGTACCGGTCGCCATCCTGGGCACCCGCGAACCCGGGCAGACCAAGAGCCAGCTGCCGCGTCGGCGGCGGCCGATCCACATCGTCTTCGGACCGCCGATCGCGGTCGAGCAGCGGCCCTGGCCGCGACGCAAGCACGAGGTGGCGGAGCTGACCGAGCAGTTGCGGCGCGTGCTGGCCGCTCACGTGGTCGCCGCCCAGGCGCTGACCGGGCTACCCTTGCCCGGGCCGCCGAAACCTCGGGCGGCCCGATCATCGATGAGTAAGTGAATCTGCCATGACTGACCCTGCGCCCGCTGAGGCGCCCCTGACCGTGCCCGTCGTCGCCGTCGTCGGCCGTCCCAACGTCGGCAAGTCGACGCTGGTCAACCGGATCATCGGCCGCCGCGAAGCCGTCGTCCAAGACGTCCCCGGAGTCACCCGGGACCGGGTGTCCTACGACGCGGACTGGAACGGTCGGCAGTTCGTGCTGGTCGACACGGGCGGCTGGGCGCCGGACGCCAAGGGCATGGCCGCCCAGATCACCGAACAGGCCGAACTGGCCGTAGCCGCGGCGGACGCGGTCGTCTTCGTGGTCGACGCCACGGTCGGCACCCAGGATGTCGACGAGGCCGTGGTCCAGGTGCTGCGTCGCAGCAAGAAGCCGGTGGTGCTCGCGGCGAACAAGGTCGACGACCAGCGCAGCGAGGCCGAAGCGGCCACGATGTGGAACCTCGGGCTCGGCGAGCCGTTCCCGGTCTCGGCTCTGCACGGCCGGGGCAGCGGGGACCTGCTGGACGCGATCCTGGCGGCGATTCCGGACGCGCCGCGCGAGACGCCGACGGTCGAGCGTGGACCGCGCCGGGTGGCGATCGTCGGCAAGCCGAACGTCGGCAAGTCGAGCCTGCTGAACAAGGTCGCCGGCCAGCAGCGGGTGGTCGTCGACAACGTGGCCGGCACCACCGTCGACCCGGTCGACGAGCTGGTCGAGGTCGACGGCACGGTGTACCGCTTCATCGACACCGCCGGCATCCGGAAGCGGGTCAAGGAAGCGTCGGGGCACGAGTACTACGCGAGCCTGCGGACCCACGGAGCCATCGAGCGGGCCGAGATCTGCGTGGTCGTGGTCGACGCCAGCGAGCCGCTGACCGAGCAGGACCTGCGGATCATGACCTCGGTCGAGGAGGCCGGCCGGGCGCTGCTGATCGCCTTCAACAAATGGGATCTGACCGACGAGGAACGCCGCCGCTATCTCGACCGCGAGATCGAACGCGACCTGGTGCAGTTCGGCTGGGCGGCCAAGGTCAACATCTCGGCCACCACCGGCCGGCACGTCGATCGGCTCGGGCCGGCCATCCAGGAAGCCTTGCACGGTTGGGAAACCCGGATCTCCACCGGCAAGCTGAACGCCTTCCTCGGCCGGATCGTCGCGGCTCACCCGCACCCGGTACGCGGCGGCAAGCAGCCGCGAATCCTGTTCGGGACCCAGGCCCAGGCCGGTCCGCCGACCTTCGTGCTGTTCACCTCCGGGTCAGATCGAGGCCGGCTATCTGCGGTTCGTCGAGCGCCGGCTGCGCGAGGAGTTCGGCTTCATCGGCACCCCGATCCACGTGACCGTACGCGCGCGGGAGAAGCGGAAGAACCGGTGACTCAGTCGCCGGCGGGTATCGGCACCGAACGGCCGGCGATCGCCTGATCGAGGCCGAGCAGCGAGGCTGCCGCTTCCGCCGTCCGCGTCGCGCCGGCCAGCTCGTCGGCACTCACCGCCTGCCTCAGCCGGTCCAGGAACTCGGCCCGGACGGCTCGCCCGGCCGCGATCGCCTGACGGCCCTGATCCGTCAGATGCACGGTGCGGACGCGACTGTCGTGGCCGGCCACCCGCCGCTCCACGTAGCCGAGCGCCTCCAACTCCGCGACGGACTTGGACGCGCCCTGCTGGGTGATGCCGAGGTCGAGCGCCAGCTCGCTGATCGTCGGCGTCGCCACCAGCAGGCGCTGGAACACGTAGCCGTGCGACACCCGGATCGTCGGCGTAGCCCTGCTCGCGCATCCGGCTGACCACGTACTCCTCCAGGCCGCGGCCGACCAACATCAGCAACGAGGGGAGATCGACGTCGCTCATTCTCTGGCTCTCATGGACTCCATTGTGCTATTGACAACCTATAGTTGTGCAACTTAAGTTGTGCATATGACCGACACTCTCGTTGTCTCCGACCAGCAGGCGCTGGTCGTCGCCCTGATGGAAGCGCTCGAGGGCGGAGCGCACGGACCAGAGCTGGCGCGGTTCTTCCACCCCGACGTCACGCAGATCGAATACCCGAGCCTGATCGATCCACGCCTGATGCATCACGACCAGGCGGCGATGCTCGCCGGCAGCGAGCGCGGGTGCGGGGATGCTGGCCTACCAGCGCTACGACGTCGACCGGTGGATCGAGAGCGGCGACACGCTGATCTGCCAGGCCCAGTGGCATGCGGAGCTGGCCAAGGATGTCGGCCCGCTGGCCAAGGGCCTCGAGTTCCACACCTACAGCTTGTTGATCTTCACCTTCCGCGACGGCCTGATCGTCAAGCAGGAGGCGTACGACTGCTACGTGCCGTTCGCTCCGGCCGCATGATCAACAACTCCCTCAATCGGTGTTGAAGTCGAACGACTCGGCCAGCCATTCCTGGACCTGGGCATCGACCTGCTCGGGCGCGGTCAGCTTGATCAGGTGCACGAACCGGTCGACGCCGGTCGGCAGCGACCGGCTGATCCGCGGATCCTCGCGCCGGTCGGGCAGGAACAGCCAGAGCTGCACCGACCGGACCAGGGGCCGGAACTCCGCGATCTTGCGATCGCTCTTGAGGAAGATCCCGACGTCGACCGCATCCTCGTGGACCGGACCCAACGCCTGCAGGTGGCCGATCACCACGGCGTAGATCTCGCCGACCCAGTCCGGGTGCCGGCCGAGCAGTTCATCGACGGTGATGCCCGGCGCGCACACGTGAGCCTGGTTGACCCCGCCGAACTCCCGGTCGCAGCGGGGGCACACCCAACGGGCCATGGGCCGAGTCTGCCGCACCGGCTGGCGCGCCACCGCCGTCACCTCACCCCCACTTGTCCGGTCGCCCCCACCTATAGTGGGGGCGACCGGACATGTGGGGGACGAGGTGGTCTGCATCGCAAACCAGGTCCGGCTCTGGTCGCCGACGCATAGTAGAGTTCCCGCTCGTGGCAACTGCTCGACGAGCAGCTGCTCCGCGGGCTGTGGCGCAGCTTGGTAGCGCACTTGACTGGGGGTCAAGGGGTCGCAGGTTCAAATCCTGTCAGCCCGACAAGGTGACACAAGCAGCGTCACACCTTGCCAGACGGCATTTCAACCGGCCGCAGGGTCATCGCGGACGACGGTCAGAGTAGGGGAGTTGGGCCCAGATTGGGCCCACCAGCGTGAATACGCGGCTCCAGCACCTAGGACGGCCTCGTGATCAGGGTGCAGATAGCGACTCGTCACCGCTGGGTCCTGATGGCCCGCGACCCGTTGCAGGAGGTGAACCCGTGACGGCCAACCGGCCGTTCACACGTAACAGAGGGTGCATCAAACCCGGGACGCTTCAGTCACCGGCCGGTGTTACCTTTTTCAGCAGCGTCGTGACACTCAGAAGTGGAGCCAGCATGGAACCGGAGGTGTGGTGGCAGCGGCTCCGCCGAGACCGGGAAGCCCGTGGCTGGTCGCAGTTGACGGCGGCGAAGCAGCTGATTGCCCACTCCGAGCACTACTCAGGGTTTGACGAGGAGTCCGTGCTCAGGACGATCAAGACGCGACCTGCGTCCTCGCCCGCCTGGAGTTTCGGCTAGGTGTTCAGAGGCGTCCGCTGTCGGAAGCTGTTCGGTGAGCTCGGGGGTCGACGTTTGATTGGAGCCAGAGGCCCTCCCGGTCGTTGGCGACCGAACATAGGTCAGGGCTAGTTTTGAAAAGTCTCCAGCTGGGTATTTCCCCGGGTAGTTACGAGTTGCCCCACGACATCAGGGGAGTGGTCCACTGCAGCCGCCGGCCTGTGTTCCGACAAAGGAGTCCCATGACACAGACAATTCTCGCCGCCAGGATCCCTACATCATCGACGAGTCGCGGATTCAAGATCCGCCGACCAAGTTCTCGGGCAAGCTCAAGTTCCTGGGTCCGGGCATGATCACCTCCGCCGCAGTCGTCGGTTCCGGCGAACTGCTGACCGCCACGACGCTGGGCGCGCGGGTCGGGTTCATCCTGCTGTGGCTGGTGCTGGTGTCGACCTTCGTCAAGGTGTGGGTACAGATTGCGCTGGCCCGCTGGGCGATCTCGACCGGCCGGCCCGCGGTCACTGGCTACAACGAGGTACCACCCAAGATCGTCAAACACGGCTGGATGGCGTATCTGTCACTGCTGCTGTTTGCGCAGTTCCTGATCGGCCAGGCCGGTGTGATCAGTGCCGCGGCGTTCGCGTTCTCGTCCTTGTTCCCGATCGGCGGCGATCCCTACACGACGCTGTCCATTGGGGTCTGGGTGGCGATCTTGGCCGCTGGGGCGATCGCGATCCACCTCGCCAACCGCTACGAGATTGTCGAGAACGTCTCAACGGTGCTGGTCGTGTTGGTCACGGTGTTCGCGATCAGCATGGTCTTTTTGGTGCAGAGCACCGAGTTCGCCTGGAATCTCGGCGACATCGGCGGGGGCCTGCGATTCCAGATCGCCGCCGGATCGTTTGGCGTGGCGTTGGCGATGTTCGGGCTGACCGGTGTCGGCGCCGGCGAGATCACCTCGTACACCTACTGGTGCGTGGAGAAGGGCTACGCGGCCTGGACCGGTCCGCGCGACGACTCGGCAGAATGGGCCGCCCGGGCCAACGGATGGATCTCGGTGATGAAGATCGACGCCTGGGTGGCCTGGGTGGTCTACACCGTCTCGACCCTCGCCTTCTACATCCTCGGCGCCGCGGTCCTGCACCCCCAGAACCTGGTCCCGCAAGGACGCGAGGTGATGACCACCCTGAGCAGCATCTTCTCCTCCGCGATTGGGCAAGCGGGAGGCGTGATCTTCCTGATCGGCGCCGGCCTCGCGCTCTACAAGACCGTCATCGCCAACGTTCCACTGCAAGCCCGGATTGTGGCCAACGCCCTGGCGGTGTTCAACGTGTTCAAGTGGACCGACCAGCGACGTCGTGATCGTTGGATGCGGCTGCTGATGATCATCCTCCCGCTCGGGTGGGCCATCATCGGCGTCGCGGTCTCCGCCCCGCTGGTGCTGGTCTTGTTCGGCGGCGTCCTGAATGCCATCTACCTGATCGGCGTCGCCATCTCCACGGTCTATCTGTCTCATCACCAGACCGACCCGCGCGTCAAGGGCGGCGGCTCATCACCGTCATGATGTGGATCTCGGCGTTCGCGATCAGTCTGGTCGGCGCGGTGGGCCTCTACACGACGCTCTTCAGCTGACGGTCCCGGCAGCCGTCACGTCTGCCTGGGTGTGACCGTCGGCAGGAAACCAACTGAAAGAGGGAACGACATGTCCACCGAGTACGCAGCCTCACGGGTATCTCACGAGGGGGCGACCTTCTGGCTGCAGAAGAGTGCCGATGGCAAGGAACTTGTCATCGAAGGCGCAACCGCCGCGGTGCTCGACGCGTTCACCGGCGCTGCCGACGGGGACCGGTTCACCGCGCCGGCGAACGCCGACAACGCGCTCGCCCTGCGCAACACCCTGCCGTGGCTCAAGCCGCGGTTGTGGGGTTTGGCGACCTCGGCCGGCACCGGTGACCGCTTGGGCCTCTGCACACCGGGCCATGTGCGGGCCTTCCAGGACGTGACGGGCGTCAACCCCGTCTTCGCCCAGCAGTCCACCCGGGAGATGGGCCGGACCCACCGGACTCCGCGCAATGTCATGGACGACGCGACCTGGGGCGCCTTCCAGGGCGGCTGGACCGGAGGAGTAGGCGGCGATGCCGACCACCAGAAGACCGAGGAGTCGCTCAGCGAATGCGCGGAGGCCGGCTTCATCTTCTTCACCATCGACCCGGGCGACGAGATGGACATGGCCGCTCACGACGACGAAGCGGCGACGGTCCGTGCGAAGGCGCAGGCTCTGGACCTGTCGTCGCTGGACACCACGCCTGATGACGTGGTGGCCCGATACGCCGGCCAGACGGTCGAGCTGGAGTCTGGACCGCTGACCCTGGACGAGGAAGCTGTCGTCCGCGCGCTCGCCAAGGCCGGTCCGGCGCTGGTCCGGGGCTTCGAACTCATCAACCACGTGAAGTCCCTTGGCGTGACCCACGAGCTCGAGTTCGCCATCGACGAAACCGACAAGCCGACCACGCTGGTCGAGCACGTCGTCGTGGTGAGTGAGCTGCAGCGTCTGGGTGTCGAGCTCGTGAGCTTCGCTCCGCGTTGGGTCGGGCAGTTCGAGAAGGGTGTCGAATACATCGGTTCCCTAGACGAGCTGGCCAAGGACTTCCAGCAGCATGCGGAGATCTCCCGGGCGCTCGGGCCCTACAAGTTGTCGTTGCACTCCGGCTCCGACAAGTTCTCCATCTATCCGCTGTTCGCCGAGGCGACCCGCGGGGTCAGCCACCTGAAGACCGCCGGCACCAGCTGGATCGAAGCGCTCCGGGTGGTGGCTCGTCACGAGTTCGACCTACTGCGGGAGATCCTCACGCTGTCGCTGGCTAGCTTCGAAGAAAACCGGGATAGCTACCACCTGTCCTGCGACCCCGGGAGGATCCCGGCAAATCCGTCCGACGAACAGCTGGACGATCTCGTCACCGCAATCGACTCTCGTCAGGTCATGCACGTCGGCTACGGCGCCGCGCTCGAGATGTTCGGCGAGGAGATCAAGCAGGCGCTCGATGACCACGAGAACGAGCTCTACGAGATCATGCACCAGCACTTTGTTAAACACCTGGCGCCTTTCTGCACGCGCGACTGACATGGGCTTCCCGGCCCGGATTCCCGCGCCGCGATCACAACGACGGGCCAGCTGGTCGGCTCGCGCTCTGGCGGTCACTGCTGCAGCCTCGACCACCAATGCCGCAGCGACCGAGGCAGTCGTCTCATCATCGACGCCGACCGGTGCGGCCTGTTCGGCGGCGGCACTCGCGGCGACCAGGACGACATGGGCTGCTGAGGCCTCCCCGAGGATGGTGGTCGCTCTCTCGGCTTAGCTCGATCCAAGCATTCGCAGTGGTCCTTACTGAGCGCCGTCTCCGACTGCCGCCCACCAGGGTGAAGGTGCGCCGTGGTTAGGCTGGCGGCAATTGCTGCCAGCTCGCGCCCGAGCGAGCCTTAAGTTCCTGACTTTCCTCCCTCGACTCGCAGACGGAAAAGCATTGTCTGCTCGCTCGGTCAGAAGTCATGATCGGGCTCGCTCTACCCGACGCTCGCGGACGAATACAGGGCG
>CAVXIY010000004.1:0-17287 GCA_963761955.1 uncultured Actinomycetota bacterium | reverse complement strand
TATTACCTGATGACCCGGCGGTCCCGCTGAGTCACCGTTTGAAGTAGCGGCGAACGGCGATGCCCGGTGGCCACGGCACCGGCGGCAGCGCCGGCGGCGCCGGCGCCGAGCAGCCCGACCCGGGCCGCCTTGCGGCCGGTGCGGTAGTCCCGGATCTGCCAGTCCAGCTCCTCCGCGTGGGCCTGGAGCCGGCTGTCCGGGTTGATCGCGCACGGGATGGCCGACCAGGGAGAGCATCGGCAGATCGTTGTAGGAGTCGGAGTAGGCGAAGCATCGAGCAAGATCAAAACCGTGCTCGTGGGCCAGGGCGCGGATCGCCTCGGCCTTGGCCGGGCCGTGCAGCAGGTCACCCTTCAGCCGGCCGGTGTAGACGCCGTCGACGTGTTCGGCCGTCGTCGCGAGCGCGCCGGTCAGTCCCATCCGGGACGCGATGATCCCGGCGACCTCGACCGGCGCGGCCGTCACCAGCCAGACCTGCTGGCCGACGTCGAGATGCATCTGGGCGATCGCCCGAGTGCCCGGCCAGATGCGCTCGGCGATCGACTCCTCGTACACCTCCTGCGCCGACCTCGGTCACCTCCTCGACCGTGCGGCCCTCGATGAAGCTCAGCGTGGCGTGTCGGGCGTCCTCGATATGGCCGGCGTTCTCCCGCCCGGCCACCCGGAAGTAGACCTGGATCCACAGCGCCTTGATGATCACCCGGGTCGGAAAGAAGCCGCGCCGGTAGAGGCCCTTGGCCAGATGGAACAGCGAAGCACCCTGGACCACGGTGTTGTCCAGATCGAAGAACGCCGCCGCCCGGGCGTCCTCGCGAATGAGCGGGTCGATCGACCACCGCGGACGCGTCGCTGCCCGGCACGGACTCGACCTGCTCGGGTGCGATCGGACCTTCGGGCTCGGCCATCGGGCGTTCCGCTCCAGTCACGCCGTCAGCCTAGTGGCCGTGCGAGCCCGTC
Organism: uncultured Actinomycetota bacterium; assembly: GCA_963761955.1. Lineage (GTDB taxonomy): Bacteria > Actinomycetota > Actinomycetes > Propionibacteriales > Propionibacteriaceae > Microlunatus. The sequence continues at coordinate 16,330 of CAVXIY010000004.1, read as the reverse complement.
ATGGCCCAGGAGAGTGGAACTAGAATCGCCCCCGTGACCGAGTCCGCCGCGACCTGCCCCCACTCGTGGCCGCCGGCGTCGGAATTCACCAATCTCGCCGAACTCATCTCGGCCCACGCGGACTCCCGGCCCGACGACGTCGCGGTGGTCGAGCCGGGGCCCGAACGCCGCACCAGCGACCTGGAGCGAGCTCAACCGCCAGGTCGACGCGGTCGCCGCCGGCTTCGCCGCCCATGGCCTGGTCGCCGGGCACCGGATCGGGATCCTCGGGCCGAACAGCATCGAGTTCGTGGTGGCCTACTTCGCCGCACTGCGGGCCGGCTTCGTCGCCGTTCCGATCAATCCGCTGCTCAGCCGGACGGAGGTTCAGCAGATCGTCGCCGACAGCGGTCTGCGGGTGCTGCTCACCGCCGACCGACCGCGCGTTCGAGGGCGTCCATCACGTCTCGTTGACCGCCGACGGCCTGGCCGCGCTGGCCGCACCGGACGCCACCCCGGCCAGTTCGCCGAAGGACCGCGAAGCGCTGGCCGTCCTGCTCTACACCGCCGGCACCTCCGGCGAACCCAAGGCCGCGATGCTCACCCATCGAGCGCTGCTCAGCCATCTGGCTCAGGTGGCGCAGTTCGGCGTGATCAACTCCGAGACCGTCGTACTGGCCATGCTGCCGCTGTTCCACGTCTTCGGTCTCAATGCCGTGCTGGGCGGATGGGCGCTGGCCGGAGCGCGGTTGGTGATCATGGACGGGATGGACGGCTTCTTCGAGGTGGTGGCGGCCGAGCAGGTGACCAACGTGCCGCTCGCCCCGGCGGTGCTCACCAAGATCATCACCGACGAGCGCTGCGCGCGATCTCGCCAAGACGGTGACCACGGTCATCTCCGGGGCGGCGCCGCTGTCGGCCGAGCTGCGCGCCGATTTCGTTGCCCGGACGGGATTGCCGGTCGAGCAGGGGTATGGGCTCACCGAAGCCGCGCCGGGCGTGTCGGTGACCTTCGGCGCAGCTGATCATGGAAACGAGCACGGCTACGTCGGTCGCCCGCTGCCGGGCGTCGAGGTCCGGATCGGCGACGGGACCGAAGAGACCGAGCCGGGCGAGATCTGGATCCGCGGCGAGAACCTGTTCTCCGGCTACTGGCCGGACGGACACGGCGGACCGGCTGAGGACGGCTGGTTCGCCACCGGCGACATCGGATATCTCGACGACGGCGGGCTCTTCCTGGTCGACCGGGCCCGCGAGTTGATCATCGTCAACGGCTTCAACGTCTATCCGGCTGAGGTCGAGGGGGCGATCGGCGAGCTCGCCGGGGTCGATTCGGTGGCGGTGGTCGGCCGGGCCGACCCGCGTACCGGTGAGCAGGTGGTGGCCTTCGTCACCGGCGAGGTCACCGCCGAGATGATCATGGAACACTGCGAGGGCCGGCTGGCCAAGTTCAAGCGTCCGGCTGTGGTCCGAGTGGTCGACGAGCTGCCGCGCGGGGCGACCGGCAAGGTGCAGAAAGGCCACCTGCGGCACGTGCTCAGCGAGTTGGGAGGCTGAGATGTCACCGGACCTGACGACCCGCGAGCTGGATCCCCGGGTCGCTGGTGATCAGCCGGACCGGTTGCCACCTGTGTGAGGACGCGCTCGAGGTGGTGGCCGCGGTCTGCGCCGAGACCGGCGAGCAGTACGCCGTGCGCGACGTCGACAGCGATCCGGAGCTGCTCCGGCTGTACACCGATCAGGTGCCGGTGACGTTCGTCGACGGCGCCCAGCACGACTTCTGGCGGGTCGACCCGGCTCGGCTCACCGCCGCCTTGCGAAGGAAGCCGCCGGCCCAGCGATGATGTCCGAACGCCGATGATGTTCAACGCGCCGACCGTGAACGGGCTGATCGACGGCCGGGTGCACTGCACATTCCGCCGCTGGAACGCCGTCCGGGCCCGGGTCGGGTCCCGGTTCACCACCCACGGGGTCGTGATCGAGGTGACCTCCGTCGAGCGGGTGCGTGGAACCCGAGCTCACCGATGCCGACGCGGTCGAGGCCGGCTTCGACTCGCTCAAGGCGCTGCTGCGCTGGACCAGCGCCAAGGGCGCCGGCGACGATCTCTACCGGATCGGGATCGCGCTGGCCGGGCCGGACCCGCGGATCGCGCTGCGGGCCAGCGACCGGCTCACCGACGACCGAGATCGCCGCGCTGACGGCCAAGCTCGACCGGATGGACCGGGCGGCCGACGAGCCGTGGACCTGGCGGACGCTGGCGCAGATCCGCGACCATCCCGGCGTCGTGTCCACCGAGCTCGCGGCCGAGGTCGGCGAGGAACGCGCGTACTTCAAGCTCCGGGTCCGCCGGCTGAAGGCCCTGGGTCTGACCGAGTCGCTGGAGATCGGATACCTGCTCTCGCCGCGCGGTGAGGCCCTGCTCGCGGCCCACGAGTCCGGCTGAGCGGTGACGGCCGAACGGCTCGGCCTGCGGCGACGACAGGTGAACTTGTGCATCGCTTCACAAGCGGGGGATTAGAGTGAGAATGTTGCGCCTGTCAGAGTCGAGGAGTCGCGTGTCGCACACCCTGCCGGTCAATCCGATCCGGCCTCCGGCGTCCCTGAAAGGGATCCCGGACGCGACCGTCGCCCGGCTTCCGGTCTATCTGCGGGCCCTCAACCAGTTGGCCGCCCAGCACATCGACACGGTCAGCAGCGGCGCGCTCGCCGAGGCGGCCGGGGTCAACTCCGCCCAGCTCCGCAAGGACCTGTCCTACCTCGGCTCGTACGGCACCCGCGGCGTCGGCTACGACGTGAAGTACCTGCGGTTCCAGATCGGCCGGGAGGTGGGTTCGGCGCACGACTGGCCGGTGATCATCGTCGGACTCGGCAACCTCGGCACCGCGCTGGCCAACTATTCCGGCTTCTACACCCGCGGGTTCCGGGTGGTCGGACTGATCGACCCGTCACCGGACCTGGTGGGCAAGCGGATCCACGGGCTGGAGATCTCCGACCTGATCGACCTGGAGAGCGTGGTGGCCAGGACCGGGGCCGCGATCGCGGTGATCGCCACCCCGGCCGAAGCGGCGCAGGGCGTGGCTGACCGGCTGGTGTATCTGGGCGTCACCAGCATCCTCAACTTCGCAGCGACGGTTCTCGTGGTGCCGGAGCGCGTCAATGTCCGTAAGGTCGACCTCGGCCAGGAACTGCAGATCCTCGCCTACCACGAGCAGCGCAAGACCGAAGACGGAGTCCCGGGGCCGCCGGTGGCGAACGAGTTGGTGGAGAGCAAGGGGGACCGCGGATGAGCATCCTGGTGGTCAGCGTGTCGCACAAGTCGACCTCGGTCGCCCATCTGGCCCAGCTCGCGATGGATCCGGCCGCCTCGGCCAAGCTCGCCGATCAACTGGTCTCCTCCGAGCACGTCGACGAGGCCGTCGTGCTGTCCACCTGCAACCGCACCGAGCTGTACACGTCGGTCAGCCGCTTCCACGGCGCCCTCGACGCCGCGATCGAGGCCCTCGCCGATTTCACCGGACTGGCCGTCACCGAGGTGCGATCGATGTGCGGGGTCTACTTCGACGAAGGCGCCGTCGCCCATGCGTTCTCGGTCGCCAGCGGGCTCGACTCGGTGGTGGTGGGGGAGAACCAGATCCTCGGGCAGGTCAAGAACGCGCTGAACCTCTGCCAGACCCACGGCACGGTCGGCACGGTGCTGAATTCCCTGTTCCAGCAGGCGATCCGGGTCGGCAAGCGGGTGCAGACCGAGACCGGGATCGGATCGGCCGGGCGCTCCCTGGTCAGTGCCGCGTACGAGTTGCTGACCGCCGAGCGCGGCGATCTGGCCGGTCGCCGGGTGCTCGTCGTCGGCGCCGGGGCCATGGCCGGTCTGGCCGCCCGGACCGCCGCCGCCGCCGGCGCACAGCTCAGCTGCGCCAACCGCACCCTGGCCCGGGCCGAGCGACTGGCCGAGGCCGTCGGCGGCCGCGCGGTCGCGCTGCACGACCTGCCGGCCGCGCTCGCCGAGACCGACATCCTGGTCACCTGCACCGGCGCCCGCTCCTTCACCGTCGGACCGGCCGATCTCGCCGGTACGCCGGTGTTCGGCGTCGTCGACCTGGCGTTGCCCGCTGATGTGGCGCCGGAGGTGTCCGAGCTCGGCATCACGCTGGTCAATCTCGATCGGCTGGTCGACGGACAGCTGGATGCGGCCAGCACCGCCGAGGTCGAGGACGCCCGCAGCCTGGTCCGCGGCGAGGTCGCCGGCTTCATCGGACTTCGCCGGGCGGCTCAGGTCGCCCCGACCGTGGTCGCGCTGCGGACCATGGCCTCCGACGTGGTGACCGCGGAACTCCGCCGGCTGGACTCCCGGCTGCCCGAGCTCGATGATCAACAACGCGCCCAGATCCAGCAGAGCGTGCACCGGATCGTCGAGAAGCTGCTGCACACCCCGACCGTCCGGGTGCAGGAGCTGGCCGCCGATCCCGATGCGGTCGACTACGCCGCCGCCCTCCGCGAGCTGTTCGCGCTCGACCCGCAGGCGGTCGCCGCGGTGATGTCGCCGGAGGTCAGCGCTTAGTGACCGATGACACGACGTCCCGGCCGATCCGGCTGGGGGCGCGTACGTCTCCGCTGGCCCGGGTCCAGGTCGACGTGGTGGCCGCGCTGCTGGCCGACCGCGGGATCGAGTCGACGTTCGTCGGCGTCACCACCGCCGGGGACGTCGATCAACGCCAGCTCACCGAGATCGGCGGCACCGGGGTGTTCGCCGGTGCCGTCCGCGATGCCCTGCGTCGCGGTGAGATCGACGTCGCGGTGCACTCGCTGAAGGACCTGCCGACGGCCGCCGAGGACGACCTCGAGGTGATCGCCGATCCCGGCCCGCGAGGACCCTCGCGACGTGCTGGTGGGACGCCGGCTCGACGACCTCGTCGGGCCGGTGACGATCGGCACCGGAGCCCCGCGACGGGCCATCCAGCTGCTCGACTGGGCCGAGCGGGAACGGGCCGCCGGCCGCCGTCTCGAGCTGCGGATCGTGCCGATCCGCGGGAACGTTGACACCCGGATCGAGCTGGCCCGCAGCGGCTCGGTGGATGCCGTGGTGCTCGCTGCGGCGGGGCTGCGCCGGCTCGGATACCTCGACCCTCGGAGCGACCGATTCGGACGGTCGCGAAGCAGACACCGTTGTCAGGAACCTACAAGCACAAATCCTTGATCATCAGGTGATGCTTCCAGCTCCCGGACAGGGTGCCCTCGCCCTGGAAATTCATTCGTCGCTCGCCGACGCGATGCGGGACCACGTCGCGAGCCTCGACGATCCCGTCGCGCGGGCTGAATCCCAAGCAGAACGGGGTTTTCTCGGCACCCTCGAGGCCGGTTGCACATCACCGGTCGGTGCCCGCAGCATTGTCAAATCTGTCCGTGGTACAAGTCTCGATTTGACTCTGGCCGCTGTAATTGGGAGAACGTTACTGAGCAACTTGTCAGAACCGACCAAAACCGGCCTCGTCGTCGGTCCGAGCGGTGTCCTCCGATGGGAGGCACACGGCTCGACGGACGATCCAGCGCAGTTCGGGGCCAGCCAGGCGATTGCAGGTGCTGTCGGAGTTGCGGGACCCACAAGGCCCTCGCCGTTGATCATCAGCGGCAGGCTTCACACAGAACGTGAGACCTCAGTGAGCACATCCTCGGCTCGTAAGCCCCGGACCCAGACCTCAACGGCTACTCCTGTCGCGCCCGTCACCCGCGGGCGAGTGATCTTCGTCGGCACCGGCCCAGGTGATCCCGATCTGTTGACCCTCGGCGCGATCGCTGCGCTGGCGGACGCCAGCTCGGTGATCTTGGACAACGACCGGCAACGCGACATCCTGGGCCACCCGGCGATCACCCTCGCCGAGGGCGCCGAGGTCAGCACCATCGGGCTCACCGAGGCCCACAAGCCGCTGACGCCGTCGGCCCGGGCCAAGATCGTGCTCAAGGCCGCCTGCGCCGGCGCGCGGGTCGTCCGGCTGGTCACCGGCGATCCGTTCCTGGACAACGCGGTGGCCGACGAGGCCGCCGCCTGCGTACGGGGTGGCATCGACTTCGAGGTCGTGCCCGGGGTCTCCAGCCTGACCGCGGTGCCCGAGTACGCCGGCATCGATCTCATCCACGCCGGCGGGGTGCAGTTCGCCTCGGTCACCGACGGCAAGTTCACCAAGGCGAACACGGCCCAGTGGGGCTCGGCCACGACCATCGTGGTCAGCACCCTGGTGTCGATGGTCAGCAACCTGGTCGAGGCGGCGAAGGCCGCCGGCCGGCCCGGAGATGATCATGTGATCGTCACCCTGCACGGCGGCAGCACCGAGCAGATCACCCTGCCGACCACCCTGGACGGACTGCTGGCGTCGGTGAAGTCGGTCAAGGCGCCCGCCGCCGATCCGGTGCACGTGATCATGGGCGTCGCGGCCGAGCAGCGCCACGAACTCAGCTGGTACGAGACCAAGCCGCTGTTCGGCTGGAAGGTCCTCGTCCCGCGGACCAAGGACCAGGCGGCGCCGATGGTGGCCCGGCTGCGGACCTACGGCGCGCACAGCGAGGAGGTGCCGACCATCTCGGTCGAGCCGCCGCGCAGCCCGCTGCAGATGGACAAGGCGATCCGCGGTCTGGTCGAGGGCCGCTACGAGTGGGTCGCCTTCACCTCGGTGAACGCGGTCAAGGCGGTCCGGGAGAAGTTCGAGGACTACGGCCTGGACGCCCGGGCGTTCTCCGGCCTCAAGGTCGCCGCGGTCGGCGAGGTCACCGCGCAAAGCCCTGAAGGCGTGGGGGATCGAGCCCGATCTGACGCCGGAGGGCGAGCAGTCCGCCGCCGGGCTGGCCGCGGAGTTCCCGCCCTACGACGACGTGCTGGACCCGATCAACCGGGTCTTCCTGCCGCGCGCCGACATCGCGACCGAGACGCTCGCCGAAGGGCCTCAAGGAGCTCGGCTGGGAGGTCGAGGACGTCACGGCCTACCGCACCGTACGCGCCACCCCGCCGCCGGCTTCGGTCCGGGAGGCGATCAAGACCGGCAAGTTCGACGCCGTGGTGTTCACCTCGTCCTCGACGGTCCGCAACCTGGTCGGCATCGCCGGCAAGCCGCACGCGTCGACGATCATCGCGGTGATCGGCCCCGCCACCGCGCGTACCTGCGAGGAGCACGGCCTGCGGGTCGACGTGATCGCCTCGAAGCCCTCGGTGGTGGAACTGGCCGACGCCCTGGCGAGCTTCGCCGCCGACCGTCGCGACGGCTTCACCGAGGCCGGCGAGCCCGTACTCCGCCCTCGCAGAAGAAACCGACCAGCCGCCGCCGTGTCTGATGCCCACGCCTGAGCCTGTCGAAGGGCCGATGACAGCGCTGAGCCTGTCGACGGGCGCTGTCGAGTCTTCGACAAGCTCAGACCACGAAAGGTCGCGTGACCGATGATCACGTCCCGGCCGCGCCGGTTGCGGACGACGCCGGTGATGCGGGCGATGGTCGCCGAGACCAGCCTGGCGCCGCGGCAGTTGATCTTGCCCGTGTTCGTCGCGGAGGGGATCAGCGAGCCGCGACCGATCGGCTCGATGCCGGGCGTCGTGCAGCACACGCTGGACACGCTCCGCAAGGCCGCCGCCGAGGCGGCCGACGCGGGACTGGCCGGGGTGATGATCTTCGGCATCCCGGAGCACAAGGATGCTCAGGGCTCCGGCGCCCTCGACCCGGACGGCATCCTCAACGTGGCGATCCGGGCGGTCCGCGACGAGGTCGGCGACGACTGCCTGGTGATGTCGGACGTCTGCCTCGACGAGTTCACCGATCACGGTCACTGCGGAGTGCTGACGCCCGTCCGGCGCGGTCGACAATGACGCCACGGTGGAGATCTACGCCCAGATGGCCGCGCTGCACGCCGACGCCGGGGCCCACGTGGTCGGACCCAGCGGCATGATGGACGGCCAGGTCGGAGCGATCCGCGCCGCTCTCGATCAGGCCGGCGCGACGGACGTGGCGATCATGGCCTACTCGGCGAAGTACTCCTCAGCGTTCTACGGCCCGTTCCGCGAGGCGGTCGCCTCCTCGCTCACGCGGCAACCGGAAGACCTACCAGCAGGATCCGGCCAACGTCCGGGAGGCGCTCCGCGAGGTCGCGCTGGACCTGGCCGAGGGCGCCGACATCGTCATGGTCAAGCCGGCGCTGGGCTATCTCGACGTGCTGCGGGCGATCCGTGAGGCGGTCGACGTGCCGGTCGCGGCGTACAACGTCTCCGGCGAGTACGCGATGGTCGAGGCCGCGGCCGCCCAGGGCTGGATCGATCGCGAGCGGGCGATCGACGAGACCGCTGATCTCCATCCGGCGGGCCGGCGCGGATGTGATCTTGAGCTACTGGGCGCTGGAATGGGCCCATCGCCTCGATGCTGTCGACGGGCCGCCCATGAGCCCTTCGACAGGCTCAGGACACGGTCGACAGGCTCAGGCACGCGATGTCGAGCAGGCGTTCGAGCGCGCCAAGACGGCTGACGCCCGGTGGGGTCAACTCGCCGGTACGCGCGTTCCTGTCGGTCGGCGGTACGCCGCGCTTCATCGCCCGGGCCGCAGGGCCCGTACCTCTACGACCTGGACGGCAACGAACTGGTCGACCTGGTCTGCTCCTGGGGCCCGATGCTGCTCGGCCATGCGCACCCCGAGGTGATCGAGGCGGTCACCGCGGCGGCCGGCCGCGGCACCTCGTACGGTGCCCCGACGGTGGCCGAAGTCGATCTTGCCGCGGCCATCGTCGACCGGACGCCGGTCGAGCAGGTCCGGCTGGTCAGCTCCGGCACCGAGGCCACGATGAGCGTGCTCCGGCTGGCCCGGGGGATCACCGGCCGGGACAAGATCATCAAGTTCGCCGGCTGCTACCACGGCCACGTCGACGCGCTGCTGGCCGCGGCCGGCTCCGGCGTCGCCACGCTGCCATCCGATCCGGCTCCGAGAGTCGCCGGCAGGCAGCATTCCCAGCAGCCCGGGCGTCACCGAGGCGACCGCCGCCGACACGATCGTCGTGCAGTACAACGACCGGGCCGGCGTCCGCGCGGCGTTCGCCGCCTACGGCGACCAGATCGCCTGCGTGATCACCGAGGCCGCCGCCGGCAACATGGGCGTCATCCCGCCGGGGGTCGAGGACGGCATCGGCTTCAACACGTTCCTGGCCGACATCGCCCGGGAGCACGGTGCGCTGTTCATCTCCGACGAGGTGATGACGGGATTCCGGGTCAGCCGGTCCGGCCAGTACGGCCTGGACGGTGTCGAGCCGGATCTGATGACCTTCGGCAAGGTGATGGGCGGCGGCTTCCCGGCGGCGGCGTTCGGCGGTCGCGCCGACCTGATGCAGAGCCTCGCGCCGGTCGGCGGGGTCTACCAGGCCGGCACGCTGTCCGGGAACCCGATCGCGACCGCGGCCGGACTGGCCACGCTGCGGCTGGCGACGCCGGCGGTGTACGAGCACGTCGACCGGGTCTCCGGCCAGCTGCGGGACGAGGTCGCCGCGGCGCTGTCGGCCGCCGGCGTCCCGCATGTCATCCAGCGCTCCGGGAACTTGTTCAGCGTGTTCTTCGTGGGCGAAGGCGTGACTGCCGTCCCGGACTTCGCCATCGCCGCGACCCAGTCCACCGACGCGTACGCCGCGTTCTTCCATTCCATGCTGGATTCCGGCGTCTATCTGCCGCCCAGCGCGTTCGAGGCTTGGTTTTTGTCCGCCGCCCACGATGATGGAGCCATGGATCGGATTGTCACTGCGTTGCCGGCGGCCGCCGATGCCGCGGCCCGGACCGGCGAGCGAGCGATGAGCAGCCGGACGATCGTGCACCTGGTGCGGCACGGTGAGGTGCACAACCCCACCGGGCTGCTCTACGGGCGGCTGCCGGACTATCACCTGTCCGACCTCGGTCGGGAGATGGCGGAGCGGGTCGCGGAGGACCTGCGCGACCACGACATCGTGCACCTGCGCTGCTCGCCGTTGGAGCGGGCGCAGGAGACGATGGCGCCGCTGGCCGAAGCGCTCGGCCTGCCGGTGACCACCGACGGCCGGGTGATCGAGGCCGGGAACCAGCTCGAGGGTCGGCTCGTGACCCCGCTCAACCTGTTGAAGGGTGGGCCGAAGAGCTGGTGGCTGTTCCGGAACGCGCTGAAGCCGACCTGGGGCGAGGCCTACACCGACATCGTCGACCGGATGCGGCTGGCGATGAAGGACGCCGCGGAGGCCGCGAACGGCCATGAGGCGGTGATCGTCTCCCACCAGCTGCCGATCTGGATGGCCCGCTGTGCGACCGAGGGCCGCCGGCTCGCGCACGATCCGCGCAAGCGGGAGTGCACGCTGGCCAGCATCACCTCCTTCAGCTACATCGACGGCCGGGTCAGCTCGGTCAGTTACCGCGAACCGGCCGCCGACCTGTTGCGTCCGCACCAGACCAAGAAGTTCGTCGCGGGCGCTCGTAGCGGTGCGGCCTGATCGACTGCGGAGGTCGCTGGCGGTCGTCGCGATCGCCGGCCTGTTGCTCGCCGGCTGCTCGCGTACCGGCGCCGACGAGCCGACCCGCAGCGCCGGGCAGCAGGGCTACACCACCGGCACCGGCCGGGTGACCATGATCGAGCCGGCCAACCGCAAGGCCGTTGCCGGTGGTCTCGGGACCGGCGCTCGGCGGCGACCAGACGGTGTCGACGGCCGACTATGCCGGCAAGGTGATCGTGCTCAACATCTGGGGATCCTGGTGCCCGCCCTGCCGGGCCGAAGCGCCGGCGCTGCAGGCGGCCAGCCAGGAGACCAAGGGCAAGGCCCAGTTCATCGGGATCACCGTCCGGGACAACGCGCCCGCCCAGGCCGAGGCGTTCGTCCGGGCCCAGGGCATCAGCTATCCGAGCATCTTCGACCCGACCGGCAAGGTGCTGCTGCCGCTGTCGGGTGAGTGGCCGCCCAGCGCGATCCCGTCGACGTTGATCATCGACAGCCAGGGCCGGCTGGCCGTCCGGGTGCTCGCCGAGGTCTCCAAGATCACCCTGGTCGACATGATCAACGACGTCGCGGACGGCAAGTAGATGATCACCCTCGACCTCGCCACCTGGGCCGAGTCCGCCGTCGGCGGCTCGATGGCGCTGGCCCTGCCCGTGGCGCTGCTGGCCGGGTCTGGTGTCGTTCTTCTCGCCCTGCGTGGTGCCGCTGCTGCCCGGCTATCTCTCCTACGCCACCGGTCTGGGTGCCGCCGAGGTCGTCGAGGGATCGAGCCGGCGCGGCCGGATGCTCGCGGGTGCGTCCCTGTTCGTGCTGGGGTTCGCGGTGATCTTCGTGATCACCGGCGTGGTGGCCGGTTCGGCCGGCCGGTTGCTGGCCGAGTACCGGGTGATGATCAGCCGGGTGCTCGGGGTCGTGGTGATCATTCTCGGATTGATCTTCGCCGGGCGTGCTCCGGATCGGCCAGCGTGATCTTCGGCTGCACCGGGTGCCCGCCGTCGGGGTGGCGGCGGCACCGTTGCTGGGGGTCGTCTTCGCCCTGGGCTGGACGCCGTGCCTGTCACCGACTCTCGGAGTGGTGGTCAATCTGGGCTTCAGCGAGGGCACCGCGTTGCGCGGCGGGCTGCTCGGCTTCGTGTACGCGCTCGGGCTCGGAATTCCCTTCGTGGTGGCCGGTCTGGCCTTCACCAAGATGGCGCGGGCCGTCACCTTCCTGCGCCGGCGGCAGCAGTTGATCATGCGGATCGGCGGCTTCTCGATGGTGATCGTCGGTCTGCTGCTGGTCACCGGCGCCTGGGACACGCTGACCGGCGTGCTGCGCCAGTGGGCGGCATCCTTCGAGACGGTGATCTGATGACGCAGACGCCGACCCGGGACGCGCCCGCCGCACCCGAGGGCCGGCAGCCCGACCTGCCCCGGCTCGGCCTCGGCGGTGGTCTGCGCTTCCTGTGGACCCAGCTCAGCTCGATGCGGACCGCGCTGGTGCTGCTCTTCGCGCTGGCGCTGGCGGCGATCCCGGGCTCGCTGGTGCCGCAACGGAAGGTCTCGCCGGTCCGGGTGTCGGAGTTCATCAGCGCCCATCCGACCCTGGGTCCGATCTACGACAAGGTCGGCATGTTCGGCGTCTACACCTCGCCGTGGTTCTCCGCGATCTACCTGCTGCTGTTCGTCTCGCTGGTCGGCTGCATCATTCCGCGGGTCGGGGTCTACGGCCGCGCCGTCCGGGCCCGGCCACCCAAGACACCGCGGAACCTCGCCCGACTGCCCGCGTACGCGACCGCCGAACTGCCCGACGGCGACGGCTCGTCCGATGAGGCCGACGTGCTCGACCGGGCCGCCGAGATCCTGCGGGCTCAGCGCTATCGGGTCGATCGGCACGAGGAGCAGCGTGGCCGCCGAACGCGGCTACCTGCGCGAGGCCGGCAATCTGGTCTTCCACATCAGCCTGCTGTTCGTCCTGCTCGGGGCCGCGATCGGTGGGCTCTGGGGCTTCCGCGGGACCAGCGTGGTGATCGTCGGGCAGGGCTTCGCCAACAACCTCACCCAGTACGACGACTTCTCCGCCGGTGCGGAGTTCTCCGACTCGGACCTGCACCCGTTCAGCGTGGTGGTGAAGAACTTCGACGTGAAGTTCGAGACCGGGCCGGTGCAGCGCGGCGCGGCGCGGCTGTTCAAGGCCGACGTCGAGGTCACCGATCGCCCGGGTGCGCAGCCGCAGGCCGAGACGCTCGAGGTCAACAAGCCGCTGAACATCGACGGCACGACGGTGCACCTGATCGGACACGGGTACGCCGCCGAACGTCACCGTCAAGGACGCCCAGGGCAACGTCGCCTTCTCCGGACCGGTCGTGATGCTGCCGCAGGACGGCAACTTCACCTCGATCGGGGCGATCAAGGTGCCCGACGCCCGACCGGAACGGCTGGCGTTCGAGGCCTTCTTCTATCCGACCGCGGTGATCGACCAGCAGCACGGACCGCAGTCGATCTTCCCCGACGCGCTGAACCCGGCGCTGTTCATCAACGCCTGGGCGGGTCCGCCGAAGGTCGAGACCGGCAAGCCGGAGAACGTCTACTCCCTCGATCCGACCGGCCTGACGCAGTTGCGGGACAAGAACGGCCAGCCGGTCCGCTACGCGCTGAACGTCGGCGACGGCGTCAACCTGCCCGACGGCAAGGGCTCGATCCAGCTGGACGGCTGGAGCCGGTGGGTCAAGCTGCAGATCGGTGACGCACCCGGTGTGCCGATCTCGATCGGCGCCATCGGCTTCGCCGTCGCGGGCCTCTGCCTGTCGCTGTTCATCCGGCCGCGGCGGGTGTGGGTTGCGCTGCGCAGCCGCGAGGCTGGTCCTAGGGTGGTGGAGGTCGGCGGCCTCGACCGCGCCGATGCGCGAGCCGGGCTGACCGAGGACGTCGATGAGCTGGCTCGGCAGCTTTCCCAACCGGGCAAGGAAGTGAGCAGGACGTGAACTACGAGTACTACTCGAGCCTGGCGCTGGTGACCTCGGTGGTGGTCTACATGCTCGCCATGTTCGCCCACGCCGCGGAATGGGCCTCAGCGCGCCGCGTACCGGCTGACGAGTCGGTCGAGGCCCGCGAGCTGGTCAGCGTGGGGTCGGAACGGGTCGGCGCCGACGCTCGAGCCCGCGGCCGCCGCCCCGCGAGCGCTCCGACGCGCCGGACCGAGCAGTTCGGCCGGATCGGTGTGGCGCTGACGATGATCGGCTTCCTGCTCAGCGTCACCGGCGTGGTGATGCGGGGCCTTGCGGCCGGGCGCGCCCCGTGGGGCAACATGTTCGAGTTCACCACCAGCGCGATGGTCTTCGTCGTCGGCGCGTACCTGATCATGGTCTGGCGGGCCGGGCTCCGCTGGCTCGGGCTGCCGGTCACCCTGCTGGCCGCCATCGGCAACGGCCTGGCCGTGACGGTCTTCTACGTCGCGGTCGCCCCGCTCGTACCCGCCCTGCACTCGGTCTGGTTCCTGATCCACATCGTCGCCGCGGCGATCGCCGGGGCGGCGTTCAACATCGGTGGACTGATGTCGATCCTGTACCTGATCAAGAAGCGGGCCGAGCGCCGCGGGCAGGTCGACCGGATATCTCGCCCGGCGTGCCGAACTCGCGGCCGGATCGACCTGATCACCTACCGGTTCCACGCCTTCGCCTTCCCGCTGTGGACCTTCACCGTGGCCGCCGGGGCGATCTGGGCCGAGTACGCCTGGGGCCGCTACTGGGGCTGGGACCCCAAGGAGACGTGGGCCCTGGTCACCTGGGTGATCTACGCCTGCTATCTGCACGCCCGCTCCACCGCCGGCTGGCGCGGCACCCGGGCCGCGGTGATCGCCATCGTCGGGCTCGCCTCGTTCTGGTTCAACTTCGTCGGCATCAACCTGCTGGTCTCCGGGCTGCACTCGTACGCCGGCGTCTGACCCGGCCGCGGCTCCTGCGCTCACTCAGCCGCAGCGCTTACCCAGTTTTCTGTCGCTGTACCCAGGTAACTTCCTGGGTACAGTGCCGGTTTCCCACGTATACGTGGGAAACCGACGCCGAGTCGGAGGCGGGGGTCAGAGGAGTTCGCGCCAGGCGGCGAAGCCGCCGATGACGTCGGTGGCGCGATGGATGCCCAGGTCCTGGAGGGCGGCGGCGGCGAGGCTGGAGGTGTAGCCCTCCTGGCACAGCACGATCACCTCGAGGTCGTACGCCGCGATCGGCAACCGCGCGTCGCAGGCGGGGTCGAAGCGCCACTCCAAGACGTTGCGCTCGATGATCAGGGCACCGGGCAACTCGCCCTCCGCCGCCCGTTGGGCGGCGGGTCGGATGTCCACCACGACCGCACCGGCGCCCCAATGGTTCCGGGCCTGTGCTGGGGTGAGCCTCGATAGGCGCCCCCGGGCCGATTCCAGCACTTGTTGGATGGTCCTGCGACCGGTGCTAGCCGTGGTGGCTGGCGGACTGAGAACGCTCACCAATTCAGTCCGACCAGCTGGGAATCACGCAAATGTAACAGTTCTCCCTGCCGCTCGTACACATGCATCTCAACCAACGACGGCGCGTAGACGTGCAGACTGACCGCCGGCTCCAGCGATTGGTTGGTCACCTTGTGCACGTGCTTGCTCCCGAACGGCCGCAGGGTGCCCTCGGTCAGCTCGCGAGACTGCGGGACGACCCGCGGCGGACCGTCCGGACTGCACCACGGCATGTTCCTCGGTCAGGGACACCGCGGACCGTGATGAAGGCGCCCGCGCTGCCGCCGTGGTCGTGCCACTCGGTGCCCTGCCCCGGCACCCAGGTGAGCAGCCAGGCCTCGAAGTCCGATTCCCGGGCCAGCCGGGCGTAGTAGCGAGAGACGGGATCGTAGTCGACCAGCGGCTCCCAGAGTGAGGTCTGGGCCGCCAGCTGGGTGGCGAGTTGGACGAGATTGACCGGTACGCGATTCTTCTTCGACATGACGGGGTTCCTTCTGGAGAGCGAATGTGACGCCGCGGACGGATGGCGGCGGGAGGCAGCGGGCATGGTGAGCCCGCCAGGGACGCGATCAGCGCTGGTGCGCTGTCGCGTGACACATTCGCGGACATGCCGCGCTCGCCGTGCGGAGCAGATCCAGGTGGATCCTGCTGTGCGATGCGGCGTTCACGTCTCGTCCTTCGTTGTCGATGACCGGGGCGCCGGTCAGGCTGCGCCCGTCATTGAAGAGTATGGGCGCAGTGGCGTATTCCACAATCCCCTGTCTCACTATAGGGAATATAGGCATAAGGACGGTGGCGACGTGAACCCGGTGGACGAGGTTCTGGCCCAGCTCGATCCATTGGCCGATGCCCAGACGGCGGAGGTCCTGAGCCGGTTCTTCCAGGTGCGGCCGGGCGGCTACGGCGAGGGCGACACCTTCATCGGGATCAAGCTCAGTGTGCTGCGCGGCGTCGCGAAGCCCTATCTGCGCGAGCCGTACGAGTCCGCCCGCTGGCTGCCGCTGCTGCAGAGCCCGGTCCACGAGCACCGACAGTTGGCGCTGGTCGTGATGAGCGAGCGCGCCACCCGCAGCCGCCGGGGTGCCGGCGGAGGAGGCGAATCGGCCCAGATCTACCCGGAGTACCTCGACCACACCGGCTTCGTGAACAACTGGGACCTGGTCGACCTCAGCGCCGGCCCGATCGTCGGCGGCCACCTCCTCGACCGGGACCGAGCACCGCTCTACCGGCTGGCCGCGTCGACGGTGTTGTGGGAGCGGCGGATCGCCATCGTGGCCAGCCAGCAGTTTCTCAAGGCCGAGGACTCGGCCGATCTGTACCGACTGGCCGAACTGCTGCTCGACGACCGCCACGACCTGATGCACAAGGCGGTGGGCTGGTCACTGCGCGAAGCCGGCAAGCGGGTCGACCGGGACGAGCTTCGCGCCTT
>CAVXIY010000003.1:0-13780 GCA_963761955.1 uncultured Actinomycetota bacterium | reverse complement strand
CCAGCCCGCCAACCCGTCCCAAGCTGCTGCTGATCGACGGCCATTCGATCGCGTACCGGGCGTTCTTCGCGCTGCCGGTGGAGAACTTCTCCACCCAGACCGGCCAGCACACCAACGGCGTCTTCGGCTTCACCTCGATGTTGATCAACGTGCTTCGCGACGAGGCGCCGACCCACCTCGGCGGTGGCCTTCGACGTGTCCCGGCAGACCTTCCGATCCGAGATCTACGCCGAGTACAAGGCCAACCGCTCCAAGACCCCGGACGAGTTCAAGGGCCAGCTCGACCTGGTCAAGGAGGTGCTCAACGCCCTCAACATCTCCTTCGTGGAGAAGCCGGGGTACGAGGCCGACGACGTGATCGGCACGCTGGCGACCCAGGCCGAGGCGGCGGGCTTCGAGGTGCTGATCTGCACCGGCGACCGGGACGCGTTCCAGTTGGTGACCGACAACGTCACCGTGCTCTATCCGCGGAAGGGCGTCTCCGATCTCGCCCGGATGACGCCGGCGGCGGTCGAGCAGAAGTACTTCGCCACGCCCGGGCGCTATCCGGAGCTGGCGGCCCTGGTCGGGGAGTCCAGCGACAACCTCCCCGGAGTGCCGGGGGTCGGCCCGAAAACCGCGGCCAAGTGGCTGGAGCAGTACGGCGGGCTGGAGAATCTCGCGCCCACGCCGGCGAGCTGAAGGGCAAGGCCGCCGAGGCCTTCCAGGAGCGGATCGACGACGTGCTCCGCAACCGGCAGATCAATGCCCTGGTCAACGACCTGGACCTGCCGCTCGGCATCGACGATCTGCATGCGCCGGCCGTGGAACCGGGAGGCGACCCACCAGCTCTTCGACGGCCTGGAGTTCCGGGTGCTGCGGGACCGGCTGCTGGAGGCACTGCCGAACGAGGACGAGGTCAAGACCGAGGGCGGTTTCGAACTCGTCGGGAGGTGCTCGAGCCCGGCCAGCTCGAGGCGTGGCTGGCCGAGCACGCGACGGGTGAGCGGACCGGCGTCGACGTCATCGGCCACTGGGGTTCGGGAACCGGCGACATCGTGGCACTCGCCCTGGCCGCGGGGGACGGAGCGGCGGCGTATGTGGCTGTCACCGAGCTGGACGCGGCGGAGGATAAGGCGCTCGCCGCCTGGCTGGCCGACCCGGCCAGACACAAGGCCATGCACGACGCGAAGGGTCCGCTGCTGGCGGTCTGGGCGCGGGGCTGGGACCTGAACGGCCTGACCTCCGACACCCAGCTGGCCGCCTACCTCACCCGACCCGACCAGCGGACCTTCGATCTGGCCGATCTGACCATCCGGTATCTCAAGCGTGAATTGAAGGTCGAGGGTGCTCCCGAGCTGACCGACTCCGATCAGCTGTCGCTGGACTTCGGTGACGACGACTCGGGTGCTCAGATGGCGGCCCAGGCGTCGATGGTGCGGGCCAGCGCGGTGATCGACCTGGCCGACGCGCTGGATGTCGAGATCGAGCAACGGAACGGCACCAGCCTGCTGTACGGCGTCGAGTTGCCGCTGCTGCGCACGCTCGCCCGGATGGAGCAGACCGGTGTCGCGGTCGACATCGACCACCTCGAGGCGCTGGAGTCCGAGTTCGGCGCGAAGGTCAATCAGGCGGCCAGCGACGCGTACGGGGTGCTCGGCAAGCAGATCAATCTGGGTTCGCCGAAGCAGTTGCAGGTGGTGCTGTTCGAGGAGCTCGGGATGCCGAAGACCCGGCGGACCCGCACCGGCTACACCACCGACGCCGACGCGCTGCAGGCCCTGTACGTGAAGACCGAGCACCCGTTCCTGGCCCACCTGCTGGTGCACCGGGATGCGATCCGGCTGAAACAGACCGTCGAGGGCCTGCTCAAGTCGGTGGCCGACGACGGCCGGATCCACACCACGTACGTGCAGACCATCGCCGCGACCGGCCGGCTGTCCAGCACCGACCCCAACCTGCAGAACATCCCGATCCGCACCGAGGAGGGCCGCCGGATCCGCGAGGCCTTCGTGGTCGGGCCGGGCTACGACGCGCTGATGTCGGCCGACTACTCCCAGATCGAGATGCGCATCATGGCGCACGCCAGCGAGGACGACAGCCTGATCGAGGCCTTCAAGTCCGGGATGGACTTCCACACCGTCACCGCGTCCCGGGTGTTCGGCGTCGAGCCGACCAAGGTCAGTCCCGGCGAGCGGGCCAAGATCAAGGCGATGAACTACGGGCTGGCGTACGGGCTGAGCGCGTACGGCCTGAGCCAGCAGCTGACCATCGAGGTGTCGGAGGCGAAGGCCTTGATGGATGAGTACTTCGAGCGGTTCGGCGGGGTCCGCGACTACCTGCGATCACTGGTCGTCGACGCCCGGCGGACGGAGTACACCGAGACCATCCTCGGCCGCCGCCGCTATCTGCCCGACCTGATGAGCGACAACCGGCAGCGGCGGGAGATGGCCGAGCGGATGGCGCTGAACGCGCCGATCCAGGGCTCGGCGGCCGACATCATCAAGGTCGCCATGCTCGATGTCGAGAAGGCGCTGGACGATGCCGGGATGCGGAGCCGGATGTTGCTGCAGGTGCACGACGAACTGGTCTTCGAGATCGGACCCGGCGAGCGGGAGGCGCTGGAGCAGTTGGTCCGGGACAAGATGGGCCTCGCCGTCGAGATGAACGTGCCGCTCGATGTCTCGGTGGGCGTCGGCCGCTCCTGGCACGACGCCGCCCACTGACCGGCTGACCGATGCTGAGCGTCGAGACGACCGTGATCCGGTCGGCTGACGCAGTGCACGCGGCAAGTTTGACCCTGTTCACGCGCGAAGGATAACCTGGCATGTCGCTGTGGCCTGCGCGACTTCAGACGGAGTAGGTCACGCTCGTACGGGTCGGTGTTGGTCAGTCTTGCGGTTGTCGTCAGCTGTGGTTGAGCTTCTTCGTGGTGTACGGATCGGGCTGCAGCACACCAGTTACTCATCATCCATCCCGGAGCCCTACTACACATGACGTCCTCTCTCGAGGCACCACCTCAGGTCGCAATCGACGACTTCGGCTCGCCCGAAGCATTTCTCGCGGCCATCGACGCAACGATCAAGTATTTCAACGACGGCGATATCGTCACCGGCACCGTGGTCAAGGTCGACCGTGACGAGGTCCTCCTCGACATCGGTTACAAGACCGAAGGTGTCATCCCTTCCAAAGAACTCTCCATCAAGCACGACGTGGACCCCTTCGATGTGGTCAGCGTCGGCGATGAGATCGAGGCCCTGGTCCAGCAGAAAGAGGACAAGGAAGGCCGGCTGATCCTGTCCAAGAAGCGGGCTCAGTACGAGCGCGCCTGGGGCACGATCGAAAAGATCAAGGAAGAGGACGGCGTCGTCACCGGCAGCGTGATCGAGGTCGTCAAGGGCGGCTTGATCATCGACATCGGCCTGCGCGGCTTCCTGCCCGCATCGCTGGTCGAGATGCGCCGCGTTCGTGATCTTCAGCCCTACGTCGGCATGGAGCTCGAGGCCAAGATCATCGAGCTGGACAAGAACCGCAACAACGTCGTGCTGTCGCGCCGGGCCTGGCTCGAGCAGACGCAGTCCGAGGTGCGGCAGAGCTTCCTCACCCAGCTGCAGGCCGGCCAGATCCGCAAGGGTGTGGTCTCCTCGATCGTCAACTTCGGCGCCTTCGTCGATCTTGGTGGCGTGGACGGCCTGGTGCACGTCTCGGAGCTGTCCTGGAAGCACATCGATCACCCCTCCGAGGTGGTCGAGGTCGGCCAGGAGGTCACCGTCGAGGTGCTGAGCGTCGAGCTCGATCGCGAGCGGGTCTCCCTGTCGCTCAAGGCGACGCAGGAAGATCCGTGGCAGGCCTTCGCCCGGACCCACCAGATCGGTCAGATCGTGCCCGGCAAGGTCACCAAGCTGGTGCCGTTCGGTGCGTTCGTCCGCGTCGAGGAGGGCATCGAGGGTCTGGTGCACGTCTCCGAACTGGCCGAGCGCCACGTGGAGATCCCCGAGCAGGTCGTCCAGGTCAACGACGACGTGATGGTCAAGATCATCGACATCGATCTCGAGCGTCGACGGATCTCGCTGTCGCTGAAGCAGGCCAACGAGGGTGTGGATGCCGGAGCCGACGACTTCGACCCGACGCTCTACGGCATGGCGGCGTCCTACGACGACCAGGGCAACTACCTCTACCCCGAGGGCTTCGACCCGGAGACGGGCGAGTGGCTCGCCGGCTACGACGAGCAGCGGCACGCCTGGGAGCAGCAGTACGCCGAGGCGCACGCCCGCTGGGAAGCGCACAAGAAGCAGGTCGAGGACGCCGAAAGCGGCGAAAGCGCGACCGACGGCGGCTCCGACCACGTACTCGTCCAGCTCCGAGGCGAGCGTCCCGGCGGCTCCGACCGCTCCGGAAGGCTCGCTGGCTTCGGACGAGGCACTGCAGAAGCTTCGCGAGAAGCTCACCGGCGGCAGCTGACCCACAGCACGTCAATCGAGGCCCTCTCACCTTCTGGTGGGAGGGCCTCTGCTGTTTCCTGCGAGCATCGGGTAGCGAAGGCGCCGCTCCTGTCTGGCGACCAAGCGAGCGGACACGCTTTTCCGTCCGCGAGCGCGTGGAGGAAGACGGAGCATCGGCCTACGGGTGCGAGCAGGAAGACGGGTGTTGAGGGTGGGGCTGACGGGCGGCATCGCATCGGGCAAGAGCATGGTGGCCGATGAACTCGGCCCGGTACGGGGCGGTGGTGATCGACGCCGACGTGCTCGCGCGCGAGGTGGTGGAGCCGGGGACCCCCGGCCTGGCCGCGATCGAGGAACGCTTCGGCAAGGACGTGCTGACGGACGGCCGGCTGGATCGCGCCGCCCTGGGCAAGATCATCTTCTCCGACCCGGAGGCCCGTCGTGATCTTGAGCGGATCGTTCATCCAGCGGTACGCGCCCGCGCGGCCGAGCTGGAGCAAGCCGCGGCCGAGGACGCCATCGTGATCCACGTCATCCCGCTGCTGGTGGAAACCGGTCAGCAGAACGGATTCGACGTCGTGGTGGTGGTCGATGTTGATCAAGAAACCCAGGTCCGCCGGTTGCTCGACCGCAACGGGCTCACCGCCGAGGAGGCCGAAGCCCGGATCGCCGCCCAGGCCAGCCGCGAGGCCCGGCTGGCCGCCGCTGATCACGTGCTGCACAACGACGGGACCGTTACACAACTGAAAGATCAGATCGCCGACCTGTGGGACGAACTCCTGACCCGTGGCGCGCTTGGATGACATACTCGCAGTGCTCCGGGCTCGTGGCCGCTCATGGTCCTGCGAGACGAAACGCTGTTCAGTCGTCGGGCTCACCAGGCCCGACACGTTCAAGGAGGTCAAGCGTTGGAATGCCCACGTTGTCGGGCTGAGCTTCCCGCGGTCGCACACTTCTGCCACGTCTGTGGGCAGGATCAGCGTTCCTCGGATCTCGCCCGACGGAGGTCTTTTGCCGCCAAACCCGACGAACCAGTCGCCTCATTCGCCTTGATCTCCTCGATCATGCCGCGCGGTGCCGGCCAGCGTCCCCAGACGTACCGGATCGCTCTCACGATCGCGCTCGTGGTCGCACTGATCGCCGCGATCTTCGGCGCCATGCCGATCGCGGTTCTGGTCGCTGCCTTCGCCATCCCGATCGTCTACATCGTCTACATCTATGACATGAACCTCTGGGAGGACGAACCGATCCCGGTCACCGGCCTGGCGTTCGCGCTGACCGGGGTGCTCACGATCGGCTTCACGATCTTGTGGACCTTCCTCCGCGGTCCGGTGCCGTTCGGCACCCAGACCTACGAGAGCGGCCTCAGTGCGGCGCCCACCGTGGGCACGTTCCTGCTCGTCGCGGTCGTGGTGCCGATCGTCGGCGAGGCGATCCGCCAGGTCGGGCCCGTGCTGCTCGCCAGCCGGCCGGAGTTCGACGACCTGATGGACGGCCTGACGTTCGGTGTGGTCAGTGGCGTCTCCTATTCGTGCTTCGACACCATCGTGCGGCACTGGGACCTGGTGACCGGAGGTCTGCAGGGTCAGGATCCGGGCCTGTGGGTCTCGTTGATCTTCCTCGAGGGCTTCGTCAAGCCGCTGATCATCGGCACGGCCACCGGCATCGCCTGCGCCGAGTTCTCCGGCCTCGGTCGCGGATACGACGGGTTCACCCCGCGCTACTTCCGCGGACGTGGCCGCGGCCATCCTGGCCAACATCGCCTACCAGTCGGGTACCTACCTGTTCTCCTTCGTCGGCAACGCGACGCTCGGGGTGGTCCTGAGCCTGGTCTGGGGCCTGGTCATCCTGGGCACCCTGATCCTGCGGGTCCGCAACGTGCTGCACGTCGGCCTGATGGAGGCGGCACTGGAGCGTTCGGCTCGCGACGGCGGCATCGGCCAAGAGGGTGACCTGCAGTTCTGCGGACAGTGCGAGATGCCGCTCCTCGACCACGCGGCCTTCTGCAACGCCTGCGGGACGACGGTCCGCGTGCAGTCCAAGGTCTCCCGTCCGAAGGTTCCGGCCATGGCCACCGCGGCCGCTCCGGCGGGTCGATCGTGCCCGGCTTCGACAGCCCGGTTGCCGGTGAGGAAGTCGAGGTCACCGCGGCCGAGGCCCGCACGACCGCCGTCGGCGAGACCTCCGCCGGTGTGGTCGAGCAGCCGGACCCCGGCCCGGCGCCGGCCGCGCCGGCCGGCACCGATGACGACGCTCGTAACCGGTTCTACGACGACGAGGAGGGCCGGGCATGACGCAGAACCCGGGCCAGTGGGGCCCTCAAGGCGGATACCCCCCGCAGCAAGGTGGCCAAGGCCAGGGCGGATTCCCGCCGCAGCAAGGCGTCCCCGGGCCAGGGCGGATATCCCCCGCAGCAGGGCCCACCGGGCCAGGGCGGATACCCCCCGCAACCAGGCCAGGGCGGATACCCGCCGCAACAACCGCCACCCGGATACGCCCAGCCGGCCCCCGGCGCATACAACCCGCAGGGCGCGTACGCGCCGCAGGGTGGCCAGCCGGGCTACCCGCCGCAGGGCGGCGGTTACGGCCCGCAGGGTCCTCCTGGTGGTGGCTTCCCGCCGCAGGGTGGACCGCCGGCCAAGAAGGGCCGCGGCCTGATCATCGGCATCGTCGTCGCCGCTGTCGTGCTGTTGGTGGCCATCGGCGGCATCATCATCGTGCTGAACCGGGGCGGTGGCGACGATCCCGGTCCGGTGTCGATCACGCCGAGCCAGCCGGTTCCGCCCACGGAGCAGCCGACCGAACAGCCGACGGATCAGCCGACGGATCAGCCGACGGACAATCCGACGACCGAGGAGCCGACGCCCGGCCCGACCGAGACCTCGGAGCCGCCGAGCGGCAACGCGATCGATCTCGGGAACGGCATCTCGCTGACCCCGGCCGACGGCTGGTCGGTCAAGAAGACCGGCAAGGGTGTCGCCCAGTTGTCCGACGGCAAGAACATCTTCCTCGGCCAGTCCATCAAGGTCGAGCCGAGCACCAATCCCGGCCAGTTGTGCACCGTCCTGGCACAAGAGCATCACCGAGGGCACGTCGGGCGGCAAGTTCCAGGAGCCGAAGGACGTCAACCTCGGCACCTCGAAGCTGAAGGCGGCCACCTGCCTCGGGCAGACCACGGTGTCCAGCGGCCAGGGCTCGGCGACGATCTTCCTGTTCTCGCTGGTCTCGGTCCGAGCGAGCGACGGCGTGACGGTGATCGGCACGGTGTACTTCACCCAGGCCGCCAATGCCGAGCAGCTGAACAAGGACTTCGCCACGATGATCAACTCGATGTTGAAGGGCCAGGTCCAGGGCGGCTAGCCGGTCCGGCGATCCACAGCGAAGGGCTGATCGGGAGGAAGCGTCTTCGGTGACGCAGCCTCCCGATCAGCAGTTCGGCCGGGCGGTGTTCGATCTGCGGCGAACTGCACGCCTTCTGTCAGACCGAGTGCATAGGCTCGCCGCATGCGTCCGATCACAGACCTCCAACGCACGGTGGCCCCGTTCAAGGTCGAGAGCGACTTCTCACCCTCAGGTGACCAACCGACGGCGATCGCGGAGCTGGAGCGGCGGGTCAACGGCGGCGAACAGGACATGGTGCTGCTCGGCGCCACCGGCACCGGCAAGACGGCGACGGTCGCCTGGCTGGCCGAGAGGTTGCAGCGGCCGATGCTGGTCATGCAGCCCAACAAGACCCTCGCGGCGCAGTTCGCGAACGAGCTGCGGCAGTTCTTCCCCCGCAACGCGGTCGAGTACTTCGTGTCCTATTACGACTACTACCAGCCCGAGGCGTACGTTCCGCAGACCGATACCTACATCGAGAAGGACTCCTCGCTCAACGAGGAGGTCGAGCGGCTCCGGCACTCGGCCACCAACTCGCTGCTGACCAGGCGCGACGTGATCGTCGTCGCCACCGTGTCGGCGATCTACGGACTCGGCACGCCGCAGGAGTACGTGGGCCGGATGATCAAGCTGAAGGTCGGACAGGAGGTCGAGCGGGATGCGCTGCTCCGTCGCCTGGTCGGGGTCCAGTACGCCCGCAACGATCTGGCCGGGACCCGCGGCACCTTCCGGGTCCGGGGCGACACCCTCGAGGTCTTCCCGATGTATGAGGAACTCGCGGTCCGGGTGGAGTTCTTCGGCGACGAGATCGAGAAGCTCAGCACCCTTCATCCGCTGACCGGTGAGGTGGTGACCGAGGACGAGGAGATCTACCTGTTCCCGGCGAGCCACTACGTGGCCGGGCCCGAGCGGATGGAGCGGGCGATCGGCGGCATCGAGGCGGAGCTGGGCGACCGGCTGGCCGAGCTGGAGCGTCAGCAGAAGCTGTTGGAGGCGCAACGGTTGCGGATGCGGACCAGCTACGACATCGAGATGATGCGGCAGATCGGCACCTGCTCCGGCATCGAGAACTACTCCCGGCACATCGATGGGCGCGGTCCCGGCAGCCCGCCGAACTGCCTGCTCGACTACTTCCCGGAGGACTTCCTGCTCGTCATCGACGAGTCCCATGTCAGCGTGCCGCAGATCGGCGGCATGTACGAGGGGGACATGTCGCGCAAGCGGACGCTGGTCGACCACGGGTTCCGGCTGCCGAGTGCCATGGACAACCGCCCGCTCCGGTTCGAGGAGTTCGTCGAGCGGATCGGTCAGACGGTCTATCTGTCGGCCACCCCGGGCAACTACGAGTTGGCCAAGTCCAGGGGCTTCGTCGAGCAGTTGATCAGGCCGACCGGACTGGTCGATCCCCAGGTGATCGTCAAGCCGACCCACGGCCAGATCGACGACCTGATGGGGGAGATCCGGCTCCGCAGCGAGCGCCAGCGAACGCATCCTGGTCACCACGTTGACCAAGAAGATGGCCGAGGACCTCACCGACTACCTGCTGGAGAACGGCATCCGTACGCGCTATCTGCACTCCGAGGTCGACACCTTGCAGCGGATCCAGCTGCTGCGGGAGCTGCGGATGGGGGAGTACGACGTGCTGGTCGGCATCAACCTGCTGCGCGAAGGCCTGGACCTCCCCGAGGTGTCGCTGGTGGCGATCCTCGACGCCGACAAGGAGGGCTTCCTGCGGAGCGCGAAGAGCCTCATCCAGACCATCGGTCGCGCCGCGCGGAACGTCTCCGGTGAGGTGCACATGTACGCCGACTCGATCACCGACTCGATGGCGGCGGCGATCGACGAGACCAACCGGCGGCGGGAGAAGCAGGTCGCGTACAACCTCGCCAACGGCGTCGATCCGCAGCCCATCCGCAAGAAGATCGCCGACATCACCGACATGCTGGCTCGGGAGGACGCCGACACCGACGACCTGCTGGGCGGACGGCAGCGCGGCAAGGGCAAGTCCCCGGTTCCGGCGCTGAGCGGTCGAGCGGCCAGCGCCCAGGCGCGGAAGCTGGCCGGCATGCCGGCCGGAGACCTCGCGGACCTGGTCCAGGAGCTCACGGCGCAGATGCACGCCTCCGCCGCCGACCTGCAGTTCGAGGTGGCCGCCCGGTTGCGCGACGAGATCTCCGATCTGAAGAAGGAACTCCGTCAGATGGTCGAAGCCAACCGCTAGCGCTCAGCGCGGGTTCGTGGAATCAGGGGTGACCCTGACATACTTGTCGGCTGGAGGGGAGTATTCCTTCGCGTCGGCATCGTCATCACGGATTCCATTGCACCCACGTTCGGTGCGTTGGTTACCCCGGTGCCCCCGGCCAGTCTGACTGGCGGAAGAGACCTCCGAGACCGCTGTGTTCGCTGTAACCGTGTGTGCTGAACTCGTCTCGGAAGGACCTCGTCTTGCACGTCCATACCTACGCCTGGGTCATCACCGTTGTGGTGATGGTCGCCATCCTGGCCATCGATGTGTTCATCATCGGCCGGAGGCCCCATGAGCCCTCGATGAAGGAGGCGGGCACCTTCATCGCCATCTTCATCGGCCTGGCCGTGATCTTCGGCCTCGGGATCTGGGCCATCTCGGGTCCGAAGTACGCCGGTGAGTTCTTCGCCGGCTGGCTGACCGAGTACAGCCTGTCGATCGACAACCTGTTCATCTTCATCATCATCATGGGCAAGCTGATGGTGCCGAGAAAGCTGCAGCAGTTCGCGTTGCTGGTCGGCATCATCTTGGCGTTGATCTTCCGCGGCATCTTCATCGCCGTCGGGGCGGCGGCGATCGCTCGGTTCAGCTGGGTGTTCTTCGCCTTCGGCGCGTTCTTGATCTACACCGCGATCAAGCTGGTGATCGACTACCGCCACCACGACGAACACGAGAATGACCCTCCGGACAACCCCGCCCTGCGCTTCGTCAAGAAGCGTTTCCCTTCCACCGAAGACTTCCGGGGCACCAAGCTCTTCGTCGATCGAGAACGGCAAGCGGTTGATGACGCCGATGCTGATCGTGATCATCGCGCTCGGCAGCACCGACCTGCTCTTCGCGCTCGACTCGATCCCCGCCATCTACGGGCTGACCAGCGAGCCGTACCTGGTGTTCACGGCGAACGTGTTCGCGCTGATGGGGCTGCGTCAGCTCTACTTCCTGATCGGCGGCCTGCTGAAGCGGCTGGTCTACCTTTCGCTGGGACTCTCGGTGATCTTGGCGTTCATCGGCGTCAAGTTGATCTTCCACGCCCTGCACGAGTACCACCTGGCCGACTGGGCGCCGTTCGGTGGCGAGGTCCCGATCTGGCTGTCGCTGTGCGTGATCATCGGAACGCTGACCATCACCACGGTGGCCAGCCTGGTGAAGTCGCGCTACGACGACGACATGGCCGCGGCCCGCGAGGCGGAGACCCCGATCGCGCGCCGACGGGCTGAGGAGGAGTGAGCAGCGCCCGACGGCTCGTAGCCGCCGGGCGCCGTCGCTTCTTGCGGCGGGCTAGGCCGCAGCGGTCACCGAGACCGTGGCCGGCTCGATCGCCCGAGCCACCAGGTCCGCGACGTCGGTCGTGAGGACCACCTCGATGGCCTCCAGCACGTCGGCCGGGACCTCGTCGAGATCGGGCTCGTTGCGCTTGGGCAGGAACACCGTGGTCAGTCCGGCGCGCTGTGCGGCCAGCAGTTTCTGCTTGGCGCCACCGATCGGCAGCACCCGGCCGTTCAGCGTGACTTCGCCGGTCATCCCGACGTCGGATCGCACCGGGCGGCCCAGGGCCATCGAGGTCAGCGCCGTCACCATGGTGACGCCCGCCGACGGACCGTCCTTCGGCACCGCTCCGGCCGGCACGTGGATGTGGATGTTGCCGTCCAGCACGGTCGGGTCGTCGATCCCGAGCTCGGCGGCGTGGGCGCGGACGTAGGAGAGCGCGATCTGCGCCGACTCCTTCATCACGTCACCCAGCTGCCCGGTCAGCGTCAGCGTCCCGCGACCTTCGCGCCCTGAGCCACCCCTTCGCGCCCTGAGCCAACCCCTTCGCGCCCTGAGCCTGTCGAAGGGCGATCGACCGCACTCGCCTCGATGAACAGCACATCACCACCCAGACCGGTGACGGCGAGACCGGTGGCGACACCGGGCACCGAGGTCCGCTCATGGGCCTCCGGCGTGAACCGGGGCCGGCCGAGGATAGTCGCGCAGGTTGGCCGCTTCGATGATCAACTTCTGCTCGTCGGCGGTACCGACCAGCTTCGTCACCGCCTTGCGCAATGCCTTGGCCAGCAGGCGTTCCAGCTGGCGTACGCCGGGCTCGCGGGTGTAGTTGGCGGCGATCTCCCGGAGGGCGTCCTCGCCGAAGGTCACCTCGTCGGTGGTCAGTGCGGCGCGTTCGAGCTGCCGGGGGAGCAGGAAGTCGCGAGCGATCGCGATCTTGTCGTCCTCGGTGTAGCCGTCGAGGGTGACCAGCTCCATCCGGTCCAGCAGGGCCTGCGGGATCGTCTCCACCACGTTGGCCGTGGCCAGGAAGAGCACGTCGGACAGGTCAAGATCAACTTCGAGATAGTGATCACGGAACGTGTGGTTCTGCGCCGGGTCCAGCACCTCGAGCAGGGCGGCCGCGGGATCGCCGCGGTAGTCCGAGCCGACCTTGTCGATCTCGTCCAGCAGCACCACCGGGTTCATCGAGCCGGCTTCGGTCAGGGCCCGGACGATGCGGCCCGGCAGGGCGCCGACATAGGTGCGGCGGTGGCCGCGGATCTCCGCTTCGTCGCGGATGCCGCCGAGGGCGACCCGGACGAACTTCCGGCCCAGCGCGCGGGCGACGGATTCACCGAGGGACGTCTTGCCGACCCCGGGCGGACCGACCAGCGCCATCACCGCACCGGATCCGCGGCCGCCGATGACCTCCATGCCGCGCTGGGCGCGACGGGAGCGAATCGCCAGATACTCGACGATCCGATCCTTGACGTCGTCGAGGCCGTGGTGATCGGCGTCGAGCACCTCGCGGGCGGCGTCGATGTCGCTGTTGTCGGTGGTCTTGGTGTTGAAGGGCAGGTCGAGGATCGTGTCCAGCCAGGTCCGGAGGTAGCCGGCTTCCGGGCTCTGGTCGCTGCCGCGCTCCAGCTTGCCGACCTCGCGCAGCGCCGCCTTCCGGACGTCCTCGGGCAGGTCGGCCTCTTCGACGCGGGTCCGGTAGTCCTGGGCGCCGTCCGGCTCGTCCTCGCCCAGCTCCTTGCGGATGGCGTTCAGCTGCTGCCGGAGCAGGAATTCGCGCTGACTCTTCTCCATCCCCTCGCGGACGTCGTCGGCGATCTTGTCGTTGACCTCGGTCTCGGCCAGGTGCGCCTTGCTCCACTCGACCAGCGCGGTCAGCCGTTCGGCGACATCGGGGGTCTCCAGCAGTTGGCGCTTCTGGGCATCGCTGAGCCAGGACGCGTAGCCGGCCAGATCCGCCAGCGTCGACGGGTCGTTGACCTTGTTGACGGTGTCGATGACCTGCCAGGCGTCGCGCCGCTGCAGGGTCGCGATGACCAGCGACTTGTACTCGGCGGCGAGCTTGCGGACCTTCTCGCTGTCGACCTCGGGGTCGTCCAGTTCCTCGGCCTCCACCCAGAGGGCGGTGCCGGGTCCGGAGACGCCCGGAGCCGATCTTGACCCGGCGCTCGGCCTTGATGACCGCGGCGGACTCGCCGGTCTGCAGCCGGCCGAGTTGCACGATCGACGCCTCGACGCCGTACGAGGCGTAGCGGTCCTCGAGCCGGGGCGCGACCAGCAGCACGCCGTCGCTGTGGGACCGCGCGGCGTCGACCGCGGCGCGGGCGGCATCGTCGAGCTCGATCGGCACGACCATGCCGGGAAGGACGACGAGATCGGTCAGGAAGAGGACCGGGAGATTGGTGGACATGAGCGGTTGAGCCTCCGATTCGGGTCGCTCGCCAGAGTTGAGCGATACAGACTCAAG
>CAVXIY010000002.1:0-30597 GCA_963761955.1 uncultured Actinomycetota bacterium | reverse complement strand
GTGGATGAGTTTGCGGCTGCGGATTTGGCAGCAGAGCGCGCCCTGGCGGCGATCGAGGCCATCGCGATCTCCCAACGCGCGGGCATCGACCTACGGACCGTGCCCGGCTGGGCGGCGGCGACCGAGGAAGATCGGTGGGCGACGCAGATCTGGTCAGCACCGTTCGAAAGCGCCGGACCATCGGCGGCGAGCCTGCGGGCAGCGCTCGAGGTGGTGAGCAGCGAAGCGGCCCGAGGTCCGGCTACGGCCGCCACGTTGGTACGGGTGGGCGAACTGCTGACCGTGCTGATGGACGACGGTCTCGGAGCAGCGGATCTTCACACGGCCGGACGTCACTTGATCGCCTTGGAGCACCGCAGCAGCCATGATCATCTCGAGCCCGACCCGACGATGCGGCGCTGATCTCAGGCACCCAGGAAGAAGAGACCGGGGCGACTGGCCTGTCGCCTGACCGCCCCGGCCTTCAGCTCAGGTGAGCTGCATGATCACGATCACCAAGATGATGATGACCAGCACACCGATAATGGTGCCGATTAATCCCCTATTCATGGATCGCCCTCCTCTCCTGCTCCTGACGCGGCTCTTTCGAGTCCGGGTCGAGTCCATGAGCCACCTGTAGTTTACGACGTAAACCCACGCGCGCCGAACGCCGCGCAGTTGACCGGCCGATTCTTCCCGACGGGTCACGCTGTCCATCCCAGCAGCTGCTCGCCGGCGGTCATGCCGCCGAACCAGATCAAGCCGGCGATCACCGGGAGGATGAGCACCCGGAGGGGATGCCGCCGAATCCAGACACAGCCCAGGATGAAGATCATCAACCAGACGGCCGAGAAGACGATCACGGCCCACAACGGGGCCATCAGTCCAGCGGCGAAGAAGAAGATCGACATGGCCGCGAGGACGGCGAGGGCGAGACCGCCGAGCAGGTAGGACAGGATCGAAGGACGGGACCGTACCGCGCCGCTGCTCGCCATGCCCGCATCATTGCAGACCGGCTACGCTTCGTGGCGCAAACCAGCCAGTTTGCTTTGACCCAAGGGTTCTTGCGACTGCCGCGTGGTCCGGGGCGACGGCGGCTCCGTCCGCCGGCAGAAGGGCCCGATCATCGACGCTCGCGGCAGATCAGCCGCGCAGACTGCTCACGCGGCGATCGGCGACACGCTCCGAGACACCGCCTGAGCCTCGCGGGCCGCGGCGTACGGTCAGGTACAGCCGGTGCGCGGTGATCACCACCGACAGCCAGGCAAGGCCCACCAGCCAGCCGAACATCACGTCGGTCAGCCAGTGATGCCCCAGGAAGACCCGGCTCAGCCCGATGGAGATAGCCCAGGCCAGCGCCGCGGCGACGGTCAGCACTCGAGCAAGCGTCGAGGACAACCGGCGAAGCAGCAGATAGGCGACGACCCCCGGCGATCACCGTGCTGTTCAACGCATGGCCGCTGGGGAAGGAGGGGCTGGATTCGTACGGGGGAACGGCATCGGACAGTGGCGGCCGGTTTCGGCCGACGACGTCCTTGCCCACCAGGGTGATCAACAAGGAACCGGCAACGGCCATGATCATCAAGATCAGCGGCGTTCGCGAACGCCAGCGCCAGACCATCAGCACTGTGATCAGCGACGCGATGATCGTCATGCCGGTCGGACCACCGAGATGGGTGAACCCGGTCAGGACCCGATCGAGTCGAGGGGACCTCAGGCGGATCGCCGTGTCCAGCACCGGCCGGTCCAGTCCGGCGACCCCGTCACCGTCGGTCACTGCCGTCGTACACCTCGGCGCCGGCGACGGCGAAGCCGGTCAACAGCACCGCACCGATGCCCGCGGTGATGGCGAGCACGGCGTGCGCCGACACGAGATGCGCCAACCGGGCCAGCCATCGGCCAAAGGTCGACGGCCAACTGGTCAGGCTCCGGTTTCCGATCTCCTGCTCGGTCGGGGTGTCATCGCGCGGCACCATGGCTCCTCACGTCGCGGATGACGGCAATTTCTCAACTGACCGGGTTGGTGCGCAGTGAACGCGGCTCATCGGCTCCTCGATCGACGTCATGGCTTCAGCATTATCTTGACGGCCCCTTCGGCTTTGCGACGGGAGATGTCGTGTCGCGCCTGCTCGAGCGGCAGCCGGTGGGTGGCGAAGTCATCCACGCCGAGCGGGTCGGCGTTGACCAGCAGCGGCATGATGTGTTTCACCCACTTCTTGACGTTGGCCTGTCCCATCCGGAGCTGGATCTGCTTGTCGAACAACGTCATCAGCGGCATCGGGTCGAGCATCCCGCTGTAGACGCCGATCAGCGAGACCGTGCCGCCGCGGCGGACAAGATCAACGGCGGTGTGCACTGCCGCCAACCGATCGATCCCGGCGTTCTTGATCAACGGCGCGGCCACCGCATCGGGCAGCTGAGCCGCCATGTGCTGGAGCATCGACACGCCCAGGGAGCCGTGCGCCTCAATCCCGATGGCGTCGATGACCGCATCCGGGCCGCGACCTCCGGTCAGTTCGCGGATCACTTCACCCAGCTCACCTTCATGCTCACGCAGGTCGACCACTTCGATGCCCCGAGCACGGGCGCGGGCGAGCCGCTCGTCGACCAGATCGACGGCGATGATCCGGCTGATCGGGCGGAGTTGCGCCACCCGGCAGGCCATGTCCCCGATCGGGCCGAGGCCGAGCACCACGAGCGTCCCGCCCGCGGGGACCTCGGCGTACGCGACCGACTGCCAGGCCGTCGGAAGCACGTCGGACAGGTAGACGAAGCGGTCGTCCGGGGGTCCGTGCGGCACCAAGATATGGGTGAACTGCGCCTGGGGCACCCGCAGATACTGCGCCTGGCCGCCGGGCACCTGGCCGTACAGCTTGGAATAGCCGAACAGCGCCGCTCCGCTGCCCTCGTCGCGCACCTGAGTGGTCTCGCACTGGCTGTAGAGCGAGCGCGCGCACATCCAGCAGTGCCCGCAAGCGATCTGGAACGGAATCACCACCCGGTCTCCCGGCTTGATCGCGGTGACTTTGGACCCGACCTCCAAGACGACGCCCATCGGCTCATGGCCGAGCACGTCGCCCGGGGACATGAAGTCTCCGAGCGTCTCGTACAGGTGCAGATCCGAGCCGCAGATGTTCGTGCTGGTGATCTTGATGATCGCGTCGGTCGGTTGCTCGATCCTGGGATCGGGCACGTCCGCGACGGCGACGTCGCGTCGCCCGAGCCAGGTCACTGCCTTCATCGAGACTCACCCTTTCGCGCGACGGTAGGCTGAGTTTACGACGTAAATTTCGAGCACCATGCCGGGCGGGTGATGTGACCGAGATACCTGACTTCGACGCGCTCTACCGGGCCGAGCCAGATCCCTGGTCGGTCCGCACGAGTTCTTACGAGCAGCGCAAGCTGTCCGTCATCCTGGCTTGCCTGAGCCGCCCCCGCTACGTTGCGGCCTGGGACCCGGCTTGCGGGGTGGGCGAACTCGCATTCCGGCTCGCCGACCGCGCGGCGCGGGTCCTGGCCACGGACGCCTCGGCCGAAGCGGTTGCGCTGACCAGGCAGCGTTGCGCGGACCGGGCCGGTGTCGAGGTGGCCCAGTTGCGACTGCCGCTACCGCCTCCGTGCACCGGCCTCGATCTGATCGTGCTCAGCGAGTTCTGCTACTACCTCGAGGCGGCCGACCGGCGCAGCATGCTGACCATGATCAACTCGGTGGCGGCCGGCGACGCTGAGGTTCTCTCCGTGCACTGGCGCTTCAAGCCGCACGACGGCTGGCTGAGCGGTGAGAGCGTGCAGCGCGAGATCGCCGGCGGACTACGCCGGTCAGGCTGGACGCAGACGACCCACCACCTGGACACCAACTTCATCCTCGACGTGCACCGTCGGAATCCAGCGTGACGAGGGTTGGGCGCCACTCGGAACGGTCTTCCTGCGGGGTCCGGCCTCGAATCGGACCGCTCAGCGGTAGCTGACCCGCTGTCCGCGGCGGGAGATTGCCTCTGGTTCGACGAGCGCCCACCTG
This sequence comes from uncultured Actinomycetota bacterium, assembly GCA_963761955.1. Classification (GTDB taxonomy): domain Bacteria; phylum Actinomycetota; class Actinomycetes; order Propionibacteriales; family Propionibacteriaceae; genus Microlunatus. The sequence continues at coordinate 26,600 of CAVXIY010000002.1, read as the reverse complement.
CTAGAAGTGGTTCATGGCCGCTGTCGTTCTCTACGCCGAGTTCACCGCCAAGTCGGGCCAGGAGGAGCGCGTCGACGAGTTGATCGGCGGGCTCACCGACCAGGTGCGGGCCGAGCCCGGAAACCTGGAGTTCATCGTGTACCGCGAACGCGACGAGCCGCGCCGGTTCTTCGTCTTCGAGCGGTACGCCGACGAGGAGGCGTTCCAGACCCACATCGGAGCCGACTACGGCGCAGTCTTCAACGCTGCGCTGGGCGACCTGATCGAAGAGGATGGATCGCAGCTGACGTTCCTCTCCCCGACGGCGAGGACACGACCGAGTCCCGAAGGACGGATCGACCGCACCGCCGACCGTCAGTCCTTCGAGTGCAGCCAGGCTCGGCGAGGTCGTAGAACGCATCTTATGCCGCGACCTCGGAACGCGATCCCTGCGAACATCCGGGCACTCCGCTCATGTCACGAATCGGCCACTTCCGCCATGATGGCCGCCCTCATCCGGGGTGGCAATGGGTTGTGGACGTGCGCCTTGACGCCACCGTTACCGGATTCGCGCCGCCCGGCGGCGCGGCGTTGCAGTTGAGTTGCGGAGGACATTTCGACGGCGAGTCGTCCCTACCATGAGGAGATTCCGTGCATTCAAAGGGGAACTGCCATGAGCGCAAGTCCGGTCAGTCACCATCGTCGGCGCGGGCTTCGCGCGCCGTGGGTCTCGGCAGCATCGCTGACCGCGATGATGCTGGGAGCCGTCTTCCTCGGCGCCGGCCCGGCTTCGGCGGCGCCGCCACCGGCCTGCTGGGACGACGTGCCCGCCGATGTCGACGGCGGCGGCCCGGATGTCGCCATCGGGATGCCGTCGTACGACCTGCCGGGCAAGCCCGACGCCGGTGCGATCGTGGTGTTCTCCAACGTGGCGGCCGCGGGCAACGCCAACCCGAAGGCACCCACGGCTCGCACGCTGTACACCGCCGACAACTTCTCCGGGCTGAGTTCACAAGCCGGCGCGCGCTTCGGCGCCTCGGTCGCGGTCTGGGGAGCCGCGTTCGACGATCTCGATGACTGCGCTGACCTGCTCGTCGGCGCGCCCGGCCAGAACGTCGGCGGCAAGTCCGGCGCCGGGCAGGTCTACCAGCTTCGCGGTTCGGCGGGCGGGCTGAATGGCGTCGTCAAGACGTTCGACGAATCGGTCGGTGAGCGGTGGAACGCAGGCCGGTGCCGGTTTCGGCACGGCGCTCGGCGTGTCCGGCTCGAGCATGATCGCGGTAGGCGCGCCGGGGCGCGACATCGGCGCGGCCACTGATGCCGGGCGGATCGTGCGTGGAACTACGCGCCTGCCGTGCGGCACCCGTCGTCTCGGTCGTCCAGCAGGGCGGTGCGGGCGCCGGGAGCCCGGAATCCGGGGATCGGTTCGGGGAGGTCCTCGACGTCGTCGGCTCCGGCGAAGGGCCGATCATGATGATCGGCGTACCGCATGAGGACGTCGGCAACAAGGCCGACGCCGGAGCGGTGGCGCTGAAACTGGTCAGACGGCCCGTTGTCGATCGTCACCCAGGACTCGCCCGGTGCCGGCGGGAAGGCCGAGGCCGGGGACCGCTATGGCACCTCGATAGACATCTACGGCGCCTTCACCGACGATGCCGGTGGTCGGCGTGGCGATCGGCGTCCCGGGTGAGGACATCGGGAGCATGTCCGATGCCGGCGCGGTGGCCTTCGCGTACTTCGACCTGAGGAGATCCCCGATCCGACCGACACCACCGGACTGATCGGTCAGGCGCGGACGGTCACCCAGGACTCACCCGGGATGCCCGGCACGGCCGAGGCGGGAGACCTGTTCGGCAATGCCGTGCTGGCGGGTGAGTTCGGACACGAGAGCGGGCACGTCGACCTCGCCGTGACCGCGCCGCTGGAGGACCTGAGCGGTGAACAGAATGCCGGGTCGCTGTCGATGGCGGAGTACGACGTCTACGGAACCTCGAGCCGACCAACCGGCCGGCGTCGTGGTCGCAGGATTCGGCCGGCGTGGCCGGTGCCGCCGAGCGCGGCGATCGCTTCGGTACCGCCGCCACCTCGATCCTGCTGACCACCTGGAGGACGACGACGACTCGATCTGGTTCCAGAACCTGGTCACCGTGCCCCGCGAAGATGTCAGCGGCGTGGCTGACGCCGGGATGGCGTACCTGGGCTTTGCGCCCGGAGCGGGGTCGATCGCCCTGACCCCGCCGGTGCTGCAGGCCGGTGCCGGCCTCGGCATGGCGCCCATGCAGCTCGGCTGGGGCTGATCGCGGGAGACCGCGTTTCCCGTCACTCGACGGGAAACGCGTGCTCGACGAGGCGGGACCACCTGGTTTGCCATCACTCGACGGGAACCAGGCGCATCGCGACTACACCGTTCGCACTCGATGGACGGTCCGGGACGGGCGAACGAATAGCTGGGGCATGAGAGGCCGGCCGACTCCTCTTGATCATACTCGATCATAACTCTACTAGCCGATTGCAGCCGTGCGATCTGGCACATCGATCGAGCCCGTCGTTGAAGGACATTACGCCTGGTCGATGGCGGCGCGCACCTGGTCGACGGTCGGTTGCGAGCTGAACCCGGTCAGGCACCAGGTCGCCCCGGCCGCGATCCATGGCTCCAGATCGGTGCCGGCCGGCTGGGTGATGACGATGTCGAAGGGTTGGTCCTTGTTCGGGACCGTCGGCGCGCAGCTCGGTGACCTCGGCCACCAGCGCGGCGAGCGCGTCCGGATCGGGCAGTTCGATCGGGAACAACCCGTGGTAACGGGCGGCCCGGCGCAAGGGTCTGCGGCTCGGCCAGCGGCTGGCGACCCAGATCGGAATAGTCGGCTGCTGGATCGGGCGGGGCTCGAAGCCGCCGGCCCAATACTCCTGGAGCTTGGCGAGCCCGTCGTCGAGCAGCCGGGCGCGGGCCTTGGGATCGCCCTCCTCGCCGAAGCGCTCCGGGGCGAACTCGCCGCTCGTGTCACTGCCGAGCCCGACCCCGAGGACCAGCCGGCCGCCGCTGAGCCGGTCGAGCGTGACGGTCTCGCGGGCGAGCTGGTGCGGGCGGCGGCGGGCCAGCGGGGTGACCATCGGACCGATGATCAACTTCTCGGTGCGGGCGGCGATCGCGGCGAGGGTGACCCACGGATCGGCCAGCGCCCGGACCGGCGGGGCGTACGCGACGTGGTCCCAGACGAAGAAGCCGTCCCAGCCGCGCTCCTCGGCCCGGATCGCGAGGTCGAGCACCCGGCCCGGCTCGGCCAGCTCGTCGAACGGGGCAACGAAGATCGCGCGGCGGGCCGGCATCTGCCGAGCCTATCCGGACTCCGCTTCGGCGCCCTGAGCCTGTCGAGGCAGGGGAACGCGGTCCTTCGACAGGCTCAGGACACGATGGGACAGGCTCAGGACACGATGGGCTCCGGACGCGGCCCGCCGCGCAAGGGCAGATCAGCGGCGGCGCGCTTCTCGTTGTCGCGCAGCCGTGGCTCGTAGTGGGCGAAGAAGATCTTGGTCACCAGATCGCGCCGGCTGCGTACGCCGGTCTTGTCGAAGATGTTGCGGAGGTGCTGCTGGACGGTGAATGCGGAGATCACCAGGCGCTCGGCGATGTCGGTCGTCGAGAAGCCCTGCAGGACGAGCCGGGTCACCTCCTGCTCGCGTTCGGTCAGCCCGTACGCGGACATCAACAGCGGCGAGATCTTGGCCGGGTGAGCCGGCTCGACGATCACGGCCACCCGCCGCTGGCCGGCCGCCGCCAACGGGACGCCGTGCAGGATCACCCATCGGCCGGATCGGGTCAGCACCCGGGCCTGGGCGACTTCGCCAGGGTGCTCGGGTTCGGCGCCGCGCAGCGCCCGGCCGGCGACGGACAGCACCGAGGTGGGGAGCCGATCGGAGCGCGTCTCCGCCGGCAGCTCGGCCAACCACTGCTCGGCGCTGGGCGAGATCGACTCGGGCCGCCAGTCCTCGCCGAGGACGATCAAGCCCGGCGCCTCCGCTCCCTCCGGGTCGGTCGCCTCCCCGACGAGCAGTCCGCGGCGGATGCCGTCGGCCATCGACTGGCTGATGGACTGGATGAACGCCAACTCGGCCGCATCGAACATCGGCCGATCGGGCTCGCGATACAGGCCGAGCGCGCCCCAGACCTCACCGCCGCGGGTGCGCAGTGCCGCGATCAACTCCTGGTCGCCGCCGTAGGCCATGTTGGCGTGCCAGCGAGGACTGCTACTCGGGTTGCCGTTGGTCGCGTCATGCAGCGTCGAGATGCCGGATGGCGTACGCGCGACGTCGGCAAGATGGTTGACGTCGTCATCGGTGTACTCCTGGGCGGCCCACTCGGGTGGAAACTCGGGCAGCCCCTCCTGGAAATGACTGGTCACCAGGCGGGAGGCCGGGTCGAGGGTGAAGTAGCACGGCGCCTGGTAGTGCGGCACCGCATCGGCCAGGACCGGGGCGCACGCCCGCCAGAAGGCCACCATGTCGAGGCCCTGACCCGACAGCCGGCCGATCTTGTCCTCGGCCCGCTGCAGCTTCGTCTGGCGGGTCATACCCGACACCATACGAAGTTCGGTGGCGATGAGAGATATAGCAGATTTGTCGTATTCCGCCGGGAATCCGAGCGGCCTAACGTCGGTGCTCACGACGAGACCCGAGGAGCACACCATGATCACCGAAACCGCCGGCCGACCAGGATCAAGATCAAGACCAGGCACGACATCGAGGCCACCGGAGACCCGACGTGGCCGTCGACCGCTATCTGATCGACAGCGCCGACTCGGGCGGACTGATCGCCGTTGGTCGAGCACGAGCTGGCACCGCGGGTGCTGGCCGCGCCGCTGCACAGGCACAGCCGAGAAGACGAGTACACCCTGGTGCTCGAGGGTCGACTCGGCATCTTCCAGGACGGCGACGAGGACTTCGCGGAGCCCGGCGAACTCGTGTTCAAACCGCGTGATCACTGGCACACCTTCTGGAACGCCGGTGACGGGCGGCTCCGGGTGCTGGAGTTCATCGCGCCCGGTGGTCTGGAGGAGCTGTTCCGCCGACTCGCCGAGCCGGGCGGTGAGTACGACCCGGAGACCCTGCCGATCTTGGCCGCGGAGTACGGCTGCGAGGTCGATTTCGAGCGCACCATGCCACTGGTCGAACGCCACGGGCTGGTCTTCTGAGCCATGCCCATTGGCGCGATGTCGCCGGAGGAACTGGAAACGCTGCTCGAGGACGCCTGTCTGGTCGGTGATCTTGATGCAATGGCCGACTTGTTCGAAGGCGACGCCGTCCTCGGGTATGCGGATCGGAGTCAGCCGGTGACCGGACGTGGCGACGTCACCGAGTTGATCAACGACCTGCGAGCAGGCGGGGTGACCTATCTGGCTCGACGGTCAGCCGTCGTCCAGAGTGGATCATTGGCGTTGATCATCAATGGTGCGGCGGTGCACGTCGTTCGTCGCAGCAGCAGCGGATGGCGCTACCTGATCAGTTGGCTCGACTCGGGTTGGGCGATCCGCGGGGAGGCTTGAGGGGTGCGGAATCCGGTCCTTCGACAGGCTCAGGACACGGATCGGAGCAGGCTCAGGACACGGAGGCGCGGATCCGGACCCGTGGGCTCAGTGGGGCAGGATCGGCGGCACGATCCCGTCCTCGATCGCGCGGCGGAGGAGATCGACCTTGCTCGGCGCGGGCCGAGCGGCTTCGCTGTACTTCGTCCGAATGCGCCGCAGGTACTCCTTGGCGCTGTTCTCGGTGATGAAGAGTTGATGGGCGATCTGTGGCACCTCGAGGCCCGGAGACGTAGAGCACCAGGACCTCGCGTTCGCGCTGGCTCAGCTTCGCCTCGACGAAGCCGGCGTCGGCATCGATCACCGCCAAGATCTCCTGGGAGAGCAGCACGTGTCCCTCCGCGACCAGCCGAACCTTCTCCAGGGTGACCTCGATCGGCTCGGACTTGCGGCTCAGGCCGTGGGCGCCGGCCGCCAACGCCCGGCCGACCAGTCGCGGATCGTCGGCGATCGAGTAGATCAGGACCCGGTAGCCGCGGTCGACCAGGTCCCGTACCGTCCTGGCCGGGTCCGAGCCGTCACCGAGGGCGAGTCGAGCACGACGACGTCGCAGACGTGCAGGCTGAGCGCCCGCTCGAGTTCGGCGGTCGTACGCGCCTCCGCGACGAGTTTGATGCCCGGCCGGTTCGTCGGCCGCAGCGCGCTCGCCAGCCCGACCCGGACCACATCATGATCATCGACCACGATGATCGAGACGAGCTTCGGCGACTCAGTGGTCATCCGAGACCACCGTCCGAGACTGACGAGTGCCGGCCGGATCGATCGTGGTCAGGCTGGTGCTCGTGCCGTCCTCGGTGACCACGGAGGCGGCGGAGTGCCATCGTCGGGTCCGAGGCGAACCACCAGGCGGGAGACGCTCGCGGAGTCGAGCACGGTTCGCACCTCCGCCATCACCGCCCGGCCCACGACACCGGAGACCGGGCTGCGCCGGCTGTCGACGAAGGTCACGCTCACCCCGCGCCGCCTGGCTTCCTCGGTCAGATCGGCCAGTTCCTCGTTCATCACGTTGCGGGCCGAGAGCGCCTCGCGCAGCGTCGCCTCGACCAGCAAGGCTTCGGCCCTCAGGTCGGAGGCACGTCGTCGGTGATCTCACTGATCTTGCGGAGCGTCTCGCGCGCCTCGGCCTTGAGGTCGGAGATCCACAACCAGCGCTGGACCAGCGCGACGTGTCGGCGCACGGAGTCGTCGATGGCCGCGCGCTCCTGCTCACGAAGGACCCGTTGCCGTCGGGCGATCGTCAACAGGACGCGGTTCACGAGCAGCGCCATCAAGACGAAGGCGATCGGGCCGAAGGTCGCGCCGAGCACCCAGGTCCAACCGAACGGCGTGAATGAGCACCAGACGGCGAGCAGCACGCAGATCAACACCAGACCGAGCGCGGCGAACCAGGGGCGTCTCCGGATGATCAAGATCACCAGGACCAGTTGCATCGGAAAGCCCTGCCACATGGCGATATCCGGCCGATCGGTCGTGGGCACCGCCAGATCCATCAGACCCATCACGCCGGCGATCAAGATCACCGCGCTGACCGCCGCCCAGGTCGGCAGCCGCAGAGACCGCCCGCTGTGCAACAAGATCGCGATCAGCACACACATCAGCTCCATCGCGGCGATTGACGGTGCACCGTAGAGCCGATGCTGGTTGATCAACCCGATGGCGATCTCACCGAGGACCACGGCCCAGGTGACGGCCGCCAGCTGCCGGACCGGGAAACTCCGCGGGAAGTGACGTCGCCGCCTCGGCCGACTTGGCGGCGGCTCGGTCGGCCACCCGGTGGGCGTCGCCCGGTCTGGTGATCTCGAACGTGGTCCCCGCGCCGGGCGCCGAGTCAAGTCGCCAGTCCGGCGCCGACCGCCTGCCAACGGCTCGGTCATGGACAGCCGGATGCCCAACCGGGTGGCCGGCACGGCTTCGGGGTCGAATCCGCGGCCGTCGTCGCGAACCCGCATGGTCAGCAGATCGCGACCGTTCGACCGTCCATTCGGCCCGGAAGGACACCTCGACCCGCTGGGCGCCCGAATGCCGCAGCGGCGTTCCGCACGGCTTCACGCATCGCGCTCAACAGGGTCTCGGCGGCGGCGATCGGCAACCGGGCCGAGGCCGGGTATTGGGTCGTCTCATCGACGAAAGCGACCTCGGGGCTGACCCGACGGCTGGTGTCGGCGGCGAGCCGACCGAGCATCTCGTACGAGATCGCTCCCCCGCTGTCGATGCCAGTCGCGAGATCCTCGATCTTGGCCAGGGTCTGCTTGGCGAGCGAGGCGGTGGCCAGCACACTGGCCGGGTCCGACGCATGCGCCGTCGCGGTCAAGGTCGTCATCACGTCGTCATGGATCAACTGGTCGAGCCGTGCCCGCTCCTCACTCACCGCGCGATCGACGGCTTGGTCGACCTCCTGGCGGTGGACCCGCGCAGCGAGGTCGTCGGCCGCCGATGCGGCGGTGATCATGCCCAGGGCGACGGCGAGGATCGCCAGCCCGGCGCCGCTGGCGAAGACGCCCGCGCAGATGGCGTAGGTGATGTCCCTCGATCCACCTTGAGGGGTCACCCGCAGCAGCACGTAGCAGACGGCGACCAGCGCGCCGTAGGCGATGGCGAAGCGCCCGCCCAACCAGATCCCGGCGCAGACGACGGCGGTGCCGATGGCCCCCCACATCCAGGGGTCGTCGTTCGAAGGCGACGGCGTCATGACCCAGGGGGCGACGGCCAGGCCACCGAGGGTGATCATCGCGTAGGCGCCGGCTGCCGGGCGAATGGACCGGCGCCGGAGTGAGAGCACGATCATCCAGATCGACGCCGCGACCAGCCCGCCGCCGAAGACGACCGAAGCCCAGAGCTCGGTACGCGGGATCTGATCGACCGCCCGCGGCAGGCTCGGCAACAGACCCGACCAAGCTGTAGAACGCGAGCAGACGATAGATCATCGCAGTCATTTCCCGAGTCACGACACCGCGACGGCGGTATGGCTACGGCGTGAACTTGGCCACGTCTCGATCATTCCTGCGCGGCTCGCACCTGGCCAGCACAAATGAGTCGCCCGTACGGGTGACAGACCAGTCCGGCCGCACCGGTGGCCCGGCATCTCGTCGGAGTCGGACCTTGACATCACGACCGTCGGAGGACCGATCATCTAATCGTGGTAGTTTTACCTAAGCGCGATAGGCTTGCCGAAAGACGTGAGGCAACTCGCCGGGAGATCCTCTCGGCCGCCTGGGACTGCGCCCACGAGAACAGCCTGGCCGGCCTCACGCTGCGCGACGTCGCGGTCCGGGTCGGCATGCAGCCGCCCTCGCTCTACAGTCATTTCGCGTCCAAGCATGCGATCTACGACGCGATGTTCGAGGAGGCCTGGATCGAGCTACCGGGAATCGGTCGAGGCCGCCATCGACGATCCTTCCGACCGACCCCAGGGCACGTCTCCTGGCCGCCGCGCTGCACTACTTCGACTTCGCCGTCGCGACCTCGCCCGCCACCAACTCATGGATGTCCGCACACTGCCGAACTTCGAGCCCAGCCCGCGGGCGTACGAGGCCTCACTCCGCACCTACGCGCTGATGTCTCAACACCTGCCGATCACCAAGCAGGCCGACATCGACGTCTACACCGCCCTGATCGCCGGGCTGGTGTCACAGCAACTCGCCAACGACCCGGGCGGCCAGCGATGGCGCCGGCTACTCCCTCGGGTCATCACCATGTTCGCCGACGACCTCGGCCTGCCACCCACCCCGTCCGGAAAAGAGCCCGTCCATGGATCCACGCGCAGCTGAGCTGCCCCATTCGACCGCCATCCAGCTCGCCAGCACCGAGTACCAGCGGTGCGTCGAACTCTTCCGATCGCTCCAGCCCGGCGATTGGACCCAGCCCACCGACTGCCCGGACTGGGACGTCCGCGAGATGGCCTGCCACATGCTGGGCATGCTGGAGATGGCCGCGTCCGTCCGGGAGAACGTCCGTCAGCAACGCCTCTCGATGCGAGCGGGCGGCGATCCTCTGGACGCGCTCACCGCACTCCAGGTCAGCGAACGGCGGACCTGGACGCCCGACCGAGATCGTCGAGCGGTACGCGCTGCGCGCGCCGAAGGCGGTCGCGGGTCGCAGGCGGCTGCCGGCATTCCTGCGCGGCCGGCGGCTGCCGGGGAACCAGCGGGTGAACGGCGCCGACGAACCGTGGACCGTCGGCTACCTCAGCGACATCATCTTGACCCGCGATCCGTGGATGCACCGGATCGACATCTGCCAGAGCCACCGGACGCCCGCTGCACCTGACCGCAGACCACGACGGCGTCATCGTGGCCGACGTGGTCGCCGAATGGTCCGATCGGCACGGCAAGGACTTCACGCTCACCCTCGACGGCCCGGCCGGCGGCACCTGGACGGTCGGGGCGAACGGGCCCGTTCTGCATCTTCGAGGCGATCGAATTCTGCCGCTGCCTGTCCGGGCGACCCGGCGACGTCAGCCTCGGCGATCTCTTCGCCACCGAGGTGCCGTACTAGGCGGAGCCGCTGGGCTCGTCCGGTCGTGCTCGCCTCGGGTCGGAGCTGGGCAGTTCGACCGTGTAGGACGTCATCGCGATGATCCGCCCGTCGGCGAAGTCGAAGATGTCGCAGGAAGCGACCGTGGAGTCCGACCCGGTCGGGTCGTGGTAGACCCCGATCGCGTCCACGACCACCGAGTCGCGGCCGACGATCGTCCTGAATCGCCGGAACTCGGTCCGGGTGTTCTCGAGCTCGCGCAGCGTCGCCTCGCAGGCCGCTCTGACCTCGTCGGCTCCTTGGAGGGTCGGCCCGCCCACCAGGTACCAGCGCACGTCATCGGCCAGGATAGGGGTACGCCTCGGCGAATCGATGGCTTGAGAACGCCTCGGCGATGGCGTCGATCTTCATGGAGAGAGTGTCTCCTTCGATAAGGACATCGCGCGCATGCCGTCGAATCCGCCGGCGAGGCGAGCCGCACGAGATCGAGGCTGGCATATCGAGCTGGCACACGAGCCATGGCCGAAGGGCAAGATCACGGTCCTTCGACAAGCTCAGGACACGAGTCGGACAGGCTGAGCTCCGTCGTGCGCGTAGAACCCGACAGGCGCCCTGAAGCCGGTCGAAGGGCGGATGAGGTCAGGGGCGAAGGTCGAGGGCTTGGCGAGCAGGCCACGGAGTTGGCCGTACTCGGCCTCGGTCAGCCCCAGTTTGGCCAGGGACACCGCCGCCCAGTGTGCGGTGTCGGCCTGGGCGGCTCGGCTGAAGGCCGCGTACGTGTCGTGGCTGGCGGTGGCCGCGGACAGCGCCTCCCGGGCGCGAACGATCTCCCGACCGTTGTGCCGACCGAGATCGCGGTAGGCCTTGAACTGCGCGGTGTGGAAGAACTGGTCGATCGTGCTGGTCGTCGGATAGCTCTCGTCGCACTCGGCGTAGGACAGCAGTTCGAGCGGGGTTTCCCTGGTCAGCACGGGTTTCGCGTACCAGAGCAGGCCGAGATGATCTCCCCGCCTGATCACTCCGAGCGCCACCGACTGCGGCGAGTAGTCGGTTCCGCGGTGTCCGTCGTACGGCCCGCGCAGCGGGTCGAGGTCGAGTTGCACGTCGGCGTTGCACTCCAGCTTGGCCAGCCCGATGGCGGTCGCGATCTCGGTCGCCGTCTCCCGCGGCTTCTCGTCGGCGTCGAGACAGACCACCTCATCGATGTTGCGGTCCCGGATCAGCTCGACCAGTCCGGTGTTCTCCCAGTGGCCGGCGTCGGTGACGTAGATGTAGAGATCGTTCGGATCGTGGATCCCGAAGAGCTCCTTCAGCAGATAGCCGAGCCGCGGCCGCGGATACTTCACCCCGCTGCGCGGGCCCGCGGCCGGACGCCGTCGGGCTTGAAGTCGTAGCGCGCGGCGTACTTCGGGTTGGGGATCCACACCCCGAGCCGGACGTTCGCCACCGCCAGCACCGCGCGGGCCGGCCCGATCCGGTACGCCCCCATGGCCGGCGAGACGGCGGCACCCGAGACCGCGACCGCCAGCATGGTGGTCAGCCGGGATCCGGCGCGGCGGAACATCAGCGCTTCCAGCAGCCCGGTCGACACCTGGTACGCCGTCCAGCCACCCTCGTCGTCGGTCGGGATGTGGAGCCGGACGGTGTCCGGACTGATGGTCACGCTCATCGCCGGCAGTCCGTAGTGGGTCCGGACCTCCGGGGTCGAGGCGTGTGCGGTCGCGCAGATGTGCAGCGGCGAGCCGCCGGGTTGATCAGACCTCCGCTCCAGCAACTCGTAGATGGACGGCTCGGCGGTCTTCACCGGCCCGTTGCCGCTGCTCAGCGGCTTCACCGTGCCGCCGTCGTCGGAGTCCCGGTAGGTCGCGAACGCGAGGCGCAACCGGGCCCGGTAGAAGCCGGCGATCGACCACCATTCGGCGGAGACGAAGGTGTAGAACAGCACCCAGCCGGCGATCAGCAACAGATAGACCCACTTGGTCTGCTCGTCATAGTGCGCACTGATCAGCCACTGCACGCAGACGAGCACGACGACGGCGGCGAACAGGTACCCCGCCACGTACGGGGCATAGCGGGCCGACCGCCGCGACAGCCCCCGGCCCAACGCGACCAGCGAGCCGATGGCCGAGATCACCGCCGCCGGCTTCAGCAGCTCGTGCGCCGCGGGCCAGCCAGTCGGGGACGGCGACGATCAGCGCCGGCCCGATGATCAACAGCGCGGCGAGGACGCCGGTGAGCATGATCACCCCGAACAGCACCGAGCGGAGCCGGCGATTCAAGGAAGTTGAAGATCACGAAGCCGACGCTCGACGGTCGGAATGCCGCTCGTACCCAGCCCGCGCCGACCCAGGTCACCAGCAAGATCACGGCGAGAATTCCCCATACCGCAACGGGAAACACCAGGTAGGGCTGGATCGCGCAGTCGTCGGGGCTGCGGCATTCGATCACCGGCGACTTGAGCAGCCATCCGTACGGCTGGACGAACATCCACAGCAGCGAGAACAGCACGGCGACGTTGAGGGCGATGCCGATCAAGACCATGGCGATCACTCCGGGAGCATCGCTGCCGACCCGGGCCCGTTCCTCCGCGGTCTTCTCCGACTGCCCGGAGGGATTCGGCGCCAGCAGGTAGCCCAACCGGCTCAACAGGTGGGTCTCCTCGGGACTGTCCCGCCGCCAGGCGTCCGCCGCCGGTTGGGGACGCAAGTCGTCCGGTCCCGTTTCCGATGGCAGCGGCCGGCGCTCGCTCCGGGCGATGCTGATGCCGCCGGAGATGTAGGAGCCCCCGGAGACGGAGGCGATCTTGTCGGCCGTCGCCCAACTGGGTCCCGGGCTGTCGGGCTTCGGATAGGCGTCGTCGAGGGCCTGCAGGCTGCCGAGCACCAGCGAGGCGGACCTGATCCCTCCCCCGGAGGCGGCGATGCCGAACCGGGCCCGCTCCAGGTCGTGCACCGTGTCGTGATCCGGGGTGCCCGTCCGGACGTGATCTTCCGGCTTCTGCGCCTGCGCCGGGGTCAGCGTCACGTTGGGCGGCGGCGGGTTGAGCAACAGGTGCTGGACCCAGGCCGGAGTGATCAAGAACGTGAACGCCGCCAGCAGCACATAGCCGACGACCACGACCAAGATCAACCATTTCGCCCAGGACACCGTGGCCGCGATCTGCCACGGTCGGTCGCTGCCGGACGACAGACCGGTCAGCATCGCGAGTGTTCTCGATGGCATCGAGGACACCGGCGAAGATCGCGAGCACGCAGGCCGTCACCGCGAAGCGGCGAAACTTCCGGACCCGGTACGCGCGGGCCGGAAAGTACAGCGCCCCGACCACGATCAAGATCACGTAGCCGACGATGAACCAGAAGTCCCAAACGATCGCGGTCCGCGTCAGCTGATCCGCGACGCCGGCCCGGATCCCGGTGGCGCGGGCGGCGGTGCCGGCCAGTTCGAGCCTGGCCATGCTGTACCCGGAGACGCCGGCCCGCTTCCCGACCGTGGCAATGAGCACCGCCGCCAGCCCGAGGTAGACCGCGAGGACCAGCACCCGCAGCCCGGGTCCAGGGGTCATCAACCACGACGGCACCCGCGACCGCCACCCGGTCCCGGCGCCGCCCTCGGGTTCGACATCCTGCCCCGCCACGACATCTTCCCATCGCCCACGACACCGCCCATTCCTCAGCTTCGAGCGATATCAATCCTGATCTATCCAGAGGGTGGCTGGAAAGCACAGATGTGCATCAGGTGGCGGCCGCAGAGCCGGAGTCCGACCGGAGCCAGGCCGCGCTGTCGTGTGGCAACATGCCGTCCTCGACCGGCGCCGCTCGCGACCAGGATCTCCGCCTCGCCGAGCGCGTACGGCTGCACCGGACAGGTTGACCACGCAGCGCAAGCTCGGCGTCCGCGGTCGAAGTCGAGCACGCCCTCGGGCGGTGTCCCGCCAGGCGAAGGCGTCGGTCTGCAGCCCGGCGATCTCGTGCCGCAGCCGGAGGGCCCGCCGGTACAGGTTGAGCATCGACTCGGGATCGCCGCAACTGGGCTTCCACGGTGAGCTCGGCCCAGGTCTCAGGCTGCGGCAGCCACGGCGTGCACCCCGTCGGCGGGAGAACCCGAAGGGCGGCGCCGTCGCCCTCCCAGGGCAGCGGTACGCGGCAGCCGTCCCGGCCGCGCATCTCACCGTTGGAGCGCTTGAACACCGGGTCCTGGAGCACCTCGTCGGGCAGGTCCTCGACGTTGGGCAGGCCCAGCTCCTCGCCCTGGTAGATGTACGCGCAGCCGGGGAGGGCCAGCATCAACAGCGCGGCGGCCCGCGACCGGCGGGTGCCGAGCTCCACATCGATGGCCTCCCCCTGCCCGTCGGCGAAGTGGGCCGACGACGTGGTCTTGCGGCCGTAGCGGGTGACCAGCCGGGTCTCGTCGTGGCTGCTCAGCACCCAGGTCGCCGGCGCACCGACTCCGGCCAGCTGATTCGAGGGTGTCGTCGATCACCCCACGCAGCGCGCTCGGCGTCCCAGGACCCTTTCATGTAAGGGAAGTTGAAGGCGCTGTGCATCTCGTCGGGGCGCAGGTAGTTGCTCAGCCGCTCGGCGCTGCTGACCACCGCCTCGGCCACGAAGATCCGGTCACCGCCTAGCTGTCGGCCAGCGCCGCGCCAGCGGCGGAACACCTCGTGCACCTCGTCGACGTCCCAGTGCGGGTTGCCCACCCAGTCCAGCGTCATGAACCGCAGGTCGCCGCCGTAGTCGGCATCCGGGCAGCCCGTCGGCCTTGCCCATGGCCGGCGCCGCGTCCACCCGGAGCCCGTCGACACCGCGGTCGAACCAGAATCGCAGGATGTCGTCGAAGGCGTCCAGCACCAGCGGGCTGCGTCCAGTCGAGGTCGGGCTGCTCGACGGCGAACGTGTGCAGGTACCACTGCCCGGGCTTGCCGTCGGCCTCGATCACCCGCTCCCAGCCGACTGCCGCCGAAGCAGCTGATCCAGTTGTTCGGCGGCTCGTCGCCGCCCGCGCCCGTGCCGTCGCGGAAGAAGTACATGCCGCGTTCCGGCGAACCGGGCGGTGCGCGCGAGGGCCGCCTGAAACCACGGGTGCTGGTCGGAGGTGTGGTTGGGCACGATGTCCACCAGCACCCGCAGGCCGGAGTCGCGGGCCTCGGCGATGAACGGCGTCGGCGTCCTCGATGCTGCCGTACAGCGGGTGGATGTCGCGTGAAGTCGCTGACGTCGTAGCCGCCGTCGGCCATCGGCGAGGGATACCAGGGCGAGATCCAGATCCCGTCGACGCCGAGGTCGTCGAGGTACGGCAGCCGGGCCCGCATGCCGGCGATGTCGCCCTCGCCGTCACCGCTCGCGTCGGCGAAACTGCGCGGATAGATCTGGTAGATCACCGCCCGACGCCACCACTCGCCGCCGGTTGATCGACGTGAATCCGCACGTGCTGGGGCCTGGCTCATGCGCGATGTCTCCTGCTCGAAATCACGGGAATGGTGACGGGCGTCACGACCCTATCGAAGGGTCGTCCGCGGCGTCGGAACTCCGCTGAATAGCTCTTTCCGCTCGCTGCCGGATGGCTCGGCCGTGGCTCTCGAGAGCGCGAGCGCCGGCCTGCACCAGCCGTCGCCGTTAAGCTCGGCAGCCATGCGCATCGTGGTGATCGGCGGCAGCGGGCATGTCGGCAGCTTCCTCGTTCCCCGGCTGGTCCGGGCCGGGCACCAGGTCGTCAATCTCAGCCGCGGCAAGAGCCAGCCGTACGTCGTCGACGAGGCCTGGCGCGAGGTCCAGCAGGTTCTCATCAACCGTGAAGCCGCGGAGGCCGACGGGATCGTTCGGCAGCCGGGTCGTCGCGCTGGATGTCCGACGTCGTGATCGACATGGTCGAGCTTCACCCTGGCGTCGACCGTGGCGCTGGTGGAGGGACTGCGCGGCCACACCGGGCACCTGCTGCACTGCGGCTCGATCTGGAAGTACGGGCCGAGCCTGAAGATCCCGGTGACCGAGGACAACCGAATCACCGCCGTTCGGCGAATACGGGATGCAGAAGGCGGCGATCGCCCGAGTGCTGCAAGCACGAGACGCGCGTCCGGCGGGCTGGTCACCACGTCGTTGCATCCCGGCCACATCAGCGGACCCGGGTGGCCGCCCATCGGCCCGCTCGGCAACCTCGACCCCGGCGTCTGGACGGCGCTGTCGTGCCGGCACCGAGATCGCCATCCCCGGCATCGGGAGCGAGCTCCTGCATCACGTCCACGCCGACGACGTGGCGCAGGCCTTCCAACTGGCCGTCGAACACCGGGACGAGGCAGCCGGCGAGTCGTTCAATGTCGTCGCCCCCTCGGCGATGACGGTCCGCGGCTTCGCCGAGATCGTCGCCGGGTGGTTCGGCCAGGAGGCGCGACTCCGACCCGTCAGTTGGGAGGAGTTCCGCGCCGGCACCACCGAAGAGTTCGCCGACCAGACCTGGGAGCACCTGTCGCGAAGCCTGTACGCCTCGATCGACAAAGCCCGGACGCCGGCTCGGCTTCGCCCCGGCGTACGAGCCCGAAGCGGCCGTGCTCGACGCCGTCCGATGGCTGATCGACCACGACCAATTGAACGTCGCAACCGCGCTCACCGAATAGCGTCTGACTTGTCAGGATCTCAGCGCGTCAGCGTGCCGAGCATCTGACAAGTCGGATGAATCAACCTGAGGAGACACCGTGTTCGAAGCTGACGATATTCGCGATTGGCTCGGTCTGAGCGTGGTCGATCGCGAGGGATCCAAGATCGGAGTCCTCGAGGGCCTCTACTACGACACCTCGTCCGACACGGCGGCCTTCGCCACGGTCAAGATCGGCTTTCCCGGCGGCGGCCGCCTCGTGTTCGTGCCCTTGGCCGGGGCCGGGGTCGCGCCGAAACATCTCCGGGTCGAGGTCGACAAGAAGCTCGCGAAGTCGGCGCCGGCGATCGCCGTCGACGGGCAGCTCGAGTCGGAGGCCGAGCCGGAGATCTACGCGTACTACGGGTTGGCCTACGAGCGCGGAGCCTCGGGCGAGCGGCGGCTCGGTCGCCGCTGATCGAGCCGCGGTGGACCGTCGGGGCATGCTGCGACGATGTTGGCCGACCATGCGGCGACCATCGCGGGTGCCTTCGCGGGTCGGCTCTCCCTCGTCGGTGACCTGGTGATGGTGGCCCGCGGCGAGCAGGGTCGGGTGTGGCGGCTCGACACCGCCGACGGGCCCTGGCGGTCAAGGAACTGCTCATCCGCCAGACGCCAGCCGAGGCCGCGGCCGACGTCGCCTACCAGGAGGCCGTTCTCGCGGCGGGGACGGTGCCGATGCCTCGACCGGTCCGAACCACCACCGGTGACGTGCTGCTCGAGGTCGACGGCGCCCAGGTCCGGGCGTACGAGTGGGTCGACCTGCTGCCGATGGACACCGGCCTGGACCCCGCCTTGATCGGGGCGACGGTGGCCGCCATCCACCGGATTCCCTTCGCCGCGGCCGGCCGCTCCACCCCTGGTTCACCGATCCGGTCGGGCGACCGGTGGGCCGAACTCCTGCACGCTTCCCGGGCGGCGGAGGCCCCGTTCGCCGAGGCGCTGGCCGCGGAGATCCCGCACCTGCTCCGGCTGGAGGCGCTGATGGAGGCGCCGACCGAACTGCAGACCTGCCATCGCGATCTGTGGGCGGACAACATCCTGCCGACCGCCGCGTCGGGCGTCTGCGTCATCGACTGGGAGAACTGCGGCCTCGAGGATCCGGCGCAGGAGATCCCGATGTTCCTGGTCGACTTCGGTGCCGGCGATCAGCGACGGGTGGCCGAGTTGTACCGGGCCTACCTCGACGCCGGCGGGCCGGCCCGAATCCGCGGCCGCGGGACCTTCACGATGGTGATCGCCCAGTTCGGCCACTTCTGGGAGTCCGCGATCGTCCGCTACCTGTCGCCGGCCTCGACGGCGGACGAGAAGAGCCGAAGCCTGAGCCGGCTCGCCGTACTCATCGACTCGCCGTTCAGGATCGGCGACTCGACGAGATGCTCGACTCGATCGCCGCCGCCCGCTGATCCGGTGTTCGAAGCTCATCTACGCGCATCGCCTTAGATATCGAGGTGAATTACGGGATAGGCTTTCGGTCATGGCCGATGAACCGCTCGATGCCGTCAACCGTCGGCTGCTGACCGAGTTGCATGCCGACCCCCGGGTGTCCATGTCAGCCCTGGCCCGCCGAGTCGGCATGTCCGCCCCGGCCGTCGCCGAACGCATCCAGCGGATGCAGCGGGACAAGATCATCGTCGGCTTCCGGATGGAGGTCGACCCGGCTGCCCTCGGCCTCCCGGTTGCGGCGTACGTGCGGGTTCGGCCGACCGCCGGCCAACTCCCGAGGATCGCCGCGCTGGCCGCCGAACTCCCCCAGGTCACCGAGTGTCACCGCATCACCGGCGAGGACTGCTTCCTGATCAAGATCCACGCCCGGGCCATCGAGGATCTCGAGCAGACGCTGGACCGGTTCCTGGTCCACGGCCAGACCATCTCCTCGATCGTCGTCTCCAGCCCGGTCCCGCCCCGCGCCCTGCCCGTCGACTCCGATTCCTGACGCCCCACCTTTCTGCTCGCGCACCCTCAGTAGGTGGGCGTGAGCGAAAAGTGGGGCGTGAGCGTGGACGGGTAGAGCCGGCGGCGCGAGCGGGTCAGTCGTGGTGCAGCGCCACCCCGGCGATCACCAGCGCTACGCCGAGATGTCGAACACGGTCGGCACCTGCCGGAGCACGAGCAAACCGATGATGGTCGCCACGGCCGGCAGCAGGGACAGCATCAGGGCGAAGGTGGCCCGGGGCAGCCGGGCCATCGCCAACTGATCCGTCACGTACGGGATGACCGACGAGCAGATGCCGACGCCGATCCCCCAGGCCAGCCAGGCGGGATGGGTGAAGGCCGGCGCGGCGGCTCCCGACGGTGAACGGCGTCGCGACCACCGCGGCGATCAGCATCGAGAGCCCCAACTGGTCGATGCCGCTCATCGAGACGCGGGCAGGCTTGACGCCTGCTCGCGTCGGACCAGCCGTGCTCGCGATCCGATGGCCCAGGATCACGTACGCGACGAAGCACAGGCAATTGGCGAAGGCGAACACGAATCCCCACGGCTCACCCGACAGTCGGACGTTCGTCAACACCGCGACTCCGGTGACCGCGATCATCAGCGCCGCGATGTTGCGCCGGGTGCGGGCACCGAGCGCGGCCAGCATGACGATCCCGAGAAACTCCACCGCTCCGACCGTGGAGAGCGGAAGCCGCTCCACCGCCAGGTAGAACAGCGAATTCATCAGCGCCAGCACAGCACCCAGCCCGACGAACACCAGACGTTGGGCCGCTCGACGCACCGAGCCAGATCCGCCACGGCCGGCGCCAGATCGCGAAGACGACCGCCGCCGAGGCGATCCGCAGCCAGGCGACGCCGAGCGCTTCGACGTGGACGAACAGCAATACCGCCAGGGACGGGCCGAGATAGTGAAAGATCGCGCTGACCACGAAGTACGACGTGGGCGGCAGCCGGTCGACCGCTCGCCCGAATCGGCCGGCCGCCGGCGCCTCGACGATGCTTGCATGAAATCGATCATCACAGGGTCGAACGGCAATGGGGAATGGTCTTTCGAAGGTCGAGGAGCCCGGATGGCCTTCAATTCTTAGGTCGTGCGGGGTCCACGATGCCGACAGAATCCCTGCAGGCTCGCGGCCGAGCCGAGAATCGCCATCTCCTTCGCCGATTTCGCCCGGCGGCAATCCGGATCCTCCAAAAGCCGACCGATTCTTCGTCGACTCGTCGTTTGGCGGTCGTACATCCACATGTTAAAGTCTCGCCAGACTCGGGCTGAATGATTTGCCGCACAGAAAGCGCGCTATGGCCTCATACCAGATGTGGACCTAGCCTGTCACCACATGGAAACTCCCGATCTTCCGGCACCGAGTTCTGAGCGAGCCTCGGATCTGTCCGACTCGCCCTATTTGTCGATCGAACGGCTCATGGGCCAGCTCATCGATCGGGCGTCGGAGATCATCACCTCCCAGGAGCGGGTCAGAACTCTCCTCTCGGCCAACCGCTCCATCGTCGGTGAACTCTCCTTGCCCGTCGTGCTGCGGCGCGTCGTCGAGGCGGCTCGGGCCGTTGCCGGAGCGAGGTACGCCGCACTCGCGGTGATCGGCCCGGACGGGGTCCTCGAGCAGTTCGTCCATGCCGGCATGGACGCCGCGACGGTAGCGGCCATTGGACGACTGCCGAAGAACCGCGGCGTTCTCGGTGCGCTGATCAAAGATCAAACACCGATCCGACTTCGGACCATCTCCGATGATCCTCGTTCGTCTGGATTCCCCGAAGGCCATCCGCCGATGACCACGTTCCTCGGGGTCTCGGTCCGCTCTCACGCCTCGGTCTTCGGAAATCTCTATCTCACCGACCGTCTCGACGGAGCCGCATTCACCGCCGAGGATGAAGAACTGGTGGAATCACTGGCCGCAACCGCCGGCATCGCCATCGAGAATGCCCGGCTGTATGACGAGTCCAGGCGCCGGCAGGAGTGGCTGCGAGCATCGGGGAAGATCAGTCGACATCTGATGTCGGCGACCGGCGACGAGCTCGCCGTGCTGGAGCGTCTCGCCGACAGTGTCAAACGCCTCGCGTCGGCCGACATCGTGATGCTGGTGCTGCCCTGCGCGGACGATGCCGGCCGGCTGGAGGTCACGGTCGCGGCCGGCGTGGACAAAGAGGACCTGTTGGGTTTTCGCTTCCCCACCGAGGACAGCGCCGCCTGGCTGGTCATGGAAGCCGGCCACGGGGTGATGATCGACTACGGCGAGAATGCCGGACTTCGTTATGTGGACTTCGGCGACTTCGTTCCGGTCGGTCCGATCATGGCGGTGCCGCTGACGGGGGCTGGAGAGACCCGCGGCGCCATCGTGGTGGGTCGCCTCACCGCGCAGACCTCGTTCACCCAGGCCGACCTCGAAATGGCCGAGGCCTTCGCCGAACAGGCGGCGCTGGCCCTGGAACTGACGGACGCGCGGGCCAACCGGGAACGCCTGGCGGCGCTGGAGAACCGGGATCGGATCGCCCGCGATCTGCATGACCATGTGATTCAACGCCTGTTCGCCGCCGGGCTGACGGCCCAGAGCCTGGCCGCAGACGACGACCGAGCCACTGATCCGCGAGGGGCTGGCGCGGACGATCGGCGAGCTGAACGGCACGATCCGGCAGATCCGCACCACCATCTTCGGGCTGACCGACAGTCCGTCGACCGCGACGTCGCTCCGCCGAACGGTGGCGTCGATCGTCGACCAGATGACGCCCGTCGTTGGGTTTCCGGCCGGAAGTCAACCTGTCCGGGCCGCTGGACACGGTGGCCGACGACGCCATGGTCGGCGACGTCGAGGCGGTCCTTCGCGAGTCGCTGACCAACGTGTCCCGGCACGCGGGAGCGACGACCGTCGAGGTTCGGGTTGCCGCCGAAGCCTCGGCGCTGACCATCAGCATCGCCGACGACGGAGTCGGCATGGGCGAGATCAGCCGACGCAGCGGCCTGGCCAATCTGCGGAGCCGCGCCGAGGCTCGCGGCGGGCGCCTCACGATCGACGAGGGTGACGAGAAAGGACTTCGATTGCAATGGGCGATCCCGATCGGGTAGAAAACCCGCCGACCCGGATCTTCATCCTGGACGACCACGAGTTGGTCCGACGGGGTCTGATCGACCTGCTCGGCACGGCCGACGACATGGTCGTGGTCGGCGAGGCCGCCACAGCCGGGCAAGCCTTGACGGCGGATCCCGGCGGCCTTGCCCGACGTCGCCCTGCTCGACGCGCGGCTGCCGGACGGCAACGGCATCGACGTCTGCCGGGACATCCGATCGAAGCTGCCCGCGATCCGCTGCCTGATCCTGACCTCCTACGACGACGACGAGGCGCTGTACGCCTCGGTCATGGCCGGCGCGTCCGGCTACCTGCTGAAGGAGATCATCGGAGCGAGCCTGCTCGAAGACATTCGGCAGGTGGCCCAGGGCCGGTCCCTGCTCGATCCGACCATCACCCAGAAACTGATGGATCGGCTACGACAGCCCAAGCTGGACGACCCACGGATCGCCGGCCTCACCCCCCGCGAACGGGGCATCCTCGACCTGATCGCCGACGGCTGCACCAATCGGGAGATCGGCGAACAGCTGTCCCTGGCCGAGAAGACGGTGAAGAACCACGTGACCTCGATCCTGCTCAAACTCGGAATGCAACGTCGCACCCAAGCTGCCGTCCTCGGATCCACCGTGCGTCGCGACAGCGGCGAGTAAGTCCCGTAGACCGCGCTGAACACCCAGGTTGCCGACGTTTGTCAGAATGTGCGGTCGTCGTCGTTATCGATCGGGCACGGCCAGGGCAGGGACGCTGAGATCGTGTAGGGCGCGCACGTAGCCACGGGTGAGATCACGAACAGCCTGATCCACAGGATCGGCCAGGGGACCTGACGAACAGCGAGCTAGACCGCGACCAGTTGAACGCCATCGGTGACCCGGTCGACCCCAGCGCGAACCTGGGTCTGAGTGCTCGTGATCGACGACAGGAAGTCCGCGGTATGGCAGTGTTCGGTCACGACCACCGCCGCATCGGCCGACGCTTCGATCAGCAGCGAGTC
Source organism: uncultured Actinomycetota bacterium (assembly GCA_963761955.1). Lineage (GTDB taxonomy): Bacteria > Actinomycetota > Actinomycetes > Propionibacteriales > Propionibacteriaceae > Microlunatus. The sequence continues at coordinate 3,938 of CAVXIY010000002.1, read as the reverse complement.
GGGTCGCCCCGGGTCACGTCGATCCGGACCGCGAGGCCGGGATAGTCGGAGCGCCAGTCCGCGAGCATCTCACTCAGATGTTGTTGCTGGCTGGACATCTCGGTGCAGGACGCATCCGGATTGATGACCTGGATCACCTCCAGTTCACCGCCGCGCATCACCGCCTCGTCGAACGCCCAGCGCAAGGCTCGGTCGACCCGGCTTGTCATCGACGCACACCACCACGAGCCTGCGAGCAGTCTTCGGTTCGTGCCGGGAGCGCAGGCTGACGGCGGTCGGGCTGTGTTGCCGTGAGTGAACGAGCGGTCGAGTACATCCACCGCGACAGTGATGTACGGTTCGACGAAGGGGCTGGCATGGCATGCTCCCTGCTCTAGCCCCCGTACTGATGTGCTGCCTCCACCATGTCGTTGATCACCTCCGACTGACACCGCCTAAGGTCACGAAGGTCGGAGGCTTTGGTCCCCGGCAGTCATCACCAGAGGTCACCAGCTCGGGGGCCCTAGGTCCCGTGCCACCTCCGCCTCACGATCGACGAGAGGAAGGGCTTCGGCAACCGGATACTGGAACGAGGCCGGCGCCGATGACCAAGCGTTGCGCGGATCGCGGGAGAGGGTCATCGGACTGGTCGACGTGCCCCGCAGATCGTGATCATCGGATCAGCTCCCGCCCGCGGACGGGTCGTCGACAACGAGCACGTCAACCCCGAGCGCCAATGCCGCATCGCGGTCGGTGTCGTTACGGATCGGCCACGCCCAAGCCTGCACCCCGGCATCGTGGAGGGCGCGGACATATTCAGGTGTGAGGTCCCAATAGACAGGCATGTATACCGAGCCCATGGCCGCCACGTCGGAAACCGAGTGCAACGGCTGGCCAGCAATCTGGATCAGCGAGTAGCGCATCGCCTTCTTGGTGTCATATTTCTTGATCAGGTTCAGGACCACGGGGTTGGTCGAGGAGACGACGGTCTTCTTCTCCATGCTGTGCAGGTAGATGATCCCGACGTAGCTTTTCGCCTGCGCCTTGGTGAACGGCTTCCCGGTAGCGGTCTTCACCTCTGGATTGATGGTCAGCTTCTTCTTCTTCGCGTAGGCGGTGATCTCGGTGAACGACGGGACCCGCTCGCCACCGTCGACCTTCAAGCTGCGGATGTAGCGGGCTGTGTGGCTCTCGAGTCGGCCGGTGCCGTTCGTGGTGCGCTCCAGCCGATTGTCGTGCAGCACGTACTTGCGTTGGTCCTTGGTCCAGCGGACGTCGAACTCGATGATGTCGGCGCCGTTGCGCTTGGCGTAGGCGAACGCGGACATGGTGTTCTCGGGTGCACCGATCCTGGTGCCGCGGTGCCCTGAGATGAGGACGTCGGCAGCGGCGGAGGCGGCGGGGGTGATGAGCGCCAAGGATGCGAGAGCCCCGCCGGGATCCGGGCGGGCCTGTTCGACGATGGTGCTGGCATGGGGGCTCCGTCATCTAGTGGCCTTGCGACTCTGGCCCGGGAGCACGGCGATGTCGGCGCACGCCCCGGTGATCGACCTATCGGTCGGTCGAGTCTGCGACCGTTCTCAGCCGGTTTCGGCGATGCTCTGGCCGAACCCTCGATGTCGCTGAGGTCGAGGCACATGATGTGCGTCGCCATGCCGGCCGGCCAGTGCTCGGCAAGATCGACGGTGTCCGGAAGGTCGGCGTCGCTCCTCCGGAAAGTGGCCCACCCCGGTGACGGCCACCTCGGTGCGCAACCAGGTGTTGCTGCACGTTCCGCTCACGTTCAACGTGACCAGTCGCCCCAGCGCATACTGGCAGATCTCGTTGTACTCGGGGAGCCTGAGGACGACCTGGTCGTCGGTGACCGCGTAGTTGACCACGACGGTTCTGCGACCGCGACCGGTTTGGTGACCCAGCCTTCCCTCGCTGCGCTCGCTGATCCACGCGCGACACTCCGGACCGGTCAGCTGGCCGCCGATCTCGACGCCGTCTGGACACGAGCAGTCAGGCACTGTGGCGGACATGTCACACCCTTCCTTGCCTACGTTCGGCTTGGTCAACTTCTTCCAGTTCGAGTAGCTTCGCTTGCTGAGCCCGAGTCTGGTGCGTGCGCGGCTAGGCGGCCAGTCGGCGCCGGATCTCCTTCAGACCCTTGGTCGGCAGGTCGACCACAAGGGATCCGTGCCGGGTGCCGTCGGTGAAGTGCCCGTGAATGCAGGGAAACTCCGGCGGTCCGTCCCAGCACAGGCTGTGCAGCACCGCGGTCCCGGGAAGCCCGCTATCGCCGTACGGCAGGACCTTCGATTCGCCCAGCTTGAGTTGGGCAGCGGTGATCGGTGTCGCGCGGTGATCGACCAGTTGACGGTTGAGGTTGGCGATCTGGCTCATCGCGACGGTATGGGTTGCCCGCGGAAGCGAGGTGTGAATCATGATCGGTGCCGGCCTGCTGGTCATGTTGATGATCTTGACCGCGGGCACGACGATCGGCAGCTGCCACGACGATGGCGACCATGATCGGGACATAGGTCTTCATGATGTCGATTCTGTTGAAGCCCGAGAGGGCTGAAGGCGGCCGAGCCGCCATTCCGGACGGATCAGCAGAAGTCTTCACTGCCACCCTACTTTGGAAATTGAATACAGGCAATACATTTCTAGTATCTAAATGCTACAGTCGGATCTGTGTTGAGCTGGACCTTCTTGAGCAACCATGGACGTGCTCTGTTGTGTATCGCTCGGGATCCTGGTGCTCGGCTGCGCGACGTGGCTGCGGACCTGGGGATCACCGAGCGGCGGGCGTACGGCATCGTCAGCGACCTGTCCGAATCGGGCTACATCGTCAAATCCAAGGAGGGTCGGCGGAACCGGTACGAGGTCCGTGCGCACCTGCCACTACCGGAGTCGACGCCGTCGCAACGAACCCTGGGTGAGGTGCTCGAGCTCCTCTCCGGCAGCGAACCTCCCGCCTGGTCGTCTCAGGACGACCGGCTGAAATAGGCAGCAGTCGCGGTGGCCGTCGCGCCGACATGCTGACGGTTTCCCGTCAGGTGCGGGGAAACCTGGCCGCGATCCGCCGGTACGGGCCAGGTCTGCCCGCACGCGACGGCAAACGCGGACTCCCGATGAGCCGCCGTCCCCGTTTCAGGGCGAGGCACGGGTCTTACTGGGAGAGGCTGAGCTCCAGACGATCCAGCAATGTCTCCAGGGTCATCTCGAATTCCTCCGGCTCCGATCCTCGCTGAGCAGCGGGCGCAGCCGAGCGACGTTGGGGTTGCTCTCAGGTCGACCTGACCGTCCTCGTTGGGGATCTGCGCGTCTCCTTCATCGAGGGGTACGTCGACCGGCGAGGTCTCTGCTCCGCGCATGGCCGATTCGAGGAGTAGCTGTCCGAGCAGGAAGCTGGTGAAGGAGCGATAGGCATCGACCACCTGCTCGTCGGTGAAGCCGTGTTGGGACAAGGTGGACAGGAAGTCTTCGACCAGTTCCAGGCTTCGGAGCGGGGGCCGCAACCACGGCGCGGCCGGGTGACGGGTCGCGACCAGCGGAAATGCCGCCGGGTGTTCCACGGCGATACGCCGCACCGCGTGGGCCAGGGTCTGCAGATATCCCTGCCAGGTTTCGGAAAGCTGCTCGTCCAGGTCCTGATGGAGACCCTCGAGCAGCATCTTCACGACCGCTTCCAGGAGGTCTTCGCGGCCGGTGACGTACCGGTACAACGCCATCGCCTCGACGCCGAGATCCTGACCGAGTCCGCGCATCGTCAAGCCCTGGGCTCCGTGCCGGTCGATGAACCCCAAGGCGGCATGGACGATCGTCTCCCGGTCCAGACTCCTTCTTGAACCCGGCACTGATCGCCTCGACGGTTGGGCGTCTCCTCCGCTTCCCGCGACACGTACTCGCCCGCGAACGATCACGAGCTGTGCTGTGGTCGGGGGGTCGCCGCCGCCGGCTTTGTCGTGTCA
>CAVXIY010000001.1:0-130841 GCA_963761955.1 uncultured Actinomycetota bacterium | reverse complement strand
ACGACAAGATCGCGATCGGCCGCGACTTCCTGCTTCCCCGGCAGCTCGAGCGCGCGGCGTTGACCTCGGATGAGGTCGGCATCACCGAAGACGCGATTCGGGAGATCGCCGCAAACTACACCCGAGAGCCCGGCGTTCGGCAGCTGGAACGGCTGCTGGCCAAGGCGTTGCGCAAGGCTGTGACGAAGCTGGTCCGCACCGACGCCGAGCAGACTTGTGATCGACGCGGGCAACCTGCGTGACTATCTCGGTCGGCCTCGGTTCACCCCGGACGCCCACGAGCGCACCTCCGTTCCCGGTGTCGCCACCGGCCTCGCCGTCACCGGTCTGGGTGGTGACGTGCTCTTCATCGAGGCCAGTGCGGTCGATGGTCGTTCGACAGGCTCAGGACGGGAAGGGGGCCAGGGCGGGAAGCCAGCGGGACGTTGACGCTGACCGGGCAGTTCGGTGACGTGATGAAGGAGTCGGCGCAGATCGCCCTGTCCTACGTCCGCGCCCACGCCGCCGAGCTCGGCATCGACGACCCGGCGGTGCTGGACCGGCACATCCACATCCACGTGCCGGCCGGAGCCGTGCCCAAGGACGGGCCGTCCGCGGGCGTCACCATGGTGACCGCCCTGACCTCGATGGCGCTGGGCCGCCCGGTCCGCTCCGACGTCGGGATGACCGGCGAGGTCACCCTGAACGGCCGGGTGCTGCCGATCGGTGGGGCCAAGCAGAAGCTGCTCGCCGCCCAGCGGGCGGGCCTGACCACGGTGTTCCTGCCCAAGCGCAACGAGCCTGACCTCGACGAGGTCCCGGCCGACGTGCTGGAGGCGATCAAGGTCGTGCTCACCACCGACGTGGCGGAACTGGTCTCCGGCGATCGAGCCGGCCCCGGCCGCCGTGACCGCAGCCGCCTAGCGCGCCGAGACGGTCACCGTCGCTACGAGCCGTCGGCGCCGCTCGACGCCTCCTCAGCCTCTCGCGCGCGTCGGGGTCTCCGCGTCGCGGGCGGCGGCCGTGTCCTCGTCGTGCGGACTTGATCAGGCTGGCCACCGTGGTGATGGTCAGCGTGCCGATGATCACGGTCAGCGACAGCCAGATCGGGATCTCCAGGCCGAACGGGGCCCAGTCGTCCAGGTGGTACTCGTGCAGCGCGTGGAAGACCAGCTTGACCCCGATGAAGGCCAGGATCACCGACAGGCCCAGCGACAGGTAGACCAGCCGCTTCAGCAGGCCGCCGAGCAGGAAGTACAGCTGGCGCAGGCCCATCAGCGCGAAGACGTTGGCCGTGAAGACCAGGTACGGCTCCTGGGTCAGCCCGTAGATCGCCGGGATCGAGTCCAGCGCGAAGAGCAGGTCGGTGCTGCCGAGCGCGATGATCACGATCAGCATCGGCGTGATCAGCCGCTTGCCGTTCTCGATCACGTCAGCTTGGTGCCCTGGAAGTCCTCGGTGGCGGGAAGCGCCGCCGGACCAATCGCAGCACAGCGTTGTCCGGCGCCTCCTCCTCTGTTCGTCGTGCCGGCGATAGTCGATCACCAGCTTGACCGCGGTGTAGATCAAGAACGCGCCGAACAGGAAGAAGACCCAGCTGAACGGGTGATCGCCGCGGCACCGACAGCGATGAAGATGCCACGGAAGATCAGCGCCAGGACGATGCCCACCAGCAGCGCGAACTGCTGCAGCTTCCGGGCACCTTGAGGCTGCTCATGATGATCAGGAAGATGAACAGGTTGTCGACCGACAGGCTGTACTCGGTCAGCCAGCCGGCGAAGAACTCGCCCGCGTAGCGCGGACCGGAATACCCAGATGGCCAAGCCGAAGACCATGGCCAGGCCGACGAAGATGCCGATGGCCGCCCCGGCCTCGCGCATCGACGGCTCGTGGGGTCGGCGGCCGATGATGAAGATGTCGAAGGCCAGGATCGCACCATCACCCCGACGGTGATGATCCAGGCGTAGAGGTGGACATCCATAGGCGGGGTCCTTCCGAGACGAGTTCAGCAACACGGTCAGCGACGCGGTCTCGGAGGTCTCTTCCGCCAGCCAGGCCAGCCGGGGCACCGGGGTGCCAGCCACCGAGCATGTCGGTGCGTGGACAATCCGTGATGACGATGCCGCCGCGAGGGAATACTCCCCTCCACCGGCAAGTATGACAGGGTGACCGAGCACGAACCTGCGGCTCCGGACTCGGCCGGGCTCAGCGGGTGGCCTCGACCATCTGGCGCAGCTCCTTCTTCAGGTCGGAGATCTCGTCACGCAGCCGGGCGGCCAGCTCGAACTGCAGGTCGGCGGCGGCCGCGTGCATCTGGTCGGTGAGCTGCTGCACCAGGTCGGCCAGGTCTCCGGCGGGCATTCCGGCGAACCCCGCGACGTGCGCCGCCGTTCTTGGCCCCGAGGCCGGCACCGGCGACCTGCCCCCGGCCGCGATGCCGCCCACCGAACAGCTCGTCGGTGTCGGCGTCCTCCCGGGCCAGCATGTCGGTGATGTCGGCGATCTTCTTGCGGATGGGCTGCGGATCGATCCCATTCGCGAGGTTGTATGCGACCTGCTTGTCCCGGCGCCGGTTGGTCTCGTCGATCGCGGCCGCCATCGAGTCGGTGACGGAGTCGGCGTACATGTGCACCTCGCCGGACACGTTGCGGGCAGCCCGGCCGATGGTCTGGATCAGGCTCTTCTCGCTGCGCAGGAAGCCTTCCTTGTCGGCGTCGAGGATGGCCACCAGCGACACCTCGGGCAGGTCAAGACCCTCCCGCAGCAGGTTGATGCCCACCAGTACGTCGTACTCCCCCATCCGCAGCTCGCGAAGCAGCTGCACCCGCTGCAGCGTGTCCACCTCGGAGTGCAGGTACCGGGTGCGAATGCCGTTCTCCAGCAGGTAGTCGGTGAGGTCCTCCGCCATCTTCTTGGTCAGCGTGGTGACCAGAACCCGTTCGTTGCGGTCGGTGCGCAGCCGGATCTCCCCCATCAGGTCGTCGATCTGCCCTGGGTGGGCTTGACGATCACCTGCGGGTCGACCAGGCCGGTCGGCCGGATCAGTTGTTCGACGAAGCCGCGCGACCTGGCCAGCTCGTAGTTGCCCGGGGTGGCCGAGAGGTAGATGGTCTGGCCGATCCGCTCGATGAACTCCTCGAAGCGGAGCGGCCGGTTGTCCATCGCGCTGGGCAGCCGGAAGCCGTGGTCGACCAGGGTGCGCTTGCGGGACATGTCGCCCTCGTACATCCCGCCGATCTGCGGCACGGTGACGTGCGACTCGTCGATCACCAGCAGGAAGTCCTCGGGGAAGTAGTCCAGCAGGCAGTTCGGCGGAGTGCCCGGCCCGCGGCCGTCGATGTGCCGCGAGTAGTTCTCGATGCCGGAGCAGGTGCCGATCTGCCGCATCATCTCGATGTCGTAGCTGGTCCGCATCCGCAGCCGCTGGGCCTCGAGCAACTTGTGCTGACGCTCCAGCTCGGCCAACCGCTCGCCAAGCTCGGCCTCGATCCCGCCGATGGCCCGATCCATCCGTTCCGGACCGGCGACGTAGTGGCTTGCCGGGAACAGGTAGATCTCCGGTCCTCCGTCACCACCTCGCCGGTCAAGGGGTGCAGGGTGCTCAGCTTCTCGATCTCGTCGCCGAAGAACTCGACGCGGACGGCCAGCTCCTCATACATCGGGAAGACCTCGAGAGTGTCTCCGCGTACGCGGAAGGTGCCGCGGCTGCCGGCGAGATCGTTGCGGGCGTACTGAATGCCGACCAGCCGGCGCAGCAGGGCATCGCGCTCCACCTCGTCGCCGACCCGCAGCCGCACCATCCGGCCGACGTACTCCTGGGGTGTGCCGAGGCCGTAGATCGCCGAGACGGTGGCAACGACGATGACGTCGCGCCTGGTCAGCAGTGAGTTGGTCGCCGAGTGCCGGAGCCGCTCGACCTCCTCGTTGAGCGAGGAGTCCTTCTCGATGTAGGTGTCGGTCTGCGGCACGTATGCCTCGGGTTGGTAGTAGTCGTAGTACGACACGAAGTACTCGACCGCGTTGCGTGGGAAGAACTGCCGCAGCTCGTTGGCGAACTGCGCGGCCAGCGTCTTGTTGGGCTGCATGACCAGGACCGGGCGCTGCAGCCGTTCCGCCAGCCACGCCACCGTCGCGGTCTTGCCTGTCCCCGTTGCGCCGAGCAGGACCACGTCCTGTTCGCCGCCTGATCCGCTGCTCGAGCTCGGCGATGGCCGTGGGCTGGTCACCGGATGGTGAGAAGTCGCTCTCCACCTTGAACGGGGCCACAGTTCGCTGCAGGTCTGAGATCGGACGCACCATGACCCGAGCCTATGAGCGTGGTCTGACAGATGCTACTTCGCCGCTGGTCGCCTCGCCCGGAAACACTGTCGCGAGGCGCGTCACCGAAGCCGCTCCTCGCGACCTAGCGGGGATTCTCAGCCCTAACCGCCGGCCTGGCCCTGCAGCATGGAGTTCACCATGGCGCCGAAGTCCTTGCCCAGCTGGTCAGTCGCCGCCCTCGGTAAACGACACGCTGCCGATCACCGTCACGCCGTCGCTTGCCGGACCGACACGACTGAGAACAGCGTGACGTTGCCGAGCCCTGGCCGTTGCTCACCGTGGTCTGGGCCGGGCAGGTGGCTCCCTTGAGTTTCTGGGTACCGAGGTCGACGCCCTTCGGCTCCGGAACTTGCCGTTCGAGGTGCCCTCTGCCACCTTCCGGTGCCAGGCGTCGCACAGCTGACCGGGGTTGGTGCCGGCTCGGCCTGGATGACCTGACCGAGGAAGATATCCTTGCCGTTGCAGCTGGGCTACGCCGTTGCCGGTCTTCTGCACCTCCCATCCGCTGGCCGGGGTCAGCGTGATCCTCTTGCCCAGGTCGACTGAGTTACCGCTGGGCGGCTGCGAGCGTCGTCGTCGAGTGGGTTGCGTGGGCTGCTTGGTCCTGGGTTCAGTGTCGTCGGCTCGTCCGTGGGCTGTCGTCGGCTGCTCGGTGGGCGGCACCGGCTCGCTCGGCGTGATCGACACCGGCCGGCCTCCCACCGCCCCGGTTCAGCACCATGATGATGCCGCCAATGGCGGCCAGCAGCACCACAGCCGCGACGACGATGCCGATGATCAGACCGGGGCTCTTCTTGGCCGGCGGGCCGCCCTGGGGCGGGAAGCCGCCACCAGCAGGACCCTGCGGCCGTAACCGCCGCCCTGCGGCGGGTAGCCCGGCTGGCCACCCTGCGGGGGGTACGCGCCCTGCGGGTTGTATCCGCCGGGGGCCGGCTGGGGTATCCGGGTGGCGGCTGCTGCGGCGGGTAGCCGCCCTGGCCTGTTGCGGCGGGTATCCACCCTGACCCTGCTGCGGCGGGTATCCGCCTGCCTGCTGCGGCGGGTACCCACCCTGACCTTGCCCCTTGCTGCGGCGGGTACCCGCCCTGCGGGCCCCACTGGCCTGGGTTCTGGGTCATGCCCGGCCCTCCTCGTCGTCGTAGAACCGGTTGCGGGCGTCGTCCTCCGCCGCCGGTGCTCCGGTCGGGCGGCTCCGGCTGCTCGACCGCACCAGCGGGGTCTCCTCGACGGCGGTCCTGCGGCCGTCGGCCGCGGTGTCCGTCGTCCTCACCGGCGACCGGGCTGTCGAACCCGGGCACGATCGACTCCGCCGACGGCCGCGGTCGGCCATGGCCGGAGCCTTGGCGGGCCTTGGCCTGCACGCGGACGGCGGTACCGCAGGCGTTGCAGAAGGCCGCGTGGTCGAGCAACGGCATCTCACACTGGGCACAGAACTGCAGCTCACCTTCTTGGCCGATGCCGCCGTCGCGGGCCGAACGCTCCAGTGCGGCCTCCATCAGACCGACATGCAGCACGTTGCGGACCCGCAGGATCAGGATGCCAGGATGACCAGGCCCCAGGCGATGCTCAGGATGACGCCCAGGGTCGCACTGCCGACGAAGGAGAACAGGTAGGTACCGGCCTGGTAGGCGATGTTGGCCAGGATGGCCTCGGCCACCCCGCGGAAGTAGCGGGGGGTGAACCCGTCATATCCGCGGCCGAGGCCGGAGAACTCGGCGCAGGCGATGCCCGTAGCCGTACCGATGATCAGCGGCTTGACGAAGCCCTCGAGGAAGATCAACGAGACCCACAGGCCCGGGTCCTGGCCCTGCAGGCCTCCGGTCATCAGGTCCCAGTGCCGCACGATGGTGTCGAAGCACGCGTAGGAGACGCCGCTGACCACGCCGAACGTCAGGCCGTCCATCAGGTCGTCGAACTCCGGGCGGCTGGCGAGCAGCACCGGGCCCGACCTGTCGGATCGCCTCGCCGACGATCGGCACCACGACGGCGACGAGCAGGAACGTGCCAACGCGTCGGGCGCCGCGCTGAGGCCACTCTCGTAGGTCTGGGTGCCGAACGGCACCGGACCGCGGAGGCAGGTCCACAAGATCGTGAAGCCGATCGTCAGCACCCCGGTCAGCGCGAACGCCAGACCGGTGACCGGGATCGGTTCGTCCTCCCACAGGTTCATGTCGTAGATGTAGACGATGTAGACGATCGGGATGGCGAAGGCCGCGACCAGCACCGCGATCGGCATGGCGCCGAAGATGGCGGCGAGCAGCGCGACCACGAGCGCGATGGTGAGAGCGATCCGGTACGTCTGCGGACGCTGGCCGGCACCGCGCGGCATGATCGAGGAGATCAACGCGAATGAAGCGACTGGCTCGTCGGGTTTGGCCGCAAAAGACTTCCGCCGGGCGAGATCCGAGGAGCGCTGATCCTGCCCACAGACGTGGCAGAAGTGCGCGACCGCAGGAAGCTCAGCCCGACAACGTGGGCATTCCAACGCTTGACCTCCTTGAACGTGTCGGGCCTGGTGAGCCCGACGCTGAACAGCGTTTCGTCTCGCAGGACCATGAGCGGCCACGAGCCCGGAGCACTGCGAGTATGTCATCCGAGCGCGCCACGGGTCAGGAGTTCATCCCACAGGTCGGCGATCTGATCTTTCAGTTCGGTAACGCTCCCCTCGTTGTGCAGCACGATGATCAGCGGCCGCCAGCCGGGCCTCGCGGCTGGCCTGGGCAGCGATCCGGGCCTCGGCCTCGGCGGCGGTGAGTCCGTTGCGGTCGAGCAGCCGCCGGACCTGGGTTTCTTGATCAACATCGACCACCACCACGACGTCGAATCCGTCCTGCTGACCGGTTTCCACCAGCAGCGGGATGACGTGAACCACCATAGCATCCTCGGCCGCGGCTTGCTCCAGCTCGGCTGCGCGGGCGCGTACCGCTGGATGAACGATCCGCTCAAGATCACGACGGGCCTCCGGGTCGGAGAAGATGATCTTGCCCAGCGCGGCGCGATCCAGCCGGCCGTCGCGTCAGCACCTCGTCGCCGAACCGTTCCTCGATCGCGGCCAGCCCGGGGTCCCCGGCTCCACCACCTCGCGCGCCAGCACGTCGGCGTCGATCACCACAGCACCTACGCGCGGCCAGTTCGTCAGCCACCAGGCTCTTGCCCGAGGCGATCCCGCCCGTCAGCCCCACCCTCACACATGCCGCAGCGGCTACGATCCTGCTCGCACCCGCGCTCGCAGGAGGCGCCTGCGCAGCCTGATCGGCGCACGAGCGCGAGGCCGCTCGCCGTCCAGACGGTCGAGAGGGCCTCGACTGACGTGCTCTCGAGATCAGCTGCCGCCGGTGAGCTTCTCGCGAAGCTTCTGCAGTGCCTCGTCCGAGGCCAGCGAGCCTTCCGGAGCGGTCGGGCCGCCGGGACGCTCGCCTCGGAGCTGGACGAGTAGCGTGGTCGGCGCCGCCGTCGGCGCGCTCTCGCCGCTCTCGGCGTCCTCGACCTGCTTCTTGTGCGCTTCCCAGCGGGCGTGCGCCTCGGCGTACTGCTGCTCCCAGGCGTGCCGCTGCTCGTCGTAGCCCTCGAGCCACTCGCCCGTCTCCGGGTCGAAGCCCTCGGGGTAGAGGTAGTTGCCCTGGTCGTCGTAGGACGCCGCCATGCCGTAGAGCGTCGGGTCGAAGTCGTCGGCTCCGGCATCCACACCCTCGTTGGCCTGCTTCAGCGACAGCGAGATCCGTCGGCGCTCGAGATCGATGTCGATGATCTTGACCATCACGTCGTCGTTGACCTGGACGACCTGCTCGGGGATCTCCACGTGGCGCTCGGCCAGCTCGGAGACGTGCACCAGACCCTCGATGCCCTCCTCGACGCGGACGAACGCACCGAACGGCACCAGCTTGGTGACCTTGCCGGGCACGATCTGACCGATCTGGTGGGTCCGGGCGAAGGCCTGCCACGGATCCTCCTGCGTCGCCTTGAGCGACAAGCGAGACCCGCTCGCGATCCAGCTCGACGCTCAGCACCTCGACCGTGACCTCCTGGCCGACCTCGACCACCTCGGAGGGGTGATCGATGTGCTTCCAGGACAGCTCCGAGACGTGCACCAGGCCGTCCACGCCACCAAGATCGACGAAGGCGCCGAAGTTGACGATCGAGGAGACCACGCCCTTGCGGATCTGGCCGGCCTGCAGCTGGGTGAGGAAGCTCTGCCGCACCTCGGACTGCGTCTGCTCGAGCCAGGCCCGGCGCGACAGCACGACGTTGTTGCGGTTCTTGTCCAGCTCGATGATCTTGGCCTCGAGCTCCATGCCGACGTAGGGCTGAAGATCACGAACGCGGCGCATCTCGACCAGCGATGCGGGCAGGAAGCCGCGCAGGCCGATGTCGATGATCAAGCCGCCCTTGACGACCTCGATCACGCTGCCGGTGACGACGCCGTCCTCTTCCTTGATCTTTTCGATCGTGCCCCAGGCGCGCTCGTACTGAGCCCGCTTCTTGGACAGGATCAGCCGACCTTCCTTGTCCTCTTTCTGCTGGACCAGGGCCTCGATCTCATCGCCGACGCTGACCACATCGAACGGGTCGACGTCGTGCTTGATGGAGAGCTCTTTGGAAGGGATGACACCTTCGGTCTTGTAACCGATATCGAGGAGGACCTCGTCACGGTCGACCTTGACCACGGTGCCGGTGACGATATCGCCGTCGTTGAAATACTTGATCGTTGCGTCGATGGCCGCGAGAAATGCTTCGGGCGAGCCGAAATCGTCGATTGCGACCTGAGGTGGTGCCTCGAGAGAGGACGTCATGTAGTAGGGCTCCGGGATGGATGATGAGTAACTGGTGTGCTGCGGCCCGATCCGTACACCACGAAGAAGCTCAACCACAGCTGACGACAACCGCAAGACTGACCAACATCCGAACCCGTACGAGCGTGACCTACTCCGTCTGAAGTCGCGCAGGCCACAGCGACATGCCAGGTTATCGCTCGCGCGTGAACAGGGTCAAATTCGCCGGTGCACTGCCAGCCGACGGATCAGCGTCCGCGCAGCTGCGTCAGTGGGCGGCGTCGTGCCAGGAGCGGCCGACGCCCACCGAGACGTCCAGCGGCACGTTCATCTCGACGGCGAAGCCCATCTTGTCCCGGACCAGCTGCTCCAGCGCCTCCCGCTCCCCGGGTCCGATCTCGAAGACCAGTTCGTCGTGCACCTGCAGCAACATCCGGCTCCGCATCCCGGCATCGTCCAGCGCCTTCTCGACGTCGAGCATGGCGACCTTGATGATGTCGGCCGCCGAGCCCTGGATCGGCGCGTTCAGCGCCATCCGCTCGGCCATCTCCCGCCGCTGCCGGTTGTCGCTCATCAGGTCGGGCAGATAGCGGCGGCGGCCGAGGATGGTCTCGGTGTACTCCGTCCGCCGGGCGTCGACGACGAGTGACCGCAGGTAGTCGCGGACCCCGCCGAACCGCTCGAAGTACTCATCCATCAAGGCCTTCGCCTCCGACACCTCGATGGTCAGCTGCTGGCTCAGCCCGTACGCGCTCAGCCCGTACGCCAGCCCGTAGTTCATCGCCTTGATCTTGGCCCGCTCGCCGGGACTGACCTTGGTCGGCTCGACGCCGAAGACCCGGGACGCGGTGACGGTGTGGAAGTCCATCCCGGACTTGAAGGCCTCGATCAGGCTGTCGTCCTCGCTGGCGTGCGCCATGATGCGCATCTCGATCTGGGAGTAGTCGGCCGACATCAGCGCGTCGTAGCCCGGCCCGACCACGAAGGCCTCGCGGATCCGGCGACCCTCCTCGGTGCGGATCGGGATGTTCTGCAGGTTGGGGTCGGTGCTGGACAGCCGGCCGGTCGCGGCGATGGTCTGCACGTAGGTGGTGTGGATCCGGCCGTCGTCGGCCACCGACTTGAGCAGGCCCTCGACGGTCTGTTTCAGCCGGATCGCATCCCGGTGCACCAGCAGGTGGGCCAGGAACGGGTGCTCGGTCTTCACGTACAGGGCCTGCAGCGCGTCGGCGTCGGTGGTGTAGCCGGTGCGGGTCCGCCGGGTCTTCGGCATCCCCAGCTCCTCGAACAGCACCACCTGCAACTGCTTCGGCGAACCCAGATTGATCTGCTTGCCGAGCACCCCGTACGCGTCGCTGGCCGCCTGATTGACCTTCGCGCCGAACTCGGACTCCAGCGCCTCGAGGTGGTCGATGTCGACCGCGACACCGGTCTGCTCCATCCGGGCGAGCGTGCGCAGCAGCGGCAACTCGACGCCGTACAGCAGGCTGGTGCCGTTCCGTTGCTCGATCTCGACATCCAGCGCGTCGGCCAGGTCGATCACCGCGCTGGCCCGCACCATCGACGCCTGGGCCGCCATCTGAGCACCCGAGTCGTCGTCACCGAAGTCCAGCGACAGCTGATCGGAGTCGGTCAGCTCGGGAGCACCCTCGACCTTCAATTCACGCTTGAGATACCGGATGGTCAGGTCGGCCAGATCGAAGGTCCGCTGGTCGGGTCGGGTGAGATAGGCGGCCAGCTGGGTGTCGGAGGTCAGGCCGTTCAGGTCCCAGCCCCGCGCCCAGACCGCCAGCAGCGGACCCTTCGCGTCGTGCATGGCCTTGTGTCTGGCCGGGTCGGCCAGCCAGGCGGCGAGCGCCTTCTCCTCCGCCGCGTCCAGCTCGGTGACCTCCACGTACGCCGCCGCCCCGTCGCCCGCGGCCAGGGCGAGCGCAACGATGTCACCGGTTCCCGAACCCCAGTGCCCGATGACGTCGACGCCGGTCCGCTCACCCGTCGCGTGCTCGGCCAGCCACGCCTCGAGCTGGCCGGGTTCGAGCACCGTCCCGACGAGTTCGAAACCGCCCTCGGTCTTGACCTCGTCCTCGTTCGGCAGCGCTTCGAGCAGCCGGTCCCGCAGCACCCGGAACTCCAGGCCGTCGAAGAGCTGGTGGGTCGCCTCCCGGTTCCACGGTCGGCGCAGGAAATCGTCGATGCCGAGCGGCAGGTCCAGGTCGAGGACCAGGGCATTGATCTGCCGGTTGCGGAGCACGTCGTCGATCCGCTCCTGGAACGCCTCGGCCGCCTTGCCCTTCAGCTCCCCGGCGTGGGCCGCGAGATTCTCCAGCCCGCCGTACTGCTCCAGCCACTTGGCCGCGGTCTTCGGGCCGACACCCGGCACGCCGGGGAGGTTGTCGCTGGACTCCCCCACCAGGGCCGCCAGCTCCGGATAGCGCGCCGGGGGTGGCGAAGTACTTCGCCTCGACCGCAGCCGGCGTCATCCGGGCGAGATCGGAGACGCCCTTCCGCGGATAGAGCACGGTGACGTTGTCGGTCACCAGCTGGAACGCGTCCCGGTCGCCGGTGCAGATCAGCACGTCGAAGCCCGCCGCCTCGGCCTGGGTCGCGAGCGTGCCGATCACGTCGTCCGCCTCGTACCCCGGCTTCTCCACGAAGGAGATGTTGAGGGCGTTGAGCACCTCCTTGACCAGGTCGAGCTGACCCTTGAACTCGTCCGGGGTCTTGGAGCGGTTGGCCTTGTACTCGGCGTAGATCTCGGATCGGAAGGTCTGCCGGGACACGTCGAAGGCCACCGCGAGGTGGGTCGGCGCCTCGTCGCGGAGCACGTTGATCAACATCGAGGTGAAGCCGAAGACGCCGTTGGTGTGCTGGCCGGTCTGGGTGGAGAAGTTCTCCACCGGCAGCGCGAAGAACGCCCGGTACGCGATCGAATGACCGTCGATCAGCAGCAGCTTGGGACGGGTTGGCGGGCTGGTGGTCGGCACAATGGCGACTCTATCCGCGGCTACTGACACCCGGAATCGCGCTGACCGGTCGTCTAGCCGGTCGTGGTCCGGAGCACCTCGAGGACGTGATCGGGGTCGGTCGCCGGGTTGACGAACGCGAGGCGGAGCACCGTCCGGCCCTGCCAGCGGGTCGGGATGCAGAGGATGACGCCCTCGTGGGACAACTCGGACGACCACTCGTGGTAGTCGCTCTCGCTCCAGCCGGGCCGTTCGAAGAGGATCACCGACAGGGTCGGCGGCAGGATCAGCTTCAGCTGCGGGATCTTCGCCGATGCCGTCGGCCACCGCGCGGGCCGTCTCCAGCGTGTGCTCGATGGCGGCGGTGTAGCGGTCGGTGCCGTGCACGGCCAGGCTGAACCAGAACGGCAGCCCGCGGCAGCGCCGGGACAGGTGGACGGCCAGATCCCAGGGGTTCCAGATCTCCCGATCGACGGCATCCAGATAGCTGGCGTGCTGGGCGTGGGCGGCCCGGGCCAGCTCCGGCTGGCGATAGACCAGGGCGCAGCAGTCGTACGGGGCGAACAGCCACTTGTGCGGGTCGACGATGAAGCTGTCCGCGCGCTCGATGCCGGCGAACAGCGGCCGCACGCTCGGCGCCGCGAGCGCCGCTCCCCCGTACGCGCCGTCGACGTGCAGCCAGACGCCGAACTCCTCGCAGACGTCGGCCACGGAGGTGAGGTCGTCGACGATTCCGGCATTGGTCGTGCCGGCCGACGCCACCACGGCGAACACGTCGGGAGCGTCGGCTCAGCGCCGCGCGCAGCGCCTCGCCGGTCAGCCGGCCGTCAGCCGCCTCCGGCACCGAGACCACCTCGGCGTCCAGCACCGAGGCGGCCGCCTGCACCGAGGAGTGGGCCTGAGCGGTGCAGGCCAGCTGCCACTGCCCGGCCGGATGCCGCCCGCGGCGCCGGCGCAGGGTCTGCCGGGCGGCGACCAGGGCGGACAGATTTCCCGTGGTCCCCCCGGAGACGAAGCAGCCGCCGGCCGTCGCCGGCCAGCCGAGCAGCTCCACCAGCCAGGCCAGCGCCTGGTTCTCGGCGAAGATCGCGCCGGCGCCCGCCTCCCAGGCGCCGCCGTAGATGTTGAAGGTGCTGACCACGGCGTCGAAGGCCAGCGCGGCCCGGGTCGGCGCGGCCGGGATGTAGGCGAGGTTCATCGGATCGTCCTGGGCGCGGGTCGCCGGGGCGATGATGTCCTCGAAGATCCGCAGCACCTCGGTCCCGCCGAGCCCGTCGCCGGGTGATCGTCTCGCCGGCCGCGGCCGCGAGCTCCGACGCCGGCCGGGCCGTGGTCTTGGGATCGGAGTGCTTGCTGATCCGTCTGGCCGCCAGCATCACCGCCTGGGTGGCGATCTCGGTCTCGTCGCCCCACACCGAGGCCGCCGCGGCGCCGACGGCCAGTGCGGTTCGGTCAACGCTCTCCGGGGCCGCAGTCACCCCTCCACCCTAGTTCATACGGTCCCGTACGACCGGCTGTGAACGCTGGCTTCGGCCGCCAACCGATCCGACTCCACTGTCGACGCCGGTGGCCCCTGGGCAGGCGAGTTGATTGTCTGACAATCGCCTAGGGCGGCCATGAGTCAGCCCAGTTGGAACCGGTCTCCTCGATCACCCGCGCGAGGCCGTGATCACCGAGATCCGGCGCGGCATCGTGCTCGGCGCGCTGCGGCCGGGCGAGAAGCTGACCGAGGTCGCTCTGGCCGCGTCGCTCCAGGTCAGCCGGGCCACGGTCCGGGAGGCGCTCGGCAACTCGGCCGGGAGGGCCTGCTGACCTTCGAACCGTATCGGGGCCTGCGGGTGGCCGAGCTCGACGCCGCCGCACTCCGGGATCTGGCCGCGACGCGCGTCGCGCTGGACCGGATGGCCATCCAGGCGATTCTGGCCGACCCGACCGGCGCTCGGATGGAGCGCTGACCACCGCCTGGGGGGTGTTCGAGGCCAGATCTTCGACCCGGACCCGGTCAGCCGGCACGACGCCCACCTGGCCTTCCACCGGGCCATCTGGTCCGCCTCGGAGAACGTGCTGCTCGCCCAGCTGTGGCCGGTGGTCGAGGCGCACATGACGATCGCCTGGCCGAGGATCAGCGGGCCCGACCCAACCCGGAACGCTCCCGCCGCATCCACGCGCGCTGGTCGCGGCGATCGTCGACCGGGACCTCGACCGGATCGAGGCCGCGCTGCAGGCCCACACGGTCGCCACGGCGAACGAACTGATCGACCTGTGTCACAGCAACCAGGACTGCCCGCCCGGCACCACGCACACGACACGAAAGGACACCATCGTGAAGATTCTGGTCATCGGCACCGGGCAGGTCGGCGGCACGGCCGTAAAGGCGCTCGCCGAGCGGGGGCACGAGGTGATCCAGGCGTCGCGTTCGTCGGAGTACGCGGTCGATGCCACCGATCCAGAGTCGATCGCCCAGCTCTTCGCCTCGGTAGGCACCGTGGATGCGGTGGTCGCCGCGCTCGGCTCCGCGCCGTTCAAACCGCTGGCCGAGCTCGGTCACGACGACTTCCTGTCCGGTCTCCTCAAGAAGACCCTCGCCCAGATCGACATCGTGCAGATCGGCACGCCGTACGTGGCCGACGGCGGCTCGTTCACCCTGACCACCGGCGTTCTGGGCCGGGAACCGATCCGCACCGGCGCCGCCTCCTCGGCCGCCAACGGCGCCCTGGAGGCCTTCACCATGGCCGCCGCCGTCGAGTTGCCGCGCGGCATCCGGATCAACACCGTCAGCCCGACCGTGCTCGTGGAGGCCACCAGCTACCACCCGTCGTTCCCCGGATTCACCCAGATCTCGGCCGCGGCCGTCGGCCAGGCGTATGTCAAGGCGGTGGAGGGCGTGCAGACCGGTCAGGTCTACGCGCTCGACGGGCGATGACCGGGCGGGGACCAGCGTCGTCGTCATCGGCGGCGGTGCCGTCGGCCTGATCACCGCGTACCACCTGCACCGCGAGGGCGCCGACGTCACCCTGATCGACGCCCGCCGGACCGGGCGCGGGGCGGCCGAGGTCAACGCCGGCTGGATCTGCCCGGCCGAGTCGGCTCCGGTCCCGGGCCCGGCATGATCAGCAAGTCGCTGAAGTGGATGCTGCATCGCGACAGCCCGCTCTACATCCGGCCCGAGCCGAGTCTCGGCTTCGTCAAGTTCATGCTCGGCATGTGGAAGAGCTCGAACGGGCCCATGCAGCGCGCCGGTTTCGAGGCGCACCTCCGCCTGGCCCAGGGCACGATCGAGGCGTACGAGGACTACCGGGCCGACGGGATCGACTTCGAGCTCCGGCACGACGGGCTGCTGATGGCCTTCACCGACCGGGAGAACCTGGACCACCATCGCCAGCTTCTCGATCTCGCCGAACGCTTCGACCGCGACCCGCAGGTGTTGATCGGTGACGACGTCCGCAACCACGAGCCGCTGTTGTCCGACCGGGTCTACGGCGGCATCTTCTTTCCCAGGAGCAGCACGTCGATCCGCACGCGTTGATGCGGTCGCTGCACCGCCGGTTGGTTCAGGGCGGCGTCCGCATCCTGGAGAACGCCCCGCTGGCCGGCGTCGGACCGAGGGCGGCCGGATCACCGAGATCACCGCCGGCCCGGGTGGCCGCCGACGCGTACGTGCTCGCCGCCGGCGCCTGGACCGGGCCGCTGTCCCGGCTGATGGGAGTTCCGTTGCCGGTGCGTCCCGGCAAGGGCTACAGCATCGACGTCGACCCGTTCCCGCTGCGGAGCTCCACCAACCTGTCCGACGCCAAGGTCGCGGTCACGCCGCTGACCCGCAACCTGCGGCTGGCCGGAACGATGGAGTTCGGTGGTCTGGACGAGGAGCTGAACCAGATCCGGATCGGCGCCATCCTGCGGGGGCCGGCGGTCTACTTTCGCGACTGGACTCCGCCGGCATCGGACACGATCACGCCGCGGGCGGGCATCCGCCCGATGACCCCCGACGGCCTGCCGATCATCGGCCGGCTCGGGGAACTGAGCAACGCGTACGTGTCCACCGGGCACGGCATGCAGGGCATCACCCTGGGCCCGGGTTCGGCGCTGGCCCTGACCGCGCTGGTGCTTCGGGGCGAGACGCCCGACGTGCTGATCCCCTTCACCCCCGCCCGGTTCACCCGGGCTGTCGTCCGCAAGTCCCCCCAGCTGGCCGCAGCCCGCTGACCCACCGCCAATAGATAGACCGTCAATATATATAGAGAGAGGAGAATCCCGTGCCTCGTAAGTCAGTGACCCTGAAGGGGGGAGCGGCGGGCGTAGTGCCTGACCTGGCCGTCGAGCTCTGGGAGACCCTGGCCGAGAAGGGGGATCTGGTTGCGTCGATCACCGCGAGCGCACCGTGACGATCACTCGTGAAGCCGACCTGTTCGACGTACGGAGGATCCTGCCCCGCAACCGGGTGCGGCGGGCTGATCGACCCGGTCGAGTGGTCCGATCTGGCCGTCGGCCTCCGAGAGGCGCGCCGGGCCGCCGGCCGGTCCGGATGCGAGCGACTTCTCGTCCAGTTCGAGGAACCGGGTGTCCGAAGGGACGAGGCCTCCGGAACCGGCTGAGCCCTCAGAGTCAAGGCAACGTTCCCATAAAATCTCTGGGTTTTCGTTAACGCTTCCTTAAGACTGTGGTTATATGCGTACGCCAGGCTGCATGAGTTACACCCCAGCCGGCTTCGGGCGAGGAGGCGGAGATGCTCGTTCAGCATGTCACGAGCGAGCTTCCGACTGATCCCGTGAAACAGTAGCCCGGTCTGCGCACAGTGCGTTCGACCGCGTATGGAGGAGGAGTTTTGCCAGCACGATCCATCAACCGCCTGGTCGCCCTCGCGGCGGCAGCAGCGCTGTCGCTCACGGCGTGTGCCAACAACGGTGACACGGGAGGCGGAGGCGGCGGCGGTCAGCAAGGACCTGGTCATCTCCACCGACCTTCCGCTGCAGGGCGCCAGCGCCACCCAGTCCGACTCGACCAACAAGATGATCCAGCTCTACCTGGAGCAGATCGGCAGCAAGGCCGGCGACTACAACATCACGCTCAAGACCTACGACGACTCGACGGCCGCGAAGGGCGCCTGGGACGACGCGGCCTGCGCGAAGAACGCGACCGACCACGTGGCCAACGAGAACGAGGTCGCCGTGATGGGCACCTTCAACTCCGGCTGCGCGAAGATCGAGGTGCCGACGCTCAACCAGGACAGCACCGGCCCGATGCTGATGGTGTCGCACGCCAACACCAACCCGGGCCTGACCAAGAAGTGGGACACCGGCGAGCCGGACAAGTACTACCCGACCGGCACCCGCAACTACGCGCGGGTCGTGACCACCGACGACTACCAGGGCCAGGGTGCGGCCCAGTTCGCCGCTCGACGACCTCAAGGTCAAGAAGGCCTTCGTGCTCAACGACAACCAGACCTACGGGCTCGGCGTGGCCAAGGCGTTCGCGGACTCGGCGCAAGAAGCTGGGCATCGAGATCGTCGGCGAGCAGTCCTGGGACGCCAAGCAGCCCAACTACACCGCCCTCTACCAGGCGGTGAAGGCCTCCGGAGCGGACATGGTCTACCTCGGCGGCATCTACGACAACAACGGCGGCCAGCTGATCAAGGACAAGGTCGCGGTGCTCGGTGCCAACGACGGCGACGTCAAGCTGATCGCCCCGGACGGCTTCACCGGCTACCCGGACATGCTGAAGCTGCCGGAGTCGGCGGGCATGTACCTGACCTTCGCCGGCCTCACCCAGGACGAGCTCGTCAAGGCCGGCGGCGCGGGCGTCAAGCTGCTCGACGCCTACAAGGCCAAGTACGGCAAGGACCCGGAGGGCTGGCTACCCGCTGTACGGCGTCGCGGCGATCCAGGTGATCCTGGCGGCCATCGCAGAAGTCCGACGGCACCCGCAAGGGCGTGAACGCCGCTGTGCTGAGCGGCGACGGGCATCACGATCCCGGCCGACCAGTCGGTCACCGGCAAGGAGATCAAGATCGACCCGGCCACCGGGGACACCACCGCGCAGCGACCTCACGCATCGAGATCGTCAAGGACGGCAAGGAAACCTTCGCCAAGTCGCAGACGGTCGAGTGAACGATCGCCGCCGGGCCCGGCGTCTTCCGGGCCCGGCGGCTTCTTCCAGGCTCCATCCGCGTACCGAGCCGGGCGCGAGCACGGTCCGTATCTCGAGTCGCTCGCGAAAGGGACGTCCCGATGGCCACAGCCACGCTGGTGGTGGGAGGAACGAAGCGCAAGGCCAGGGTCCGGATCGGCCCGCTCGGTGGAGCGGGTCCTGGGCTACGTGGTCATCGGCGCTGGTCGTCGATCTGGTTCGTGGCCAACCTCGTCGCCGACCCGGACCGTTTCCTCGGGTCGCTGCTCGTGGGCCTGCAGAACGGCATGCTGTACGCCCTGGTCGCGCTGGGCTACACGATGGTCTACGGCATCATCGAGCTGATCAACTTCGCCCACGGTGACCTGTTCATGCTGGCCACGATCGTGGCCGCGGCGCTGATGGTCACCGTGATGGGGGTCGGCGACCTGAGCGCGGCCAGCATCCTGCCGCTGCTGGTGGCGCTGGTCGTCTGCATGGCGTTCGGCGCCCTGGTCAACGTGTCGGCAGAGCGGTTCGCCTACCGGAAGCTCCGTTCGGCGCCGAAGCTGGCCCCGCTGATGACCGCGGTCGGCCTGAGCTTCGTCTTCCGCGGCATCGCCCAGCAGGACTACATCAACGGCTCGGCCCAGAAGAACTGGCCGGTGATCTGGGGTGGTCCGCAGGTGGAGGGCGTGTTCATCTACAAGCTGTTGATGGTGTTCGCGGTCGACCGTGCCGCTGCTGCTGCTGATGACCTACATCGTCTCCAGGACCAGGATGGGCAAGGCCATGCGGGCGGTGGCCCAGGACCAGGACGGCGCCCGGCTGATGGGCATCAACGTCAACGGCACGATCTCGTTCACGTTCGGCCTCGGTGGCGCCCTGGCCGGCGCGGCCGGCGTGCTGTACTTCCTCTGCCAGACCCAGACCTACTACGACACCGGCACCCAGCTCGGCCTGATCGCGTTCACCGCCGCCGTGCTCGGCGGCATCGGCAACCTGACCGGCGCGGTGGTCGGTGGCCTGGCGATCGGCATCATCCAGGCCATCAACGAGGGCGGCGCGTACGGACTGGGCTCGACCTGGTCGCAGTCGGTGGTCTTCATCATCCTGATCGTGCTGATGGTCTTCAAACCCGAAGGCATCTTCGGCCGTCCGACCACAGAGAAGGTGTGACGATGTCGACAACGGCAACCCACGCTCGAACCGTCCCGCATGCGCGCGACTCTCTACCGGCACCGCTGGCCCATCGGCTATGTGGCGGTGATCCTCTTCCTGTTCCTCCTCTACCAGTCGATCCTGCCCAGTCTGGTGCAAGGCGGTGTCGGCGCCGGTCATCGCGTGGCTGCCCGTCGCCACCATCAACGAGTGCCTGATGTGGGCGATCATGGCGCTGGGGTTGAACGTGGTGGTCGGCTACGCCGGACTGCTCGACCTCGGCTATGTGGCCTTCTGGGCGCTGGGCGGCTACACCGCGGGTTGGCTGATGGCGTACCCCTTCAACTGGACCTGCAACTTCCACCTGCTCTCGCCGGTCCCGGCCAGGGCGCCCGGCACCCACATCAACTTCTGGTTGGTGTGCATCATCGCCGGCGTGCTGTGCGCGGTCCTGGGCATCATCATCGGCGCCCCGACGCTGCGGCTCCGCGGCGACTACCTGGCCCTGGTCACGCTCGGCTTCGGTGAGGTGATCACCCAGTTCTTCCGCAACTCCAACGACATCGCGGGGAGGAACGTCGCCAACGGCGACCCGGGCATATCCTCGATCGACCCGATCGGCACCGGTCCACTCGGCGCGGCCGGCATCGCGCCCAAGCTGCTGACCAACTCCGCCGCCGGGAACGTCTGGAAGATCCTGGTTCTCGGCTTCCTCGTCGGGATCTGCATCTTCGTCTCGCTGCGCATCCGCGAGGGCCGGCTCGGCCGCGCCTGGCTGGCCATCCGCGAGGACGAGCTGGCCGCCAGCATGATGGGCGTTCCGCTGGTCCGGACCAAACTGCTCGCGTACGCGGTCGGTGCGTTCTTCGGCGGCGTCGGCGGTGTCGCGAATGCTTCGGCGATCACCACGGCGGTCTCGCCGTCAGGCTTCGACTTCGGCAAGTCGGTCCTGGTGCTCTTGATGGTGGTGCTGGGCGGCATGGGCAACGTCTGGGGCGTCACCGTCGGCGCCTTCCTGCTGGCCTGGCTGAACAGCAACGGCCTGAAGCAGATCGGCGTCCAGATCGACTCCTGGTTCGGCACCGACCTCGCGGCCAGCCTGCCGCGCTACAACTACCTGATCCTCGGCCTGCTCCTGGTGCTGATGATGCTGTTCCGCCGCGAGGGCCTGATACCCGAGCAACGGACCGCGGCTTTGATGCACACGGCCGAGCCGGACCGAGGCCGAGTCGCTCGGCGCCGACAGCCTGGAGGCTGAATCCGAGACCGAAGCCTTCGAGCACTCCGATGCGGAAGCGGACGCCATGATCGCGGCTTCGGCAGCCGCGGTGAGCCCGGTGCTGGATGAACCGGAGCCCGAGCGAGAGGACGTCCGATGAGCGAGTCGCTCCCCGATTCCACCCAACTCGGCGGCACGCCCAACAGCGGCGCGGATGCCCCCACCGCCGACGCGGCCCGCCGCTCCCGACCGAGCCGCCGCGACGGCGACGGTCGACCCGGTGACCGCCAATGTTCTGTACGCCGACCACATCACCATCAAGTTCGGCGGTCTGATCGCGGTCGACGATGTCTCGTTCTCCATCCCGCCCAAGTCGATCGTCAGCCTCATCGGCCCCAACGGCGCCGGGAAGACGACGTTCTTCAACGTGCTGACCGGGCTCTACCAGGCCACCGAAGGCACGGTCTATCTGAACGGTCGGGACGTCACCCCGATCAAGCCGCACCTCCGGGCGGCGATGGGGTTGGCCCGGACGTTCCAGAACATCCGGCTCTTCAACCTGATGACGGCCGAGGAGAACGTCATGGTGGCGATGCACCCCCACCTCAAGGCGGGGGTGGCCTCCACCATCCTCCGGCTGCCCCGCCAGCACCGCGAGGAGCGGGAGGCCCGCGACACAGCCCGCGAGCTGCTCGAATATGTGGGCATCGGTCACGCCGAGGGTGAGCTGGCCCGCAACCTGTCCTACGGCGATCAGCGCCGGCTGGAGATCGCCCGGGCCATGGCCCTGCGACCGAAGGTGCTGCTGCTCGACGAGCCGACGGCCGGCATGAACCCGCAGGAGTCAGCCACCTTCAACGACTTCGTGCACCGCGTCCGCGACGAGAGGGACATGTCGGTCCTGCTCATCGAGCACGACATGAGCGTGATCATGAAGATCAGCGAGCGGATCACCGTGCTCGACCGCGGCGCCATGATCGCCGAGGGCACCCCGGACGACATTCGCAGCAACCAGACGGTGATCGAGGCCTACCTCGGCAAGACCGGGACCCGGGAAGGCAAGCGGAACAAGACATGAGCACCGATACCACGAGCCACGCCCGAGCAAGGTCCGCGGCGAGGGCAAGGACGTCATCCTCGAACTCAAGGGCCTGAACGTCAGCTACGGCAACATCGCCGCGGTCAAGGACCTGACGCTGACCGTCTACGCGGGCGAGATCGTCACCCTGATCGGCTCCAACGGCGCGGGGAAATCGACCACGCTCCGAACGATCTCCGGCCTGCTGCGGCCCCGCTCCGGCGACGTGGTCTTCAAGGGCAACAAGATCAACGGCATCCCCGGCCACGAGGTCGTCAAACTCGGCATCTGCCAGTCCCCCGAAGGCCGCAAGATCTTCCAGCGGATGACCGTGTCGGAGAACCTCGACCTCGGGGCGTACACCCGCAAGGACACCGCCAAGATCAGCGAGGACCGGGAACGCGTGCTCGAACTGTTCCCGCGACTGCGGGAACGGATCGACCAGAAGGCCGGCACCATGTCCGGTGGCGAGCAGCAGATGCTGGCCGTCGCCCGGGCGCTGCTCGGTGACCCGAGCCTGCTGCTGCTCGACGAGCCGTCCATGGGCCTGGCCCCCGTGCTGGTCGATGTGATCTTCGAGACCATCGAGCGGATCCGCGAACAAGGCGTCACGGTCCTGCTGGTGGAACAGAACGCGCTCGCCGCCCTGGAGATCGCCGACTACGCCTACGTCCTGGAGTCCGGGAAGCTGAACATGCAGGGCGACCGGCAGCCCAAGCTCCTCGACGACCCGTCGGTGACCGCGGCCTACCTCGGCGGACACTGACCTGTTCTCCGGTCGCCGGCCGGCACGGCGAAACGGGCCCCCTCCTCGGGCGGAGGCGCGTGCTCGTTGTGGTCCGGTTCGTGCGGGGCGTGGTGCGGCGGCGTACTCCGGCGCTCGACCACGTGCGTCTCAGTGACCCGTGCGGTGTGCACGCCTGAGCCTGTCGCACCCGGGCGGGACCTACTTCTTCTTGGCGCCCGCGCCGTGCTCGATGACGCCCTCGGCGACCTCGCGCATCGACTTGCGCAGGTCCATCGCCGTCTTCTGGATCCAGCGGAAGGCCTCGGGCTCGGTCAGTCCGAGTCCGGTCTGCAGCAGACCCTTGGCGCGGTCGACCGCCTTGCGCGATTCCAGCCGCTCGGTCAGGTCGGTGACCTCGGCCTCGACGGCCTGGATCTCGGCGAACCGGGCCCGGGCGATCTCGATCGCCGGCACCAGGTCGGCCTTGCTGAACGGCTTCACCACGTACGCCATCGCGCCGGCCTGCCGGGCCCGGTCGACCAGTTCGCGCTGGCTGAACGCGGTCAGCATCACGACGGGTGCGATCCGCTGGCTGGCGATCTGCTCGGCCGCGCTGATGCCGTCCATCTTGGGCATCTTCACGTCCATCACCACGAGATCGGGCTTCAGCTCGAGGTCAGGGCCACCGCCGCCTCGCCGTCGCCGGCCTCGCCGACCACGTCGTACCCCTCCTCGGACAGCATCTCGACCAGATCCATCCGGATCAGCGCCTCGTCCTCGGCCACCACGACGCGCGTCGCGATACCGGATGTCTTGGGGGCGCCACTGCCGACCTTGGTGTCTTCGCTCGTCACGGAGGACACTCTAATCAGTTCGTGTTACGAGACCTGTTGCGCCGACAATCGCCGGACGAAGGGCTGTGGCAGAATATCCCGGGCTCGCCGGTCATCCCGGAGGAGTCGATCAGCACCCGGCCGGGGTGGCGGAAAGGTATACGCGGACGGCTCAAACCCGTCTGTCCGCAAGGACATAGGGGTTCGACTCCCCTTCCCGGCACTCTGCTCGACCTGACCAAGGCCTGCGATCCCGGGACGTCTCTGCTCGGACTAGCGACCACACCCTCGTCGGCTCGCCATGGCTCGGACTCGTTGCAGAACATGCCCATCTTGACTGCGGCACGTCGATCGCGTAGTTTCAGATATATCAATTTTCGATCAGTCATTGGGAACAAAAATGTCAGCTTCGGTGTCGCGGTGGGTCGATGCGCCAGCCTCGCCGTCCGGCGCTGTCAGCTCCCTCACCCAGACTCCTGAAGCGCGCGGTCAATGGCCGGCTGCCGGGGGGCTGCCGAATGCGACCGGCACTGGATGGAGAGTTGCGGCATGAGGGACGTCATCATCGTGGGTGGCCGGTCTCGCCGGGCTGTCGGCGGCCTGGCGGCTGCGGCACTGGGACACGGTGCTCGCTGGAAGCCGATCACCGCGTCGGGGGCCGGATCCGCTCCGAGCGCCGCGGACCGTACTGGCTGAACTGGGGCGGTCACGTCTTCGCCGGTCCGGGATCCTCGACCGACACCCTGCTCAACGAGGTCGGCGTGGCCGCCGTGGCGGTCCCGGGCTCGTTGAAGGGCCTGTCGATGAACGGCAAGTTCATCCGCAAGCGGCGCATCGAGACCTACCCGTTCCGGATCCCGATGTCGCTCGCCGCTCGCGTCGGCCGTGCTGACCGCCGGGCTCAAGGTCGGCGGCGGCGGTGCTGCGGTACGCCAACGTGGTTCGGCAGCGCGCCGGTGAGTCCGGCGCGGTCCGGCAGCAACGGATCTACGACTTCGAGAACGAGCGGATCGTTCCACGACTTCGTCGGCGACCTGCCCGACGACGCGGCCGCGCTGTTCAAGACCACGGTCACCCGGTCGGCGCGGCGACATGGACGAGATCTCGGCCGGCGCCGGCATCGG
This sequence comes from uncultured Actinomycetota bacterium, assembly GCA_963761955.1. Taxonomy (GTDB): domain Bacteria; phylum Actinomycetota; class Actinomycetes; order Propionibacteriales; family Propionibacteriaceae; genus Microlunatus. Next base: position 106,565 of record CAVXIY010000001.1, on the reverse strand, counting down.
CTACTTCAGCCTGGTGCTGGAACGTCGGCCAGGGCCTCAACCGGGGCATCGTCGGCGGCCCGTCCACCCTGACCGAGGCCGATCGCGGTCGCGCTGGGTGACCGCGTCCAGCTCGGCGCCGAGGTGCAGGAGATCGTGCACAAGGCCGACTCCGTCGTGGTGCGCTACCGCCAGGACGGCGCCGACCACGAGGTGGAGGCCCGCTGCGTGGTGCTGGCGACCACCGGCCGACGTGTCGCACCGGGTCGCCGTCGACCTGCCCGAGGACATCCGCGAGGCGCTCGGCCAGGTCAGTCTACGGCCCGCACGTGAGCTCGGCGTTCCTGACCGACGAGACCTCGGCCCGCCCTGGGACGACTCTACGCCATCGCGGCCCGAAGCGCTCGTTCGCGATCGCCCTGAACCAGGCCAGCATCGTCCGCGGCACCGAGTCGGTGCGCCAGCCCGGCGGCAGCATCATGACGTTCTCCCCGGCCGGCCTGGGGCGCGCCCTGCTGGACAAGTCCGACGAGGAGATCGTCGAGCACCCACCTGGCCGACCTCGACCAGGTCCTCGGCTCCGGCTTCGCCGACAGCGTGGTCGAGGCCAAGGCGTCGCGGTGGAAGGACGGCTCGCCGTACTGCTTCCCCGGCCGGGGCAAGCTGCAGCCGACCCTGATGCGCCGGGCCAGCCGGGTCTTCCTGGCCGGTGACTACCTCGGCACCCTCTACACCGAAACCGCCATCACCACCGGCTTCTCCGCCGCCCAGGAAGCCGTCAGCCTGCTGGCCACCGAACGCCAGCAGAACCGACGCCGCCGTAGCGCCGACCACCGTCACCGCAACCCAGATCGCGTCATCGTCACGAAAGGACCTGCATCATGACCGCATCACTCAACGGCGTCCTGGTCGCCCTGGCCACCCCGTTCGCCCCCGACGGGAGCATCGACGAGTCGCACGCTGCGCGCGCTGGTCGACCGCACCATCGACGGCGGCGTCGCACGGCGTCGTCGCCTGCGGCTCCACCGGGGAGTTCAGCGCCCTGACCGTCGACGAGCGGCGACTCGTCGTCGAGACCGTCGTCGACCAGGCCGCCGCACCGGGTGCCGGTGATCGCCCAGACCGGCTCGACCAGCACGCGGCAGGCGATCGAGTTGTCCCGGCACGCCGAGTCGGTCGGCGCCGACGTCGTCATGCCGGTCGCGCCCGTTCTACGAGCCGCTGTCGCTGACCGAGACCACGCACTACCTGCGTCGGGTGGCCAGCTCGGTCTCGATCCCGGTGATGCTCTACAACCTGCCCGGCCGCCACCGGCGTCGACCTGTCGGCCGGACACCGTCGCCGAGCTGGCCCGGAGTGGAGAACATCCGCTACATCAAGAACACCACCCCCGACATGGCGCAGGCCGCCAGCTGATCCACCACTACGGCGACCTGGTCGGCACCTTCATCGGCTGGGACAGCCTGATCCTGTCGCTCGCTGGTGTCCGGCGCGGCCGGCGTGATGGCCGGCACCGCCAACGTCGTGCCGGCCGAGATCGTCGCGGTCTACGACGCCGTCCAGGCCGGTGACCTGGACGCCGCCCGGCAGGCCTGGGCCCGGATCTACCCGCTGCTCGACGCCGCCCTGTCGGTGAACTTCATCGCGGCCGTGAAGGTCGGCCTGAACGCCGTCGGCTTCCCGGCCGGCCCGACCCGCGAGCCGGTCCTGCCGCTCGCCCCCGAGGACGACATCCGCATCACCAACCTCGCGTCGGTGTTCCGCCCGCAGACCGTGTCCTGAGGCACGGCCCACAGCCCGCATCCGATCCGTACGACCCGTCCCACTTCCTGGAGATCACATGACCACGACCGCATCCACCACCGAAACCCAGATCCGGCGCAGCGAGGGTCCCGCGCTGCTCACCGACGGTGACCTGCCGCCGGAGCAGCACTTCATCAACGGCGCGTTCCGCGCCGGTTCGTCGGGCACGGTTCATCGATGTCGTCGATCCGTCCAACGGGTCGGTGTTCGCCCGGGTGCCGGAAGGGACCGCCGACGACGTCGACGCGGCGGTCACCGCCGCCCGGGCCGCGCAGCCGGCCTGGGGCGCGTTGACCCCGAAGGAGCGGGCGGCGGTGCTGCTGGCGATCGCCGACCGGGTCGAGCAGAACGCCAACCTGCTGGAGCGGCTGGAGTCGGTCGAACGCCGGCAAGCCGAACGCCGTCTCCCAAGACGACGTCTCCAGCACCGTCGACACCTTCCGGTTCATGGCCGGAGCCGCCCGCTCCATCACCTCCCAGGCCGCCGCCGACTACACCGCCGATCACCTGTCGGTGATCATCCGCGAACCGCTCGGCGTCATCGGCGTGGTCACGCCGTGGAACTATCCGCTGCTGATGGCGGCCTGGAAGCTGGCGCCGATCCTGGCCGCCGGCAACACCGTGGTGCTGAAGCCGTCGGAGCAGACCCCGCTGACCACGCTGAAGTTCGCCGAACTCGTCGCCGACCTGCTGCCCGCCGGGGTGCTGAACATCGTCACCGGCTACGGCCCCGAGGTCGGCGGCCGACTGTCCACCCATCCCGACCTCGACATGATCGCCTTGACCGGCTCGGTGGCCAGCGGCCGCGCCGTGGCCAAGGCGGCGGCCGAGTCGCTGAAGCGGGTCCACCTCGAGCTCGGCGGCAAGGCACCGGTCGCTGGTCTTCGCCGACGCCGACCTGGCCGCCGCGGCGACGTCGCTGCGCGCCGCCGGCTACTGGAACTCCGGCCAGGAGTGCGGCGCCGGCTGCCGGGTGCTCGTGCACTCCTCGGTCGCCGACGAGTTCGTCGACCACCTGGTCCGCGAGGTGTCCACCCTGGTCGTCGGCGAGCCCGGCGCCGGCGACGACGTCGAGATCGGGCCGATGGTGTCCAAGGCCCACTTCGACCGGGTCTCCGGCTTCCTGGAGCGGGCCGCCGCCGCCGGCATCAAGGCCGCCGTCGGCGGCGCGCCGCTCGACGGCCCCGGCTACTTCATCCCGCCGACCGTGCTGATCGACGTCCCCGGCGACGCCGAGTGCGCCCGCGAGGAGATCTTCGGCCCGGTGATCACCGTGGAGACCTTCGAGGACGAAGACGAAGCCGTCCGCCGGGCCAACGAGGTCCCCTACGGCCTCGCCGCCTCGGTGTTCACCGAGAACGCCCGCCGCGGACATCGACATCCCCGCCAAGCTCGACTTCGGCACCGTCTGGGTCAACTCCCACCTCGTCCTGGCCACCGAAGCGCCCTGGGGCGGCTTCAAGGGCTCCGGCTACGGCCGCGACCTCTCGCTCTACGCCCTCGACGACTACTCCCGCACCAAGCACGTCATGCACAACCACGGACGCTGACCGGACCCGGTCGCCGCGCTCGATGCATCCAGCCGGCTGCAGGGCCTGGTTGCTGTCACCTACCGTGGCAAATGGTCGCCTACCGCATCAAATTTGCCGCGGTAAGCGACGGTTTAACACGGTCCGTGCAAAACCGACAGAGCGACCGGTCCTTCGACAGGCTCAGGCCACATCCATCCAAAACACCCGCGTGCCGACAGCGGCGAGCTCGCTGCGCGCGATGCGCGAGCCGCAGGCCCAAGAACTAGAGCGGCGCGCCGATCCGGCGGACCCGGATCATGTTGGTGTGGCCGGCGACGCCGGGCGGGGAGCCGGCGACGATCACCACGCGATCGCCTTCGGCGATCATCCCGGAGTCGGCCAGGGCCTTGTCGACCTGGCGGATCATGTCGTCGGTGTGGCCGACCATCGGCACCAGCAAGGACTCGACGCCCCAGTTGAGGGTCATCGCGGCGCGGGTCTGCTCGACCGGGGTGAAGGCCAGGATCGGGATCGGCGAGCGGAGCCGGGACAGCCGACGGGCCGAGTCGCCCGAGGTGGTGAAGGTGACCAGGAACTTGGCTTCGATCCGGGCGCCGACCTCGGCTGCGGCCAGGGTGATCACGCCGCTGGTGGTGTGCGGGTCCCAGGCGATGTCGGCCATCCGGTCCAGACCGTGCGCCTCGGTGTTCTCCACGATCCGGGCCATCGTCTCCACGGTGACCACCGGATACTCGCCGACGCTGGTCTCGCCGGAGAGCATCACCGCGTCGGCGCCGTCCAGGATCGCGTTCGCGACGTCGGAGGCCTCGGCGCGGGTCGGTCGCGGCGCGGAGATCATCGACTCCAGCATCTGGGTCGCCACGATCACCGGCTTGGCCCAGCGGCGGGCCGCCGAGACGATCTTCTTCTGGACCAGCGGCACCTCTTCGAGCGGGAGCTCCACGCCGAGATCGCCGCGGGCCACCATGAAGGCGTCGAACGCGTCGATGATCTCGTCGAGGTTCTCGACCGCCTGCGGCTTCTCCAGCTTGGCGATCACCGGGACGCGGCGTCCGACCTCGTCCATCACCTGGTGCACGATCTCGATGTCGGCGGCACTGCGGACGAAGGACAGCGCGACCATGTCGACGCCGTTCCGCAGCGCCCACCGCAGGTCCTCGGTGTCCTTCTCGCTCATCGCCGGCACGCTGACCGCCACGCCGGGCAGGTTGATGCCCTTGTTGTTGCTGACCGGACCGCCGACCACGACCTTGGTGATCACGTCGGTGTCGGTGACCTCGGTCGCCTCCAAGCGTGAGCCGGCCGTCGTCGATCAAGATCAGGTCGCCGGCGTTGACGTCACCGGGCAGGCCCTTGTACGTGGTGGAGCAGCGATCCACGGTGCCTTCGATGTCGTCGACGGTGATCGTGAACGTCTCCCCGTTCACCAGCGTCTCCTTGCCGGACGCGAACCGACCGAGCCGGATCTTCGGCCCCTGGAGATCGGCGAGCACGCCCACCGGGCGTCCGACCACCCGGGACGCCTCGCGCACGTTCTGCAGGTTCTGTCTCATGATCGGCATAGTCGCCGTGGCTCATGTTCAGCCGGGCGACATCCATACCGGCCTTGACCAGCTCGATGAGACGCTCCGGGGCCGACGAGGCAGGCCCGAGCGTGCAGACAATCTTGGCTCTACGCACGGACTGACCCTAGCGAAGTTGTCTGGGCCGTGGGTAACCACTTCGACGACTGGTTCACTGCGACTCCCCCGATGAAGGCCCGTGCCGCTCGGCATCCACCACGTGGCCGGCGCCGTCGGATCCGCGCAGTGGCCAGCTGCGCTAGTGCCGCTGCACCAGTTCCAGGGCGTGCTGCAGGTCAGCCGGGTACGGCGACGTGAACGACACCTGGTCGCCGCTGGTGGGGTGGACGAAGCCGAGCCGGACCGCGTGCAGCCACTGGCGTTCCAGCCCGAGCCGCGCGGCCAGGACCGGATCGGCGCCGTAGGTCGGATCTCCCACGCACGGGTGTTTGATCGCCGCCATGTGGACCCGGATCTGGTGGGTCCGGCCGGTCTCCAGGGTGACCTCGAGCAGCGTCGTCCCGACGAACGCGTCCAGCGTGTCGTAGTGGGTGACGCTGTGCCGTCCGCCGTCGATGATCGCCATCTTGTAGTCGGCCCCGGGATGCCGCCCGATCGGCGCGTCGATGGTGCCGGTGAACGGATCGGGATGGCCCTGGACCAGGGTGTGGTAGATCTTGTCGACCGAGCGCGACTTGAAGGCCCGTTTCAAGATCGTGTACGCGATCTCGCTCTTCGCGACGACCATCAGGCCCGAGGTGCCGACGTCCAGCCGCTGCACGATGCCGCGACGTTCCGGCACGCCGGAGGTGGAGATCCGGAAGCCGGCGCCGGCCAGATGGCCGAGCACGTCCGGGCCCTGCCAGCCGAGGCTCGGGTGGGCCGCGACCCCGACCGGCTTGTCGATCACCACGATGTCGTCGTCGTCGTGCACGATTCGGATGCCGGGCACCAGTTGCGGCATCACGGTGGCGGCGGTGGCCCGCTCGTCGAATTCGACCTCGAGCATGGCCCCGGCCCGCACCCGATCGGACTTGCTGACCGGCGAGCCGTCGTGGACGCACCAGGCCGGCGGCGATCAGGTCGGCGATCCGGCTCCGGGACAGGCCGAGCATCCGGGCGACCGCGGCGTCGACCCGTTCGCCGTCCAGACCGTCGGGCACCAGGACGACCTTCGAATCAGCCATCGTCGGGCTTCAGCCTGGTCTTCGGCTCGCGGTTTGACCCGGACATAGCGTTCGCCGGTGACCGCGACGTTCTTGATCACCGCCAAGATCATGATCATCACCGCGGCCGCGGTGATGCACATGTCCGCCACGTTGAAGATCGCGAAGTGCGGCAGCTGGAAGAAGTCGACCACGTGGCCGCGGAGCACGCCCGGCCGCCGGAACAGCCGGTCGATCAGGTTGCCGGAAACCCCGGCACAGAGCAGACCCAGGGCGACCGCCCAGCCGAGATGGCCGAGCTTCGGCACCAGTTTCAAGATCACGAACAGCAGCACGCCGATCGCCGCGATCGCGAACACCGGGGTGAAGTTCTCACCCTGGCTGAAGGCCGCGCCCGGGTTCCTGATCAACCGCAGGGTCAGCAGGCCACCGAGCAGCCGAACCGGCGCCGCTGGTTCGAGCCGGTCCACGGCGATGATCTTGGTGACGATGTCGATGGTCAGGCCGCCGACCATCACAGCCGCGAAGAGCAACCGCAGCCGCGTCGAGCCCGACGTGGCTGAAGCCTCCGATGGGGCTATCGACGTTCCTCGCGCTGCTTGCAGGTGACGCAGAGCGTCGCCCGCGGGAACGCCTGGAGCCGTCCCTTGCCGATCGGCTGGCCGCAGTTGTCGCAGCTGCCGTAGGTGCCGAGGTCGATGTGCCGGAGGGCGAGCTTCGACTGGTCGAGCATCTCGCGGGCATTGTTGGCCAGCGACATCTCGGCGTCCCGCTCGAAGTTGGCCGAGCCGACGTCGGCCGGATCGCGACCGGCTCCCTCCGTGCCGTCCCGGAGCAGGCCGACGAGCTCGGCGGTGGAGATCTCGATCTGGCTCTCGAATCGGGCGATGTCCTCGGTCAGGGTCGTCCTGACCTCATTGAGCTCGGCCTTGGTCCACGGATCCTCGCCCGGGCGTACCGGCAGGGACCGTGCGTTGATCGGCTTCAGCGGGCTTGTCCGGGTGCTCGACGGGCACCGCGTGAACGGCCGGGGCGGACTTCGCGGGGGTATTGCGGGTCGTCGTATTCCGACTGCCGTTCTCGGTTGCGGACGCCTCGTCGGCGCTCGCCTTCGCGGTGGTCATTGGATTCCCATCTCTCACAAGCGGACGGACACTGAAGGGTCGCAGAGACCCTAGATGCCAAATGCGCTTTCTTCAACGAGACGCGCTGTTTTGGACCGAATTGTGGCCTACGCGTCCCGAACAGCCGTCAGGGCCCGCACGAGGCGGGCCCTGACGATGCGTGCGTGCCGGTGGTGCGGCCTCAGCGCTGATCGCCGAGCAGCGCGTCCAGCCGGGGCGTGTTGCTGGTCGGGCTGCCCCCACCGAGGGTTGTGGCCTCGTCCCGCTCGGCCGGTGCGGAGCCGTCGCCGTCGTTGCCCGAATTGTCGTTGTCGCCGTTCGTGTCGGTCGGGAGATCGCGTACGACGTCGGGCACCTCGGAGGGCTCGGCCCGGCCGGACTCCAGCGACTCGATCTGGCTGCGCAGGTGATTGGTCAGATTGGAGCGGTAGGTCGACTCGAAGGTGCGCAGCGCGGAGACGGTCGCGGTGAGGTCGTCACGCTGCTTCTCCAGGTCGCCGAACATCTCGCCGCGCCGGGACTCGATCTCCCGATCCAGCGTCTCGGCCCGGCCGAGCGCATCGGCCTGCATCCGCTCGGCGTTGATCCGGGCCTCGGACTCCACGCGCTCGGCGCGGGTGCGGGCGTCGGTGGTGACCTGATGGGCCGTCCGGTTGGCTTCCTCGCGGATCCGGTTGGCATCCTCGTTGGCCTCGTCGACCAGGCGCTCGGCCTGCTCGGTCGACATCTCGACCAGCCGGACCACGGCGGAGCTGGCTTCCTTGCCGGTGGTGACCACGATGGCGTTCGGCGCGGAGGCGCGAAGGCTCTGCTGCGGCTGCGGCCTGCGGCGGCTGCTGCGAGGCGGCTGCTGGGGCGCCTGCGCTTCCGGCTGCGGCGACGTCGCGGCGGCGGACGGAGCGGGCGAGGACGACTTGAGGGACTCGACCTGCTTCTTCAGGTTCTGGTTCTCCTCGATGAGCTGGGCGAAGCTCTCTTCGACCTCGTCGACGAACTCGTCGACCTCCAAGACCTCGTAGCCGGACTTGCGGGCCATTCGGAACCGCTTATTGCGAACATCGTCCAACGACAGCGTCATCGTTCACCTCGTGTAATCTCATGGAACTTCCGCGACGGGCGTTCACCCATCCGCACTACCGTACCGAATTTGCGTAGGGAGCACACATTGTCGCGGGAATCTCGCACCGGCCGGCGCTACGAGCGTAAAAAGATGCTCGCATTGATCTGCATCAGGATGCTGACCAGGATCGCCAGCCCGATGAACGCCAGGTCGAGCATCATGTTGCCCACCCGGACGGGGCGCAGCACCTTGCGCAGCAGGCGCAGGGGCGGATCGGTGATCGAGTAGATGATCTCGGCGAACACCAGCATCGGGCCCCGCGGCTGCCAGTCGCGCACCAGGACGGGCACCCAGGACAGGATCATTCGCGCGAAGAGGATGAGCAGGAAGATCCACAGGACCTTGTCGATGAGAAGTCCCACCACGTACACGATCGATCCCCAAAGCTTCCTCTTCGATGTCTGAGGTCACCAGCGTACGACGTCAGCACAATCGGCCCGTGCATGCCGACCGGACAGCGCGACGCCGGCCGAGCGCTCAGCTCTGGTTGAAGAAACCGCCCGCCGCAATGCGTTCCCGGTCCTCGGCCGCCACGGTGACGTTGTGCGGGGAGAGCAGGAAGACCTTGGTGGTGACCCGCTCGATGGTCCCGCGCAGACCGAAGATCAGGCCGGCGGCGAAATCCACCAGCCGCTTCGCGTCGACGTCTTCCATCTCGGACAGGTTCATGATGACCGGCACGCCGTCGCGGAAGTGCTCGCCGATGGTGCGCGCCTCGTTGTAGGTCCGGGGGTGCACGGTGATGATCCGGGACACATCAGCCATCCGTGGGTGAGAGGCGGGCGGGGTGGGCGTCGGCGTGCCGCAGCGGACGCAGCCGAGCGGCGCGGTCTCCAGCGGAGTGACGCTCGCCGCCTTCTCCGGGCCGGCGGGCGTTCCCGCGGCGCTGCGCCGCCTTGGAGCCGAGCATCTCCTCGCGGCTGAGGCCCTCGGTCAACTCCTGGGATTCGGCGTCGTCGTACTCGGCGTAGCGGTCATCGGTGACCAAGCCCAGCCACGCCGCCGCTCGCTTCAGTCGTTCCGCCATTTCACAACCCTCACCGTCTGTGCCGCGCGGGCACTGGTCAGCGCCCGCCTGCGCCTGAGATTACCGCCCGGCGCACGTCGATCCAGAGGAGCGAAACGCCGCCGAGCACACCGGGTCGGCGGGAGTTCGGCGGCAGCGCCAGAACACCCCGCGACGACCCGCGTCCTGCTACTTCAGAAAGTCCGGCACGTCGAGGTCGTCGTCCTCGACCGGCGCCGAAGAGCGGTACAGCGGGAGCCGGCGCGGGCCGGCTCGGTTGCTCATTCGACGCCGGCGCGGACGGGTTCGGCCCGTTTGGCGGACCGGCTGCGTCGGCGGAGCCGGCATCGGCCGGCGGCGAGACCGGGCGCGCGGACTGGCTGCGCAGGTCGGCCGACCGGCTGATCCCGGGCTGCCGGCGCGGCGGCTGACCGCCCTCGAAGCCGGCGGCGATCACGGTCACCCGCACCTCGTCGCCGAGAGCGTCGTCGATCACCGTGCCGAAGATGATGTTGGCGTCCTCGTGCGCCGCGCCCTGGATCAGGTTGGCCGCGGCCGACACCTCGAACAGGCCGAGATCGGAGCCACCGGCGATCGACAGCAGGACGCCGTGGGCGCCGTCGATGCTGGCCTCGAGCAGCGGCGACGAGACGGCCATCTCGGCTGCGGCTCGGGCCCGGTCCTCGCCGCGGGCCGAGCCGATGCCCATCAGCGCCGACCCGGCGTTGGACATCACGGCCTTGACGTCGGCGAAGTCCAGGTTGATCAGGCCGGGCGTGGTGATCAGGTCGGTGATACCCGAGACGCCCTGCATCAGCACCTGGTCGGCCTGCTTGAACGCGTCCAGGATCGCGATGTGCTGGTCGATCATCTGCAGCAGTTTGTCGTTGGGGATCACGATCAGCGTGTCGACCTCTTCGCGCAGGCCGGCGATGCCCGCCTCCGCCTGCGAGGCGCGCCGCTTGCCCTCGAAGGAGAACGGCCGGGTGACCACGCCGATGGTCAGCGCCCCCAGCGCCCGGGCGATCCGGGCCACGATCGGCGCGCCGCCGGTCCCGGTGCCGCCACCTTCGCCGGCCGTCACGAAGACCATGTCGGCGCCCTTGAGCGCGTCCTCGATGTCCTGGGCGTGGTCCTCGGCCGCCTGCCGTCCCTTGTCCGGGTCGGCGCCGGCGCCGAGACCGCGCGTCAGCTCACGGCCGATGTCGAGCTTGACGTCCGCGTCGCTCATCAGCAACGCCTGCGCATCGGTGTTCACCGCGATGAATTCGACCCCCCGAAGGCCGGCTTCGATCATTCGGTTGACGGCATTGACGCCGCCGCCGCCGACCCCGACGACCTTGATGATCGCCAGGTAGTTCTGTGATGCAGAGACCACGGGTTCCGCCTCTTCCTTCGTTCGTGCGTCGGGGTTCGATGTCGGACGCGCAGACTCTCAACCTCTACTCAACGGGGAAGGGGTGCGGGGTGGGAATAGTGCGACCTGCGACGAGGCTACGAGATGGTCACAGCAGTGTCCACAGCGTGGCGCGGTGACACGCCCAGCATCTCGCCAATGTCACGTTATTGCTCTAGGTCAAGTTCAGCTTGAGGTGCCGGGTAACGGCTCGGGACGCTGCTAGCGGGTCGTGGGGTTGTGCGGGCTGGACACGTCGATCGCGGTCTTCGGATGCTTCTTCAGCAGGACGCGTGACGATGTCGGCCTTCAACTTCGACTCCGACGAATCGCCCCAGTGCACCGTCAGTCCCGACTTCAGCACCAGGTTGATGTCGTCGCGGCTGGTCGCGCGGATGGTGGTCAGCCGCGCGCTGAGCTTGCCCGGCAGCGCCGAGGCCACCGTGCCGAGGTCGGTGAGCAGCGGCCGGTCGTCGGGATTGGCGTCGACCACCGACACCCCGTCGGGAACGGACGGCTTCAGCTGATAGCCCACGCCGAACTTGTCGACCAGCAGGTAGCCGCCGGGCTGCCGGACGGCGAGCAGCGGCCGTCGCTCGACGACGGTGATCGCGATCGTGTTCGGCCAGTCGCGGACGACCGATGCCGACTGGACGGCCGGCAGCGACGCGGCCCGGGCGGCGATCGCGTCGACATCCTGGCGCAGCATCGGCCGGCCGAGCGGCACGACGGCGGCCGCCCTGACCTGCTCGGCGCTCAGCTCGTGCAGCCCTCGTACGGTCACCTCCCGCGCGCTCAACGCCGCCGAGAAGAAGCCGAGCCAGACGACGCCCGCGATCAGCGCCATCACCAGGAGCACGATGGCCAGCCTGATCAGGCCCCGCCGGCGGGACCGGTCGGCGGAGCCGGGTCGGCGTCCGGCGGAGGCGGTCCGACCGGTCGGGTCGCGGTCGCGGTCGAACTCATCAGGCTCCTCCAGCCTCTGGTCGCGCCTCGGTGCGCCAGCTCGGCGACGATCAGCGGCGCGACCTTGGTGACGTCACCGCAGCCGACCGTGATGACCAGATCACCGGGCCGGGCGATGTCGGCCACCGTCGGGGCCGCGTCGTCCCAGCCCGGGACGTAGGTGACGTGCGCGGTGCCGGGTCGGACGGCCTCGGCCACGATCGCACCGTCGATGCCGGCGATCGGATCCTCCCGGTCGCCGCAGACATCCATCACGATCGCTTCGTCGGCGATCTCCAGCGCCTGAGCCAGCTCGGCCCAGAAGTCTCGAGTACGGGTATAGAGGTGCGGCTGGAAGCAGACGACGACCCGGCCGTCCCCGACCCCGGTCCGGGCGGCGATCAGCGTGTTCAGCACCTCGGTCGGGTGGTGGGCGTAGTCGTCGAAGACCCGGATGCCGTCGACGGTGCCGACCAGCTGGAAGCGCCGGTACGTGCCGCCGTACGCGGACAGCTGCCGCCGGACCGCCGCCTCGTCGGCCCCGAGCCAGGTGGCCACCGCGTACGCCGCGGCGGCGTTGAGCACGTTGTAGTGGCCGGGCACCGACATCGCCACGCTGCCGCCGCTGCCGCCCTGCCGGAGCTCGAACCTCGATCCGGTGCCGGCGAAGGACGCGTCGAGGATCCGCACGTCGGCGTGCTCGGACTCGCCGAAGGTGATCACCGTGAGGCCCTGCGCGGTCGAGCGTCGCGAACCCGCCGGGTCAGCTCGACCGCTCCGGGGTCGTCGGCGCTGACCACCAGCAGCGCGACCCGGTCGCCGGTGGCGAACCGCAGGAAGCCGTCGGCGTAGTTCTGCGCCGTGCCCCAGTTGCTCAGATGATCGGGATCGACGTTGGTCACCACCGCGACCTCGGCGGGGTACTGCAGGAATGAGCCGTCGCTCTCGTCGGCCTCGACGACCATCACGTCGCCGCCGCCCAGGTGGCCGCCGGTCGACGAGCCGGTGAGCGCGCCGCCGATGACGAACGACGGGTCGAAGCCGCAGCCGCTCAGCACCGAGGAGATCATCGCGGTCGTGGTGGTCTTGCCGTGGGTGCCGGCCACCGCGACCCCCCGGCGGCCGAGCATCAGCGAGCCGAGCGCCGCGCTGCGGTGCAGCACCCGCAGCCCGCGGCGGCGCGCCTCGGCGAGCTCGGGATTGTCCTCCCGGATGGCCGACGAGGCGACGACCGTGCGCGCGTCCCCGAGCTGCTCGGCCCGGTGGCCGACGTGCACCCGGGCGCCCTGGGCCGCCAGCGACTGCAGGTACTTCGAGTCCTGCCGGTCGCTGCCGCTCACCCGCAGCCCGGAGGCGACCATCATCGAGGCGATCCCGTTCATCCCCGATCCGCCGATGGCGATGAAGTGCACCGGGTCCAGCTCGGCCAGCGGCCGGCAGTTCGACCGTCGAGATCAACCCCATCAGTGCTGCACCTCCAGAACGCGCGACGCCAGCACGGTTGCCGCGTCGCCTCGGGCAACGCCGTGCAGGGCCTCGGTCATTCCGGCGAGCCGGTCCGGATGGTGGATGAGCGCCGGGATCTCGCTCGCCACCCAGTCGGGCGTGCAGTCCGCGTCGGCCAGCAGCAGCCCGCCACCGACCTTCACCACCAGTTCGGCGTTGCGGGCCTGCTCGCCGTTGCCGTGCGGGTAGGGCACGAACACGGCCGGCAGCCCGACCGCGGCGGTCTCCAGCACCGTGCCGGCCCCGCAACGGCCCAGCATCAGGTCGGCGGCGGCGTACGCGAGCTCCATCTGCTCGACGTAGCCCAGCGGCGCGTAGACCGCCCCGGTCGCCGGCGTCGACCGTGCGCGTGGTCTCGGCCGATGAGGTTCTTCGGACCCGACCACGTGCAGCACCTGGATCCCGGCCGCCAGCAGCCGATCGCGGGCGCCGAGCACGGCGTTGTTGATGCTCATCGCGCCCTGGGATCCGCCGCTGACCAGCACGGTGGGCAGGCCCGGCTCCAGCCCGAACGCCTGCCCGAGCCTGGTCGCGCCGGCCGCGCGATCGAGATCGGCGATGCCGCGGCGCAGCGGCAGCCCGATGCAGCTCGGCGTGCGGCAGCGGGGTCTGCGGGAACGAGGTGTAGACGTGCGGGGTGATCCGGGCCGCGAGCTTGTTGGCCAGTCCGGGCAGCACGTTCTGTTCGTGGACGACGATCGGGATGCCGAGCCGGCGGGCGGCCAGGTAGGCCGGGGTGGACACGTACCCGCCGAAGCCGAGCACGACGTCGGCCTCGAGGTGCCGGAGCAGCCGGATGGTCGCGCTGATCGCCTGGGCGAGGCGGGGCCCGACGAGCAGCAGGTCCCGGCCCGGGACGGCGCGGCATCGGCACCGGCGGGATCAGCTCGAGCTCCAGCCCGGCGGCCGGCACGACCGTGGTCTCCAGGCCGCGCGCGGTGCCGACCGCGGTCAACCGGTGGTCGGGCGCCAGCCGGCGCAGCTCCTGCGCGGTCGCGATCAACGGCGACGTGTGCCCGGCCGTACCGCCGCCGGCCAGCACGATCGAGACCGGTCGGTCCGATCGGCTCATCGCGGGTTGCGGCTCGAGCGCGAGCCGACCACGGTCGTCATCCGCGGCTTGGGCCGGATCGACTTCTTGGCCAGCATCTTGCGGACGGCCGGCTCCCGGCGGGCGCAGGCCAGCAGCACCCCGACGGCCAGCAGGTTGGCGATCAGCGCCGAGCCGCCGTAGGAGACCAGCGGCAGCGGTACGCCGGCGATCGGCAGCAGCCGCAGCACCACCGCGAGGTTGATCAGCGCCTGCACCATGAACCAGATCGTCACCCCGCCGGCGGCGTAGCGGGCGAACGGGTCGTCGGAGCGGGTGGCGATCCGGATCCCGGCGTAGCCGAGCACGCCGATCAGCGCGAGCACGACGAGGCTGCCGAACAGCCCGAACTCCTCGCCGAGCACCGCGAAGATGAAGTCGGTGTGCGCCTCGGGCAGGCTGCCCCACTTCTGCCGGCTGGCGCCGAGCCCGACGCCCCACCAACCGCCCGAGGCGATCGCGAACATCCCGGCGTTGGCCTGGTCGTTGGCGCCGCCGAGGTCGGCGGTCGGATCCAGGAACGCCGCCAGCCGCCGCATCCGGACCGGGGAGGAGACGAAGATCGCGATCACCCCGGCGACGCCGGCACCGGCCAGGGCGCCGAGCACCCGCATCGGCGCACCGACGATCCACAGGATGCCGGCCACGATGGCGGCCATCACCACCGCGGTTCCGGCGTCGCCCTGGAAGAGCACCAGCAAGATCAACAGTCCGGTCACCGGCAGGAACGGGATGAGCAGATGCTTGGGCCGGTCCAGCCAGCGTTGCTTGCGGGCGAGGATGTGGGCACCCCAGATGACGATGGCCAGCTTGGCGAACTCGGCGGGCTGGATCGAGAACAGCGACGAGCCGAGGTAGAGCCAGTTGCGGTTGCCGTTCACCGTGATGCCGAGCGGGGTGTAGGTCAAGATCAACAACACCGCGGCGAGCCCGATGCCGAACCAGCCGAGCATCCGCAGCGCCGAGGACGGCAACTTCATGATCACGATCGCGCCGACCACGCCGACGACCAGGAAGACCACCTGGCGCTTGACGTAGAAGTAGGAGTCCCCGTAGTTCACGTACGCGTTGACGCTGGACGCCGACAGCACCATCATCACGCCGACGATGAGCAGCAGCGAGACCGAGCCGAGGACCAGGTGATAGCTGGTCAGCGGGCGGTCCAGCAGGACCCGGAGCCAGTTGATCACCTGACGGGTCGACGTCGGCCGGTCCGACCGGATGGTCCGGGGCGGGGTCAGTGTCGCCACTGGGTCTGTCACTCCTTGATCAGCTCGCGTACCGCGGCGGCGAAGGCGTCGCCCCGGGCGGCGTAGTCGGTGTACATGTCCTTGCTGGCACACCCCGGGGCGAGCAGGACTGCATCTCCGGTCGTGGCCAGGGAAGCAGCCGCCGCGACGGCCTGCGCCATGGCACTAGTGTCCGTGGCCTCGATGATCGTCGTGGGGACCTCGGGCGCGTGTCGAGCGAGGGCTTCGGCGACGATCGCCCGATCCACGCCGAGCAGCACCGCGCCGCGCAGCTTGGCCCGATGGCTGATGATCAATTCGTCGAACGTCGTCCCCTTCGCCTGACCACCGGCGATCCAGACGACGGAGTCGAAAGCCCGCAGGGCCGCGTCCGCCGCGTGCGGGTTGGTGGCCTTGGAGTCGTCGATCCAGCGGATCCCCGATCGGTCGGCGATCGAGCTGGATCTTGTGGGCGCCGACGGTGACGTTGCGCAGCCCGTCGCGGACCGCCGTCGCCGGCACCCCGTACGACCGGGCCAGCGCCGCCGCGGCCAGCGCATTGGCGACGTTGTGCGGTGCGGCCGGACTGACGTCGGCGATCGTCGCCAGCTCGAGGGCCGAGGTCTGGCGCTGTTCGACGAACGCCCGGTCGACCAGCAGGTCGTCGACGACTCCGAGCATCGACGGCGCCGGGATGCCGAGGGTGAAGCCGATGGCCCGGGCACCCTCGACGACCTCGGCCTCCTCGACCATCTGCTCGGTCGCCGGGTCGGCGACGTTGTAGACGCAACTGGCCTCGACACCGGCGTAGATCTTGGCCTTGGCATCGGCGTACGCCTGGTACGAGCCGTGCCATTCGAGGTGATCGGGCTGCAGGTTCAGGACCGCGGCGGAGTGCAGGGCGAGCGAGTTCGACCAGTGCAACTGGTGGCTGGACAGCTCGACGGCGAGCACGTCGTACGGTTCCGGGTCGAGGACGATCTCCATGATCGGCCGGCCGATGTTGCCCACCGCGGCGGTCCGCAGCCCGGCCGCGGCCAGGATGGATGCGAGCATCTGGGTCGTGGTGGTCTTGCCGTTGGTGCCGGTGACGCCGAGCCAGGGAATGATCTTGTTCGGCCGGCTGAGTCGCCAGGCCAGCTCGACCTCGCTCCAGATCGGCACCCCGCGGGCCGCGGCCTGCACCAGCAGCGGCGCGGCCGGCGACCAGCCGGTGGTGATCACCAGATCGGCGTCGGCGGGCAGCGTGGCGGTGGAGCCGGGTCCGAGGCGGACGGTGCCGCCCAGCACCTCGATCAGCGTGCCCTTCTCGGCATTGCTCGAGCTTGCCGAATCGTCCAGCACGGTGACCCGGGCCCCGAACTGCAGCAGGCCGTCGGCGGCGGCGAACCCGGAGACCCCGATACCCGCCACCACCACGTGCGCCTGGTCCCACGGCGAGGCCCCGTCGCCGCGTCAACCAGCTGGCGCAGCGCCGGTGCACCGTCCGGCGCGCCGTCGAATGAGGACGATGAGCGACACGCTTTTCGTCTCGCGAAGAGTGACGAAGCCGACGGCCGAGCGCGGACCGCGTCCGAGCGGAGCGAGGACAGACATCACGTTCCGGCGACCCATTCGGCGTAGAAGATGCCCAGGCCGGCGGCGACGAACAGGCCCGCGATGATCCAGAACCGCATCACGATCGTCACCTGGGCCCAGTTCAGCAGCTCGAAGTGATGGTGGATCGGTGACATCTTGAACAGCCGCCGGCCCTTGGTGAGCTTGAAGAATCCGACCTGCAGGATCACCGACATCACCTCGATGACCAGCAGGCCGCCCAAGATCACCAGCAGCAGTTCGGTGCGGGTGAAGATCGCCATGCCGGCGAGCGCGCCGCCCAGGGACAGCGAGCCCGTGTCGCCCATGAAGATCTTGGCCGGCTCGGCATTCCACCACAGGAAGCCGAAGCACGCTCCGGCCAGCGCGGCCGCCACCACGGCGAGGTCGTACGGGTCGCGCACCTCGTAGCACTTCGGCCCGGCGGAGGCGGTGTAGGCGCAGGACTGGTTGTACTGCCAGATGTTGACCAGGGTGTACGCGCCGAAGATCATCACGCAGGCGCCCGAGGCCAGCCCGTCGAGGCCGTCGGTGAGGTTCACCCCGTTGCTCGCGGCGGCGATCAGCAGCATCACCCAGATGATCACCAGCACCACCGGCAGGCTGCAGCCACTCGATGTCGCGGAGGAAGGAGATGAACGGCGACGCCGGGGTCACGCCGCGTTCGTCGGGGAACTGCAGCGAGCCGAGGGCGAACAGGATGGCCACGATCGACTGCCCGGCGATCTTGGCCTTGCTCCGCAGCCCCAGCGAGCGCTGCTTGCTGATCTTGATGAAGTCGTCGAGGAAGCCGACCACACCGAGCCCGGCGAACAGGAACAGCACCAGCAGCGCGGACGCGGACGGGGAGGTCCAGGTGATCAGGTGGCTGAGCCCGTAGCCGAGCAGCACCGCCGCGATGATGACCAGGCCACCCATCGTCGGCGTGCCGCGCTTCACGTGGTGGGAGGTCGGCCCGTCGTCGCGGATCAGCTGGCCGTAGCCCTTCTTGACCAGCACCCGGATCGCCAGCCGGGTGCCGAGCAGGGTGCCCAGCAGCGCGATGCAGCCGGCGAAGACGATTGTTTTCACGAGCCCGGCTCCGCCGGTGGCGCCTTCACGAGGTCAGCCTCAGGATCGGGCGTGGCGGGACGGCAGCAAGGATGTCGTCGGCCACGGTGTTCAAGGCTAGGCCACGGGAGGCCTTGACCAGGACGACGTCGCCGGGGGCGAGACCGGCGATCACCGCGGCCCCGGCGTCGGCCTTGGCGTCGAAGGCCTGGACCGAAGCGCGCCCGCTCGCCGCTCGCCGCCCCGTCGGCCAGCCGCTCGGCGTACTCGCCGACCGCCACCAGGTGGTCGATGCCCCGCTCGGCGACGAACCGACCGATCGCCTCGTGCTCGGCTCCGGCGGAGTCACCGAGCTCGAGCATGTCGCCGAGGACGGCCCAGGTCCGGCGGCTCCCGTGGCCGCCGAATTCGGCCAAGGTCTCGACGGCGGCCCGCATCGAGTCCGGATTCGCGTTGTAGGAGTCGTTGATCACCGTCACGCCGTCGGCGCGCTGGTGCAGTTCCATCCGCCAGCGAGACCGCGACCCGGCCGCGCTGAGCGCCGATCCGACGACCTCCAGGTCGAGCCCGAGAGCGAGTGCCGCCGTCGCGGCCGCGGCCGCATTGCCGACCTGGTGCCGCCCGGTGACCTGAAGCTCAACCTCGACTTGAGCCTCAGGTCCGGTCTCCGGCCGCGCGTGCAGGGCGAAGGAATAGCAGCCGTTCGCGCCGCTGACCAGGTCCGACGCCCAGACCCCGGGCACCCCCGGGTCGGCGTGGTCGGAGAAGGCCAGCACTCGCGCCGAGGTCCGCGACCGCATGGCCCAGACCAGCGGATCGTCGGCATTCAGCACCGCAACCCCGTCCGCGGGCAGAGCATCGACCAGCTCACCCTTGGCCTGGGCGATGGCGGGCCGGCCGCCGAACTCGCCCACATGGGCGTGGCCGACGTTGAGCACGACTCCGACCCGGGGCGGGGCGATGTCGCACAGGTACGCGATGTGCCCGATGCCGCGGGCGCCCATCTCCGCGATCAGGAACCGGGTCTGCCGATCGATCCGGCTGACCGTCAGCGGTACGCCGAGCTCGTTGTTCAGGTTGCCCAGCGGCGCCACGGTCGGGCCGGCCGCCTCCAGGATCTGAGCCAGCAGGTCCTTGGTCGAGGTCTTGCCCTGTGAACCGGTGATCCCGACGACCTGAAGTCCCGCAGGCCACGCCGCGGTCGACCAGCTCCCGCGCCAGCCGGCCCAGCCCGAGCAACGGATCGTCCACCACCACGCAGAGCGCGTCCTCGACCGGACGCGCAGTCAGGCAGCCGGCAGCGCCGGCCCGCATCGCGCCGGGTACGTAGTCGTGACCGTCCGCGTGCTCGCCGGTCAGCGCCACGAAGAGCGAGCCGGGTCCGACCGTCCTGGAGTCGGCGGTCACCGAGCCGATCTCAACTCCCGCGTCGCCCTCACCGGTGAGCCGCCCGCCGAGCACGCGGGCCAGTTCGGCGACGGTCAGCGGGATCATCGAGCAACCCGGCGTGCGGCCCACTGCTCGTGGACGACCTCGGGATCGCCGAACGGGAGCACCTGGCCGGCGACCTCCTGGCCCGTCTCGTGCCCTTTGCCCAGGACGGCGACGACGTCACCCGGGTGCGCGACCTCGCAGGGCCAGACCGATGGCCGCCCGGCGGTCGCCGCCATCGATCACCTCGGCGTTCAGGTGCTCCCCGGCCACCGCGGCTCGGGCTCCGGCCAGGACCTGCGCCCGGATCGCCGCGGCGTCCTCCGACCGCGGATTGTCGTCGGTGACGATCACCACGTCGGCGCCGCGGGCGGCGGCGGCACCCATCGGTCCGCGCTTCTCGGGGTCGCGGTCTCCGCCACAACCGAGCACCACGATCCGCCGGGCGGACTGCGGCGACGTCCCGACCACGGCCAGGGAGGCGGCCACCGCCTGGGGCGTATGGGCGAAGTCGACGTAGACCACCGGCGCATCCGGGCCGAGCTCCACCCGCTGCATCCGACCCGGCACCACCGCATCGGCCAGTCCGGCCGCCGCCGACTCGGCGTCGAGCCCGGCGGCCTCGATCATGGCCAGTGCGGTCAGCGCGTTCCGGACGTTGAAGTCGCCGGGCAGGCTCAGGCTGAAGTCGAGACTGCGATCTCGACGCCGGGCCTGGACGGCCGTACGACCGTCGGACCGCACCTCGTACGCCGCCGTCCAGTCGGCCGGCTCGTGCAGGCTGACGGTGGTCAGCCGCAGCTCCCCCGCCCGCCGGATCCGCTCGGCCAGCTCCCGGCCGCGGGCATCGTCGATGCTGATCACCGCCTGCCGGCTGCGCGACCCGGTGAACAGCGACGCCTTGGCCTCGAAGTAGGTCTCCTCGTCGCCGTGGAAGTCGAGGTGGTCGCGACCCAGGTTGGTGAACGCGGACACGTCGAAGGTGATCGCGTCGGCCCGACCGAGGACGAGGGCATGGGAGGAGACCTCCATCAGCACCGCCTGGGCCCCGTTCTCGCGCAGGAAGGCCAGCAGCGCCTGCAGCTCGGTCGACTCCGGCGTGGTCACCGTGGTCCGGGCCCCGCCGAGCGGGGTCTGGTCGAGCCGGAAGCCGATGGTGCCGATCAACCCGGTGTGCACGCCAACGGCCCGGAGCGCCGCTTCCAGCAGAAACGTCGTCGTCGTCTTGCCGTTGGTGCCGGTGACCGCGAACATGGTCATCGCCTGGGCGGGCCGACCGTAGATCTGCGCGGCCAGCCCGGCCATCAGTCGGCGCGGTTGGTCGACGACCACGACCGGAATGCTCAGCGCGGCCGCGACCCGGCCGCCCTCGGCGTCGGTCAGGATCGCCGCGGCTCCGGCCTCGGCGGCCTCGGCGGCGAAGTCGGCTCCGTGATGCCGGGTGCCGGGCAGTGCGACGTAGAGATCGCCCGGACTGACCAGCCGCGAATCGAGCGTGATCCCGCTGACGAGGCTGTCCGACCGGCGGTCGACGACGGCGCCGCCCAGCAGCTCGCGTCAGGCTGACGGGCTGTCGGGTACGCGGCCGAAGCGCAGACACCGGTGAGACAGACACGGAAGCGACGTTATCGAGTGATCCGGCGAGCAGGGCGGATATCCCGCCGTCTCACCACGAGGGCTTCTCACCACGTCGTCGGCAGCGGCTTGTGCTCCTTGGCGTTCGGGGCGACGGAATACCGCGGCAGGGCCATGTTCATGATCTGCTGATAGACCGGCGCGGCGGTCGTCGTGCCGGTGTCGCCCGTGCCGCGGATTCGAGATCACCACATAGGTGAGGATCTGCGGATCGTCGAGCGGCGCGAACCCGACGAAGGACGTCACATATCCCTTGTAGCAGTGGCACTTGGTGTCGGCGCGCTGCGCGGTGCCCGTCTTGCCGCCGGTCTGGTAGTTCTCCAGCTTGAGGTTGCGCTGACCGTTCGGACTGTCGATCACGGCCTGCATCAGGTCCCGGACCTTGGCCGAGCTCTTCGCCGAGATCACCTGGCGCGGCTGCCGATCGACCAGGTCGACCGGGTTGCCCGCCGCGTCCTTGGCACTCTTGATCACCGTCGGCGGGTTGTACACCCCGTGGTTGACGATGCCGGCGATCGCCGCCGCCTCCTGGATCGCCGTCACCGAGATGGCCTGGCCGAAGGCCACCTGGTCGCGCTGCCCGTCGGGCATGTCGGCGCGCGGCACGATGCCCACCGATTCGCCCGGCAGCTCGATGCCGGTGGGAGCGCCGAGGCCGAAGCTGACCAGGTAGTCGTGCAGCTTCTGCTTGGCCAGCTGCCGGGTGAGCAACGCCATCCCGATGTTGGAGGAGTTCGACACCACTCCGCGCATGTTGTAGCGCAGGTCCTCGTGCTCGAAGTGGTCCTTGATCGAGGCGCCGCCCGAGGGCAGCCGATTCGGCACCATCACCCTGGTCGACGGCGTGGCGACGCCGGCATCGATCAGCGCGGCCGAGGTGAGGATCTTCTCCACGCTGCCCGGCTCGTACGGGTCGCTGATCGCCCGGTTGCCGCGATCCTCCTCCTTGCTGCCCTCGAGGTTGGACGAGTCGAAGGTCGGGGCGTTGCCCATGGCCAGCACCTGACCGGACTTGACGTCGAGGGTCACCGCGACGGCCCAGTCCGCATCGGTCTTGCGAACCGCCTCGGCCAGCAGCCGATCCATCGCCCACTGCACCTCGGAGTCGATGGTGGTCTGGATGCTGATGCCGTTCTGGGCCGGCGTCACCGAGCTCTGGCCGAGCGGGATCTTGCCGCCGTTCGGCGCGCTCTCGTAGGTCTCCTTGCCCTCGACCCCTTTGAGCTCGCGGTTGAAGGAGAGCTCCAGGCCGGCCTGGCCCTTCCCGTCGGCACCGACGAAGCCGACCACCGACGAGCCGACCGCTCCGTTCGGATAGGTGCGGATCGGGTCGGACTCGCGGAAGACGCCGTAGATCCCGCGCTTGGCCAGATCGGCCGCGAGCGCGCTGTAGGTCAGCGCCGGGACCTTCTTCTTGATGTAGACGAAGTGCGTGTTGGGCTTGGTCAGCAGCGGCATCAGCTCGAACTCGGTCATGCCGAGGTAGCCCGACAGGACCATCGCCACCTCGGCCGCCTTCGGTGCCGTGAGCGTCGGGTCGGCCGTCACCGCCACGGCCGGCTGGGTCGAGGCGAGCACCAGCCCGTTGCGATCGGTGAGCTCTCCGCGCGCCGGCAGCAGCGGCAGGGTACGGGTCAAGGCGTCGCCCGCGGCGTAGGAGGCCGAGTCGAAGCCCTGCAGCTGGATCAGCCGACCGGCGCACAGGGACAGACCCATGGCGACGACGACCAGCAGGGCGTGCAGCCGGCGCGGCTGGGCGGCCAGCGGGATCCGCAACTTCCCGGGCCGGCGGCGGGGCCGGCGCGGAGCAGGCCGCGGCCGGAGCCGCCTTGCGCGACCGCACGACCGTGCCGTCACGCAGGATCCGTTCGCCGCGGTCGTGCTGCGGGGACGAGCCGGACCGGCTGGGACGATGCCGGGTGGTCGGCTCGGAGCTCCGCAGCCGGCGGCTCGACTGCTTGCCGGACCGCCGGGATGCGGGCGTCGCTCGGCCATCAGTTGTTGCCCTTCCGTGCGCGCCGCGCTTCTCGGCGGCCTTCTTGGCAGCGGCCTTCTTCTCGCGCCTCGCCGCCTTCTTCTCGGCCGCCTTCTTGGCCGCAGCCTCGGCCTTCGCCTTCGCTGCCTGCTCCGCCGCCTTCTGCTTGGCGGCGGCCGCGGCAGCCTTCTCCTTCGCGGCCTTCGCGGCCGCCCTGGCCGCCCGTCGCTCGAGCGCGGCGGCGTGGTCCGCGGCCCGCTCGGCGGCGGTCTTGACGATCAGCGTCGGGGCCTCGGTCCCGGTGACGGGCCTCGGCTCGCCGATGACCTTGCCCTTCGGCATCACCAGGAACGCGGGGTAGGGATTGGGCCGCATGCCGAACGCCGACGCCCGCCGGGCCATCTCCTGGGGCGCGGCCACCGCATCCAGCCGGTTCTCCAGATCGGCCTGGGCATAGGCCAGTTCGGTGGCCTGCCGGTTGAGGGCACGAGCCTGGAACGCCTGGTTCTGCAGGGTCGTGTTCAGCATCAGAGCCCGGCCATGCCGAGACCGAACACGCCGATCAGCACCAGCAGGAACGGGAACCGGGCCAGCCGGGCGGCCGGCGGCGCGACGGCTTGCAGTCGGGACCGGGGCGCGCGCCGGAGCGGCGCGCTCCTCTCGCCAGCCGGTGATCGGTGCCCAGAGCGCACTCATGCGCTCACCTCCAGAGCGTTGCGATGGTTGAGGGGTTCGTCGATCCGCACCGCTGCGCGGAGCCGCGCCGAGGCGGCCCGCGGATTGACCGCCGCCTCCTCCGCGCTCGGGCGCTGGGCGCCGCGGGTCAGCAGCCGCAGCTCCGGACCCATCCCGGGCGGCACCACCGGCAGGTCGCGAGGCGCCCGGTCGTGCGACCCGATGGCGAGGATCTGCTTGACCAGCCGGTCCTCCAGCGAGTGGTACGCCAGCACGGCGATCCGGCCGCCGACCGCCAGCGCGGCGATCGCGCTCGGCAGCACCGACTCCAGCGCCGCCAGCTCGTCGTTGACCTCGATCCGCAGCGCCTGGAAGGTCCGCTTGGCCGGGTGACCGCCGGTCTTGCGGGTGGCCATCGGGATGGCGTCGTAGAGCAGTTGCACCAGCCGGCCCGACGTCGTGAACGGCTCGCGATCGCGCTCGGCGACGATCCGCCGGGCGATCCGGTCGGCGAACCGCTCCTCGCCGTAGCGCCGCAGGATGCGAGGCCAGCTCGGCTCGCGAGTAGGTGTTGAGGATCGTCGGCCGCGGTGAGTTCCTGACGGCCCATCCGCATGTCCAGCGGGGCATCCTGCGCGTACGCGAAACCGCGCCGGGGATCGTCGATCTGCATCGAGGAGACGCCCAGGTCCAGCAGGACGCCCTGCACCTTCGTCCGACCCAGTCGATCCAGGACCTCGGGCAGCTCGTCGTAGACCGCCTCGACCAGCTGGACCCGATCGCCGAACGGGGCCAGGCGCTCCCGCGCCAGCGGCCAGTGCGGCGGGATCCCGGTCCAGCCCGATCAGCTGGGCGTCCGGGCAGGCGGTCAGCAGGGCCTCGGCGTGGCCGCCGAGGCCGAGGGTGCAGTCGACGAGGTCGGCGGTCCGGACTCGACGGGTTGCAGGGCCGGAGCCAGCAGCGCCACGATCTCGGTCAGCATCACCGGCAGGTGGTGCTGCGCGTCGTCGCTCACCCCAGCCACCTCAGCAGCGCCCAGAGGGCGAGCGTGACGCCGACCGAGGCGCCGAGCGACAGCGCGGCGACCGAGACGCCGTCTCGTGCTTCGTGGCGGATCCGCCGATGCCCGCTCGCGGGGCCCGCGTTCGCGCGCCCGTCGACCTCAGGTGCGGACATCTCGACCCTTCCGAAATCGGTGCTCGTGTAAAGGGGTTCCAACCCGAGATCCGCGGGAAGTTTCTGCCTGGCACCGGGGAAGTTGTGTCAGGGAGTCAGACCTGCGGGTTGAAGCCTCACTACACGAGCCGTGCTGTTCCTTGCTGTCCGTGCTGTTCCGTGCTGTCGTGCCGTTCGTGCCGGCGTTCCTCAGATTCCGGGGAACACCGTTTCGTTCAGATCGGCGTACGCCGATTCCTTCTCGGCGGAGTACCGCTCCCACGCCCCGGCGTCCCAGACCTCGACCCGGGTGATCGCCCCCACGACCACGCAGTCCTTGTCGAGCCCCGCGTACGCCCGCAGATGCGACGGGATGGTGATGCGGCCCTGCTTGTCCGGCGTGTCGTCCGAGGCTCCCGACGCGAGCATGCGCTGGTAGTCGCGGACGATCTGCTGGCTGGAGGACGCGGTCCTCACGGCTTCCGTCACCTCGACGAACGTCTTGATCGGCCAGATGGCCAGGCATCGCTCCTGGAACCGGGTGATCACCAGGCCGTCGGACAATTCGTCTCGGTACTTCGCCGGGAGGATCAGGCGGCCTTTCTCGTCGAGCTTCGGAGTGTGGGTGCCGAGAAACACGGGCCACCCTCCTTACCCACTTGAAGTCCGCTGTTCTCCACTTCGCGCCACTGTACTCCACTTCCCTCCACATTGCCGCCGATCGCCGCTCGATCGAACCGAACGGGCGTGTTGATCGTCGATCTATCGGCGATGGCCGAGCACGTAGGGTGAGCTAGCGAGACACACCACGGAGGGGCAGTGAGTCTGAGTTACGAGAAGGCGGCCGGGGTCGACGGCGACGGGCAGCAGAGCTATTCCCTCGGCGATGTGGTCCAGGTGATGGGCCGGGTCAGGACCGCCATCGAGACCGTCATCGAGGGCAAGCGCAGCTCGGTCGACCTGGCCCTGGTCGTGCTGCTGGCGGAGGGGCACCTGCTCGTCGAGGACGTCCCGGGCGTGGGCAAGACGATGCTGGCCAAGTCGCTCGGGCGCTCGATCGCCTGCACGGTACGCCGGGTGCAGTTCACCCCCGACCTGCTGCCGTCCGACATCACCGGCGTCTCGGTCTTCAACCAGGAGACCCGCGACTTCGAGTTCAAGCCCGGCGGCATCTTCGCCAACATCGTGGTCGGCGACGAGATCAACCGGGCCTCGCCGAAGACCCAGTCGGCGCTGCTGGAGTCGATGGAGGAACGCCAGGTCAGCGTGGACGGCACGACCTACCTGCTCGAGTCGCCGTTCATGGTGGTCGCGACCCAGAACCCGATCGAGATGGAGGGCACCTATCCCCTCCCCGAGGCCCAGCGGGACCGGTTCATGGCCCGGATCCAGATGGGTTACCCGACGCCCAGCGCCGAGCTCGACATGCTGGACTCGCACGGCTCGACCGACCCGCTGGCCGCCCTGCAGCCGGTGACCGACGGCGACGACGATCCGCGGCCTGGTCGAGGCGGTCAAGGGCGTCTACGTCAGCCCGGCCGTCAAGCACTACCTCGTCCAGATCGTCAACGCGACCCGCAACTCCCGCGACCTCCGGCTCGGCGCCTCACCCCGGGCCACCCTGCAACTGCTGCGGGCCAGCCGGGCCTTCGCCGCGCTGTCCGGCCGCGACTACGTCAGCCCTGACGACGTCGCCGCCCTCGGCGTCTCGGTGCTGGCGCACCGGGTGCTGCCGTCGACCGACGCTCAGCTGGCCCGGCGTACGGTGACCGACATCATCGCCCACGCGATCCAATCGGTACACATCCCCGACCGCAGATGAGGAAGACCCTGGCGACTGCTCACCGCACGAGGCCGGATCTTCCTGATCGCCGGCATCGCCGTGGTGCTGGTCGCGATGGTCGCCGGCCAGCGCGACGTGATGCGGCTCGGCCTGCTGCTCGCCGCCCTGCCGGTGGTCGCGGCGATCCTGGTGTCGCGGGCCCGGCTCCGGATGTCGTGCGAGCGGTTGATCGAGCCGGCCCAGGTGCCGCTCGGATCGCCGATGAAGGGCCAGATCATCCTGGGTCAGGACGGCCGGCTGCCGGCGGCGATCCTGCTGCTGGAGGACGTCGGTGCCGCGCGAGCTCGGCAGCCGGCCGCGATTCCTGGTCGACAAGGCCGATCAGAGCTGGCGCCGGGTGGTGGAGTATCCGCTGCTCGGCCGGGTCCGGGGCCGGTTCTCGACCGGGCCGCTGACCGTCCGCACCTCCGACCCGTTCGGGCTGGTCCAGCTGGACCGGCAGTTCGTGGCGACCAGCGAGGTGATGGTCACGCCGCGAGTCGTGCCGCTGCCGACGATCCGGGCGACCGGCGGCGCGGGCAGCACCGGCGAGGCCCGGCCGCACCGGATCGGCGTGGTCGGTCAGGACGACGTGCTGGTCCGCGAGTACCGCCAGGGCGACGACGTACGCCGGATCCACTGGCGCTCCACCGCCCGCTGGGGCGACCTGATGGTGCGCCGCGAGGAGCAGGCCTGGGATCCGAGCGCCAGCATCATGCTCGACTCCCGGGCCGCGGCCCACGCCGGGCGCGGGCATGCAGAACTCGATGGAGTGGGCGATCTCGGCCGCGGCGTCGATCGCGATCCACTTCCTCGACGACGGGTTCGGCATCGAGATCTACGAAGCCGACGGACCGCTGCACATCGCGGGATCGATGGGTCAGCACAGTTCGGCGTCCCAGGAGCTGGTGGTCAACCGGCTGACCGATCTGCGGCCGCGCTCGACGACCACCATGCACTACGCCGTGGAGTCGGCCACCGTCGACCGGCCCGGCCAACTGGTGATCGCCATCATGGGCCGGATGAGCGCGGAGGATGCCAACTCGCTGCTCCGGGTGCGGCGGAATCGCGCCTACGGCCTCGCCATGGTGCTGGACGTCGACACCTTCGCCGACGAATCCGGCCGGCGAGCGTCAACGGGCGCAGCACGAGCTGGCCATGCAGATCCTCCGGGACAACCAGTGGCGGGTCGTCGAGGTGCCTCGCGGGATGGGCGTGAGCGAAGCCTGGTCCGCCCTCGAGCAGTTGTTGACGGTGGCCTGATGCGCCCCGAGGACCGCAACGGCATCGCCGTGATGATCTCGGTGATCCTGGCCACGATCACCGTTGCTGCCGCTGACCTCCGATCGCAGCTTCCTGCCGATCAGCTGGATCTCCATCATCATGATCGGGGCGGTCAGCATCGCTCTGCGGCGGGCTCGGATGAGCAGCACGTCGGTGCTCGGCGTCCAGGTGGTGATCATGGTCGTCTGCTCGGTCGGGCTCAGCCTGTCGATGCCGACGCCGTCCGGAACACTGGACCTCCCGTGGTTCCAGCGCTATCCGGCCCTGTGGGCGGACGGCATCGAGCACATGCGCACCCAGGCGTCACCGATGGATCCCGAACGACGGCGTGACCTTGATCTTCGTCACGACCATCTGCCTGATCATGATCATGACCGATCTGCTGGTCTCCGGCGTGCATCGGCCGGCCTGGTCGATCGCCCCGCCGGCGACGCTGTTCCTGGTGCCCGCGCTCGGCCTGGGCACCGACACCGGCGTGTTCAACTTCCTGCTGATCGCCGCCGGCTTCCTGACCATCCTGGTCGCCGGGGGTCTGAACACCACCGCGCGCTGGACCCGCGGTCTGTCCCGCGACTCGGCCGAGGGATTCGGCGCCGGCGACGCCGGTGGTCTGGCGGGCGGCGGGCTTCCTCGCCGTCCCGGCCGTCCTGGTGACCATCGTGCTCGGGGTCGCACTGCCGACCCTGGCGCTGCCGGGATTCGGCTTCGGCAGCGGGCCGGGCGGGAACGGTCCGCTGCAGCTGACCGACCCGACCCTGGACCTGCGGCGGAACCTCAACCAGCCCGACGACCGCACGGTGATCGAGTACCAGACCGATGCGCCCGGCGGGGTCTACCTGCGGATGGCTTCGCTGCCCCAGCTGTCGGCGGCGGGCTGGGGCAACGTGCAGATCCGGCTGAACAGCGGCAGCAACCTGACGCAGATCCCCGGGGTGAGCAGCGAGCCCGGCCCGCGCCGCACGACGACCATCAGGGTGCTGGACTTCGGTTCGCAGTACCTGCCGATGCCGTACGCGCCGCGCAGCTTCGACGCGGCCGGCGACTGGCGCTACGACGCCAACTCCCTGGTCGTGGTCAACGCCGACAACCGGGCCCAGGATCTGCGGCGGCTGACCTACACGCGTGGAGAGCGTCGACATCGCTCCCGACGGCGCCGCCCTGGCGTCCGCGCCGGCCGGCACCCCCGCAGACGACGCCGTGACCGGCGAGATCCCGTCCGACCTGCCCGACTCGTTGACCAAGCTCGCTCAGAAGGTGACGGCCGACGCGGATACGCCGGCCGCCAAGGCGGCCGCGATCCAGGCCTACCTGCGGAGCAGCGAGTTCAGCTACAGCACCGAACGGCTCCCCGGCAGCGGCTATCAGGCGCTGGAGAACTTCCTGCTCCGCGATCACAAGGGCTACTGCGAGCAGTTCGCGTCGGCGATGGCGATGATGGCCCGCGTCGTCGGCATCCCGTCGCGGGTGTCGGTCGGCTTCCTGCCCGGCGATCGCGACGGCGACTCCTGGAAGGTGTCGATCCGCGACATGCACGCCTGGCCCGAGCTGTACTTCGCCGGCTACGGCTGGGTGCGCTTCGAGCCGACTCCGGCCTCGGTCACCGGCGCGGCTCCCTCGTGGACCGTGCCGGACCGACGACCGACCCGGGCGAGATCCGTCCGAAGAGCCGTCCGCCGAGCCCACCGAGAGCACGGCGTCGCAGAGCGCCGACCCGTCGGCGGCTCCGACCACCGCACCGACGACGGCCGATCCCGGACTGGGTCGCCGCATCGCCAGGACCGTCCTGGTCGTTGCCGGCGGCCTGCTCGCTGCTGCTGATCCTCGCGGCCCCGGCGACGATCCGGATCCGGCGCCGGAGCGCCCGCTTCGATCCCGACGAACTGCCGGCCGACCAGGTCGAGGCCGCCTGGGCCGAGATCCGCGACACGGTGCTCGACTACGGCGGACGCTGGCCGTCCGGCTCACCGCGAGCGATCGGCCGGGAGCTCGGCAGCCGGCTGGACGAGGCCGAGTCGGCGTCGATGAGCCGCGTCGCCACCCTGGTCGAGCGGTCCCGCTACGCCCGGTCGCTGACCGGCGAGAAGGTCACCGACGGCTTGCCGGAGATCACCGAGGAGATCCGCCACGGCATCGCCGCGCCGCAGAGTCGGTTCCGGAAGGCGCTGGCCTTCCTGGTGCCGCGGTCGCTGTTCAGCCGGCGTACCGAACGCTGATCGGCGGCTCGCAGGACCTCGGCTCGACCGGTGCACTTACCGCGCGAAACTGGCGCCTACCGCATGAAATTTGCCACGGTAGGCGACGGTTTAACACGGACCGTGCAAAACCGACGACGAGGCGCGAGTGCGGGCTGGAACCCGCGGGTGAGAGAGCTGCGGAGGGCTAGAAGCCTTCGTCGCGCCGGCGGCGCCAGCGCTCTTCCATCTTGTCCATGAATCCCTGGCTGTCGCCGCTCCGGGAGCCTTGCGCGGTCTTGGCGCGATCGCCGCCGCTGTCGAGGTCGGCGCTGGTGCCGACGTGCTGCCAGGAGTAGATCGCGGTGACGGCGGCCGCGACCATGATCACGAAGCCGAGCACGCTGAGGAACGGGTTGATCGAGATCCCCGCGACCAGGAGGGCGAGCCCGGCGAAGAAGCCGACGCCGGCGATCGCCGCACGTCGACGATGGACCCGCCGGACGCCGGTGCCGCGCAAGGCGTTCACCAGCTTGGGGTCATCAGCAGCGAGTGCAGCTTCCATCTGCTCGAGAAGCCGCTGCTCCTCGTCTGAGAGGGCCATCGGCCACCTCCCACCGTCTCGGTCCTACGCGTGCCGTCATGATACGCGCTTCACCCATGTAGAGGAGGCGGATCCATCTGGGATACCGACCACCCACCACGATGTGGTGTCGTGCAACATGCCGTTCGTCCGGTTGGGCGAATGTGAGTCCAGTCTAGGTGGCCCGAGGGCTCTCGGGAACAGAATGCCCGAACCCGTGGACAGCAGACCGTTCCCGGGCCAGCACCGCCCGCTGCACCGCTCCGGACCGAACTTCCGGACGGCCGCGTCGACGGCCTGGTCGGCCTCCCGCCAGCCGCGTTCCGGGATCGGTGAGCCGTGGCTGGCGGTAGGCCCGGCTCACCTCGACGAGTTGCTCCATCCGGACCCCGACCCGGCGGATCCGCGCCCGCTCGAGCCCGAGCCGGTCGTACAGCGCGACCGCCTCGGCGTAGATCTCCTCGGTGACATCGGTCGGGGTCGGCATGGTGGCCGACCGGGTCAGGTCGGTGAAGTCGGCGAACCGCACCGAGATCGAGATGGTCCGGCCGAGCATCCGCTGCTTGCGCATCCGGCTGGCCGTCCGGTCGGCCATCCGCAGCAGCTCGCGCTTCACGACCTCGGGCTCGCAGGTGTCCCGTCCGAAGGTCTCCTGGGAGCCCACGCTGCGCTCGGGCACCATCGGCACCACCCGTCGCGGGTCGCGACCCCAGGCGAGTTCGATCAGTCCGCCACCGGCGTGCGGACCGAAGGTCTGCGCGCATCGCGCCCCGCGGCGTGTGGGCGAGGTCGCCGACGGTGAAGATCCCCAGCCGGTGCAGCTTCTCCGCGGTCGGCCGGCCGACACCCCACATGGCCTCGACCGGCATCGGGTGCAGGAAGTCGACGACCCGGTCCGGCGTCACCTCGACCAGCCCGTCGGGCTTGGCGGCCCGCGACGCGACCTTCGCCACGAACTTCGTCGGCCCGATGCCGACCGAGCAGGTGATCTGCTGCTCGTCGGCCACCACGGCGCGCACGTGCTCCCCGATCTGGGCGGGACTGCCGTGCATCCTGATCGAGCCGGTGATGTCCAGGAACGCCTCGTCGATCGAGGCCGACTCCACGATCGAGGTGACCGACCCGAAGACCTTGACGATCGCCTTGGACACGGCCGAATAGCTGTCGAAGTCCGGGCTGATGAAGGTGGCGTTGGGCGCCAGCCGGCGGGCCTGGTTCGACGGCATGCCGGACCGTACGCCGCGGGCGCGCGCCTCGTAGCTGGCCGAGAGCACCACCCCTCGTGGCGAGCCGCCGACGATCACCGGCGTGCCCCGCAGCTCCGGTCGGCGGCGCAACTCGACCGAGGCGTAGAAGGCGTCCATGTCGACGTGCATCACGATGCGCGTGGTCATGTCCGCTCCTATCGAATCTATGTTCGATAACGATAGCGGATCGACTCAGCGACCTCAGCGGGAGAAGTCGGTCTGGGCGAAGATCTGGACCTGCGGCGCCAGCGCCCGGAAGGCGGGATCGGTGCTGATCTCGGCCTCCAGCGCGGTCAGTTCCTCGTACGCGCCCGGCTCGGCTTCGATCAGTGACTCGGGCACGTGATCGGCGATCGCCCCGATGCCGTGGCTGGTCCGGACGATGAAGCCGGCGCGGGTGACCAGCCGGACGAGTTGATCATGGTCGAACCGGCCCTTGTCGGCGAGCGTCCGGCGGGCCAGGGCGATGTGGCCGGCCAGCGCCTGGGTGAGCACCAGGGCGTGCCGCTGCGCGACGACCAGGCTCAGCACTCCGCCGGGGCGCAGCACCTGCGCCATCGCCGACAGGGCCTCGCTCGGCGAGTCCACCACCTCGAGCACCCGATGGCACAGCACGACGTCGACCCGCCCGGGACCGACGAGTGCGACCAGGTCACCGGCGTCGCCCTGGCGGCCGATCATCCGGCCGGTCAGGCCCGATTCGGCCGTGCGGCGTTCGAGGGAGGCCAGCGCGTCAGGACTGGGGTCGATCACGGTGAGCCGGTGTCCGTCGGCGGCGAGGGCGCTGGCGATGCCTCCGGTGCCGCCGCCGAGGTCGACGATGTCGAGCGGCCGCCATTCACCGGGGACCAACCCGTCGAGCTGCGAGCGGAGCAGAGCCAGCAGAAAGCTCTGGGACACCGACCGCGGACGGCGGATCTCGGCCAACGTGTCCTCCTCGGGATGGGTGTCACCCGAGCCTAATGGGCGTGCGGTTGGACGGAGCCGGTCCGCCGCGACCACCGGGTTCAGGAGGGCCGTCCGCGCCTGCTCCGCTCGGCGTGCGTGCCGGTCGTGGTGGGCCACGGCACGCTCCACCAGCGCCAGGAACGCCTGCGCGTCGCGGAGCAGGTCGTCAGCCTCGCGGGCACTGACGATCGCCGTCGCGCCGGCGTGGACGGCGTCGCGCTTGCCCTTCGTCGCCGCGAAGAAGGCGGCCCACTCGCCGAACTCCGGCGCCACATCGGCGAGCAACCGCCAGGCGTTGCGCGGCCCGGTCCGCTGAGCGCTCGCCGCCGGATGAGCGCGGAACGACAAGATGGTGGCCGCCACGCGCAGGGCGGCCAGGTGAGCCGCGAGGAAGCGATCACTCGGTCGTTCGGCCAGTTCCGCCTCGACCAGCGCCGTACGGGCGCGTTGCAGGTCGGCGGAAAATCGAGACTCGGCCATGCTGGTCAGGTTCCCCTCGTCGATTGCTCACCTTCGGATTTCGGCTCGACCCGGGGTTGGCGGCCCCGATGCGGATGGGGGTCGAGATCCACCCGCATCGAGGCAAGCCTGGAGTGCATGCCGCGAACACGCACTGCTTCGACACGCGTTCATCGGCGCTTCACCGGAGTCAGGATGCCGGTCACCGATTTAGAACGCGTGTTCGAACAGATCCAAAGGTACACCAGGCCGGTGACAGTTCGTCAAGCACCGCCGGACCCGAGTCGTCGCCGACGCCCCCGTCGACGCTCCGCATCCTGAGCCTGTCGAAGGGTCAGATGTCGGTCCTCGACAAGCTCAGGACACGAAGATCGACTCGGTCAGTCGCCCCAGCCCAGGGAGAACACCTCGAAGCTCGTCGCCATCGGTACGCCGAGCCTGGTCCCGGCCGCCCGCGCGCCGCCCTCGAGGAACTCCTCGGGATCGAAGTTCTCCCAGCCGAGGCCGTCGATGTAGGCCTTGTGGGCGGCGAGCGAGGCGACGCCGCGATCGAAGGTCTGCGTGGTCTCGACCCCGTGCCGGCCGTCCGGCGAGCTGGCCGCCCAGACCTGCCCCACCCCACCCCACGGCTCGAGGCCGTCGACGAGCTGCTCGTTGAAGATCCAGCGGTTGCCGGCGTCCCGGGCCGCGTCCAGCGTGGCCTTGCCGGTCGCGATGTGATCGGCCTGATTGAGCGCCTGCGCCGCCCCAGGTGTCGCGGAAGTTGTTGGTGATCACGATCTCGGGCCGGTGCTTGCGGACCACGGCGCAGATCGCCCGCCGCAGGCCGACGCCGTACTCGAGCACACCGTCCGGCAGCCCGAGGAACTCCACGGTGTCGACGCCGACGATCCGGGCCGATTCGACCTGCTCGGCCTCCCGGACCCGGCGCGCCTCGTCGGGATGCAGGCCGTCGATCCCGGCCTCCCCGCTGGTCACCATCGCGTACACCACGGTCTTGCCCTGATCGGTCCACCGGGCGACGGCCGCCGCCGCGCCGAATTCCAGATCATCGGGGTGGGCGACGACGCAGAGTGCCCGGGTCCAGGACTCATCGACCGGTTCGAGTTCAGCCATAGCGTCACCCTAGGCCTCCGCACGTGGCGCCGCACGTCACTACCCTTCATCCCATGGAACCGCGGCCCTCAGCTCCGTCACCGGCTGCCCGATCGCCGGCTGATGGCCGACCCCGTGGTGGTGATCGGCGGTGGCCTCGCCGGCCTGGCCGCCGCCGCCCGGCTGGCCAAGAACGGCCACCCGGTCGAGCTCTTCGAACGCTCCTCGTCCCTGGGCGGGCTGTGGGCGGCGACCGAGCTCCGGCCCGGGATCCTGGTCGATCGCGCGCCGGCCGTGCTCGGCTTTCCGGCCCCGTGGCGAGACCTGTTCCGCAAGAGCGGACGCCCGCTGGAGGCCGAGCTGGCCCGGATGGGGTACGCGCTCGAACCCGCCGAGCCGCCCGTCTACCGCTTCGCCGACGGCTCCGAGCTGCGGCTGCCGACCGACCGCGGCGAGGCGTTCGAGGCGCTGACCACCGGCGTACGGCAGTGGCGTCGCCGAGCGCGTGGCGCGACCTGATCGACTCGCTCGGCGACGTCTGGCAGGCGTTGCGGCCGCTCGGCCTGGAGGCCGAGCTCCGCGCCCGGGATCGGCTGGGCCGATCGGCCCAGCTCACCCGGGCCGTCCGCCGGCGGCTCTGGAGCCGCCGGAGCCTGGCCGAACTCGCCGCATCGGCGCCCCACCCGCATCTCACCGCGCTGGTCCGCAGCGTCGGCTACCGGCTGGGCTCGACCCCGGAACAGCTCCCGGCCATGGCGGCGGTCGAGCTGTGGATCTCGCGAACCTTCGGCCGGTGGCAGATCGTCCCGGCGCTCGATCGCAGCCGGCCAGGACGCCGGGCGCTCCTCGGTGCTGGTCGAGGCGCTGACGGCGCGGCTCGCGCTGCGCAAGGTCACGGTGCGCGCGGGTGTGCCCGTCGAGGCGATCACGGTCGAATCGGAGCGGGCCACCGGCGTCCGCACGCCCGACGGCGACCATCCGGCGGCCGCGGTGATCAGCACGGTCGACCCGTGGTCGACGTCGGCCCTGCTGCCGGCGGCCGCTCTCCGGCGGACCCGTCGAGACCTGCAGCACGCTCTCCCCGGCGCTGGCCCCGACCATCAGCCACGAGCTGATCGACGCGACCGACCGGATCGGGTCGGCGAACTGGTCGACCTGTCCGCCGGAGGGGATCCCGGTGGTCAGCTACACCCGACCGGTGGCCGATCAGCACGCTGTGCACCGTGCACGACTTCGGCCGTACCCAGCCCAGCGCGGCGTACGGCCTGGTCGGGCCGGGTTTCCGGGCTGGACCCGGCGCCCGCCGATCAGCAGCGAGGTCGCCGGGCTGTTCCTGGCCGGGCCCTGGTCCGCCGCCGGACCCGGTCCGGCCCAGCAGGTCCTGTCGGGCGCCCTGGCCTCGTACGCCTGCCATGACCTGCTGAGCCAGAACGCATAGCCGGTCACAGTTTTCCCCGGCGGCGGAATTCTCCGTATACTCAGATGTTCCTTTTCCCTCAGGTGAGGACCATCCTTCTTGACAGACGTGGAGACCGCGACGGGCCTCGGGGCTTCGTCGAACGGCCACCAGAGCGACGTCGAACGTGAGCTTGCCATCGAGCAGGCGCACGTGGACCTGGTGTACGGCCGGCTCGACGAAGCCGACCCGCTCCGCCCGGCAGGTGGCCACGGGCCGGACGGTCGCTCTTCCAGTCCGACCGCGGGTCCTACGTCCGCGAGGAGGACGGCACCGGCCTGTACGAGCGGGACGTCTTCGCCTTCCAGGCCGCCAAGCGGCTGGCCGTGCTCGACGCCGAGCACGAGGGACTGGTGTTCGGCCGGCTCGACCGCACCGACGGCGAGATCCGCTACGTCGGCCGGATCGGGGTCCGCGACGCGGACTACGAGCCGCTGGTGATCGACTGGCGGGCGCCCGGCCGCGGAGCCGTTCTACCGCGCCACCCCGGCCAACCCGATGCAGGTCGTCCGCCGCCGGGTGCTGCGCTGCCAGGGCGACCGGGTGGTCGGGATCGAGGACGACCTGCTGGACGGCGAGCAGCGCCGATCGCGAGCTGGTGGTGATCGGCGAGGGCGCGCTGATGGCGGCGCTCACCCGGGCCCGCGGCCACACGATGCGCGACATCGTGGCGACCATCCAGGGCGAGCAGGACGAGGCGATCCGGGCGCCGTACCAGGGCTTCACGATGATCTCCGGCGGCCCGGGCACCGGCAAGACCGTGGTCGCGCTGCACCGCGCGGCGTACCTGCTCTACTCCAACCGGCGCCGCTTCGAGTCCGGCGGCGTGCTGGTCGTCGGCCCGAGCCGGGTCTTCATGAACTACATCGAGCGGGTGCTGCCCTCCCTCGGCGAGGAGTCGGTGACCCTGCGCTCGATCGGCTCGGTGGCCTCCGACGTGGTCCGGATCACCGGCGACCGGGTCGATCCGGCCCCGACCGCCGCGGTCAAGGGCAGCCTGCGGATGATGCGGGTGCTCCGCCGGCTGGTGCACGAGCCGCCGCAGGCGGTGCCGCTGGAGCTGCGGCTGATCGTTCAAGGGGCAGGTGCTGGTGCTGCCGCCGGCGACGCTGCGGCAGATCCGCAACGACGTGCTGGCCCACCACAAGCTCAACGCCGGGCGCGAGGCCGCCGAGAAGGCGCTGCTGAACGCGCTCTGGCGCACCCGGCCCGACGATCTCGATCAGGAGCGGGACGAGTTCGACGACCAGATCGCCGACCTCGCGGCGTTCGCGATGTTCTGCAACGCGTGGTGGCCGGCCACCAGCGCGACCGTCGGCGCTGCTCCGGCTGGCCGACCGGGAGCTGATGCACCGGGTCTCGGGCTCGCTGCTGTCCAACGCCGAGATGCGAGCTGGTCAGCGCGAGCTATCGCGACCGGCGACCGCCGGCTGGACCGCGGCCGACGGGGCGCTGCTGGACGAGCTCGTCCACCTGCTGGGCCCGATGCCCGGCCGAGGAGGCCGAGCCGTCGATGTTCCTCGACGCCGACGCCGAGTTCTCCGAGGTGGTCACCACGGCCGACCGGCTGTCCACGCCGCGCGAGGTCGACCCGTTCGACCTGCCGCACGAGACGTACGCGCACGTCCTGGTCGACGAGGCGCAGGACATCACGCCGATGCAGTGGCGGATGCTGCGCCGCCGCGGCGCCGGCGCCAGCTGGACGATCGTCGGCGACCCCGCGCAGAGCTCCTGGCCCGACGCCGCCGAGGCCGAGCGGGCGATCAGCGAGATCATCGGCACGCGCACCCGTCCGCCGGTTCCGGATGAGCACCAACTACCGCAGCCCGGCCGAGGTGTTCGACCTGGCGGCGCAGGTCGTGGTCACCGCCTACCCGCAGGCCGACCTGCCGAAGGCCGTCCGCTCCACCGGCATCGAGCCCGAGCTGCTGGTCGCCGAGTCGGGCGACGTCGCCGCGTCCATGATCGACCATCGTCCGAGACGCTGCTCGACGAGGTCGCCGGCACGGTCGGGGTGATCTGCCCGCCGTCGGCCAGGACGCGCCGTGGCCGACGGCTGGCGGCGGCCGAGCTGCCCGGCGCCGAGCGGCTCGCGCTGGTCACGTCGCTGGAGTCCAAGGGCCTGGAGTACGACGGCGTCCTGGTCGTCACCCCGGACGAGATCGTCGCCGAGTCACCCGGCGGGGTGCGCTCGCTCTACGTCGCGCTGACCCGGCCGACGCAGCGCCTGGTCACGCTCGACGCCGCACCTGATGCAGATTGGCGTAGATCTCTCGGGTAGCCCGGGATCTGTTCTGGGTGAAGAAGTGCAGGCCCGGGGCGCCGCCGTTCAGCAGGGTCTCCGACAGCTCGGTGGCGATGGCGATGCCCACCCGGCGCACCTGATCATCATCGTCGGCGACCGCGTTGACCCGGTCGGTGACCGAGGCCGGCAGCGCGGCGCCGGACAGCTCGGCGAACCGGGTGACCTGGCGGAGATTGGTGATCGGCATGATGCCCGGGATGATCGGCAGGTCGCAGCCGAGCGCGCGGACCCGGCCGACCAGATCGAAGTAGTCCGCAGCGGTGAAGAACAGCTGGGTGATCGCGAAGCTCGCGCCGGCCCGCGCCTTGTCGACCAGGATCCGGGCATCAAGATCATGATCATGATGCTCCGGGTGCGGGTCGCAGAACGCCGCGACTCCGACGCAGAAGTCGCCGAGCTCGCGGACCAGCGCGACCAGCTCGGTGGCGTTGTTCAGGCCTTCGGGATGCGCCTCCCACGGCACGCGTCGGCCCGCCGGGCATGTCGCCGCGGATGGCCAGCACGTGCCGGACGCCGGCGGCGGCGTACGAGCCGATCACCCGGCGCAGTTGATCACGGCTCTGGCTGGCGCAGGTCAGATGGGCCATCGAGCGCATCGTGGTGTGCTGCGCGATCGCCTCGGTGGCGACGATCGTCCGGTCCCGGGTCGAGCCGGTCGCGCCGTAGGTGACCGAGACGAAGTCCGGGCCGAGCGACTCCAGCTCGCGGACGGTCTGCCACAGCTGACGCTGCTGGATCTCGTCCTTCGGCGGGAAGAACTCGAAGGAGAACAGCGGCCGATCGGAGGTCTGCAGCAGCTCGGCGATGGTCGGCGGCCGCGGCCGGAACCGTGCGGGCCGTCCCGGAAACTCGATCGTGAACTCGATCGCGGTCCGGCATGCGACCACCCTAGGACAGCCGCTTCCCCTGCCTCCGTAGGCTCATCATGTGGTCAACAACGCCCTCCCGACCACGGCCGACGCCGTGCTGGATCCCCAGAACCCACTGGGACAAGCATTCCGGGACGCCATCTCGGCCGAGATCACCGCCTTCCTGACCGAGCAGTCGGCGGTCCTGGACTCGATGGGACCCGAGCTGGCGCCGGTGCACCTGATGGCCGGCCAGCTGCTGTGCGGCGGCAAGCGGCTGCGGCCGGCCTTCTGCGTCTGGGGCTACGTCGCGGCCGCCGGGTCGTCCGGACGAAGCCGACCTGCGGCCGCTGCTGGCCGCCGCGGCCAGTCTGGACGTGCTGCACGTCAGCGCGCTCGTGCACGACGACGTGATGGACTCCTCCGACCTGCGCCGGGGTCGCCCGGCCGCGCACCGGCAGTTCGAGGCCCTGCATTCCACGGCCGGCTGGCTCGGCGACTCGGTCGGCCTTCGGCAAGGCCGGGGCGATCCTGCTCGGCGACCTGCTGGTGATGTGGTCGGCGCAGATGCTGCAGGCGGCCGGGCTCGACCAGTCGGCCCTGGAGCGGGCCCTGCCGATCGTCGAGGCGATGCGGACCGAGGTGACCTGCGGCCAGTACCTCGACATCGTCGCCCAGGCCCACCCGCTCCGGCAGAAGGCTCCGGCGATCGGTTCGGTGCGGCCGAGCATCGAGCTGGCGCTGGATGAGGCCAACCGGGTCGTGGAGTACAAGGCGGCGCGCTACACGGTGCAGCGGCCCAGTCAGATCGGTGCCGCCCTGGGTGGCGGCGATGATCAGCTCTACTACGCGCTCGGCGCGTACGGCTCCCCGCTCGGCCGGGCCTTCCAGTTCCGCGACGACCTCCTCGGGGTCTTCGGCGACCCGCAACTGACCGGCAAGCCGGCCGGAGATGATCTTCGTGAGGGCAAGCGCACGGTGCTCGTCGCGCACGCGTTCGCGCATGCCGACGAGGCCGGGCGGCAACTGCTGCTCCGGCGGCTCGGCGATCCCGACCTCGACGCCGACGGCATCGCCGACCTGCAGCAGGTGATCACCGAGTCCGGGGCCCGCGACGCCGTCGAGTCCATGATCAGCGAGGGCTACGAGCGGGCGCTGAAAGCCCTGCACGACGTGGACATGACCGACGAGGGCCGGGCCGGCCTGACCTCGCTCGCCGATGCGGCGGTACGCCGGGAGGCCTGAGCCGACGGCAGTCCGCTGATCGCAACCGCGATGATCTTGGCGGGCGAGCTCACCGCGCGGGGCCGGCTCCCGACAGTGCCTGGAAGATGTACCGCTCCATGGTCGGGTCGGCCTTCCACGCGGCCCGCAGCCGGGTCTGCAGTCGATCGGCGGCGGCTTGCGGATCGGACGCCTCGGTGATCGCCCGGACCACGCAGACCCGGCGGGCGCCGGCCTCGATCACCTCGTCGAGGTTGTCCGGTCGAGATGCCGCCGATGGCGAACCAGGGCTTGGCGTCGATCCGGCCCACCGGCGCGACCTTCGCGGCGTAGCGGACCAGGTCGAGGCCCACCGGCTCGTAGTCGGGCTTGGTCGAGGTCGCGTACACCGGGCCGACGCAGAAGTAGTCGACGTCCGGGTCCTTGATCGCCGCATCGGTCTGCGCCGGGGCGTGGGTGGAGCGGCCGAGGATCGCCCACTGATGCAGGTGCCGGCGGGCCGGCGCCGACTCTCCGTCGGTCTGGCCGAGGTGCAGCATGTCGGCGTGGAAGCGGCCCGGCGAGCTCGGCCGAGTCGTTGACGCAGACGATGCCCTGGTAGGGCGCCGCGGCCTGACGGGCGATCTCCAACGCCTCCAGCTCGGCTTCGGGGCCATGCCCTTCTGCCGGATCTGGACGATGTCGACCCCGCCGGCGAACGCCGCGGTCAGGAACTCCTCGAGGTCGCCCTGCTTCTCCCGGGCGTCCGTGCACAGATACACCCGGGCGAGCCGAAGCCGGGCGTCGAGGCCCATCAGTGCAGTCACGGCTCGGAGTTTATGCCGTGCGCGTCCACTCGCGCCGGATCGCGAGCGGCACTCAGCCCGCGAGACGTTCGCGGACCAGCGGCGCGACCTCGGTGCCGAAGAGCTCGATCGACCGCATCGTCCGGGCGTGATCGACATGGGACGACGTGCAGCTCGAAGCGCTCGATGCGCCATCTGCTCGTGCAGCGCGACGATCTTGTCCGCGACCTGTCTCCGGGTGGCCGAAGAACAGCGCGCCGCTGGGACTGATCAAGGCCTCGACGGCGGCGTCCGACATCGGCGCCCAGCCGCGTTCCCGGCCGATCTTGGCGAAGGTCGCCCGGTAGCGCGGGCAGGAACTCGGCGCGGGCCGCCTGCTCGTCGGTGAACACGTAACCGTGGCTGTGCACGGCCAGCGGGGTGGCCGGGTCGTGCTCGCCGTACTCCAGCGCCCGGCGGTAGAGGTCGGCCAGCGGCGCGAACGCCGCCGGCTGACCGCCGATGATCGCCAGCGCCATCGGCAGCCCGAGGGTGCCGGCGCGGACGACCGAGTTGGGCGTGCCGCCGACCGCGATCCAGATCGGCAGCGGCCGACCCTCCGGCCGCGGATAGACGACCGCGTCGTCCAGCGGCGGGCGGAACCGGCCCGACCAGGTGACCGGCCCGTCGGCGCGCAGCGCCAGCAGCAGCTCGAGCTTCTCGGCGAACAGCGCGTCGTAGTCGCCCAGGGAGTAGCCGAACAGCGGGAACGACTCGGTGAACGACCCGCGGCCGGCCATCAGCTCGGCCCGGCCGGAGGAGACCAGATCGAGGGTGACGAAGTTCTGGAACGCGCGGACCGGGTCGGCGGAGCTGAGCACGGTGACCGCGCTGGACAGCTTGATCCGGCTGGTGGCACCGGCGATCGCGGCCAGGATGATCTCCGGCGCGGACGCCGCCATGTCCGGGCGGTGATGCTCGCCGATGCCGTAGACGTCGAGGCCGACCTGCTCGGCCAGCTTCGCCTCCTCGACGACCTGGCGGAGCCGCTCCCCGGGTGAGACCGCCGGGTCGGTCAGCTCGGCGAAGGTCGTGAGTCCTAGCTCCATGGCAGCCACCGTCCCATTCTGGCGGTCTCGCGATACGACGATGCCGGTGGTGCCCGGCGCGGAGCCTAAACTTGCCCGAGTGACCGAGTCCGCCGATCGTCCCAGCACCGCCGAGGTCGTGGTCATCGGCGGCGGGCTGATCGGCACCGCGATCGCCTGGCGGCTCGCCCAGGCCGGGGTGGACGCGCTGATCGTCGCCGGCGAACCGGCTGCGGCCGCCTCCCAGGTCGCGGCCGGGATGCTCGCGCCGGTCACCGAGACCACCTTCACCGAGCAGGCCCTGCTGCCGCTCAACCTCGCCTCGCTGCGGCGCTACCCGGCCTTCGCCGCCGAGGTGGAGGAGGCCAGCGGGCTGCCGGCCGGCCTGCGCCGGACGCCGACCCTGTCGGTCGCCTACGACGCCGACGACGCCGCCCGGCTGCGCGACCTTCGCCGAGTTCCTCGCCCGGGTCGGGCACCCGCTGCGAGCGGCTGACCAGCCGCGAGTGCAAGCAGCACGAGCCGCTGCTGGCCCCGTCGATCCGCAGCGGGCTGCTGGTCGAGGACGACTGGAGCTGCGACAACCGGCTGCTCTGGCGGGCCCTGCGCGAGGCCGGCGCGGCGGGCCGGCGTGCGCGAGCGGCCCGGCTTCGTCCACCGCGTGCTGAGCACGGACGGCCGGGTCACCGGGGTCGAGCTCAGCGACGGGCAGCGCGATCCGGCGCCGGCACGGTCGTGGTGGCCAACGGCGCCTGGGCCGGTCAGCTCGACCGGCATCCCGCCCTCCCGGTCCGGCCGGTCAAGGGCCAGATCCTGCGCCTCGACCCGGGCCGGCTGCCCAGCCCCGCGGCTGACCGTCCGGGCCTTCAGCCGGGGCACCGAGGTCTACCTGGTGCCGCGCGAGGGCGGCCGCGAGGTGGTCGTCGGCGCCACCGTCGAGGAGCTCGGCTTCGACGGCCGGCCGACCGCCGGCGGGGTCTACGAGCTGCTGCGCGACGCCCGGACGGTGCTCCCGATGACGGCCGAGTACGCGCTGGCCGAGACCTCGGTCGGCTGGCGGCCGGGCACCCCGGACAACGCCCCGATCCTCGGCGGCTGCGAGCTCGACGGGCCTGGTGCTGGCCACCGGCCACTACCGCAACGGCGTGCTGCTCACCCCGATCACCGCCGACGTCGATCGCCGAGCTGATCACCGACCGGCGACGCTCGACCGACGGTCGCCGCGCCCTTCACCCTGGCCCGGTTCGTCCCCGAGTCGCCGCGGAGCGGTCCGATGATCATCTCGGTCAACGGCGAGCGACGCGAGCTGCCCGCCCCGGTACGGCTGTCCGACGTGCTTGGACCTGCCGCCCGGGACGCCGACGCCGCGCGGGATCGCGGTCGCCGTCGACGGCGCCGTCGTGCCGCGCAGCCGAGCACGCGACCACCGAGCTCGCCGACGGGCGCCCGGGTGGAGATCGTCACGGCGGTGCAGGGTGGCTAGCCTTCGACAGGCTCAGGGCACGACTGCAGCTGACCCGCTGGTCATCGCCGGCCGAGCGTTCGGCTCCCGGCTGATCATGGGCACCGGCGGCGCCCCGAGCCTGGAGGTGATGGAGGCGGCGCTGCTGGCCTCGGGCACCGAGCTGACCACGGTGGCGATGCGCCGGATCGACCCGAGCGCGCCCGGCTCGGTGCTCGACATCCTCGACCGGCACGGGATCGCCGTGCTGCCCAACACCGCCGGCTGCTACACCAGCGCCGACGCCGTGCTGACCGCCCAGCTGGCCCGCGAGGCGCTGGAGACCGACTGGGTCAAGCTCGAGGTGATCGCCGACGAGATCACCCTGCTGCCCGACCCGATCGAGACTGCTCGACGCCGCCGAGCGCCTGGTCGCCGACGGGTTCGTGGTCCTGCCGTACACCAACGACGACCCGATCCTGGCCCGCAAGCTGGCCGACGCCGGCTGCGCGGCCGTGATGCCGCTCGGCGCGCCGATCGGCTCCGGCCTCGGCATCCGCAACCCGCACAACATCGAGCTGATCGTCGAGGCGGCGACGGTGCCGGTCGTGCTCGACGCCGGCATCGGCACCGCCTCCGAGGCGGCGCTGGCCATGGAGCTGGGCTGCGACGCCGTGCTGCTGGCCTCGGCGGTCACCCGGGCCGAGCACCCGGTACGGATGGCCGAGGCGATGCGGCTCGCCGTGCAGGCCGGTCGGCTGGCCCGGCGGGCGGGCCGGATTCCGGTTCGCCGCTACGCCGAGGCATCCTCGACCCATGCGGGACGAATCGACTAGCCGAGCTCGAGCTCCGGTCAGCCCGCCGAGCCGGCGAGTCGCCCGGACGAGCGATCAGTCCCGTGGCCGCCCGGCGCGCCGCGCCCGACTCCGCCCGAGCACACTCCTAGACTCGACAGCACGGCCAACACGGCCACCTTCCCCACCGTGTTCGGAGCAGATGTGACCATGACCACAGTTGGCGACCCCTTGGTCGGGCAGCTGCTCGACGGTCGCTACCAGATCACCCAGCGGCTCGCCCGCGGCGGCATGGCG
Source organism: uncultured Actinomycetota bacterium (assembly GCA_963761955.1). Classification (GTDB taxonomy): domain Bacteria; phylum Actinomycetota; class Actinomycetes; order Propionibacteriales; family Propionibacteriaceae; genus Microlunatus. Next base: position 61,764 of record CAVXIY010000001.1, on the reverse strand, counting down.
ACGGTCTACCAGGCGGTCGACACCCGGCTGACCCGGACGGTCGCGGTCAAGGTGATGCACGTCGGGCTCGGCGACGACGCCGAGTTCGCCCGCAAGTTCGACCGCGAGGCCCGGGCCGCGGCCAGGCTGTCCCACCCCAACGTGGTCTCGGTCTTCGACCAGGGCCAGGACCGGCTCGACGGGCGACGTCAGCCGGCCCTACATCGTGATGGAGTACGTCGACGGCCAGACCCTGCGCGACGTGATCAACCGCGAGGCCCCGCTGCCCCCGCTGCGGGCGCTGGAGCTGATCGAGCCGGTGCTCGCCGCGCTGGCCGCGGCCCACGACGCCGGGCTGGTGCACCGCGACGTCAAGCCGGAGAACGTGCTGATCAGCGACCGCGGCCAGCTCAAGGTCGCCGACTTCGGGCTGGCCAAGGCCATCTCGTCGCAGACCTCGACCGCGACCCAGGGCCTGCTGATCGGCACCGTGTCCTACCTGCCGCCCGAGCTGGTCGTGTCCGGCCGGGCCGACGCCCGCTCCGACGTCTACAGCGCCGGCGTCGTGCTGTTCGAGCTGCTCACCGGGCTGCAAGCCGCACACCGGCGAGACGCCGATCCAGGTCGCGTACGCGCACGTGCACAAGGACGTGCCGCCGCCGTCGACGCTTCCGGACCGCCGGCTCCGATCCCGCCCTACCTCGACGCCCTGGTCGCCCGGGCCACCGCCCGCGACCCCGCGCCGCGCCCGCACGACGCCCGGGTGCTGCTCACCCAGGTCCGCCGGGTCCGGGCCGCCCTGCAGCGAGGGCCTGCGCGACGACCCCGAGCTCACCGCAGGACCTGACCGCGGTCCAGGCCGCGGCGGCGCCGGCCGACTCACCGTGGGCGCCGACCGGCCGCGACCGGGCCGACTACGAGCCCACCCAGCTCGTGCCGGCCCCGACCGCGCCGCGCGACCGCGCCGTCGCCGGCCGACGTTCCGCGTACGGTGCCCCCGACCCGCATCGTCAGCACGCCGACCTCGGCGTACTCGCCGCCCACCGTCTTCGATGCCCCACCGCCGGCCCCGCGTCCGCTGCACACGCCGCCGCCCGACCGGCGTGGCCGCCCAGCGGGCGCGTCAGGCGCGGAAGCGGCGCCGCGGCTGGCTGGCCTTCCTGCTGGTCCTGCTGCTGACCACGATCGCCGCCCTCGCCGGCTGGTACCTGACCGACCGGCCGCTTCACCAGCGCACCGGCCCTGACCACGCTCAGCCAGGCCGAGGCGCAGCAGGTGGCGGCCAAGTCGGGACTGCGGATCCACTTCGAGGACGACTACAGCGAGACCATCGCCAAGGGCATGGTCATCTCGACCGATCCGGGCGCCGGCACCAAGATCCGCAAGGGCGGCCGGATCGAGGCGGCGGTCTCGCACGGGCCCGGAGCGCTATCCGATGCCGACGGTGGTCGGGCTGTCCCAGCAGGCCGCCGAGACCGCTGTCCAGCAGGCACATCTGGCGGTCGGCAAGACGTCAACCAGGTACAGCGAGACCGTGGCCGACCGGCATCGTGATCGCCGCGTCGAAGCCGGCCGGCGCCAGCCTCAAGCCCGAAGCGGCCGTCGACCTGATCGTCTCCAGGGGCCCGAAGCCGATCAAGATCACCAACTACCGCGGCAAGCCGGCCGACCAGGCCAAGGACGCGCTGACCAAGGCCGGCTTCCAGGTGGTCGAGAGAAGACCGCCAACTCCGACAAGGTCGCCAAGGACCTGGTGATCAAGCCAGGACCCGAAGTCCGGGCCGGGCGATGAAGGGCACCAGTCACCCTCACCCGCTCGCTCGGGCCGGTGATGGTGACCGTCCCGAACGTCTCGCGGATGGGCGTCCGGGCGGCCGAGAAGGTGATGAGAGGACGCGGGCTTCAAGACCAAGGTCAGGCCGGTCGCGGTCAACTACATCGGCGTCGGCTTCGTGGTCTACACCAATCCGCGGGCCCGCAGCCAGGCGCCCAAGGGCTCGACGATCACCCTGTACGTGGTCTAGTAGCCCGCACGCGTCAGCGCCGGCAGCTGCCGAGCCTTAGGCTGGGCCGATGTCGTCCCGCCCGACCCGCACGGAGCTGCTCGCCTTCGCGGCGCTGCTGGCGATGACCGCGGCCTGGGGCTCGACGTTCTTCATGATCAAGGACATCGTCACCCGGATCGCGGTCCCCGACCTGCTGGCGGTGCGGTTCGCGCATCGCCGCCCTCGCCCTGGCTGCTGATCGCCGGGCGGCAGCTGCGGATGTCGCGGACGACCCTGCTGCGCGGCGTCGGCCTCGGGCGTGCTCTACGGCATCGCCCAGATCCTGCAGACCACCGGGCTCGCCCACACCAGCGCCAGCGTGTCCGGCTTCATCACCGGGCTCTACGTCGTGGCCACCCCGCTGCTCGGCGCGCTGATCCTGCAAGAGCCGGATCCCCCGGCTCGACCTGGCTGGCCGCCGGGCTGGCCACCGTCGGGCTCGGCGTGCTGTCCCTGAACGGCTTCTCCATCGGCTACGGCGAGCTGCTGACCCTGGCGTCGGCGATCATCTACGCCGGGCACATCGTCGCGCTGGGCCGGCTGAGCGAGCCGGGCACGGCGATGAGTCTCAGCGTGGTGCAGATGGCGTGATCGCCGTGCTCTGCTCGGCTCGCCGCGCTCGTGGCCGGTCGCCGGCACCGGAACCGGGCATCCAGCTGCCGGCCAGCAGCACCGACTGGCTGATCGTGATCTATCTCGCGGTGGTCGCCGGCGCGATGACCATGGTGCTGCAGACCTGGGCGCAGGCCCGGATCGAGCCGTCGCGGGCCGCGGTGGTCATGGCCATGGAGCCGGTCTGGGCGGCCGGCTTCGCGGTGGCCCTCGGCGGCGAGAAGATCACGGTCCGGATGATCATCGGCGGCCTGGCGATCCTCGGCGCGATGTATCTCGTCGAGCTCGCCCCGCGGCACCGGCCGAGCCGGCGGTCGGCCAGCCCGACTCGAGGAGAAGACTCCGATGAGCAACACCGACCGTGATCATCATCGTGGCGGTGATCGTCGTCGTGCTGGCGGTGATCGCGTTCTTGATCATCCGGCGGCAGCGCTACATCCGGGCGCTGAAGAGCCGGGGCTGGTGCGTTCGACTCCAGCCCGGCGCTGGAGTCGGTGCTGGATCACCAGGCGCCGCCGTTCGGCCTCGGCTTCGAGCGCAAGGTCGACGAGGGCGTCGCCGGCGGGACCCGAGCCGGGATCCCGTTCCGGGTCTTCGAGTACACCTGCAGCGAGGGCGGCCCGAAGTTCGACCAGCGGCTGGCCAGCCTGCAGCTGCCGCTGGCGCTGCCGGACCTGTTCGTCTCCGCCGGCGGCGTGCGGTCCGGCGTACGGCTGCCCGCGGTCGACATCGACCCGCGCCTGCAGGTCCGCGCCGCCGACCCGCGCGTACGCGCGCGGCCGTGCTGACCCCGGCCACGCTGAACGCGATCGCCACCTTCGGCCAGGCCGGCTACCCGGTCGACCTCAGCATCGACGGCCAGCACCTGGTGGCGGTCGGCGCACCGAAGCACCCCGACGAGCTGGAGGCCTACCTCGAGGCGCTGGCCCCCGTCGTCGCAGGCCATCGACGCGGCCGGCCTCGCCGCGTACGCGGTCACCCCGCGCCCGCCCGGGCTTCGGCTTCTACGGCCGCCCGGACTGGGTCTACGTCGGTCGGGACGACAGCCTGATCACCGCCTACGGGCTGACCCAGGTCGGCTTCGGCCACTCGACCGAGAAGCTCGTCCGGGCCACCAACGACGGCCTCCCGCTCGATGCGTTCGTCCACCGCTGGAAGACCCAGCGGACCGAGACCTACACCGACTCCGAGGGCAACACCCAGACCCGGACGGTGACCGACCAGCACTCCGAGACGGTCTGCGTGGTCAACATGCCGTTCGCCTTCCCGCTGATCTCGGTCGGCGGCGGCTGGGGCGGCGAGCGGGTGCGCTTCGAGAGCGAGGAGTTCAACGACCGGTTCAAGGTCAAGACCGACAGCCCCAAGTTCGCCTACGACGTGATCCACCCGCGGACCATGGAGTTCCTGATGGCCGTGCGATCCGCCGGACTTCCGGATCGAGGATCAGCATGATGCGGTTCTCGCGTCGGCTCCCACGACACCCTGCTGATCGGGTTCTGCGCCGATTTCGCGCACGACTTCTTCGGCCGGGTGCCCTCGTTCGTCTGGAAGAACCTCGGACTCGACCAGCCCGAATTCCGGCCGATCCGCATGATCGGCTGGGTGCACGTCTCGATCGATCTGCCCGCGGACCATGATCATGGTCCGGCCCGGTTCTGGGCGGAGGCACTCGGCTGGCCGCTGGGCGAGCCCTGGTCGCGAGTGGCCGGAGTTCAGCAGCTTCACGCCGCACGCACGGTGACTCCTACGTGCACCGGCAACTGGTCGGCGGCGACCCGCGGGTGCACCTCGACCTCGAGGTCGACGACCCGCGAGCGACCGAGCAGCGCCTGGTCGACCTCGGCGCGTCGCCCGTCCGCGCGACCCGTAGCTGGCGCACCCTGACGTCACCGGGCGGTCTGCCCTTCTGCCTGGTCCGCACGGCCGACCATGATCATCGGCCGGCGCCGATCGGCGAACCCGGCGCCCGCAGCCGGCTGGTCCAGATCTCGCATCGACGCCCCGGCCGCGCTGCATGATCGCGAGGTCGAGTTCTGGCGGGCCGCGACCGGCTGGCGGTTCGAGTCCGGCGACAGTCCTGAGTTCGCCGGCAAGCTCTATCCCGAGCCCGGCTCGTCGATCCAGTTCCTGCTGCAGCGGCTGGACCCCGACGATCCGGCGCCGACGGTGCGGGCCCACATCGATCTCGGTTGCGATGATCGCGAAGCCGAGGCCCAGCGCCTGGTCGCGCTGGGTGCCGAGCGTCTGTGGGACGGCGACGGCTGGATCACCCTGCGCGATCCCGCCGGGCTGCTGTTCTGCGCGACCGGCAACTCACCGGACGCTCCCTGACGTCCGGGTCGCGGTTCGACCGGCGGCGAGTTCTTCAGCTCAGCGAACGACCGAATCGGGCGTTGTTCGCCGGTGTCCCCTTCAGCCCAGGACTGTCCAGGTGGAAGGTACGGCTGCCGCTGCCCTTCGGTCCGGCGTCGCCGATGGCGAGCTGATGGATCTGCCCGGTGGCCAGCTTTCCGCCGATGGTCTCGCCGTCGGCCGCGATGACCAGGTTGGCCTGGTCGGCGGACTGGATGAACGAGACCGCGAGGTCACCGCCGAAGAAGTCGCCGGTCTCGGCGCGCACCGGCGATGCCGGCGGTGTCCTGATCGATGTACCTTCCGCCGACACCGTCGGTGGTCAGGCCCGAGGCACTGCCCCGCAGCAGCGTGACCGATCCGCCGAAGTCCGTGTCCTGCGGAGTGCCGACCGCCAGGTCGGCGTAGCCGTCGTCGTCCAACGGGCCGATGGCCACCGCGTAACCGAAGGCGTCCTCAGCACGGGCCACGCCGGCCACGCCGGGCGAATTCTGGGTCCAGAACTGGGCACCGTCGCCGCTGAGCCCGTCGGCCGAACCACGGACCAGGACGACCCCGCCGGAGCCGAAGAACTCGTCGCACTCGAGGCAGTTCCAGTCCGGGATGCCCACCGCGAGGTCGTCCCACCGTCCGCGTTCACATCACCCGCCGCCAGGGCAGTGCCGAACCGATCCTCACCGGTGACGGATTTCGGCACGCCCACGTCGCCGGCGGTGAACGGATCGGGCTGGCCCGTTCCCGACGCCGGCCGCACCGAGTTCGAGGGTCTGCACCGTCCCGCCGCCGTCACCAGGCGCGGAGATCGCCAATTCGGCCAGCCCATCCCCGTCGAAGTCCCCGCTGGCCAGCTCGGCGCCGAAGAAGACGTCCTCGGCCGGGGTCCCCGGCACATTGGCGGTCGCTCGGGAGATCAGGACCGCCGGGTCGCCCTGATCGAGCCCGTCGGCGTCACCGTAAAGCACGGCGACGCCACCGGCGGCTGACGCGCCGGCCACGTCGAGCCCGCTGGCTCCGATGGCCAGATCGTCGGTGCCGTCATCGTCCAGGTCGCCGACCGCCAGCGCCGACCCGAAGGTCGGCCCGGTGGGGTCCGGACCGAACATGGCACCCGAGAAGCCCTGGACTCCGGAGCTGGAAAGACCGGTGGGCGAGCCGTAGAGCACGTTCACCGAGCCGACCTCGTTCTCCCCCGGTGAACTCACGGCGAGATCGGCGCAGCCGTCGTCGTTGAAGTCGCCGAAGGCGGTGACGGCACCGAAACGGTCCTCCCGCTCGGCGTTTCCGGGGACGCCGGGGCTGTCCTGGGTAATCCGCTGGTCATCCCGAGCCCGGCCGGCGGCGTCGGTCACCAGACCGGTCGACCGCCCGTAGAGGATGTGGACCGCGCCACCGCCCCTCGCGTCGTGAACGGCGACCTCGGCATGGCGATCGCCATTGATGTCTCCCGGCACCCCTGAGTTGCATCCGGCTGCCGCGGCCGGCAGCGCGGTGGCCACCGCGAGTCCGCCGGCCACCAGAGCGACGCTGGCGGCTATTCCAAAAAATTTGATCCTCGTATGTATCCCCATGTCCCCGATCCTGGCATGGGCCTCTGACGACGACAATCACAATTTCTCATCCATCCGGAGAATGAGAACGCCTGCATCGCACCTCGGCGACGACCAATCGCGCCGAAATCGTTACGAAAGAGTCGGATCGGTAGTCGGCGACCGGGTCGAGGTCGAGAGCGGCCGCGATCGGCACGCCCGGTCGGTAGGCCAGGTGCAGGTACGAGGGAGCGTCGAGCACGGTGAGATCGGCCCTGGCCCCGACGACCAGCCGGCCGACGTCGGTGCGGCGGAGGGCCGTCGCCCCGCCGGCGGTCGCGGCGTACAGGGCCTGCGCGGGGGTCAGTCCCATCTCCCGCACGGCCAGCGAGATCACCCAGGGCATCGAGCTCGAGTAGCAGGTGCCCGGATTGCAGTCCGTGGCCAGGGCGATCGACACCCCGGCCGCCAGCAGCGCCGCGGCATCGGGATAGGGCGAGCGGGTGCAGAACTCCACCCCGGGCAGCAGCGTCGCCACCGTCTGGTCGGCGCCGTCGACGAGCGCGTCGATGTCGGCGGCGGCCAGATGGGTGCAGTGATCGACACTGGCCGCTCCCAGCTCGACGGCGAGCTGTACGCCGGGTCCGGGTCCGAGCTGGTTGCCGTGCACCCGCAAGCCCGAGTCCGGCCCGCTCGACCGGCCAGCAGGATCTGCCGCGCCTCGTCGCCGTCGAACGCGTGCGGCGAGTTCGGCTCGCAGAACACGTCGATCCAGCGCGCGTACGGGGCGGCCTGGCGTGAGCATCGGACCGGTGACCAGGTCGACGTACCCGCCCCGGTCGGCGGTGAACTCGGCCGGCACCACGTGGGCGCCGAGGAAGGTCGTCTCGGCGGTGAACTCCCCGGCGATCCGCAGCGAGCGCACCTCGTCCTCGACGGTCAGCCCGTAGCCGCTCTTGATCTCGATCGTGGTGGTGCCCTGGGCCCGCAGCTCGGTCGACCCGGTCCTCGACCAGCCGGCGCAGCTCATCGTCGTCGGCGGCCCGGGTGGCGCCGACCGACACCGCGATGCCGCCGCCGTCGTACGGCTGCCCGGTCATCCGGGCCGCGAACTCCGCGCTGCGATCGCCGGCGAACACCAGGTGGCTGTGGGAGTCGACGAAACCGGGGATCAGGGCGCGACCTTCGAGATCGATCCGGGTGTTCGCGGCGGGGGCCTGCGCCTCGGGGCCGATCCAGGCAATCCGGTCGTCCTCGGCGATCAGCGCCACGTCCCGTCGGATGCCCAGCCGGTCCGGGCCGGTCCCGTCGCAGCTGACCAGCTCACCGATGCCGGTGATCAACACACTGGTCATGGCTGCTTGACCACCTTTCCGCCGACGACGACCGTGACGACGTCCGCCCCGGTCGCGGCGTAGCCGATCTGGGCCGGCGCGGCGCCGCGCGTCCGGGACGAATCATCGCCGACGACGACGAAATCGGCCAGCGCTCCGTCGCGGATCTCGCCGCCGGATTCCCAGCCGAGGCTGCGATAGCCGGCAGCGCTCGCGGCGGTGATCAACTCCGCCGGCGTGAAGCGGCCGCGCCGGCCGCTGGACAGTCGCTCGTGCATCTCCAGACCGCGCAACTCCTCGAACGGGTCGATCACCGCGTGCTGGTCCGAGCCGAGGGTCAACGGGCTCCCGGCGTCGGCCAGCCGGCGGAACGGGCCGATGCCGTCGGCGAGGTCGCGCTCGGTGGTCGGGCAGACGCAGACCGCGGTCCGGGTGGCGCCGAGCCGGTCGATGTCGGCGTCGCTGAGGTGGGTCGCGTGCACCGCCGTCGTCCGTTCGCCGAGCAACCCGTGCTCGTCCAGCAACGCGGTCGGCGTGCAGCCGTAGTAGGCCAAGGTCGCGGCGTTCTCGGCCGGCTGCTCGCTGAGGTGCACGTGCAGCGGACGGTCGCCCAGCGTCGGCCTGATCGACGCCAGCGCGGCGCCGGGCACCGCCCGCACCGAGTGCACGGCGGCACCGATCCGCGCCGTGGCGGTCGGCTCCAGCAGCGCCACCCGCTCGGCCCACCGTTCGACCGAGCCGTCGGAGTAGCGCCGCTGCACCGGGTCCAGCTCGCGGTGACCATGATCATCGAGGCCGCCGGCCAGATAGCAGGTGTCCAGCAGGGTCAGCCGGATCCCGGCCTCGGCAGCGGCGGCGATCAACGCCGCGCCCATCGCATTCGGGTCGGCGTACGCGCGGCCGTCGCGATCATGGTGCAGGTAGTGGAACTCGCCGACGCAGGTGTAGCCGGCCTCGACCATCTCGGCGTAGACCTGCCGGGCCAGCGCGAAGTAGCTGTCCGGATCGAGCCGCGCCGCGACCGCGTACATCTCCTCGCGCCAGGTCCAGAACGTGCCGCCGCCCTCGTGGGTCCGGCCGCGCAGGGCCCGGTGGAACGCGTGGCTGTGGCCGTTGGCCAGGCCGGGCAGCACGACGCCGGGCAGCCGCCGGTGATCGGGGCCGGGCTCGGTCCCCGTCCGGACCTCGGCGAATCGATCCTGGTCGACGGCGAAGCTGACGCCGGACCGGCAGCCGTCGGGGAGCCAGGCGTGCTCGGCCCAGTAGCGGATCATCGATCCGGCCCCGTCAGGTCGGCGCAGCACGTCGGTCAACGCGTCGACCCCGGCCAGGCAGTCGTCGCGCTCGGCCCACTCGGCCGGCGAGTGGGAGACCCCGGTCGGGTTCCGGACGAAGATCATCGCCGTCGAGATCCCTGCGTTGGCGAGGATTCCGGCGTCGTGCCCGGCGCCGGTGCCCAGGATCGGCGGCTGGTCGAGCACGCCGCTGAGCCGCCCGGTCAGGTCCGGATCGAACAGCGTCGTCGGGGTCCACGACTCGCGGGTCACGACCGCGCCGAGCCCGTCGGCGACCGCCGTGAGCTGCTCGACCGTCCCGGTCACGTCGGCCTCTTCGGCGCCGCGCGCATCCAGCCAGGCGGTGACGTGGGACGGTATCGCGTTCACCCCGCCCGGCTCGACCACGAGCTTGCCCATCGTGGCCAGGCAGCCGTGTCGCCTCGGCCGCGGATCGCGCGGCCAGCACGAGTTGGGCACAGCCGAGCATGGCGTCCTGGCGATCCGCCAGCCGGGTGGTGCCGGCGTGGTTGGCCACCCCGGGCAAGTCGATCCGCCAGCGGCCGTGCGGCCAGATGTCGCTGGCCACGCCGACCGCCCGACCACGGTCGACCAGGGCGCGGCCCTGCTCGACGTGCAGCTCGACCAACTGGCCGATCCGGCCCAGCGTCTCCGGGTCGGGGCCGCAGTCCTCGGGCCGCCGGCCGGCCGACGCGCAGTGCCTCGGCCATGGTGCGACCGTCGGCGTCGGTGAGCGCCAGCGCCCGTTCGGCGGGCAGCGCCCCGGTGATCACCCGGGAGCCGGCGCAGGCGACGCCGAACCGGGCCCCTTCCTCGTCGACGAAGTTGACGACGCCGATCGGCCGGCCGGGCCGGAACCCGCCGGGCGCGCAGCGCATCGATCGCGGCGAACGCACTGACCACGCCCAGCGGGCCGTCGAACGCACCGCCGTCGGGCACGCTGTCCAGGTGCGAGCCGGTGACGACGCCCGGGGACTGATCGGGATCGCCCCACCAGGCCCACTGGTTGCCCATCCGGTCCTCGACCAGGTCCAGCCCGCGCGCGGCCGCCTCGCCGGCGAACCACTCGCGCAGCTCCAGGTCGGCGTCGGTCCAGGCGAACCGGCGATAGCCACCGCTCGACGGGTCGCGACCGATGCCGGCGATCGCCGACCACATCGCGTCGAAGGTGGCGTCGCTCATCGCCTCAGTTGCCTTCCTGCATGGGGATCCGGACGCCGCGCTCGGCCGCGACCTCGTCCGCGCGGTCGTAGCCGGCGTCCACGTGCCGGATCACGCCCATCCCGGGGTCGTTGGTCAGCACCCGGGCCAGCTTCTGCGCGGCCAGTTCGGTGCCGTCGGCCAGCGAGACCTGGCCGGCGTGGATGGAGCGGCCGATGCCGACGCCGCCGCCGTGGTGGATCGACACCCAGGACGCGCCGGACGCGGTGTTGATCATGGCGTTGAGCAGCGGCCAGTCGGCGATGGCGTCCGAGCCGTCCAGCATCGACTCGGTCTCCCGGTAGGGGCTGGCCACCGAGCCGCAGTCGAGATGATCACGGCCGATGACGATCGGCGCGCTGATCTTGCCCGAGGCCACCAGATCGTTGAAGGCCAGACCGGCCTTGTCCCGCTCGCCGTAGCCCAGCCAGCAGATCCGGGCCGGCAGGCCCTGGAACCTGATCCGCTCCCGGGCGCCGCGCATCCACTTCTGCAGCCGATCGTTGTCGGGGAACAGATCCATCACGGCCCGGTCGGTGACGTCGATGTCGTGCGGATCACCGGACAGCGCCACCCAGCGGAACGGGCCCTTGCCCTCGCAGAACAGCGGCCGGATGTAGGCCGGCACGAAGCCGGGGAACTCGAACGCCCGCTCGTAGCCGCCGAGCCGGGCCTCGTCGCGGATCGAGTTGCCGTAGTCGAACACCTCGGCACCCGCGTCCTGGAACTCCACCATCGCCTGGACGTGCTCGGCCATCGAGGCCCGGGCCCGGTCGGTGAACTCCTCCGGCTTCTTCTCCGCGTACTCGGCCCACTCCTCGAGCGGGATCCCCACCGGCAGGTAGGACAGCGGGTCGTGGGCACTGGTCTGATCGGTGACGATGTCGATCGGCACGCCGCGGCGGAGCAACTCGGGGAAGACCTCGGCGCAGTTGCCGACCACGCCGACCGACCAGGCGCGCCGTTCGGCCTTGGCCGCCAGCGCCTTCTGCACCGCCTGATCAAGATCGTCGGCGACCTCGTCCAGGTAGCGGTGCTCGACCCGGCGTTCCAGCCGGGCCCGGTCGACGTCGACGATCAGGCAGACGCCCTCGTTCAGGGTCACCGCCAGCGGCTGGGCGCCGCCCATGCCGCCGCAGCCGCCGGTCAGCGTCAGGGTGCCGGCCAGGCGTGCCGCCGAACCGCTTCTCGGCGACGGCGGCGAACGTCTCGTACGTGCCCTGGACGATGCCCTGGGTGCCGATGTAGATCCAGGAGCCCGCGGTCATCTGGCCGTACATGGTGAGCCCGAGCTTCTCCAGCCGGCGGAACTCGGGCCAGGTCGCCCAGTCCCCCACCAGGTTGGAGTTGGCCAAGATCACCCGCGGCGCCCACTCGTGGGTCTGCATCACCCCGACCGGGCGACCGGACTGCACCAGCATCGTCTCGTCCGGCGCCAGGGTGGTCAGGGTGCGGACCATCGCGTCGTACGCCCGCCAGTCCCGCGCGGCGCGGCCGGTGCCGCCGTAGACGACAAGATCATCAGGCCGTTCGGCGTTCTCCGGATCGAGGTTGTTCATCAGCATCCGCATCGGCGCCTCGGTGGTCCAGGACCGGGCCGTCAGCGTGCTGCCGCGCGGTGCGCGTACGGGTCGTGCGCCTTCCATGATCATCTCCTTCGTTTCCTCATCCTCCACTTGTCCGGTCGCCCCCCACCTATAGGTGGGGGATCACCGGACAAGTGGGGGGTGATCAGTTGAGTTTTCCAGTGACGGCTTCGACGGCGGCGACCAGCCGGCCGTCGGCCACCAGTTGAACGGCGATCTCGATCTCGGGGGCGAGCCAGCGGTCCGGTCCGGGAGCCGGGGCGCCGGCGTCCCGCAGGGCGGCGATCGCGGCCGCGCTGGCCGGCGACGGCCGGAGCGGCGCGCGAAGCTCGAGCCCGCGGGCCGCGGTCAGCAGTTCGACGGCGAGCACCCGGGTCAGCCCGTCGACGGCCCGGCGCAGCTTGCGGGCGGCCGACCAGCCCATCGAGACGTGATCCTCCTGCATCGCCGAGCTCGGGATCGAGTCGACCGACGCCGGCACGGCGAGCCGCTTGAGCTCGGAGACGATCGCCGCCTGGGTGTACTGGGCGATCATGTGGCCGGAGTCGACCCCGGGATCGTCGGCCAGGAAGGCGTTCAGGCCGGCGTTGCGCGCCTTGTCCAGGAACCGGTCGGTCCGCCGCTCGGAGATGCTGGCCAGATCGGCGACCACGATGGCCAGGAAGTCCAGCACGTACGCGACCGGCGCGCCGTGGAAGTTGCCGTTGGACTCGACCCGCCCGTCCAGGGTGACGACCGGGTTGTCGATGGCCGAGCCGAGTTCGATCAGCGCGACCCGTTCGGCGTGGTCGACCGTGTCCCGAGCGCCGCCGGCGACCTGCGGCGAGCAGCGCAGCGAGTAGGCGTCCTGCACCCGGGTGCAGGCCGTCGGTGCGATGGCTCTCCCGGATCTCGCTGCCGGCCATGATCATCCGGAGGTTGGCCGCCGACGCCCGCTGGCCGGGGTGCGGCCGCAGCGCGTGAAGATCATCGGCGAACACGTCGTCGGTGCCCAGCAGACCCTCGACACTCATCGCCGCGGTGATGTCGGCGACCTTGAGCAGCCGGCGCAGATCGGTGATGGCCAGCACCAGCATGCCGAGCATGCCGTCGGTGCCGTTGATCAGCGCGAGCCCTTCCTTCTCGGCCAGCACGACCGGCTCGATGCCGGCCGCGGCGAAGGCGTCGGCGGTGGGCAGCAGGACGCCGTCGGCATCGCGGACCACGCCCTCGCCCATCAGCGCCAGCGCGCAATGGGCGAGCGGAGCAAGATCACCGGAGCAGCCGAGGCTGCCGTACTCGTGCACCACCGGCGTGATCCCGGCGTTGATCATGGCCACGTAGGTCTGCAGGGTCTGCTCGCGGATGCCGGTGCGGCCGGTGGCCAGCGTCGAGATGCGCAGCAGGGCCAGGGCGCGGACCACCTCCCGCTCGACCTCGGGCCCGGAGCCGGCGGCGTGCGAACGGACCAGGCTGCGCTGCAGCCGGCTGCGCAGCTCGACCGGGATGTGCCGGGTGGCCAGGGCGCCGAAGCCGGTGGAGATGCCGTAGTGCGGTTCATGATCATCGGCGAGCGCCTCGATCACCGTCCGGGTCCGGCGTACCTCGGTCAGCGCCTCGTCGGCGATCATCGACCGGTGCGTCGTGCCGGGCCACCGCGACGACCTCGGCCAACGACAGGGGTCCGAGACCGACCACGACCGGGTGCTGTTCCATGGCTCCATTCGACAACGGCGAGGACGGTCCGGATCAGCGCCGCGACCGATAGTCTGTCTCAGATCTGAGACATTGGGAGGAGTTCATGTCCACCTCGCCCGCCGCCGACCGGGTCCTCGACGTGCTGACGCTGCTCGCCCGCGAACCCGAGCCACTCGCCGGCGGCACCGTGGCGGCGCGGCTCCGGCTGCCCCGATCGACCACCTATCGGCTGCTGTCGATCCTGGTCGAGCACGGCTATCTGACCTACCTGCCCGAGGATCGCCGGTACGGGCTCGGCGTCACGGCGTACGAGCTCGGCTCGGCCTACCAGCGGCAGGCCCCGCTGCAGCGGATGGCCCGGCCGATCCTGCACCAGCTCGTCGACCGGATGCGGCAGAACGCCCACCTGTCGATCCTGCACGGCCGCGACGTGCTCTACCTGATCGAGGAACGGGCGCCGGGCCGCCCGCTGTTGATCACCGACGTCGGCGTCCGGCTGCCGGCCGTGCACACGGCCAGCGGACTGGCGATCCTCGCCGGGCTGCCGGCGTCGCAGGTGCGCGCGCTCTTCCCGAACGCGGCCGCCTTCGTCGACTCCGACCGCGGGCCGGCGACGCCGACCGCCCTCCGGCGGCTGTTGAGCGACGTGCGCAACCGGGGCTACTCGACCGAGGAGGGCACCGTCACCGCCGGGCTGTCCTCGGTGGCCCAGATCGTGGTGGACCACGTCGGCTATCCGACCGCGGCCGTCGCCGTCACCTACCTGACCGAGGGAGTCGACCAGCGGACCCGCGACGCGTTGGTCGCCGCGGTCAGCGCGGCCGCGGACCAGTTGTCGCGACGGCTCGGCTTCCGAGCGCCGGCCTGAGCACAGTCAGAACTGGTGGGTGACGCCGCCGCGGAGGTCGACACAGCGGGTGCCGGTCATCTCGTTGACCCGGTTCAGGATCAGTCCGCGGCCCCGGTCGCTGAGCAGCTCGTCATGGATCGGGAAACCCTCCAGCGCGCCGACGGCCCGGACGAAGTCGATGGTCTCCTTCATCGCCGCCCACGGTCCGTACGCCGGGACGGCCAGGATGTCGACCCCGTCCGGCGTCGTGTCGAGAGCGTCGCCGGGGTGGAACAGCGTCGGCTGACCCTCGGACCGCAGCACGTAGCCGACGTTTCCCAGTCGGGGGATGTCGCGATGGATCAGCGCATGCTGGCCGCCCACCGCGGTGATCAACACGTCGCCGACCGCGACCTGCTCCTCCGGCGCCAACGGGCTCGCGCTCGGCTGGTCGTCGATCGACGGCTCGACGTAGAGCTTGGCGGCCGGATTGGCGGTGAGCAGCGCGGGCAGGTGCTCGGGATCGAGATGGTCGGGATGCTTGTGGGTGACCAGGATCGCGTCGAGATCGGTCAGCCCGTGCCAGGCGTCGGAGAAGTTGCCGGGGTCGATCAGGATCCGCGCCGCGCCCGTTTCGACCAGCACGGCGGCATGCCCGAGGTGAGTGATCTGCATGGGTCCGACCCTAGTGCGTCGCGCCCGGTAGACCGGCTGATCAGGTCTCCGACGATGGCCCCGGCCTCGGCGCACTCGGCGGCGGTGACGTCGAGGTGGGTCACGGCGCGGAGCATGAACGGGCCGAGCGCCGAAACGGCGACGCCCTGCTCGGCCGCGGCCGCCGCGATCGGCGCGGCCGGATGATCACCGGTGTCGATGATCACGATGTTGGTCTCGACGCCGGTGAGGTCGACCGCTGTCGCGGCCCGCTCGGCCACCGCCTCGCCGAAGGCGCGAGCCGCCGCATGATCATCGACCAGCCGCTGCAGATGATGATCAAGGGCGTAGCGTGCAGGCGGCGGCCAGCAGGCCGGCCTGCCGCCAGCCCCCGCCGAGCCGCTTGCGCAGCACCCGCGCCCGCGCGATGTTGGCCGCCGAGCTGACCAGCACCGAGCCGACCGGGGCGCCCATCCCCTTGGAGAAGCAGACACTCACGGTGTCGAACAGCCCCCCGTACGTGTCGAGCGCGATCCCGGTCGCGGCGTGCGCGTTCCACAGCCGCGCCCCGTCGAGGTGGTAGCCGACTCCATGATCACGACACAGGTCGCCGACCGCCTCGCAACTGGTCGAGGTCCTGGACGGTCCCGCCGCCGAAGTTGTGGGTGTTCTCGACCGCGACCGCCGCGGTCGACACCAGATAGGGTCCGGCGTTCGGCGAGATGATCTTGGTGACCTGGTCGGCGTCGAGCCGTCCGCGACTCGACGGGAACGTCCGCATGGTCAGTCCGTGCACGGCGGCATGCGCCCCGAGCTCGGCTCGGGCGATGTGCGCCTGCACGTCGCAGAGCACCTCCTGGCCGGGCTCGACCAGCAGCCGCACGCCGAGCAGGTTGGCCAGCGATCCGCTGACGCAGAACAGTCCCGCCTCGTGCCCGAGCAACCGGGCCACCCGGTCCTCCAGCTCACCGACCGACGGGTCCTCCCCGTACACGTCGTCGCCGACCGGCGCCGCCATCATCGCCGCCCGCATACCCTCGGTCGGCCGGGTGACGGTATCGGACCTCAGATCGATCACGAGAGACATGTCTACCCGACGCGACCCGCCGATCAGCGGGCCGGCTGCTAGAAGGCCAGCGGGGTGTACGCCTGAACCGGGTTGGGCCGCTGGATCCGGCCGGTGGTCAGCCGCTCGGCGACCAGGAACGCCAGCTCCAGGGACTGGTTGCGGTTGAGCCGCGGATCGCAGAGGGTCTCGTAGCGGTTGACCAGGTCGGCCTCGACGAGATCGTCGCTGCCGCCGACGCACTCGGTGACGTCGTCACCGGTGAGCTCGACGTGCACCCCGCCCGGCCAGGTGCCGAGCTCCTCGTGCACGTCGAAGAAGCCGTTCAGCTCCGAGATCACGTCGGAGAAGGCCCGGGTCTTGTAGCCGTTCCGGGCCTCGAAGGTGTTGCCGTGCATCGGATCGCAGATCCAGGCGACCTGCCGCCCGCTCGCGGTCACCTTGGCCACGATCTCGGGCAGCACGTCGCGCACCGTGCCCGCCCCCATCCGGGTGATGAAGGTGATCCGTCCGGGTTCATGATCAGGATCCAGCCGGTCGGCCAGCTCCAGCGCGGTGTCGGCGGTCGACGTCGGGCCGAGCTTGACCCCGAGCGGATTGCGGACGTGCCGCAGCAGCTCGACGTGGGCGCCCTCGAGCTGCCGGGTCCGCTCCCCGATCCACAGGAAGTGACCCGACGTGCCGTACGGCAGCCCGGTCCGCGAGTCGATCCGGGTCAGCGCGTGCTCGTACTCCAGGATCAGCGCCTCGTGGCTGGAGTAGAAGTCGACGGTCCGGAACACGTCGTCGTCGATGCCGCAGGCGACCATGAACGCGAGCGCGCGGTCGATCTCGTTCGCCAGGGTCTGGTACTGCACCCCGGCCGCCGAGTTCTTCACGAAGTCGGCGTTCCAGCTGTGCACGCTGCGCAGGTGGGCGAAGCCGCCGGTGACGAACGCCCGGGTGAGGTTCAGGGTGGCCGCCGAGGCGTTGTAGACCCCGAGCAGCCGCTCCGGGTCCGGGGTCCGCGCCTCGGTGGTGAAGTCGAAGCCGTTCACCGCATCGCCCCGGTACGCCGGCAGCGAGACCCCTTCGCGGGTCTCGGTCGCCGAGCTGCGCGGCTTGGCGTACTGCCCGGCCATCCGGCCGATCTTGACGATCGGCACCTGGGCGGCGTAGGTCAGCACCACCGCCATCGACAGCAGCGTCCGGAGCTTGCCCTGGATGTTGGCCGCGGTCACCCCGTCGAAGGTCTCCGCGCAGTCGCCGCCCTGCAGGATGAACGCCTCGCCGGCCGCCACGCTGGCCATCTTGGTCCGCAACTTGTCGCACTCGGCGGCGAACACCAGCGGCGGCAGCTTCCGCAGCTTGCCGACCACATCGTCCAGCCGATCAGCCGAGGCGCGGCATAGGTCGGCTGCTGGAGGGGGTTCAGCGCGTGCAGCGCGTCCAGCGTGGGGACCGCTGGACCACGGGGATCGCCCCGCTCCAGGGCTCGTCTCGGACACGCAGACACTGTAGACGTCTCGATTCGTCGGCGCTTGTGACTTATCAGCCGATGGACCCGGCAACACCTGACACAATCGCGCGCATGACTCGCAGGTTTGTCCTCGTACCCGGCGCCGGCGGCAATGCGCAGTACTGGCATCGGGTCGAACCCCTGCTTCGCCAGGCCGGGCACGAGGTGTTCGCGGTCGACCTGCCCAACTGGCCGGGCGCGACCCTCGCCGACCAGGCCCAGGCCATCGTGGCGGCGGGCGCGGGCGCCGACGAGGTCGTGCTGGTCGCCCAGTCGATGGGCGGGTTCAGCGCGCCCCTGGCCTGCCACCGATCCCCGGTCGTCGGAGTTGTTCCTGCTGAACGCGATGATCCCGGCACCGGGCGAGACGGCCGGCGAGTGGTGGGGCAACACCGGCCAGGAGGAGGCCCGGCGGGCCGCCGACGTACGCGACGGCCGGGACCCGGACGCCGACTTCGATCTCGCGACCTACTTCCTGCACGACCTGCCGGCCGACGTCGCCGAACTGCTGCTGGCCGACGAGCGACGACGATCCGGCCGACTCGCTGTTCGCTGCCGCGTACGACCTCAGCGGCTGGCCGGACGTGCCGACCACCGTGCTCAGCGGCCGCGACGACCGGTTCTTCCCGTACGAGTTCCAGCGCCGGGTCGCCCTCGAGCGGCTCGGCCTGGAACCAGAGCCGCTGCCCGGGGGGCACCTGCTCGCGCTCAGCCAGCCCGAGCGGTTGGCCGAGCGCCTGCTGCAGCCCCGGGGACCCGATGGCCGCTGAGCCGTTCAAGGCGTTCATCTCCTACTCCCGCGCCGCCTCCCAGCCGTTGGCCGTCGATCTGCAGAACGGCCTCGAACGCTTCGCCAAGCCCTGGTACCGGCTGCGGGCCATGCGGGTCTTCCGCGACGACTCCTCGATGGCGGCCAACACCGCGCTCTGGTCGACCATCGAGACCGGTCTGAAGCAGGCCGAGTGGTTCATCCTGCTGGCGACCCCGGCGTCGGCGAGCTCGAGCTACGTCAACACCGAGATCGACTGGTGGCTGCGCAACAAGGGTCCGCACCAACTGCTCCTCGTCCAGGCCGAGGGTGAGCTCTACTGGGACCGCCAGCACGGTTGCTTCCACCCCGAGTCGACCGCCGTCCCGCCGATCCTGCACAGCGCCTATCCGGAGGAACCGCGCTGGATCGACATGCGCTGGTACGCGGCGAATCCCGCCGATCGGCAAGTCCGATCCGCGCTTCGGCGAACGGGTCGCCGACCTCGCATCGGCGCTGCGCGGGGTCGCTCGGGACACCCTGATCGGGGACAACGTCCGGCAGCACCGGCGGGCGCTGCGGCTGGCCCGGGCGGCGGTCACGGTCCTCTCGGTGCTGCTGGTGCTCAGCATCGTCGCCAGCATCCTCGCCGTCGGGCAGCGCAACGAGGCCCGGGAGCAGGCCCGGATCTCCCAGGCCCGGCAGTTGGCGGCCACCGCGCGGTCGATCGCCGGCACCGAGATCGGCACAGGCGCGGCTGCTGGCCGTGCAGGCGTACCGGCTGGTTCCCGAGCTGCAGACCGAGGGGGCGCTGCTCAGCACGCTGACGGCCAGCCCGCAACTGGTCCGGGAGTTCGACGCGGGCAGCAGGGTCTGGAACACGGCCGGCACCGCCGACGGGCGACTGGTGGTGGCCGCCAACAACGCCGGCGAGATCGCCTCCTGGGACGTGGCGACCGGCGAGCGAACCGTCGTCGGCAGCGTCGACGGCCAGCCCGGAGCGATGGCGGCGTCGGCCGACTGCACGGTGATCGCCGCCCGCTCCGGGAATTCGGTCAAGATCTGGATCGACGGCCACGAAGCGAAGCTGCCACCCGGGCCTGCCGGCCGGTCCGACCACGTTGGGCGTCTCACCGTCCGGCAACACCATCGTGGTGGCGTACGGCGACGACCAGACCAGTGCCTACGTCCTGAACCGTGCCGGCCGCGACCTCACCCGGTCACCGGTCGACGTCACCTTCGGCGACGGGGCCTTCGAGTTCGCCATGACCGACGACGAGACCGTCGCCGCCGAGCTGTACCCGGCCGGTGAGGGGCACGCCGAGCGCCGTTCGCTGAGGACCGGCGCGGCTCGTCAGCGAAGGGAGTGGGGGCGCCGGCTCGTTCAAGCTGCAGACGGCCATGTCGGGCGACGGCAACTATGTGGCCGTGCCGCACTTCAGCAACACCGGCTCGATGCCCATCTTCCGGACCGACCGGAACGCGGGTGGCGAAGGCGCGACCCCGGATCTGATCGGCTACGCGGCGGGCTCGAACGATCCGCTGCCCGCGCTCAGCCCGGACGCCGCCTGGTCGGCGTACGCGGAGAACGACGTCATCTCCGTGGCGAGGACGCAGCCGCCGGGCCCGGAGCCGTTCCAGGTGACCGCAGCTCCGCGGCATCGCGCGCACCGGCGTCAACAGCCTGCGGTTTCTGAGCAACCGCTTCCTGCTCTCGGGTTCGGACAACCGATTGATGGTCTGGGACCTGAGCCAGAACACCCCGCTGATGACGAGGGTCAACGCGAAGCTGCCGGGCGTCCCGACCTACGCCATCAGCCGCCAACTGGTCAGCAATCGACCGGGCTCGTACGCGGTGATCATCAACCCGGCGGCTGGATTCACCATCGTCGACGTGCAGACGGGGGGCGTGCTGACCGGGACCGAGTCCAGCAGTTTCCTGGCCTGGCGGAGCGACACCGAGCTCTACTACGCCGACTCCGCCGATCGGATGGTGCGGCTGTACGACGTGGCCGGCCGGAAGGTCGAGTCGAGCTGGCCCCTCGACTGGCCCAACCGGTCCGGCAGCGACAGCCTGGACATCTGGTCGGCGCCATACGTCCCGAGCACCAATCAGCTGTTGCTGGCCGGCACTCGCCAGATCGCCACCCTCGACGCGGCGACCGGCTCGATTCTCAACCAGCGCACGGACCTGAGCTATCCGACGTTCTCCGCCGACGGCAGCCGGGTCTTCGGCATCCCCGATGTGCTGACGCCGAGGGGTGCGGTCGATCGCGTCACCGGCGGCGAACTGCGGCAACTGCCGACCGGCCCCTTGGAACTCGACCCGCGCGTGGTGCAACAGAACGGGTCCCAGCTGTCCGGTTACGACGGCGACGTGTTGATCACCCAGGAGAAGGGGGCGCTGCAACGGAAGTTCTGGACTGCCGGACGGGCGGACCGAGATCGGTGAAGCACCGGCCGGGCTGGAATTCACCAACCTCCGGGTGTCGATCTCCGGGGACGGAATGCGGGTCGCTCAGCATCGAGCGGACAGCACCATCGAAGTCGCGGACCTGCGGACCGGCACGGCTCTGGGTCTGTTGCCGATCGCCCCGACGATCCCAAGATCAGCTTCGGATACTCAGGCGACGGGCAACGGTTGCTGGTCGCCGTCCCGGCCGATGTCGACCCACACTCGCCCGAGGGCATGATCATGTCGTTCGATCAACGGCCCGAATCCTGGGTGGCTGCCGCCTGCCGAACAGCCGGACGCGACCTGAGTCCAGCCGAATGGCAAGCCCTCACCGGCACCGACCCGCCGGCCGACCTCAGCTGCCGGTGACCCCAGCTCAGCTGACGATCGGCTTGTTCCGTCGTGCGTGTTTCCGGGCGGTGAGGACGGCCTGGATTCGGGTGTTGATCATGGGTTTCTGATCCCGGTCGACCCACTTCGGCGGAATCCACTCCGGAATCCCGTCGCTGTTGATCTTGCAGGTCCAGCCGCGGGCCAGGAAATTGTGATGGTGATAAACGCAGAGCAAAGTCAGATTGTTCAGGTTCGTCAGTCCGCCGTCGATCCATTCCCGGATGTGGTGGCGTTCGCAATATTGGGTGGGTGCGCGCAGCCGGGAAAGAGCAGCCGCCGTCGCGGGCGATCAACGCCAGCGTCTGCGACCGGCTGGCGATCCGCCGGCTCCGGCCCAGATCCAACACCGCCCCGGAGGCGGCGAGCACGGTCGGGATGATCTCGGCGTTGTTGGCCATCTGCAGCAGCTTCGCCGTCGAGATGAGGGTGCCGTCGGCGGTGCGGCCGGTGCCCGACCGGTTGATCAGATCGTCGGCGTCGATGGTGACGATCACCGTCGCCGGCATACCCCCGGCGTCCGGATTGTCCCCGGCCCGCAACTGCCGATCGCACAGATCTTCCAGGGCGTCGTGGATGCGTTGCCCGTAGGTCCGGCTGTCGACTTCACCGGCTGGATCGACCCGCGGCTTCGCCAGCGGGTCGAGCAGGGTCTTGAGTTTCGCGCCGGCGGTTCCGGTGAGCCGGAAGTCCCCGACATAGGCCCCGTCCCGGGTCGACCGCAGATGGAAGTAGCGGCGGTCGGCGTTCAGCTGGTCGTCGGGCAGCGGTGCCGTCGGGGTCGATGCCGTCGACGACCCGGTCGGCGAGCAACCGCAGGTCCTCGGGCGGGAACACGTCCGCGTGTTCGGTGAGTAGCGCCTCTCCGTCGGCGATGTCGGCCGGGTCGAAACCACGCCGATCCACCTTCTCCAGGGCGCGTTCGATGATGTCGACCTTCTCCGCACTCACCTCACCGGCCTGCTGCGCCGCGGCCAACACCGGCCGGACCGGCTCCAACGACTTCGCCGAGCATCGACGTCCGCGGCCCGACCGCCTCCGCCGCCCGCACCCGGCGCGCCGCTTCGCGCTTGGACAGGCCCAACACCGAGGTCAGCACCCGCCGCATGCTGCCCTTGACACAATACGGTGGGCAGATCCAGCCGCTCCGCGGCGGCGATGGTCTGGTGATCGATCAACGACAGCCGATTCCGGGCCCGTTCGAACTCCTGCATGAACCCGACCACCCCCACGCCGTCGAGCTCTTCGAGCCCGCCGTCACCGGCGAGCCTTGATCAGATGCTCAGAGGCCGTGACCCAGGCAGCGAGGGCATGAGCCATCGGCGTCGGCTCGTCCGTCCCCCGAAAGTCATGCTCTGATTCTACTCGAACACACGTTCGAATACAAGAGTTTCCCTTGTAAATAACGAATGTGGAGTGGCACAGGCCAAGCGAGTCGTCCTACGATCGCGGGCGATGCGCTCGTAGTTCGCCGCGAAATGATCACCCGAGGTGACCCACTGCTCCCCCTTGGCGCCCTTGATCACCCAGTCGCCGGCGTGGGCCGTCTGCTGGCCCTCGAGGGAGTCGATCAGCTCCCCCTCGACGGCCGGCCGGGCCTTCACCGATCCGGTGCGCCGCCAGCGATCCCCACCGAGATGGGCATAGGTCCTGACGAAGATCTCCGGCTCCACCGACCAGGACTTTCCATGATCATCGGTGACCTGCCAGTCGCCGGCCTCGCCCTCCATCGCGCCCCCGGACTCGTTCGTCCAGGTCCAGTCAGCCCGCAACCTGACCGCGGTCACCTCACCGCGCCGCACCGCACCGATCCAGCCGTTCTGATCAACGATCGCGTCTGATCACGACCGTCTTGATCATGACCTGTTGATCATGACCTGTTGATCATGGTCGGCGCGTGCGTCACCGGCTGCTGACGAAGCACCGTCGACCGATACCCCAGGCTCTCGAGGATGCCCAGGGCATTCGTCACGCCTTGGCGGGTCTTCTCCCGATCGTCAGCGGACAGCGTGTCGAAGGCCCGCAGCGAGGGGTGGAGCCGGCGGGCGTTGTCGCGCTTCTCGCCGAAGCGCCAGCCGTTGTCGGTCAGGTGCTTCATCCAGGACTCGTGCTCCATCCTGGTCATCTGGTCCAGTTCGGCCTCGCTGACCTGGGAGGTCGTCACCAGCCCGTCCGAGCTGACCCCCTCGACCACCGGTCCCCACGACCGCCCGAGATTCTCGGCGGCCGCCAGCGCCGTCGTCACCTGCCGGATGTTGGTCTCCTTGCGGAACGGGTCGAGCTGTTCCCAAGGCCGGTGTGCGGGCTCGTTCGGGTTCAGCGTGCCGTTGCGCTGCATGTCGACGCGATACTGCTCGTGCACCACCCGGGCCGCCCGCTCCCAGCTGTCCACCGGCAGCGAGCTCGGCGCCTCGGTCGTCAGGCCGAACGGGTACAGCCGCTCCATGATCGGCTCGTCGGCCACCCCGCGGGTCGCCGGGCTCCAGTCGAAGATCGTCCAGGTCGGGTTGAGCGCCGCCAGATAGGTGGCGAGTTGCGGCGCGCGGACCGCCGGATCGTCGGCCAGCACCAGCACCGGATGCCGATCATGGTCCAGCGATGCCCGGAGGTTCTCCGAGCTGGGCTCGGAGGTCGACCACGGTGATCAAGGAGATCCTCGGTGGCGTTGCCGAACCGCTCCTGGCGGAGCCGATGCTGTTCGCGGAGCGTTTCGGCCTCCGGCGCCGAACAAGATCAGATCGGCGAACGAGGGTTGCGGCGGCTGCGACGAGCGCGGCACCTTCCCGCTCCCGCTGGGCCAGCTCCGCGCAGACCGCCAGCGCCAGCGCGGAGTTGCCGACGATCACCAGCCGGTCGAAGGCATGTTCCCAGCTCGGGTCGAGGATCCGGTCCAGCAGCACCGATGCGGTGACCTCGTAGACGCTGAGCGCGTCACTCATCCAGCGGACCGACCGGCCCTTGCCGGTCCGGTAGGCATTGGTCCGCCGCCAGTACTCGGCCTGCCAGGGATCGTCGATCCGCACCACCATCCGCGGCGCCATGTCGGCGCGGGTCGGTTTGGAGGAGTCGGCGACCGCGCGCAGTTGCGCGGCCCAGCGCAGGTTCTCCGCGACGTCGGGCGAGACCGCGTAGAAGCTCCTGATCTTGAACGTGCCACGCGAGGTCAGCAGGCCGCGGAGGATCTCGGTCTGGTCCAGATCGACCAGGACGACCCGTGCCCCTTGATCACGAGCGGTCTTGATCAAGGGATTGCCGCTGTCCTCGACCAGGACCGCGAGTGTGGTGCCGGACTCGCGGTCGACACTCAGCCGCCGCAGCAGCGGCATCGCCTCATCGGTCAGGCCGACCAGCAGCACCAGCGCCGCCGAGTAGCGGACCCGGATCCGGTCGTACTGATTGCGGAACAGCGAGGTGACGATGCCCAGTGCGGCGATGACCAGCAGCAGCGGGCCCAGCAGTCGGGTGAGTTGCAGGGCGGGCGGGAAGGTGGTCGCGCCGGGCTCGCACTCGGCGACGTTGCCGCCGATCAGGTTGAGCGCGAAGGTCAACGGTGTCCACAGCGGACTTTGATCGTCGGTGGATTCGCAGGTGGAGTACGAGACCAGGCCGAGGAAGATCGTGGTGGCGGCCAGCACCCCGGTGACCAGCACCGAGAAGTTCCGCGAGGTACGCGCCCGCGGCCAGTAGTAGCAGCCGAACGCGCCCAGGCCGAGGAGCACCTGCAGCAGGATGGGCCACCATGATCGGCTGTCCCGGTACTCGCCCAGCCCGAGACGGTCGATCAGGTCCGGCGCCAGCATCGACGCCGCGAAGATGATCACGTTCAGCACGTAGAGCGCGAGCAGCAGCTCCGGCCGCGCGATTCCAGCGTCGCGTGGGGACTTCAGGCTTGCGGGGAGACTTCATCGGCCTCCTGCGCCTTGGCCTCGCGAGCTGCGGCCTCCTTGGCCGACGGCGCGTACATGTCGACGTATTCCTGTCCGGAGAGCTCCATGATCGCGTACATGATCTCGTCGGTGATCGAGCGCAGGATGAACCGGTCCTCGCTCAATCCCTGGTACCGGGAGAAATCCAGCGGTTTGCCGAACTTCACGGTCGGGCTGACGATCTTGGTGACGATCTTGCCCGGCGGGGCGATGATGTCGGTGCCGATCACCGCCGACGGGATGACCGGTACGCCGGCGAGCAGGGCCAGTCGGGCGACCCCGGTCCGGCCCTTGTAGAGCCGGCCGTCGTGGCTGCGGGTGCCCTCGGGATAGATGCCGAACAGTTCGCCGCGCTGCAGCACCTTGAGCCCGGCTCGCAGCGCTCCCTCGCTGGCCCGGCCGCCGGTGCGGTCGATCGGCACCTGCCCGGTCCCCGCGAAGAACCGCTTCTGCGCCCAGCCCTTGATCCCGGCCCCGGTGAAGTAGTCCGACTTGGCCACGAAGGTGACCCGACGATCCAGCGCCAGCGGCATGAAAACCCAGTCGGCGAAGGAAAGATGGTTGCTGGCCAGGATGGCGGCGCCCTCCTCGGGCACGTTCGCCGCGCCCTCCTCGACCGGCCGGAAGATCCGGCTGACCGCCGGGCCCAGGACCAGGTTCTTCAGCACCCAGTAGATGCCCCGGCCGCCGTGCGATCCCTTCTCCACGGCGACCTTGCCGCCGGGGTCGACCGAAACCAGATCGTCGCTCATGCGGAGAGGTCCTCAGGACTCGGCGGGATCGGTCGACCGGCCCCGGGCCGGCTGACGACCGGCGCGGCGATCTCCCGGCCCTCGGCGGCGGCCTCTTTCACCGAGCTGGCGTACGCGTCGACATAGGTCTGGCCCGTCAGCTCCATCACGGCGTTCATGATCTCGTCGGTGACCCAGCGCAGCACGGTCGCGGTCGTTGCCCGACCCGGCGTACCGGCTGAAGTCCAGCGGCTTGCCGATCCGGACACCCGGGCGGCGCATCAGCGGGATCTTGAACAGCCGGGTCGGCACGAACTGGGTGTTGATCATGCCGACCGGGATCACCGGAACCCCCGCCTGCAGCACGAGCCGCGCGACGCCGGTCTTGCCCTTGTAGAGCCGGCCGTCGGGTGATCGGGTCCCCTCGGGATAGATGCCCAGCAGCTCGCCGGACGCGAGCACGCCGAGCACGCCATCCATGCTGGTGGCGCTGGCGCGACCCCCGGACCGGTCCATCGGAAGCTGGCCGATGCTCTTCATGAACCAGCCGGTGATCCGGCCACGCAGTCCGCGGCCGGAGAACAGCTCGGCCTTGGCCGGAAAGGTCAGCCGGCGCTTGATCATCGCCGGGACCAGGAACGTGTCCCCGGCGGAGATGTGGTTGCTGACCAGGATCGCCGGACCGGACTCGGGGAGGTTCTCCTCACCCTCGATCCAGGGGCGGAACAGCAGTCGAGTCAGCGGCCCGATCGAGAACCACTTGAAGAACCAGTAGAGCAACGCCGACCTCCGCTTTTCCGGCTCATCCTATTGGGCGCGCAGCCCCTGATCGGCGACCCGCCGTACGATTCGCCTCGTGATCTCCACTCGACGCCGCGTCGTCGCCGCCATCGCCAGGCCGCTGGAACGCCTCAGCCAACCGGCGCACGGCCTGCTGACGCCGGTGGCTGACGCCGACGAGCGCCGAGCTGGACGCTGCCCCCGCACTCAGCCGCGGTGCACCCGGACGCTGAGGCCTACGCGGGCGGTACGGGCCCGGTCGGTGTGCTGCTCTGCCACGGCTTCTCCGGGGTGACGAAGAGCATGATGCCGTGGGCGCGACCATCTGGAGTCGGCCGGCTTCCGGGTCTCGGTGCCGCGGCTGGCCGGGTCACGGCACCAGCTGGCAGGAGCTCAACCTGACCACCTGGGAGGACTGGTACGCCGGCGTCGAGGAGGCGTTCACCGCGCTGGCCGCTGAGTGTGACCAGGTCTTCCTGGCCGGGCTGTCGATGGGCGGTGCGCTGTCGCCTGCGACTGGCCGAGCAGTTCGGAGCCGGCGTCTCCGGGCTGGTGCTGGTCAACCCGGTGATCAACATCACCGACCCGCGGATGCGGATCCTGCGCCTGCTGAAGCTGATTCCGTCGCTCGGCGGGATCGCCAATGACATCGCCAAGCCGGGCCAGGACGAGGGCGGCTACGACCGGGTGCCGTTGCGCGCGCTCTACTCCGCAGACCTTCGTGTGGGCGGCGGTGAAGGCCGATCTGGCCAAGGTGACCCAGCCGCTGCTGGTCTACCGCTCGGTGGTGGATCACGTCGGGGATCCGTCGTCGGTGAAGCTGATCAGGGAGCGGGTGCGATCGGCCGACCAGTCGTACGTCGAGTTGACCCGCAGCTACCATGTAGCCACCCTTGATTACGATGCGGATGAGATCTTCGACGGCAGCGTCGCGTTCATCCAACGCCTGATTCGCACGAAGGACGACGAGCATGGTTCGGCCCAGTGAGGACGATAAGGAGGCCATCGACCGCGCGTTCGCGGAGATGGTTGCCGGCTATCACCTGACGGCCGATCGACCCGAACTGCCGGCAGCGGCACCCGAGGTCCCCGACCGACCCAGCGCCCGAGCCCGAGCCTGACACCGCGTCGGCTCGACCCGCAGCCGGTCTTCCGCTTCGTCGAGTCGCCCGCCGCCCCGCCGGCCCAGCCGAGGCGCCCGCCGACGAACCCTACGAGCCCGAGCCCCTGCCGCCGCTGCGCCGCCCCGGCATCCCGGCCCTGGTGGGCTGGATCGGGATGGCCTACGCGGTCGTCGTCGCGCTGGCCGGCACCTTCGGCATCACGTTCCCGACCTGGGCCGGCTGGCTCGCCGTGGCCGGATTCATCGGCGGATTCGGGATCCTGATGTCCCGGCTGCCGCGGCACCGCCCGCCCGATGCCGGTGACGGCGCCGTCCTCTAACTGACGGCCCGAACGCGGCTCAGGGACGTCGGGGCGTGCGGATCCGGGCCGCGCGCTGCTTCCGCTTCCGGCGACGCGGCCAGAAGCCGAACCGCGCCGAATCCGGTGGCTCGAGGATCGAGTGCCGGGCCAGGTCGGCCGCGCCGATCAGCCCGGCATCGTTGCGGAAGTGGGCCAGCACCAGCCGGGCCTCCTCGCGGAACCCGCGGCCGGTCAGGGTCCGGCTGAACGCGCGCTGGGCCGGCACCAGCAACAGGTCACCCGCGGCGCTGACCCCGCCGCCGATCACCACCACCTCCGGATCCAGCGCGGCGGCCAGGTTGGCGATGCCGCGACCCAGCCAGGTGCCGACGTCGGCCAGCAGTTCGATCGAGTTGGGCTCGCCGCTGATGGCCGCCGCGGTCACCTCCGGGCCGGTGATCCGGTCCGGGTCGCCGCCGACCAGCTCCAGCAGCCGGTACGCGGTCGGCGAGTTGGTCCGGGCCAGCGCCCGGGCCTCCCGGACCAGCGCGTTGCCCGACGCGTACTGCTCCCAGCAGCCGCGGTTGCCGCACTCGCACCAGTGACCGTCCGGGACCGCGATCATGTGGCCCCACTCGCCGGCCATCCCGTACGTGCCGCGGAACAACTGGCCGCCGATCACCAGCCCGCCGCCGATCCCGGTGCCCAGGGTGATGCAGACCATCACCGAGGACCCGCGGCCGGCGCCGAACCGGTACTCGGCCCAGGCCGCCGCGTTGGCGTCGTTGTCGACGATCAGCGGCAGGTCGATCCGTTCGGTGAGCTGAGCCTTCAGCGGCTCGGATCGCCAGGCCAGGTGCGGTGAGAACCGGACCACCGCCTGCTCGTTGTCGACCCAGCCGGCCGCGCCGATCCCGACGGCCTCCACCCGATGCCGGGAACGCAGCTCGGCGACGACCCGCAGGATGGCGTTCTCGACCGCTTTCGGGCTGTGCGAAGGCGTGGGCTCGGTGAGCCTCTCCAAGATGTTGCCGCGCTCGTCGACGACTCCGGCGGCGACCTTCGTGCCGCCGATGTCGACGCCGATGCTGAGCGACGGAGGCAGTGGCGCCCGGCTCCCGCTCCGGCGAACGAGCGGACCGGTGGTGGGGGCGGTCAGCCCTCTACCCGCTTCTTCAGGCCCTTCAGCGCGCCGTCGATGATCGTCTTCTCGGCCTTGCGCTTGAACATGCCGATCATCGGCATGTTGACGTCGACGGTGAGCGTGTAGGTGACCGTCGTGCCGGTTCCCTTCGGCTTCAGCACGTACGAGCCGTCCATCGCCTTGAGCAGCGACCCCTTGACCAGCTTCCAGCTGAGCTGCTGGGCCTTCCACGCGTACTCGAGGACGTAGTCGTCCTTGACCAGCGAGTGGTCGAGGACCATCCGGACGGTCTTCGGCTTGCCGGCGGCCGATGGTCAGGACCTCGCGCGGTCTTCATCGAATCGACCCACTCGGGGTAGTGCTCGAAGTCCGCGATCACCGCCATCACCGCCTCCGGCGTCGCCGCGATGTCGATGCTGGCGCTGGTCTGGTCCGCCACGGCCCTACCTCTCGAGCGACTGTGCTGGCTGACAGCGTATCGGGACGCGTCAGAGCTGGAGCGCCCGCTGCAGCGTGGTCCGGGCCTGGTCGGAGCCGAAGCGCTCGATCGACGTGCGCCCGGCCCCGCGCGGCCCATCGCCCGGGCCCGTGCCCGGGTCGTCCAGCAGCTCAGCGATCCGTCGGGCCCAGGCCTGATGATCATCGGAGGCGAGCAGATAGCCGGTCTCACCGTCCCGCACGGTCTCGGCCGTGCCGCCGGAGTCGCCGATGATCACCGGCAGTCCGCAGGCCGCCGCCTCCAGGGCGGCGAGGCCCAGACCCTCGGGATTCAGGCCGGCCAGCCTGGTGCGCACCGGCAGCGCGAAGACCGTTGCCTGCTGCAGCTCGCTGATCACCGCAGCCCGGGGAATGGCGCCGGTCAGGGTGACGGTGTCGCGCAAGCCGCAGCCGGTCGATCATCGACTCCAGCCGGGCCCGCTGCGGGCCGTCACCGATCAAGATCAACTCCAGCGGCGGGTCGCCGGCCCGGCGCCCGTCCAAGATCAGCCGCCAGGCCCGCAGCAGGCACGAGAAGCCCTTCTGCGCAACGAATCGGCCGACGGCGACGCAGCGAGGCCGACCATGATCGAGCAGCACCCGGCCGGAACTGGTCCACGTCGACCGGCGGCGGCAGCCGCAGCATCCGTTCGCGGCCCGACGCGCTCAGCGCGCGGGCGATCCGCCGCTCGGTGTAGCCGGAGATGGTGGTCAGGTGATCGCACCCGTCGCCGATCCTGCGCAGCAGCCGGCGTGCGCCGGGCACCGCGGACCACCACGCCTCGTGGCCGTGGGTGAGCCCGACGATCCGCTGCGCTCCGGCGCGGCGGAGCGCCGGGGCCAGCAGGCCGAGGGGTGCGGCGGCGCCGAAGATCACCCGGGACGCGCCGAACCGATCGAAGCAGCTCGACCGCTCGGCTGGCGGTGCGCGGCGTCGGCAGCAGCAGCGATCCGGCCCGCACCACCGGGTAGCCTCGCTCATGATCAGATTCGGCGGCCCCGGGCGGGCCTGAGGCGTACACCGCGACGTCGGCGTCCAGCAGCGTGCAGACGTCGTCGACGAACGACTCGATGCCGCCGATCCGGGGCGGGAAGTCGTTGGTGATGATCAAGGTGGTCGGCACGTCAGGTCCGCTCGGCCAGCCGCTGCAGGTAGGCCCGCCAGCCGCGGACCAGATCCTGCTCGGACAGGCCGAGGACGGCTGCGACTTGCCTCATCCAGCGAGCGGCCGCGGTCCAGCGCGGCGTAGAGCCGGCCGAGCCGGCGCGGCGAGTAGCGCTCGGCGATGTAGCGACAGGCGAGCCAGGACTCGGCGTACGCGACCCCGAGATCCTTGGCATCGACGGCGAAATCGTCGTCGGCGGGCAGCGAGCGCGGCGCGCCGTCCGACCGGACGGCGGCCAGCAGATCTGCGGTCTGCCAGCTCCGCTGTCCCGGATGGGCCCTGCAGCGACACCCATTCGGCGAGGCCCTCCTCGGCCCAGGTGGGCGCGGGCGACTCCGAGGCCCGGGTCGCGACGTGGACGGTCTCGTGGGCCAGCACGGTGGGCAACCGGTCGGGGTCGACGAGCTCGCGGACCCGCGGGTTGACCACCACCCGTTGCGCCGACCTACCGGACGAGCCCTCCTGCTGGGCGACCGCGGCGATGCCCCGGTGGCTGCCCGGCTTCGACACCGAGCACGGACTCGAAGTCCCGCTCGGTGGCCGGGATCTCGAAGGTGACCCGGCCGTTCCACCCGGCCGGCGAGCCCGGCCGGCAGCCACCGGCGCACCTCGGCCGCGGCTTCGGCGGCCACCGTCGCCCACTCGCCCGCCGGCTGGCCGGCGCCGACGATCACCGTGGCCGGACCCTGCCGCCGGGCGGTCACCGGTCCCAGCCACCACGACGGGCTCGCTGGCGTTCGGTCGCCGGCCCGTCGAGAGTTCCGGCGAGCTGCGACGGTGTTGCCGGCGCGCCACGAAGGTCAGCCAGATCTGGTGCTCGGCGTCGGCAGTCTCCCCGGTCAGGCGCCAGGTGACGATCGCCGGCTGGGCCCAGGCGTCCTCGCCGAGCACCGCCCGCCGCGCGTCGGTCAGCGGCCGTTCTCCCGGCTCCGCCCGGATCGTGCAGGTCAGCCAGCGGAAGGGTGCTGAGGTTGTCGTAGAGCAGCCGGGCGCGATCACCGAACGAGGGGTCCCGGTCGCTGATCAGCTGCTGGAACGCCGCGCGGTCATCGGATCGGACGGCGGTCGACGAGGCCGTCCAGCGTGGCGCGGACCGCTGCCAACCGTGACGGCACGGCCGCTGTGGTTGACGGGCTCGACTGGACCGGGGCGGGCGCCGGATCCGGCGAGCATCCCGACCCCAGCAGCATCGCGACGACCACGATCAGGGCCAGCCCCGGCAGCCGCAGACCAAGCAAGGAGCCGCCCACCCGGCTGGGTGTGCGGCTCCTGAATGGCTGTGCGGGTGCGATGGCTGGATCAGCCGGGACGGCGGGCGCCGGCGAACGGCATGTAGCTCATCTTGATGTACTCGACGGGCTTCCCCGGGCGCGGCGCGTGCAGGATCATCCCGTTGCCGGCGTAGAGGCCGACGTGGCGAGATGCCGCTGTAGAAGAACACCAGGTCACCGGGCTGCAGGTCGGACTTCGAGACGGGACGTCCGTCGTGGAACTGGGACTGCGAGGTGCGCGACAGGCTGACTCCGGCTGCGCGCCAGGCGGCACCGGTGAGACCGGAGCAGTCGTACGCGTTCGGGCCGGTGGCGCCGAAGCGGTAGGGCTTGCCCAGCTGCTGCGCGGGCGAAGGCGAGCGCCTTGGCGCCGCGGCCGGACCCGGTGACCGGACCGTCGATTCGCGGGTGCCGTCACGGGAGGTCGTTCGGTGCCGTTCCGTTCGGCCTCCGCCTTGGCCTCGGCGGCTGCCTTCTGTTCCTCGAGCGGCGATCTGGCGTTGCTGCTCGGCGGTGAGCTTGGCCAGCACGGCCTTCGACTCGGTGACCTTCTGTTCGGAGGCGGCGCGGAGCTTGGCCAACTCCTTCTGCTGCTCGTCGAGGGCGGCGAGATCGGTCTTCGCCGAGTGCTCGAGATCGGCGAGGCCGGCCTGCTCCTGCTGGAAGTCCTGGAGAACCGAGTTCTGGTTCTCGCTGACCTTCTCGACGGTGGAGATCTGGCTCAGGAAGCCTTCGGTGTCAGGGGTGACGAAGAGCTGGGCGGCCGTGTCGAGATCGCGGTTCTGGAACTGGGCCAGCGCGACCTGCCCCACCTGAGCCTTCATCCGGGCGACCTTGGCGGCCTGCGCCTTGACGTCGGACTGCTTGAGCGCGAGATCGGCCTTGCCCTGGGCGATCTTCTCCTGAACGCCGGCGTAGTCCTGATCGATCGCGGCCGCGTCGGTCTCGAGCTGCGCGATCTGCGCCTTGGCCTCGGCCACGGTCAGCGGCGGGTCGGCGGCGGCGGGCACGCTGGTCGGAATGGCGAAGAGCGGCGGCCAGAGCAACCGCGGAAAGCCCCAGCAGCGCTGAGCGCACGACAGCCTTGGCGGTCGGCATCGAGACCAACCAGCCTCCGGCTTGATGCAGCGCGGTTGGCCTCGCTGTTGCGTGAGGTCACGCGGACGACTCCCCTTTTTATGTTCCCCCCCGGCTCTCATGAACGGCATCCCCACACCGCGCCGGCTTCATGGAGCCGGCCTGAGAGTCAGGCGCGCCGCGGCCGATGACACGGTTGTCACCTCTACACCTCGGCGGTGAAATCAGACTAGGTCACGATTTGGTTACTGTGCAAACCGTCACGCGTAGTCCTGCCAGTCTAGCGGAGACTGGACGCTCCGACCGCGCGTGCGCCGGGGATCAACCGCAACGGCGGAACCAGCCCGGAATCGGCCAGAGCCGACAGCGCCGCCTGCTCATCGGAATCCAGATCGACCCCCGGTCGGCGCACCGAGCAGCGCCGTGATGACGCAGTCGTCGCAGGCCGGCCCGCGGGCCAGGCATCGATCACAGTCGACGTGCAGGACATTCATTTCGCACCTTCCTGTTGTGCTGTCTGCACTCTCCGGGAGGCCACTGACACTCTTGACTCATGACTGCCGACCGCTCGACGCCGCCACGCCGACGGACCGCGTGACGTCTACTCCCACGGTCACCACGACTCGGTGCTGCGATCGCACCGGTGGCGTACGGCCGAGAACTCCGCCGGCTACCTGTTGCCGCGTCTCGCGCCCGATCACCGACTGCTCGATGTCGGCGTGGGACCGGGCACCATCACCGTCGACCTCGCGCGCCGACTGACCGAGGGCACGGTCGTCGGCATCGACAATGCGCCCGCGGCGGTCGACGCCGCTCGCCGGCTGGCCGACCGAGCGGAACGTGTCGAACATCACGCTCGAGCAGGGCGATGTCTACGACCTCCGGTTCGACGACGGAAGCTTCGACATCGTGCACGCCCATCAGGTGCTGCAGCATCTGGGCGACCCGGTGGCGGCGCTGCGGGAGATGGGCCGGGTCTGCGCCCGCGACGGCGTGGTCGCCGCCCGCGACGCCGACTATGCCGCGATGACGTGGTTCCCGGAGTCCTCGGCGCTCGACCCGCTGGCTCGACCTCTACCGCGCGGTCGCCCGCGGCAACGGAGGCGAGCCCGACGCCGGTCGGCGGCTCAAGGCCTGGGCCCTCGACGGCCGGCTTCACCGACGTCACGGCGAGCGCCTCGGCCTGGTGCTTCGCCGCCCCCGAGGACCTGGCCTGGTGGTCGGACACCTGGGCCGAACGCCTGGTGAAGTCGGACTTCGGCCAGCAGGCCGTCGTCGACGTGGTCTGTCCGATGCCGCGGAGCTGCAGGAGCTCGCGGACGGGTGGCGCGCCTGGGCGCGTCGCGACGGCGCGTGGTTCACTGTTCTGCACGGCGAGGTGCTGTGCACCGGCTACCCCCAAAACAGGCCGAACGATCCATAGCGCCCCAATGTGCGAGTAGGTTGATGCCGTCGAACACGTCCTTGGGGGAACTTTGGTTCAGGCACGACGGGCGAAAGCCCGGCCATTGCGCATTGTCATTCCGCTCGCCGTGGTCGCAGCCCTGCTGGCGGGCGGCGCCTTCGCTGTGTCCAAGCTCGGCGGCGACCCGACGACGACCGCGAACGCACCGACTCGAGCACCCAGCGTGGCCGCGACCCAGTCGACCGCGCAACCCACCAGCACCGGATCGCCGTCGTCCGAACCCAGCGCCACCCCCACCAAGACGGCCACCACCGTCGTCGGAGCCAAGGCGCTCAAGGCCTGCCAGCGACGGGTCCGGGCGGCCGACGACGTCATGGCTGCCGCCAAGATCGGCGTCCGGCACTGGGCGACCCACGTGCAGGCCCAGACCGACGCCAATGCCCGGAAGATCTCCGCCACGACAGATGAGCGCGCTGTTCAAGAAGACCCGGCTGGCCGGCCCGGCCGACCATCAGCGCTACGACGATGCGCTGTCCGCGTACAAGGATCTGAACGGCTCCTGCGCCAAGGTCGAGGGCGCCCCCGCGAAGGTGGCCGGCAAGCTCAGCAACTGCCGGGACCGGGCGCAGGCCCAGAAGCCCGTGCTGGCCGCGGGCGCCGACGGGATGGCCGACTGGAAGAGTCACCTGGCGGCCATGCAGCGCAACGCCGAAGAGCCACGTCCGCAACGCTCAGGGCGTCTGGCTCGGCGCCTGGCGGGCCGCCCCGCCGCACATCAAGGCCTACAAGAAGGCCGCCGCGGATTTCGACGCCCCGAAGTGCTGACCGCCGGGTATCCTCGCGCCCTGAGCCTGCGAGCGTCGGCCGTCGAGTCGCTCGAGCGCCTCGACAAGCTCGCGGCGTCGAGGGCGCGGCTCGATCGTCGCGACCGTCGAGCAAGCGCAGCCGCTCGACGGTAGCATCAGGCCCGCGCAGGCGCGAGCCGGAATCGAAACTGTCTGCGGTTGTGCTTAGTGTCGCGGCATGGCAGTTCAGGCCTCCTTCGATGATCTTGGTACGCACCTCTCGCAGGTGACGTTCTGCGTCGTCGATCTGGAGACCACCGGCGGCGCCGAGACCGACATGATCACCGAGGTCGGCGCGGTGAAGGTCCGCGGCGGCGAGGTGCTCGGCGAGTTCCAGACCCTCGTCAACCCGCGGGCGCACATCCCGCCGCTGATCGCGGTGCTCACCGGGATCACCAATCAGATGGTGGCCGACGCGCCGAGCATCCGCCAGGTGCTGCCGGCGTTCCTGACCTTCGCCGAGGGAACCGTGATCGTGGCCCACAACGCGCCGTTCGACGTGGGCTTCCTGCGCCGGGCCTGCGAAGCCCTGGAGTATCGCTTTCCCCGTTGGCCCGTCGTCGACACCGCCGCCCTGGCCCGACAGATCCTGCTCCGCGACGAGGTGCCGAACTGCAAGCTGGCGACGCTGGCCCGGCACTTCCGCGCCGCCGTGACGCCGAACCACCGCGCCCTGACCGATGCCCAGGCCACCGTCGACGTGCTGCACGGTCTGATCGAACGGGTCGGCAATCTCGGCGTGCAGACGATCGAGGATCTCGGCGAGTTCACCCGGCGGGTGTCGCCGCAGCGCCGGGCCAAGCGGACCTGGGCCGCCGACCTGCCCGATCGGCCCGGGGTCTACCTGTTCGTCGCCGAGCATGATCAGCAACGACACATCCTCTACGTCGGCAAGTCCAAGAACATCCGCACCCGGGTGCGGACCTACTTCACCGCGGCCGAGAAGCGGCCGCGGATGGACGAGATGGTCCGGGTGGCCACCGGCGTCGAGGCGGTGCCGTGCGTCACGCAGTTGCAGGCCGACGTGATCGAGCTCCGGCTGATCGCCAGCCATGCGCCGCGGTACAACCGGCGGTCGAAGTTTCCCGAGCGCACGCAGTGGATCAAGATCACCGAGGAGGCGTTCCCGCGGCTGTCGGTGGTGCGTGCGGTACGCGACGACGGGGCCACCTACTTCGGGCCGTTCCGCCGACGCCAGGCCGCTGAGGACGTGGTGCTGGCCATCTACGACGGGTTCCCGATCCGGCAGTGCACGCCGCGACTGAGCCCGACGATCATGATCAACGCCTGCGCGCTGGCCGGCATGGGCCGCTGCTGCGCGCCGTGCGACGGCACCATCTCCCGCGACGCCTACGCCGACGTCGTCGAGCGGGTCCGTGCGGCGCTGTCGGTCGACGCCCGGCCCGCGGTGCTCGGCGTGCAGTCCCGGCTCACCCGGCTGATCCGCGAGCAGCGCTTCGAGGAGGCGGCCACCATCCGCCGCCGGCTGGAGACGCTGACCCGGACCAGCGGCCGCTACCACCGGGTCCGCAGCCTGGCCGGCTGCCCGGAGATCGTCGCCGCGCGCAAGGAAGACCTGAACTGGGAGATCCACGTGATCCGCTTCGGCCGGCTGGCCGCAACCGGCGTCGCGACGCCGCGGGACGTGCCGCAGGCCGTGG
This sequence comes from uncultured Actinomycetota bacterium, assembly GCA_963761955.1. Lineage (GTDB taxonomy): Bacteria > Actinomycetota > Actinomycetes > Propionibacteriales > Propionibacteriaceae > Microlunatus. The sequence continues at coordinate 24,631 of CAVXIY010000001.1, read as the reverse complement.
CCCGCGAACTGCGCGCCTCGGCCGAGACGGTGCTGAAGCCGCTGGATCCGTTGCCGGCCGCCGGCATCGAGGAGACCGAACGGATCGCCGACTGGCTCGAGCAGCCCGGCGTCCGGCTGATCGATATCACCGGCGACTGGGCCTGGCCGCTGCATGCCGTGCTCGACCACGAGAAGCTGGTCGCGTACGCCCTCGGCGGGCCGGGTCTACCCTGATCCGTGTGATCACAGCGATCGTCTTCATCAAGGCAGAGGTAGCGCGGATCCCGGAAGTGGCCGAGGCCATCGCCGAGCTGGCCGGAGTGAGCGAGGTCTATTCGGTCACCGGCGCGATCGACCTGATCGCGATGATCCGGGTCGCCGGCCACGAGCAGGTCGCCGAGGTGGTCGCCGACCAGCTCAACAAGGTGCCGGGCGATCCTGAGCACCGAGACCCACATCGCGTTCCGGGCGTACAGCGCGCACGACCTCGAGGCGGCCTTCTCCCTTGGCGGCTGAGTACCGCATCCCGACCAGCGCCGCCATGATCATCGCGATCGTGCTGCTCGTGGCGCTGGCGGTGGCCGCGATGCTCGGCTGGCTGGCCGATCCGGCAGCCGCCACTGCGACCGATCAGCATCCCGACCGCCTCGCAGGCCTGACCAGCTGGCGCGAGCGAGCGACTCGCTACAGCAGGGTCAGCTTCGCGACAACCGCCAGCAGGCACAGCAGCAGCACGCCGAGCAGACCGACCACCTGGATCGTGGCCCGGTTCTGGCGCGGCGCGTACGCCAGCACGGCGCCGGCGATGGCACCGACGACGATGCCGCCGATCAGCATCAGCCAGCCGAAGCTGGCGAAGTTGACCAGCACGCCGTACAGGATCAGCAGCACGAACAGGCCGATGTCAGCCCGGACGTCCTCCTTGGTCTTGTGCTTGAAGATCGCGTTGGCGGCCAGCAGTCCGATGACGGCTGCGGAGGCGCCGTAGCCGGCGCTGGCGAGCGGCCCGAGGACGAACAGCAGCGTCGAGCCGCCGAGCCCGGCCGCGAAGTAGAGCGCGACGAAGCGCCAGCCGCCCAGTTCCGACTCCAGCGCGCGGCCGACCATCCACAGGACCAGCATGTTCATCAGCACGCCGAAGATCGAGCCCGAGACCACCGCGCCGGTCAGCAGCCGCCAGAACTGGCCGGCCGCCACGGCCTGGTTGCTCATGATCAACAGCCCGGTGGCCAGACCTCTGGTGACCAGATCGATCACCCACACGCCGGCCAGGACCCCCATCAACACCTTGGTCGCGGTCCCGCCGCTGGGCCGTCAGCGCCGCGCCGAAGCGCGGTCTTCGGTGCCCGTACGCCGGCCGCCTTCGGGGACGCGCACCTCGGGCACTGGAAACCGACCGAGGCCGGGTTCATGCACTCACCGCAGATCGGCCGCTTGCACCGCTGGCAGGTGATGCCGGTCATCCGGTCGGCATGCCGGTAGCACGGCCGGAAGCCGGGCGGGGAGAAGTCCGGGCCGGCGCCGGGGCGTCTGCGTCACTCCGAGATGTCGTACCGACTCGATCACGACGGGCTTGGCCGGCCGGTCATTGCGGCCGGTCCGGACCTGGCCGATCTCGTCGACCACGTCGCGGCTGGCCTGGTCGGCCACCTCGCCGAAGATGGTGTGCTTGCGGTTGAGGTGCGGCGTCGGGCCGAGGGTGATGAAGAACTGCGACCCGTTGGTTCCGGGACCGGCGTTGGCCATGGCCAGCAGGTACGGCTTGTTGAAGACCAGCTCGGGATGGAACTCGTCGCCGAACTTGTAGCCCGGCCCGCCGGTCCCGGTCCCCTCGGGGCAGCCGCCCTGGATCATGAATCCGTCGATGACCCGGTGGAAGGTCAGGCCGTCGTAGAACTTGCCGGTCGTCTTCGTGCCGGTCTCGGGGTCGGTGTACTCCTTCGTGCCCGATGCGAGACCGACGAAGTTGTCCACCGTCTTCGGTGCGTGATCGCCGAACAGATTGAGCACGATGTCGCCGTGGTTGGTGTGGAGGGTTGCCGTCTTCTGCGCCACGTCGCGGCACCTTTCTCTCGATGATCAGCAAAAAGCGATCGGACCGTGAACGGTCCGGCAGCCATCCTGTCAGACCACGCAAGCGTGGCGGTACGGTGGGAAAGCTCCACCCGGAGCATGAGGTTTCTCACTACGGAGGAAACGTGTCCAAGAGTTCCCGCCGCGTCGAAGCCGCCCGAAGCAAGGTCGTCCCAGCCGCCGAGGACTTCGTCCATTCGGCCGCTGACCGCGTCGGACCGCTGGTCCATACCGCCGCCGACCGAGTAGGGCCGCTCGCGCAGTCAGCCGCCAGCCGAGTAGGGCCGCTGGCCGACGCCGCCGCCGACGTACTCGGATCGGCCGCCGACAAGGTCTCGCCGTTGGCCCATACCGCGGCCGAGCGCCTGGCTCCGATCGCGCAGTCCGCCGCAGACCGGGTCGGGCCGCTGACGCACACCGCGGCCGACCGCGTCGCACCGCTGGCCCACTCCGCGGCCGACCGGATCGCACCGTGGGCCAACCAGGCGGTGGACCGGGTGTCGCCGTACGCGCAGCAGGCCGCCGACCGGGTCTCGCCGTACGCCCACCAGGCTGCCGACCGACTCGGCCCGATCGCCCAGCAGGCCGCTGACCGCATCGGCCCGATCGCCAGCTCGGCGGCCGACCGGCTCGCGCCGCTGGCCGACTCGGCCAAGCATCGGGGAGCGCAGGCGGCCCTCGACGCCGTCGAGCGGGTGTCGGACGACCTGCTCCCCAGGCTCACCGAAGCCCTGAGCGCAGCCGCCGCCGCCGGCGCCGCCGTCGGCGCGCCCATCGTCGCCGAGGCCACGAAGCGCGGAGAGGCCACCCTGGCCGCGGCCAAGGGTGAGCTGGTCCTGCCGGAGCCAGAAGAAGAAGGGCGCTGGCTGAAGCGGCTCGCGTTCGTCGCCGTGCTCGGCGGAATCGCGGTCGTGGTCGCCCGCAAGTTCCTGGGCAGCAAGGATGCCGACTGGCAGGCCGCTCGCCCGACCGCGCCGTACGCGCCGCCGACGCCCCCGGCGCCGCCGACGCCCCCGGCCGCGGCGGAGCCCGCCGAGGACGCCGCGGCGGCCGAAGCGGCCGACGACCCTCAGGGTGGCGCCTCGGCCCACGAGGAGAACCTCGAAGCCAATGGCGAGACCGTGCCTGACCAGCCCGCCGAGGGTGGCGACGCCGTCGAGGATGCCGCCACCGACTGTCGACGAGCCGGCCGTCCGCCGAGGAGGTCGCCGCCGATGGCCGAAGGTCGCGGACGAGCAGGTCTTCGCCGAAGGCCCGACGGAGGAGGTCCCCGCTGACGACGATCCGACCATTGCCATCGACGCCTCGACCGGACAGCCGGCCGCACCGGATGGGTCGAAGTACTCCGGCGAGGGGGTCTACGTGGGCACCGAGCCGCCGGAAGGCTTCACCATCAAGGGCAACGAGCGGTCGATGAAGTACCACGTCCCGGAGTCGTCGGGCTACGGCCGGACGATCGCCGAGGTCTGGTTCAACAGCGAGGAGGCGGCCCAGGCGGCCGGCTTCATCCGCGCCCAGCGCTAGCGGTCACAGCGCCCACCGCTGACGTGCCGTCACAGCGGCAGGCCGCCGGAAATCTTCCTGATTTCCGGCGGCCTGGCGCTATTTCTGGTCGATTTTCGGGGTGCCGTTAACATCCGGCCCTTTTTCGAAGCCTTCTTCAAGTAGAGGGCCTCGAATGAAGGGATCGACGGGTGGCGGTGCAGCAGGACGACCTGGTTGACATCGGATTCTGGGTGGACGCGGCGCCGTTCCGGGCGCTGCTGCGGCACTTGATGGCGGTCGGCGCGATGACCAGTGACGAGATCGCCGCGTTGGCCGGCATCCCGGCCCGACTCGCTGATCGCCTGCTCAACGGGCGAAACGGCCGCCCGCTGCAGCGGATCTGCCCCGTCACCGCGGCCCGGCTGTTGCTGGTCTCGGAGTGGAGCCTCCGGGCCGCCCGGCGGTCACCCGACCCGACTCGCCGCATGACCCGTCCCACTCGGTGGCAGAGCGCCTAGGATCGCCCGATGCAGCTCACGCCGGCCGTCGTGATCCTCGGCGCTGCCGCGGTGATGGTCCTCGGCGTCCGTCCGGTGCTCGCTCGGCTGCCGGAGCCGGCCGAGGGCGACGGGAAGCCGCTGTACCGCGAGCTCGGCACCGACCCGATTCGTCGCGATCACCTCGGCGCTGGCCGCGCTCGGCGTCGCGATCTCCTGGCTGAGCCTCGGTCGGGAGGTGCAGCCGCTGTGGTGGGTGCTGGCGGTCTTCGGGGTGCTGCTCGCGGCCATCGACGCGCGGACGACCTGGCTGCCGCTCGCTGCTGACCCGCTTCGCCTGGCTGGCGATGGCCGTGGCGACGTTGACCGCGGCCGCGCTGGCCGCCGACGGGTGGCTGCTCGCCAGGTCCGTCGGCGGCGCCGCCGCCGCGGGTGGCCTCTACCTCATCGTCTGGTTCGCCGCGCGCGGCGGATTCGGCTTCGGGGACGTCCGATTCGCGCCGCTGATCGGCGCCGCCACCGCCGCCCACTCGGCGAACCCTGCTGGTCTGGGCGCTGCTCCTCGGCAGCCTGGCCGGCGGCTTGCTCGGCGTCTACCGGTTGCTGGCGCGCCGATCGGGCAGCTTCGCGTACGCCCCGACGATGCTGTTCGGCGGCTACGCCGCCTGCGTCATCGAGTGGCTGAGCTGACCGGCGCGTGCTGCAGCACGTAGAGCAGCGCCTGCCCGTACGCGTCGGACGCGTTCGATTCCGGGTCGGTGTGGAAGGCCCGCCCCGGACCGCTGACCGTGACCACGAAGGCTCCGCCCGAGGAGTCCAGAGAAAGGAAGTACTCGCCGAGCAGGCCGCGGAGCTGATCCTCCCGCGGCAGCCACACCACGTCGTCGGACTCCACCGAATCCAGGGCCCACTCCACGGTTCCGTTGAAATGGAAGCGCGACTCGCCGTTCTGGGTGACCAACTCCACCACCATGTCGCTGATGGTGAACACCGAGTCGGCGATCTCCGGCTTCGGCACGTAGAACCGATCGCCATTGGCCGGTTTCCAGTGCAACAGCGGAGCGAGCCGGGCGGCGAGGTCGCGAGAGATCACCCTGAGAGTATGCAACCCGGCCCCGAATCCCGGGCTCGAGGTTGGCCTCGAAACATAGGCTGCAGACGTGACCGCGATCCCGCGCCAGGCTGCCGAAGCCTCGACGTTGCGCACGGTTTTCGTGGTCACCGTCGGGCTGGCGTTGTTCGTCACCGCCTCCGTCGGGCTGGGCCTGGTCATCTGGCGCGATCCGTCCACCGGGACGTCCACCGGCGCGGCGGACCGAGCACTCCCCGCCGACCCCGACGCGGCCGCCGGACATCTGGAGGAGAGCAGCCGGACGGCCGCGATCGGCGACGTCACCATGGTCCTGCCGGGCGCCCCCTACTCCCTCTACCCCGATCCGATGCAGTTGAAGGGCGTCCTCGAGAGCGTGTTCAGCGCGAGCGCGCCGGTGCACGAGCGCTACGACGGGCGTCACACCTGGTCGGCCGCCGTGCTCCTCGGTCGGCTCCCGGCGGCCGTGAACGGCGATCTGGAGGCCCAGGGCCGCGTCACGGCTGCAGCAACTGAGCGAGTCGATCTTCGACGGGCATCCGACCCGGCTCGTCGACGTGACGACGTCCGACCACGCGGTCGAAGGCCAGGCGGGCCTCCTGGTCACCGGCCGGGTGCGGTACGCGATCGAAGGGCTGCCGAGCCGCTACGACACGCTGACGGTGCTGCTGGTGGGCGTGGATGACGGTTCGGTCGTGGTCGCGGCCACCTTGGTGCCGAACGACACCGATCCGGCGTTGGCCCGGCAGGCCGCGGCGGCGTTGGACAGCGTGACGATTCGCTAGTGCGTGATCAGCGCAGCGGCGGCCCGGGACGCTTCGATCCACGCCGTGAGCTTGGCGCTGGGCCGCGCCCGAGTCGATGGCCTCGTTCGCCCTCCGGAGCTGATCGGCCAGGTCCTCGACCAGCCGCCCGGCCACCGGTTTGGCGTACGCGACCAGCGCGGCGGCGGCGTTCAGCGTGACGATGTCGCGGACCGGGCCCGGCTTGCCGGCGACCAGATCCCAGACGACCTGGGCGTTCACGGCCGCGTCGCCGCCGACGAGGTCGGCGATCCGGGCCCGCGGCACGCCGAGCTCGGCGGGGTCGAACTCGGTCCGCTCGACCTCGCCGTCGGCGTAGACCCAGACCGTCGAGGACGTGGTCGTGGTCAGCTCGTCCAGCCCGTCGCCGCCGTGCACCACCAGCCCCTGGTTGCCCCGGGCCGCGAACACCCCCGCCATCAGCTCCGGCCATCCGGGCGTCGGCGACGCCGACCGCCTGGGCGATCGGCTGCGCCGGGTTGGCCAGCGGGCCGAGGAAGTTGAAGGTGGTGGGGATGCCGAGCTCGCTTCGCACACCGGCGGCGTGCCGCAGCGCCGGGTGGTACTGCTTGGCGAACAGGAAGCCGATGCCGACCTGCTCGACCACCTCGCTGCTGCGCTTCCGGCGTCAGGTCCAGGACCAGGCCGAGCGCCTCGAGCACGTCGGCGGCACCACAGGCCGAGGAAGCCGCGCGGTTGCCGTGCTTGACCACCCGGGCCCCGGCGGCCGCGGCCACGATCGCCGCCATCGTGGAGATGTTGACGGTGTTGGAGCGGTCGCCGCCGGATCCCACGACGTCGACGGCCGTGCCGCCGATCTCGATCGGCGTCGCGAAGTCGATCATGGTCTCGGCCAGCCCGGAGAGCTCCTCCACCGTCTCGCCCTTGCTGCGCAGCGCGATGACGAAGGCCGCCAGCTGGGCCGGGGTCGCGTCGCCGCCGAGGATCTGCTCCATCGCCCAGGCCGTCGCCTCGTTGGACTGGTCCTCCCGGCGGACCAGGCCGCCGAGCACCTGCGGCCAGTTCATGTCGTGGCGAGGGCGGTGCTGGTGCTCGCGGGCGGCCGCAGCAGGCCGGCCACCACCGCCGGCAGCCGGATCGGGTCGACCGGGTGCGGCACCACGCCGTCGGCCCGGGACCAGGTGGCCAGCCACGCGTCGTCGGGTCGTCCGGTCAGCACCAGGATCGGCGGGCAGCGGAGGATCTCGTCCTTGAGCTGGCGGCACAGGCCCATGCCGCCGGGCACCGCCTCGCCGTCCAGGATGGCCAGGTCGATGCCCGCCGGCGTCCATCGCGGTCAGCACGGCCGGCTGGGTGGCGACCTCGAGCACCCGGACCGGCGGCAGGTCGCGGGCGACCTTCCGGCCCAGGGCCAGCCGGACGTTCTCCCGGGTCAGCCGGTTGGAGGCGTACAGCAAGATCGTCAAGACCTCCTCGTCCCGAGGTGTCTCATCGCTCATGATCATCTCCAGCCTGTCTGTGGATGCCCGTCCGCCGTACGCGCCCGATCGTAACGTGTCTCCGCGATGGCCGGTGGGTCCGACGCGGCGTCGGTCACCGCGCCGAGCGCGCGCTCGCCGGCCGACCGCCGGGTCAGCGGTGCGCACAACACCGGGCGAGCCGCAGCGGAACGCCGTGCGGGCACACGCAGATCAACGGGCCGCGAGCCTGCCGCGACTTCCGAGCGCGCTCCGCGCGACGCGATCAACAAAGTCGTGCCCTGGGGTGACCTGCGGAAGCGATCCGGCAATAATGACCCCGTGGCCCTACACACGCACGCCGTCTCCGGCTCGATGACCAAGCCGGCAAGCGCTCTGCACCCCATCCCGCAGTCCCGCTTGCGTGGCCGCGACGGCCGCCCAGACATGGTCGCCGTCGGCACCATCATCTGGCTCGCTTCGGAGCTGATGTTCTTCGCGGCGCTGTTCGCGGCGTACTTCACGATCCGCAACGTCACCAACTCCCAGGCCGCCGCCGGGGCCGAGACGCTGTGGCAGAGCCAGACCGAGATGCTGAACATCCCGTTCGCGATCCTCAACACCTCCGTGCTGGTGGCCAGCTCGTTCACCTGCCAGATGGGTGTCTTCGCCGCCGAGCGCGGCCAGGTCAGGCGGTCCGGCTCGCTGCTGGCGATCCGGCGCTGGGGCCTGCGCGAGTGGTACGTCCTGACCTACGTCATGGGCTCGTTCTTCATCGGCGGCCAGGTGTACGAGTACGCCGCGCTGTTCCACGAGGGCCTGACCATCTCGACCAACGTGTACGGCTCGGTGTTCTTCCTGGCCACCGGCTTCCACGGCCTGCACGTGACCGGCGGGCTGATCGCCTTCATGCTGCTGCTGGGCCGCACCTTCCTGGCCCGCACCTTCACCCACGAGCAGGCGGTCAGCGCCGTCGTCGTCTCGTACTACTGGCACTTCGTCGACGTCGTCTGGATCGCGCTGTTCGGCGTGATCTACATCTTGCAGTAGTCGCATCACTCCGGCTGGCGGGCGCATCCGAACCGGCCCTGACAACTGAATCTCCACGACGAGCCACTGAGAGGGACCCCGTGCGATTCCTGTCCTCGAGACGACGACACCCGGCAGCCAAGGCGCTGCTGCTGCTGTTCGCGCTCTTCGTCATGGGCGCGCTCTACGCGACGCTCGCGCCGGCGCCGAAGGTGTCCGCCGACACCGGCAACAGCCAGCAGGTCGCCGAGGGCAAGGCGCTGTTCGCCGTCGGCTGCGCCTCCTGCCACGGGCTGAACGGTGAGGGCCAGACCACCGGCACGATCCAGGGTCCGCCGCTGGCCGGCGTCGGCGCGGCCTCGGTCGAGTTCCAGGTCTCGTACCGGCCGGATGCCGATGGCGCAAGCCCGAGGCGCAGGCGCCGGTCAAGCCGAACCGCTACTCCGAGGAGGAGATCGCGGCCCTCGCCGCCTACGTCGCCATCGCTCGGCCCCGGCCCGGCGATTCCCGACCGAGGCCGACTACGACCCGGCGACGGTCAGCGAGGAGGACATCGCCCGCGGCGGTGAGCTGTTCCGCACCAACTGCTCGGCCTGCCACAACTTCGAGGGCGCGGGCGGCGCGCTGCCGGGCGGCAAGTACGCGCCGTCGCTGATCGGCGTCAGCAACAAGCACCTCTACGAGGCCATGGTCACCGGCCCGCAGCAGATGCCGGTCTTCTCCGACGAGGTCATGCGGCCGGAGGACAAGCGGGCCATCATCGCCTACCTGAACGACCTGCACGAGCAGCCCAGCCAGGGCGGTCTCGCTCTCGGCGGCCTCGGCCCGGTCAGCGAGGGCCTGTGGGCCTGGATCATCGGCCTCGGCGTCCTGATGTTCTTTGCGATCTGGATCGCGGCGAAGGGAGCGAAGGCGAAGTGAGCGATCGACAACGACGGTCACGACCGATGCCCGACGGGCCACACCGAGCCCGGGATCACGACGCGATCGAACGATCCGCGCTACCCGGTCCCCGACCCCGGCCACCCGGAGCACCTGCCCCGGCTGACCGACGTCGACGAGCGCGGCCGCCGACCGGGCCACCCGGCAGGTCGCGACGTTGTTCGGCCTGGTGCCGGTGCTGGCGATCGGCTTCGTCGTCGTCTACTTCGCGGTGCCGCGCGAGTGGTACGTCGACTTCGGCTTCCTGCACACCAACGCCAAGAACCTGCTGCTCGGCCTGACCTTCGGCCTGGCGCTGCTGCTCATCGGCATGGGCGCGGTCCAGTGGGCCCGCCAGCTGATGGACGACCACGAGATGGTCGACTACCGGCACGGCGCGACGCTCCAAGCCACGAGGACGTCGACTACGTGCTCGACCGAGCTGGACAAGGGCATCGACGAGTCGCAGATCACCCGGCGCAAGGTCATCGGCCGCAGCCTGATCGGCGCGCTCGGCGCGCGTGCTGCTGCCGCTGATCGTCGGCCTCGCCGACCTCGGGCCGTGGCCGACCAAGAAGCGGCGCGCGGCGACGATCGAGACGACCATCTGGGCCGAGGGCATCCGGCTCGTCCACGACGTCACCTTCGAGCCGATCAAGGCCTCCGACATCGAGATCGGCCAGCTGGTCAACGCGCGAGCCGGAGAACCTCAAGGACCTCGAGGGCACCGAGTTCCAGACCGAGAAGGCCAAAGCCGCGATCATCATCGTCCGGATGGACCCGAACACCATCAAGATCCCCGCCTCGCGCCAGGACTGGCAGGTCGGCGGGATCCTCTGCTACTCCAAGATCTGCACCCACGTCGGCTGCCCGATCAGCCTGTGGGAGCAGCAGACCCACCACCTGCTCTGCCCGTGCCACCAGTCGACCTTCGACCTCGGCAACTCCGGGGCTGGTGGTCTTCGGCCCGGCCGCGCGTGCGCTGCCGCAGCTGCCCATCACGACCGACGCCGAGGGCTACCTCGTCGCCCGCAGTGGCTTCACCGTCCCGACCGGCCCGAGCTATCTTCGAACGGGACTCGCGCAATGATTTCAAAGAAGGCGATGACTGATGGCCAGACCCGCTGAGACCGTCGCCGACGAGCGGCACGCTGCAGGCCGCAGCGGCCCAAGAAGGAGCTCGGCCCCGTCTTCAAGGTCGCCGCCGGGCCGGCCAAGTGGGCCGACGAGCGGATCGGCGCTGGCCAGCCTGGGCCGGCCCTTCCTCCGCAAGGTCTTCCCCGACCACTGGTCGTTCCTGCTCGGGCGAGATCGCGCTCTACTCCTTCATCGTCCTGCTGCTCACGCGGCGTCTTCCTGACCATCTGGTTCAAGCCGTCGATGGCCGAGATCGAGTACGAGGGCACCTACCAGCTGCTCCGCGGCCTGCACATGTCCGAGGCGTACGCGTCGACCCTGGCCCTGTCCTTCGACATCCGCGGCGGCCTGCTGCTCCGGCAGATGCACCACTGGGCCGCGATGCTCTTCATCGCCGCGATGCTCACCCACAGCCTGCGCATCTTCTTCACCGGCGCGTTCCGCAAGCCGCGCGAGGTCAACTGGCTGATCGGCGTCGCGCTGCTGGCCATGGGCCTGATCGAGGGCTTCGCCGGCTACTCGCTGCCGGACGACCTGCTGTCCGGCACCGGACTGCGCTTCGTCGACGGTCTGATCCGGTCGATCCCGCTGATCGGCACCTGGGCCGAGTTCTTCGTCTTCGGCGGGGAGTTCCCCGGCGACCTGATCGTCGCCCGGCTCTACATGGTGCACATCCTGCTGGTTCCGGCGATCATCCTCGGGCTGATCGCCGCCCACCTGGCGCTGGTCGTCTACCACAAGCACACCCAGTTCCCCGGCCCGGGCCGCACCGAGGGCAACGTGGTCGGCTACCCGGTCTTCCCGGTCTACGCGGCCAAGGCCGGCGGCTTCTTCTTCATCGTCTTCGGCGTCATCACCCTGATGGGCGCGCTGATGCAGATCAACCCGGTCTGGGTCGTTCGGTCCGTACAACCCGGCCGAGGTCACGCGCCGGCTCGCAGCCCGACTGGTACATGGGCTTCGTCGAGGGCGCCATCCGGATCATGCCGAACTGGGAGTGGCACATCGGCTCGACGACCTGGTCGTGGAACGTCGCGATCCCCGGTCTCGGGACTGATGGGGCTGTTCTTCGGCGGGATGGCGATCTACCCGTTCATCGAGGCCTGGGTCACCGGCGACAAGAGCGAGCACCACATCCTCGACCGGCCGCGCAACAACCCGACCCGGACCGGCGTTCGGCGTCGCGGCGATGACCGGCGTACGCGATGCTGTGGATCGGCGGCGGCAACGACCTGGTCGCCACCCAGTTCCACGTGTCGCTGAACGCGGTGACGTACTTCCTGCGGGTCGCGGTCTTCGTGGCCCCGGTGATCGCCTTCCTGCTGACCAAGCGGATCTGCATCGGGCTGCAGCGCGTCCGACGCCGAGCGGCTGCTGCACGGCGCCGAGACCGGCATCATCGAGCGCGATCCGTCCGGCAAGTACTCCGAGCGGCACCGCCCGATCAGCCTGGGCGAGGCGTACACGCTCACCCAGCACAAGGAGCACGCTGGCGCTGCTGCCCGCCGGCCGACACCGACGGCATGTCGGAGAAGGAGATCAAGGCCGAGCAGCGGCGCCGCGGCGGCGACCCGGTTCTACTTCATCGACACGCTGCGCAAGCCGACCCGGGCCGAGCTCGAAGAGGCGGCGCACCACCACGACGGCACGACGGCCACGGCAGCGGTCACGAGATCGGCACGGTCACGGCAACGGGCATCACGCCATCACCGCCGGCGAGGCCGATCACCGGCCAGATAGCCGTGCACCGACCAGTAGCCGGCATCCTAGCCCGTCGCGCCCCCGATCCTCAGGATCGGGGGCGCGTGTCGTCTGGCCGAGCGCATGTCCGACGCGCCGGGCAGGACGCTGTGGGCTTGCTCACTCTTCGGCGAAGTCGACATCGATCCGGACGGCTGATGCGTTGTCATTGACTGGACGAGACCGCCACGTTGCGGTCATGCACGCCCGAGCAGACGTGAAGAGGACATGAGCACCAACCAGCAGTACCGGAACGTGACGGCCGACCCGACGCCCCGAAGGACGCCAAGGAGCCGGAGACCAAGGCCAGCAAGCTCGACCTGTCGCTGACCAAGATCGTCGGCGGCGCGCTGGCCGCGATGACCGCCGCCGCCCTGGGCTCCCGGCTGAGCGTGGCCGGCACCATCGTCGGCGCCGCGCTGGCCAGCATCATCGCCGCCGTGGCCAGTGCGCCCTGTACACCGCCTCCCTGAAGCACACCCAGGACAAGGTGCGCACGGTCTTGACCGGCCGTACCGCGGAGTCGGACGTGCCGACGACCATCGAGGCCACCGACACCCACCACGGCCACGAGCGCCTGGGCCCCGGCTCAGCCGAGCGTGCCGCAGTGGGATGCGCCCGTCCGGCTCCGGTCCGCAAGCCGCGGAAGCCGCTGAGCTGGAAGAGCATCCTCGTCGCCGCCCTGGCGGCCTTCGGTATCGCCGCGGTGTCCCTGACCGCTATCGAGCTGATCTCCGGTCACGCGCCGTCCGGCGGCGAGGGCACGACCATCACCCAGGTCAGCGAGCCGAGGCAGGCCCCCGAGCGAAGAAGAAGCCGCGCCGGCACGGCGACGAAGAGCGCCATCGCCGACCGCGGAGCCGAGCAGCACCGACGAGCGCCGGAACCGAGCCGTCGGCGACCGCCAGCGACGGCGCCCAGCGCCCGAGCCAAGCGCGACGACCAGTCAGCCGACGCCGTCCGCCTCGGCCACCCCGACGGCGAGCCCGACCCGACCGAGACCGCCGTCGGTCGCGCCCAGTGCTGATCGCCGCGGCGACCGGAGGTCCGCAGCGGGGCCGATCGGAGCTGAGCCAGACGCTGCCGGCTAGAACGCGCGGGCGTATCGGTCGAAACACGTGATCAATAGCGTCAGGCACATCGCCCGACTACGAGGACGTCCTCGTGATCTTGGTCGAGCGCTCCTGTCAATCCGCTCCATGAAAAGGACGGCGCGATGACTCGACGTCACACGCTCACGCACAGCTTCCTCGCGTTCGCACGCTCCTCGGCGCGGCCTGCTTCGCCGTCGGCCGCCGCGCTGGCCCTGACGGCCTGCGGCGGCAGCAAAGTGGTGCCGAGCTCGACCGGCGGCAGCGCCGGCACCAGTTGCGTCAAGACCGACGGCGACACGATCAAGATCGGCTTCCTGAACTCCCGCTCCGGCACCATGGCGATCAGCGAGAACACCGTCTACGACGCGCTGGCGATGGCCAAGGACGAGATCAACGCCGGCCGGCGGCGTCAACGGCAAGCAGATCGAGGTGGTCGCCGAGGACGGTGCCTCCGAGCCCACCACCTTCGCCGAGAAGGCGCAGAAGCTGATCAGCAGCGACTGCGTCGCCGCGGTCTTCGGCGGCTGGACCTCGGCCAGCCGCAAGGCCATGCTGCCGGTCTTCGAGGGCAACAACGCGCTGCTCTTCTACCCGGTGCAGTACGAGGGTCTCGAGGCCAGCAAGAACATCTTCTACACCGGCGCCACGACCAACCAGCAGATCATCCCCGGCCTGGACTACCTCAAGGAGCAGGGCGCCAAGTCGATCTTCCTGGTCGGCTCGGACTACGTCTTCCCGCGTACCGCCAACAAGGAGATCAAGGCGTACGCGGCCGCCAACGGCATCGAGGTGATGGGCGAGGAGTACACCCCGCTCGGCTCGACCGACTTCGCCACGATCGTCAACAAGGTCAAGGGCGCCGGCGCCGACGCGGTGTTCAACACGCTCAACGGCGACTCCAACGTGGCGTTCTTCAAGGAGTACACGAACGCCGGCCTGACCGCGGCCAAGATGCCGGTGGTCAGCGTGTCGATCGCCGAGGAGGAGGTCAAGGGCATCGGCGCCGCCAACCTGAAGGACCAGCTGACGGCCTGGAACTACTACCAGACCATCGACACCCCGGTGAACGAGAAGTTCGTCGCCGCGTTCAAGGCCAAGTACGGCGACGACCGGGTGACCTCTGATCCGATGGAGGCCGCGTACACCTCGCTCTACCTGTGGAAGGGCATGGCCGAGAAGGCCAAGTCGTTCGCGGTCGCCGACATCCAGGCCGCCGCCGGCGGGGTCAGCTTCGACGCCCCGGAGGGCAAGGTCACGGTCAACGGCGAGAACCACCACATCGCCAAGACCGCGCTGATCGGGCAGATCCAGCCCGACGGCCTGATCAAGACCATCTGGTCGTCCAAGGAACCGATCGAACCCGACCCGTTCCTGACCACCTACGACTGGGCCAAGGGTCTGAACGGCGTGAGCGAGCCTCGCGAATCTGCGAGCGTCGCTACCGCGCGCCGGCGAGTCAGGAGGCGCGGAACACGCTTTCGATCCCGCCCGCGACGATCCGGTCAGCGCGATGCGCGAGCAGATAGGCCATGGACGTCGTGGTCGGACAGCTGTTCGCGGGGGTCTCGCAGGGCTCGATCCTGCTGCTGATCGCGCTCGGACTGGCGCTGACCTTCGGTCAGATGGGCGTGATCAACATGGCCCACGGTGAGTTCATCATGGCCGGCGCCTACACGGCGTACGTGATGCAGCAGGTCATCGGCAACGCCGGGATCTCCTTGCTGGTTGCGATTCCGATCGGGTTCGTGCGTCGGCGGTCTGCTCGGGGTGATCTTGGAGGCCACCCTGATCCGGCGGATGTACCACCGGCCGCTGGACACCCTGCTGGTCACCTGGGGGGTGTCGCTGATCCTGCAGCAGCTGGCCCGCGACATCTTCGGCGCGCCCAACGTCGACGTCGGCGCGCCCGTCTGGCTGCAGGGCAGCGTCACGCATCCTCGGCGTCGACCTCGCCTCGGCCCGGCTGTTCATCATCGTGCTCTGCCTCGGCTGCGTGATCGCCCTGTCGGCGATCGATCCGGTTCAGCTCGCTGGGCCGCCGGGTCCGGGCGGTGGTGCAGAACCGGGACCTGGCCGAGACCGTCGGCATCTCGACCCGGGCCACCGACCGGCTGACCTTCTTCATCGGCTCCGGGCTGGCCGGGGTGGCCGGCGTGGCGCTCACCCTGCTCGGCTCGACCGGCCCGACGCTGGGCACCAACTACATCGTCGACGCCTTCCTGGTCGTGGTGGTCGGCGGCATCGGCCAGATCCGCGGGCGCGGTGATCGCCGCGTTCGTGCTCGGCCTGCTGCAGTCGATCTTCCAGTACACGACCACCGCGAGCATGGCCAAGGTGCTGCTCTTCATCGCCATCGTGGTCTTCCTGCAGCTGCGGCCGCAGGGCATCGTCAGCGTCCGCACCCGAAGCCTCGGTCTAGGGAGACTGACGCATGAAGAGTCCTGAACTACCTCAGCGGCGACGGGAAGATCTGGGTCGGCCTGGCGCGTCGCCGCCCTGCTGCTCTACCTGGTCGCGCCCGGCGCTGCTCACGCCGTTCCGGCTGGCGCCTGCTGGGCAAGTACCTGTGCTGGGCGATGGTCGCGGTCGGGCATCGGTCTGGCCTGGGGCAAGGGCGGCATGCTGGTCCTCGGCCAGGGGGTGTTCTTCGGCCTCGGCGGCTACCTGATGGCCATGCACCTGAAGCTCACCGACGCCGGCCCGGGCAAGGCACCGGATTTCATGGTGCTCTACGGCAACGGCATCGTGCCGGGCTGGTGGGAACCGTTCCGATCGCCGGTGGTGACGCTGATCGCCGATCCTGCTGCTGCCGGCCGCCGTGGCCGCCGTGCTCGGTCTGGCCATCTTCCGGCGCCGGGTCAAGGGCGCCTACTTCGCCATCTTGTCCCAGGCCCTGGCCGCCGCCTTCGCGATCTTCCTGATCGGCCAGCAGACCACCACCGGCGGCACCAACGGGCTGAACGGCTTCCGGGGCTTCTTCGGCTACAACCTCTACGACCCGCTGAACAAGCAGCTGCTGTTCTTCATCGCCGCCACCGTCCTGTTGATCATGGTGGTGGTCGTCTGGCACCTCTACCGCAGCCGGTTCGGCGAGCTGCTGGTCGCCGTCCGCGACCAGGAGGAGCGGGTCCGGTTCCTCGGCTACAACCCGGCCAACGTCAAGCTGGTCGCCTACGTGATCGCCGCGGCCATGGCCGGCGTCGCCGGCGCGCTCTTCGTGCCGATCGTCGGCATCATCTCCCCCGCCGACGTCGGCGTGGTCCCCTCGATCGCCTTCATCATCGGCGTCGCGGTCGGCGGCCGGAACACCCTGGTCGGCCCGGTGCTCGGCGCGATCGTGGTCGCGTACGCGCAGACCACCCTGTAGCGAGCAGTTCCCGGCCTTCTGGATCTACTTCCAGGGCGCGATGTTCATGCTGGTGGTGGCCTTCCTGCCCGGCGGGATCGCGTCCGTTCCGGCCGTGATCAAACGACGGCGGTCTCGCCGTGCGCTCGTCGCGCCCCCACCCCACCCGATCCGCCGCCGGGCTCCTCCGGCGCGGACCGGCAACCCGTGCCGGTCGCCGGCGCGGGCCTAGCGCAGAAGGCGAGCATCTGATGCAGCCCGACTATCTCGAGGTCCGCGGCCTGACCGTCTCCTTCGACGGCTTCAAGGCCGTCGACGGCGTCGACCTGACCGTCTTCCAGTCCGACCTGCGCTTCCTGATCGGCCCCAACGGGGCCGGCAAGACCACGATCATCGACGCGCTCACCGGACTGGTGCCGCGCCACCGGGTCCGCGCACTACGGCACGACCGAGCTGATCGGGCGCAAGTCGCACCAGATCGCCCGGCTCGGCGTCGGCCGCACCTTCCAGACCGCCAGCGTGTTCACCGAGCTGACCGTGCTGCAGAACCTCGACATCGCCGCCGGGGCCAAGCGTTCGCCGCTGGCCCTGCTGGGGGTCCGGCGCGGCATCCCCGACGATCGTCCAGCAGGCGCTGGAGACGGTGGCGCTGACCGAGGCGGTGGACAAGCCGGCCGGGGTGCTCTCCCACGGCCAGAAGCAGTGGCTGGAGATCGGCATGCTGCTGGTGCAGGACGCCCGGGTGCTGCTGCTCGACGAGCCGGTGGCCGGGATGAGCGCCGACGAGCGGGACGCCACCGGTGAACTGCTGCAAGCGGATCGGCGCCGACCGCACGGTGATCATCGTCGAGCACGACATGGACTTCATGCGGCAAGTGGGCCGACTCGGTGACGGTGCTGCACCAGGGCAAGGTGCTCAGCGAGGGCTCGGTGGCCGCAGGTGCAGGCCGACGCCAAGGTCCAGGAGGTCTACCTGGGCCGCGCGCACAGCACCGGGAAGCCGCCGAGGTCGAGGCCGAGGTGCTCAGCCTGCTGACCGAGGAGGTGAAGAGCGATGCTTGAGGTCGTCGATCTGCACGCCGGCTACGGGCCGACCGACGTGGTGCACGGCGTCTCGTTCACCGTGCCCGACCACTCGGTCTTCGCGGTGATGGGCCACAACGGGGCCGGCAAGACCACGCTGCTGAAGACGCTGCTCGGCCTGCTGCCGGCCCGCAGCGGCACCATCACCTTCGACGGTGAGGACGTCACCAAGACCAAGACCCACCAGCGGGTGGCCAGGGGCATGGCGTACGTGCCCCAGGGCCAGCTGTCCTTCCCGCAGCTCAGCACCTTCGAGAACCTGCAGCTCGTCGCCGACGGCCGCGCCGAACGGCGCCGCCAAGATCGAGGAGATGTTCACCATGTTCCCGGCGCTGAAGAAGTTCGAGACCCGCAAGGCCGGCCTGCTGTCCGGCGGTCAGCGCCAGCAGCTGTCGATCGCCCGGGCCCTGATCACCGAGCCGAAGTTGATCATCCTCGACGAGCCCACCGAGGGCATCCAGCCCAACATCGTGGCCGAGATCGAGGAGCTGGTGATCTCCCTGGCCGAGTCCGGGCTGTCGGTGCTGCTGGTCGAGCAGCACGTCAGCTTCGCCCTGACCGCCGCCGCCGGCTACGCCGTGATGGCCTCGGGCTACCTCACCGTCGACCGGCGAGCGGGGGCAGCGACGCGGTCGGCTCGGTGATGGCCGCGATGACGATCTGACGGCACGGGTCGACCGATCGCTCGCGGATGCGATCCAGGTGACGCCTAGCGGGCCTCCAGGCACCTGATGGCAGCGGCGAGGCGGCCAGCTCCGGTACCGAGGTAGCGGGTGACCGAGCCCCGACCGCCGACCAGCGCTGTACCGGACGGCGCCGGCGGGCGGCGACGGACCCGGCCCGCCGACCATGAGCATCGAGTCGATCACCCGATGATCGCCGAGCATGCCCGGGTGGCCGCGGCAGCCCGGCCGGATCGAGCAGCTGATCCTCGAGCAGCACCGGTCGCCGTCGATCCGGATCCCGGTCCGGGTCCGCAGCCGGCCGCCGATCTCGCCGGACCGGCCGAGCACCAGCGTCTCGCGCAGCCGCAGGGTGGCGGTGGCGTCCAGCTCGAGCTCGAGCGTCCGCTGCACGTCGGCCCCGTCGGCCACCACGAACGGCTCGCCGGCCTAGCGCAGCGTCCCGCCGTCGGCCAGCTCGAGCCGGGTGTGCCAGGCCGCCGGCCGGCCGCGACCGTGGTAGGCCACCGTGCCGGCCACGTCGAACAGCTCCAGGCTCGCCCCGGGACCCACCTCGACCTCGATCTCCACCTCGTCGCCGCCCAGCAGCAGCGCGGTCGTGGCCAGCAGGCCGATCCGGCAGGACCGGCTCGTTGCGGATGGTCTGCGCCCGGAGCAGCCCGGGCCGGGCGAAGACCCGATGCCGCTCCCCCGCCCGCTCGACCACGATCCGGGTGGTCACCGACCGGTCGGCACTCAGTGACGTGTGGACGGTGCCGTCGGCATGGGCGTGCGGCGCCATCGGGCCGGGGTCGACGGGTACGTGGTGGCCGGCCCGGAACGCGGCCAGCGTGTCCCGCACCCACTGGGTCAGCTGGGCGACGGAGGCCGGGTCGGTGCGGGACAGGGCGATCACCGTTCGACCGTCCCGGGCCTGTTCGGCGTCGCGCACCATCTGCTCGACGTCGACCCCGACGTACGGCGCCAGGTCGGTCTTGTTGACGATCAGCACGTCGGCCCGGGCGATGCCCGGGCCGCCCTTGCGGGCCACGTCTCCGCCGCCGGCCACGTCGAGCACGAAGAACTGGGCGTCGACCAGGGCCGGGGAGAACGTGGCGGTCAGGTTGTCCCCGCCCGACTCGACCAGCACCACGTCGACCGGGGCGAAGTCCCGCTCCAGGTCCTCCACGGCCAGCAGGTTCTGGGTGACGTCGTCCCGGATCGCGGTGTGCGGGCAGGCCCCGGTCTCCACCGCCCGGATCCGTTCCGGCGGCCAGCACGCCGGCCGAGCGCAGGAACCGGGCGTCCTCGTCGGTGTAGATGTCGTTGGTGATCACCGCCAGGCTCAGCTCGCGGCCCAGCTCGGCGCACAGCAGGGCGATCAGCGAGCTCTTGCCGGTGCCGACCGGGCCGGCCACGCCCAGCCGCAGCGCGCGGGTCACGGGGTGTACACCTGTTCGAGTCTGGGTCACGTCCGTCGCCCTTCAGCTGGAACCGGAAGTGCGGCCAGATCGCTTCCGCGATGGCCTCGGTCAGCCCGGCGCGGCTGGCCGAGACGAGCTTGAGGTCGTCGTTCAGCAGCCATGATCTCCACGTCGGGGTCCAGCCTGACCTCGAGGCGCTCCCCCTCGTTCTCGAAGTAGTACTCGTTGCACCAGGCCTGCTCGGCCTTGATCCCCAGCTTCTTGCACCGCCGCTGCGCCGCCTTGCCCCAGTACCAGCGCAGCTCGGTGTAGGACAGCGTCGCTCTTGCTGAGCACCAGGTCGGTGCCGTACGCCTGCTCGCCGGTCTCGTGTGGTGGCCGGGCGACGAGACCGGTCGGCGACGGGACTGGGCGACTTGGTCGGGTCGGCGGTCGGGGTCGGACTGGCGCTGCTTGGCGGTGTCGGACGTCGGTGCGTGGCGCGGTCGGCGATGCGGGCGGCGGCCGTCGCACTCGAGAGCCTGGACCACCGGCGGGGTCGACGGGGCGGGGTGGCGTCGCCGCCGGCTCGCTGCAACCGGCCGCGCAGCATGATCAGCAGCGCGCCGCCGCACCGGCCACGACCCGGCGGCTAGGCACGGAACAGCCGCCGCTCGGCGCTCGCGGTGCCGCTGGCCCCACTCCTCGATCAGCGGGGCCCCGTGCGCCGGGATCTCCGCGGTCGTCGTCAGCGGCCGACCCGCTCGCACCAGTTCCTCGACCTCGCCCTCGGCTGCCGCCGCCCAGCGCTACGCCCTGGCTCGGGTCGAACGGCTCCAGCTTCAGGGCCGCGGCGATCACCGTCTGCACGTCCTCGAAGCCGACCAGCCGGGCCAGCTCGGCGGCTGAGAGCCCGGCCTCGGCCGCGGTGGCCCCGAGCACCACCGCCCGGCACCAGACACCCGCCGGGCCTCAGCAACGCGTCCAGGCCCAGACCGCGCCGGCCGTCCGCAGGTAGCTCCGGCCGAGCAGGTCCGAGGCCTCACGCAGCGCGTCGGACAGCGTCCGGACCCGCCAGGCGGCGTCCACCTCCGACGCATGCGCCGCGAGTACGCGCGGTCGCCGGCTCGGTCAGCCAGCGGTGCCGGGCGACGACCGCCGCCGCCGCCTCCACCTCGGTCACCGTGCGCAGCCGGACCCGCAGGTAGTCGGGCACCTGGTCCAGCCGCATCCCGTGAGCGAACGCCGGCTCCACCCCGGCCGACTGGGTGTGCGCTCCGGTCGGCAGCCGGCCGTCGGCCAGCAGCATGGCCAGGTAGGGACGGCTCACGCTCAGAAGAGCTGGTACAGCTGGGCGAGCGGCAGCACGGCGGCCGGGGCCGGGATGATCTCGGTGCCGTCGACGGTGATCCGGTGGGTCTCGCTGTCGATCTCGATCTCCGGCAGGGCGTCGTTGTTGATCATCTGGGCCTTGCCGACCGCCCGGGTCGGCCGGACCGCCACCAGCTCGCGGCGCAGACCGAGCTCGTCGGCCAGCCCGGCCTCCAGCGCGGCCGGAGCGACGTAGGACTGCGAGCGGTACGAGCCGCTGCCGTAGTACAGCGTCGGGCGCATCAGGACCGGCTGCGGGGTGGGGATGGACGCGTTCGGGTCGCCCAGGGCGCCGACCACGATGCCGCCGCCCTTGATCACGACGGAGGGGCGGACGCCGAAGAAGCGCGGGTCCCACAGCACCAGGTCGGCCAGCTTGCCGACCTCGACCGAGCCGATCTCATGATCGACCCCGTGCGCGATCGCCGGGTTGATCGTGTACTTCGCGACGTAGCGCCGGGCCCGGAAGTTGTCGGCCGGCAGCCCGCCGGCCAGCTCACCGCGGACCTGCTTCATCACGTGGGCGACCTGCCAGGTGCGGGTGATCACCTCGCCGATCCGGCCCATCGCCTGGGCGTCGGAGGAGGTGATCGAGATCGCCCCCAGGTCGTGCAGATGATCTTCGGCGGCGATGGTGGTGGCCCGGATCCGGGACTCGGCGAAGGCCAGGTCCTCCGGCACCGCCGGGTTGAGGTGGTGGCAGACCATCAGCATGTCCAGGTGCTCGGCCACGGTGTTCACCGTGTGCGGCAGGGTCGGGTTGGTCGATCCGGGCAGCACGTGCGGCAGCCCGGCGATGGTCAGGATGTCCGGCGCGTGGCCGCCGCCGGCCCCCTCGACGTGGAAGGCCGAGATGCTCCGGCCGGCCATCGCCGCGATGGTGCTGGCGACGAACCCGGCCTCGTTGAGCGAGTCCGAGTGCAGCGCGACCTGCAGGCCCCACTCCTCCGCGCCCTTGCAGCGCGGCGTCCACCGCGGCCGGGGTCGAGCCCCAGTCCTCGTGCACCTTGTAGCCGCCGGCTCCGGCCAGCGCCTGCTCCTCGAAGGCCGCCGCGGACACGGTGTTGCCCTTGCCCAGCAGCAGCAGATTGACCGGGAACTCGTCCAGCGCCCGATGGGCCTGCTTGAGGTGCCAGGCGCCCGGGGTCACCGTCGTCGCCTTGGAGCCCTCCGACGGACCGGTGCCGCCGCCGCCCAGGGTGGTCAGCCCGGCGGCCAGCGCCTCGTGGATCTGCGACGGCGAGAGGAAGTGCACGTGGGAGTCGAAGCCGCCGGCGGTGAGGATCTTGCCCTCACCGGAGATCACGTCGGTGCCCGGCCCGATGATCAGGTCCGGGTCGACCCCGTCGGCGATGTCCGGGTTGCCGCTGCGGCCGATGCCGACGATCCGGCCCGCCCGGATGCCCGACGTCGGCGCGGACGATGCCCCAGTGGTCCATGATCACCACGTTGGTGATCACCGTGTCCAGCGCCCCCTCGGCCGAGGTGGTGAGCGCCTGGTTCATCGACTCGCGGATCGACTTGCCACCGCCGAACACCGACTCCTCGCCGCCGAAGGTCAGATCCTGCTCGATCTCGATCCACAGGTCGGTGTCCCCCAGCCGGATCTGGTCCCCGGTGGTCGGGCCGAAGATCGCCGCGTACGCCTCCCGGTCGATCCGGGCCATCAGGCCGCCGCCCTTCGACGGCTCGGACGCAGTCGGATGCCGGGCACCGACCGCCGGCCCTTCAGGGCGACGATCCCCGCCGTACGCGAGGCCCCCGGCTCGAAGCGGATCGAGGTACCGGCCGGGATGTCCAGCCGGAAGCCCTGCGCGGCCGCCCGGTCGAAGTCCAGGCCCGGGTTGACGTCGGCCAGGTGGATGTGCGAGCCGACCTGGATCGGCCGGTCCGCGGTGTTGGTGAAGGTGAGCTCAGCCCGCTCGTCCGGCCCGCGGTCGGCGTTGATCTCCAGCTCCCCCGGCTTGACCCGGATCGCCCCCGGGCCCGACGTCGACACTCCCGCCATGGGTGCTCCTCTCTGTCTGAGCCGGCCAGCTCACTGGATCGGCTGGTGCAGGGTGACCAGCTTGCGGCCGTCGGGGAACGTCGCCTCGACCTGGACGTCGCTGAGCATCTCGGCCACCCCGTCCATCACGTCGGCCCGGGTCAGCACCTCGCGGCCGCTGACCATCAGCTCCTCGACCCGGCCGCCCTCCCGGGCCCGCTCGATCACCCAGGTGCTGAGCAGGGCCACCGACTCGGGATAGTTCAGCTTGACCCCCCGGGCGAGCCGGTCTCGCGCGACCATGCCGGCCACGGCCATCAGCAGTTTCTCGGTCTCCGACGGAGCCAGGTTCATCCCGCACCCTTAGCGTATCGGTGAGTTCGCGACATTCGTTCGCCACGGTATCGGGTCGCACACCGTATCCGAGCGATTGTTGCGCACGCTGTCGCGTGCGCCCGCATGGCTCGGCGGGCACGGCTCTCCGCCGGCACGCGGTCGGGGGCGGCGGCGTCCCGTCACCGAACGGGCGGCCGCCGAGCTGCTCACGGCCGTGCGGGGTGAGCCAGCCGGACAGGTCCGGGCCCTTGGGCACGATCTGGGTCGGGTTGAGGTCGGTGTGCACGACGTAGTAGTGCCGCTTGATCTGGGCGAAGTCGATCGTGTCGCCGAAACCGGGGGTCTGGAACAGGTCCCGCGCGTACGCCCACAGCACCCTCATCTCGGTCAGCTTGTGCCGGTTGCCTTGAAGTGGCCGTGGTAGACCGCGTCGAAGCGGACCAGGGTGGTGAACAGCCGGACGTCGGCCTCGGTGATGGTGTCGCCGACCAGGTAGCGCTGGCCGGCGAGCCGCTCGGTCAGCCAGTCCAGCCGGGCGAAGAGCCGGTCGTACGCCCGCTCGTACGAGCGCTGGGAGCCGGCGAACCCGCAGCGGTAGACCCCGTTGTTGACGTCGGCGTAGATCAGCTCCGCCACCTCGTCGATCTCGTCCCGCAGCGGCTCGGGGTAGAGATCCGGCGCGCCCGTCGCGGTGGAACTCGGTCCATTCGGTCGAGAGGTCCAGCGTCAGCTGCCGGGAGTCGTTGGTGACCAGCTGCTTGGTGGCGATCTCGACCATGGCCGGCACGGTGATGCCGCGCGAGTAGCCCGGGAAGCGGGCGAAGTAGGCCTGCTGCAGCCGCTCGTAGCCCAGCACCGGGTCAACCCCGCCGGGGTCGAGGTCGAAGGTCCAGCTGCGCCGTCGTGGGTGGGTCCGCACACCCCATCGAGAGCGCGTCCTCCAGCCCGAGCAGCCGGCGGACGATGATGGCACGGTTGGCCCAGGGGCAGGCCCGGGCGGCGATCAGCCGATAACGGCCGGCTCGACCGGGTAGCCGTCGCGGCCGTCCCGGGTGATCCGGGTGGTCACGTAGTTGGTGTCCCGATCGAAGTCCGACCCAGCTACGTACAGCTCCCGGGTCCACTGTTCAGCGTCGGTGGTGGCCGGCGAGGAAGTCACGCCTGTCAGCCTAGGA